>BTVB01000001.1:0-323284 GCA_045863275.1 Gemmatimonadota bacterium
CCTCGGGTCCGGCGACCGCGGCGTTTTGTTGCACTTACCTTATGAATCCACGCCCGATAACAAGCGAGCTGCGCCTACGCCGCGCGTAGCGCGGCTCCGGAGTACACCGGCGCAAGCGCGGGGACCGTTGCCAGCGGTGTCAGGTGGAGTAGGGGAGATGCGCCTCGTCGGAGCGTGAGGATGCGCCGGCGTCGCAGCTCTTGAACGTTAGAAGACAGCCCCAGAGGCAGGTACGGGCTAGCTGGATTCAGACTTGAGGGACTCCCAGAGACCGCGGGGAGTGAGAATCTGAATGGGGGCATGTTCATGGACGGAGAGCAGGTTGTCGTCTCCGGTCACAAGGACTTCCGCTAACCCATGGATGGCCTCAGACAGGACGGGCAAGTCGTCAGGATCGCGGAGGACCAGATCGATGGATGGCGCGCCCGTGACGATCACAGCTTGGGTCCGGAGGAAAGCAGTGATGTCTTCCACTGCGTCGCGCGGCATCTTGAGTTGCGTTCGGAGGATCCGTTCGAGTTCACCCAAGACGGTCTCGCCGAGAACCAGTTGATGGTCGGCGAGGATCACGTTCAGGACATCGGAACCAAGACCCCGAGTGGCGAAGGCACTGACGAGGACGTTCGTGTCGAGAGCGATGCTCACAACACGTGGAGAACGTGATGCGGCGCCTTGCGCGGCGTCTCGGCCCAGGGATCGAGAGCCCAGGTGGCATCCGTTCTCCTGGATGACCCGCCTCACCTTGTCGCCAACGGAACGTGGCAGCGTTCCGAGCGTCGTCATCTACACCATCGAAGAGTCCCCTTGGCACTTTGGCACTGAAGGAGAACCCCCATGAGTGATGACCTGCCCGATGTAATTGGCGCCCTGCCAGCTCTTGCGGCCGCTGGGAAACTCGACGAGCTCGGGGATGTGGTGAATGCGGACGGGATCCGAATGGCGGCCGCCGGCGTAGAGGCGATGACCTACGCTGCCCTCGACTGGCCGTGGGAGAAGACCCCCGTACACAGGTACACTGCGCATGCCTTCGGCTACTTGCCACCCGCGCCGTACGCGACATCCCGCGTCGACATTGAGGACGCAGGGAACATCACCGCAGACAAGAAGCTACGTGGCAAACGGATCAAGGTGACCCTGGACCGGCTGCGTGTGCAGGACTATCCAGGATCTGGACAGCACATGATCCTGTTCGACTTCTACGCGAGGCATCAAACAGACACGGTGGATCAGGACGTGCGATTCAATCAGGTCTACCGCGTGCAGGAGGGGTCAGGTGCCGGCATCAGCGGGTACCCAGTCTTCATAGGCCTCAAGGTCGGCGAGGAAGGAGTGGCCTTCAGGTGCTATACGGTGAACGTGGAGAACAACGACGACCAGCGAATTCTCTCCTTTCTTGATAGCGACGTGTTCAAGAAGGGTCTCGAGCTGCTGAATACCGTGAACCCGGTTGTTCCTGTCGTGTCGGAATTCGCCACTGGCATCACAAAGGCGTTCGCGAACCGGAACAAGAACGTGCCCGTACAGGACTTCTTCTTGGGTCTGGACTTCAGCGGCATCGGTACCCGCGCGCAATTGCGTCAGGGGTCATACATCGCTGTCCAGACCCCTGATCTCGTCTGGGATTGGACTCCTTGGCAGTACGCTCCGAGCAACGGCCAAATCGTGGGGCGTGATGGGGGCGCCATGCCGTTCAACTACGTCGTATTCAGCGTGAGCCAGATGGGTGGATGAGGTTGCGGAAGACGGCGTTGCGCGCGACCGAGGCGAAGGGCTTGTGCCGGCCGGAGAGAAGGGGCCGGAGGGGTGCGGTTCTTGACGTGGATGGGAGGCATTCGAAAAAGGCGGCGCCCTTCACATGATCCTCGCGGTCTGCGGGCGAATGAGGATCGAATCTGAACAGGTGGGATTCCGCCTCGACGGGGTGAAAAATCGGCACGCTCTCCATGTGAGCCCCACCAGCCATAGAAACCGAGGAAACCCGACGGTCACCCAAGACGGCAAGGAGCCATGACTTCCATCATCCGGGCGCAGGCAGCCGACGTACCCTACAACATGACGACCACCGCGTTCGAGCTGGCCGGGTATCGAATCGTGGAGAACCTGGGCGTGGTGCGCGGCGTGGTCGTGCGGTCGCGGTCGGTGTTCGGTACCGTGGGCGCCGGTCTGCAGACGCTGTTCGGCGGCAACATCTCGCTCTTCACGGAACTCGCGGAGCGGACGCGCCAGCAGGCGTTCGACACGATGCTGGTCCAGGCCGACGTGGCCGGCGCCGACGCGGTCATCGGCATCCGCTACGACGCGACCGAGGTCATGTCGGGGGTGACCGAAGTGATCTGCTATGGAACCGCCGTCCGGGTGAAGGAGCTGGAGTGAGCCCGGCCATGGGTGAGGCGTTCGTGAAGTATGATCTCACGAGAGTCCGTCCAAGGCGCGCGTCTTCCTCCGCCCGAACTGGAAGGGAGTAGCCCGACATGCCCGATGTTAAGGAGTCTCGTTCCGGCCAGCTCTCACGGTGGTTCGGGGTGGCCGGGGCCGGCCTGGGGTTGATCGTCACCGCGGTGAACGTCCTCTACACCATGGACAAGAGGGCGGAGCTCGCCCGCACCGAGCAAGCGGCCGCCCTCGCGGCGCGCCCGAGCTTCCGCGTGTGGTACGTCTCCATGAGCGGAGAGGACTTCATGCCTCTCGCCGGCGGCAACGAGACGGAGCTGTCGGCGGAGTACCCGATCCTGCGGCACCCCGTCGTGCGAACGCCGCTATGGGAGCGGGCCATCGAGGAGCACCGGAAGTCACTCGACTCCTATTCCGGGACGGAGATCGAGTTGCTGGGACTGGCGTCCGTGGGGTTCCTGGTGATCGAACAGGTCGGGAAAGGGCTCGCGGAGCGGGTGGTCCTGGAGGGCCAGGAAGGCAGCTGGTGGTCGTGGGACGAGTCGGCGGCCTTCGAGTCCATGAGGGAAGGCGTCGGCCCCCAGCCCTCGACGGTCCAGATCGACGTGGGCGACATGGACACCGGCGAAGGCCGGATCATCCCGCTCTTCTACACGATACACGGCTCGGACTCCTCCTCCCCCAGGCCCTTGGTCAGACCGATGGCGGTGCAGTTCACGTACGCCCACGGCACGGGCAGCGCCACGGACGAGATCCGGCCCCCGGGGCTCTATCCGATGGAGATCCGGGGACGGATCCGCACGCGCGGATGACCGACCTCCCCCTCCGCACCCAAGCCCGCCTCCACGAGGTCGACCGCCAGCTCCAGTCCATGGGGATCCGGCTCGCCTTCATCCACTGGGTCGCCCTCCCGGCGGTCATCGCTTCGGTGGCTTCCCTCGTCTATTTCGCGGCCGTCCACGACGTGGGCTTCTCCACGCAGATGCTCGGTGGCATCGTGGGGGTCGGCGCCTCGATCTTCGTGGCCGTGCGGGGGTATCGGAGTCTGCGAGAAGAGCGCGAGGGGCTTCAGGACGAGCGCGCGTCCGTTGCCGCGGCCCTCACCGCTCCCGACGACGAAGCCCCGCCGAGCCTCTCCGACCCACCGGGGGCCTGATCCCATGGCCCTACTACCCGACAAGGTGGTTGCCGCAACCCTCCTGGCCCTGGCCTTCCTCCTCCCCGCATCCCCCGCTCCCGCCCAGGAGCTCCTGCGCATCCAGGGCAAGCCCGTCGCCTCCATCGGCGACGGCTCCGGCAAGGGCCAGGACCTCTCCCTGGTGGGGGACGCTACCCTCGCTCCCGACGGCCGGATCCTCATCCTGGACGGGGGGAGCCACAGCATCCGGGTGTACTCGCCCACCGGTGCGTTCCTCAGGTCCGTGGGCCGGGACGGCGACGGGCCCGGCGAGTACCGGGGGTTCCGGTCCTTCCGGCTCCTTCCCTCCGGCGAGCTGCTGGTCTACGACGGCGTGGCCCAACGCCTGACCCGTTTGGACGCGGACCTGGAGATGGTGGACACCCGACGCGTCGCCTTCGACGTGGGGGCGGGCATCCCGGTGCGGAGCGACCTGCGCCCGCTGAACAGCTCCACCGTGCTGATCGCCCGGGGGGACGTGTCGATCATGGAGTCGGTCCGCCGGGGCGATGGGCGCTACGAGGACGACCTGGTCGTGGTCGCACACCGCGACGAAGCGTCCACCGCCATACTCAAGAGGCCCCGCGGGCCCACGTTCAAGGTGAGCACCGGCCGACAAGGCCTCTTCCCTCCGGTCCCCTTCGAGGAGGCTCTCCTCTTCGCCGCCGGAGCGTCCTGGCTGGTGTCGGGGACCACCCACGGGACCACCTTCGACCTCGTCGGCGAGGACGGGGAGCCCCTGGGCACCTTCGAGCTCGCCGGCACTCCGCGCCCGGTCACGTCCCGGGACTGGGACCTCTTCAAGGACCGGTTCCGCGAGGCACGCTCGGGTGGCTTCACGATCCGGGGCATGCAGATGCAGTCCGGCACGAACGTGGAGAAGTTCCTGGACGAGACGCCGCGGGGGCGGCTCTTCCCCCTCTTCGACGCGCTCCTCGTCGACCAGTCGGACCGGCTCTGGGTGCGGGAGTACAGCCTGGAGGGCGACACGGTCACCTGGCAGATCGCCGAGCGGGACCGGGGCGTGACGGGCCGCCTGGACATCCCCCGGGCGTGGACGCTGCTGGAGGCGGGGCGGGACTATGTCCTGGTCCGCGAGCGGGACGAGTACGACGTGGAGATGGTGCGGAAGTACGCCATCGGGCGGTGAGGGCGGTTCCCCCCAAGCCCCCACCCGGACCATCTTCGAGGTGCCGCCGTCCACCTCGACCCGCCCGGGGAATGAAGAGCACCCTGCCCGCCGCCGTCGCCATCCTCCTCCTCGCCGCCTGCTCCCCCCCTCCCACGGTGGAGCGGGACCCCGCCCTCCTCCTCCAGACCGACGCCCTGAGCTACACGCTGGCCCGCAACGAGCTGGGCTACCGGGCGCGCATCCCCTGGGCCTTCCGCAACGAGACCGGCGCGCCGGTGTACCTACATAACTGCGACGGAGACGTACGCCCGCTCCTGGAGATGGACCGGGACGGCATCTGGTTCCCGGCGTGGGAGCCCTACCGGGACGCGTGCCAGAGCGCGCCCGTCGTCGTGCCGCCCGGCGCCACGTACGCCGACACGTTGGCGCTCTTCGGGGCGCCGCCGGGGTCCAACGTGATGCCGGTCTTCGTCTTCCCGGAGATCCAGGGGGTGTATCGGATGGTGTGGACCCAGGCCTACGCGACCTACGACACCCTCGCGGGTCGGCCCGGCGAGCCGCTCCCGTTGGAGCAGCGTGTGTCCAACGCCTTCGTGCTGGTCCGCTGAGGCCCATCCATGCTGATCCGCCCCCTCCGTCGGGCCGACCGCGACCAGGTGGTCCGCATGCGCATGGCCCTCTGGCCCGACTCCACGCCGGAGGAGGTGGACGCCCTCCTGGAGCTCCCCCCGACGGAGTACGCGGTGCTCGTGGCCGAGCGGTCGGACGGGCGGCTGGCGGCCTTCGCCGAGGTGGGCACCCGGGCCTATGCGGAAGGATGCGCCACCTCCCCGGTGGCGTACCTGGAGGGGATCTGGGTGGACGCGGATGCCCGGCGCACGGGCGTGGGGGTGGGGCTCCTTCGCCAGGCGGAGGCGTGGGCCCGGGCGCGGGGGCTCTCCGAGCTGGCGTCCGACGCTGATATCGCCAACCAGCCCAGCCTGGACTTCCACCGGGCGGCGGGCTTCCAGGAGGTGGAGCGCATCGTGTGCTTCCGGAGGGACCTGCGGTCAGGCCCGAGCTCGGGGAAGCGGTGACCGGCCGCTCCCGCCTCGACGCCGAGGCCCGCGCCCTCCCCATCGGGGAGGTGCTCGCCGAGCTCCGGGGCGTTTTGGCGGACCATGCCTCCGCCGTCCTCGTGGCCCCCCCGGGGGCGGGGAAGACCACCGTGGTCCCGCCCTCCCTCCTGGACGCGCCCTGGCTGGAGGGGAGGAAGATCCTCCTGCTGGAGCCGCGCCGGCTGGCGGCCCGGGCCGCGGCGCTCCGCATGGCCGAGCTGCTGGGGGAGGCCGACGCCGGCGGTACGGTGGGGTACCGCATGCGCCTGGAGACGCGGGTGGGCCCGCGCACGCGCATCGAGGTGGTCACCGAGGGGATCCTCACGCGCATGCTCCAGTCCGACCCGTCGCTGGAAGGCGTGGGGCTCGTGGTCTTCGACGAGTTCCACGAGCGCTCCCTCCAGGCGGACACGGGGCTGGCCCTCACGCTCCATAGCCGCACCCTGCTGCGCCCCGACCTCCGGGTCCTGGTGATGTCGGCGACGCTGGACGCCGAGCCGGTGGCCGCGCTCCTGGGCGGCGCGCCGGTGGTGCGCTCCGAGGGGCGGGCCTTCCCGGTGGAGACGCGCTGGCTGGAACGCCCCGTCGACGGCTGGATCGAGCCGGTGGTGGCGCGTACGGTGCGCGCGGCCCTGGCCGAAGACGAGGGGGACGTGCTGGTCTTCCTCCCGGGCGCCGCGGAGATCCGCAGGACCGCGGAGCACCTGGACGAGGGGCTCCCCGCGGGCACGGACGTGTTCCAGCTCTTCGGGATGCTCCCCCGAGACGAGCAGGACCGGGCGCTCCGCCCTGTGCCCCCGGCGCGCAGGAAGGTGGTGCTGGCGTCGGCCATCGCCGAGTCGTCCCTCACCATCGAGGGGGTGCGGGCGGTGGTGGACGGGGGGCTCATGCGGGTGCCGCGCTTCGACCCGGGCACGGGCATGACCCGTCTGGAGACGCTCCGCGTCACCCGCGACGCCGCCGACCAGCGCCGGGGCCGGGCGGGGCGCACGGCGCCGGGGGTGTGCCGCCGCCTCTGGACCCGCGCCGAGGACCAGGGGCTCGTCCCCGCCCGGGCCCCGGAGATCCGCGACGCGGACCTGGCCCCCCTGGTCCTGGAGCTGGCGGCCTTCGGCGCCGACGCGGGGGAGCTGTCCTGGCTGGACGCCCCCGCCCCCGCCGCCCTGGCCCAGGCCCGGGAGCTCCTCCAGGAGCTGGAGGCCCTGGACGCCTCAGGCCTGCCCACGGCCCACGGCGGCCGCATGGCCGAGCTGGGCGTCCACCCGCGGCTCGCCCACCTGGTGCTCCGGGGCGCGGAGCGGGGGCTGGGCGCGCTGGCGTGCGACCTGGCCGCCCTGCTGGAGGAGCGGGACGTGCTCCGGGGGGCGGGTGGTCCCCCCGAGGTGGACCTGCGTCTCCGCCTGGACGCGCTGCGGGGGGAGCGTACCGCCGTGGGCCGCGGGGCCACGGTGGACCGGGGGGCGGTGCAGCGGGTCCGGGAGCAGGCCCGGGCGCTCCGGCGCCGGGCGGGCGTCCCCGACGCCCGGCCCTCCCGCGAGGACGAGGCCCACGTGGGGCTCCTGGCGGCGCTGGCCTACCCCGACCGGGTGGGGCAGCTCCGGGAGGGGACCCGGGGGCGGTACCTCCTCCGCAACGGCCGGGGCGTCACCGTGGACCCCTCCGACCCGCTGGCGGGCGAGCCGTGGCTGGTGGCGGTGGAGCTGGACGCCCGGGGCCGGGAGGGGCGGGTCTTCCAGGCGGCCCCCCTCACCCGCGACGAGGTGGAGCACGCCTTCGGGGACCAGGTGGCCACGGTGGAGGAGGTGGCCTGGGACGACGGGGCGGGGCGCGTCCAGGCCCGGCGGGTGCGCCTCCTGGGGGCGCTGGTGCTGGCGGAGGGGGCGCTCAGGGACCCGGACCCCCACGCCCTGGCCACGGCGCTGTGCTCGGGTGTGCGGAGCCGGGGGCTCCACGTGCTGCCGTGGGACCGGGACACAACCCAGCTCCGGGAGCGCCTGGCCTTCCTCCACGCCCTGGACCCGTCCGGCTGGCCCCCCGCCGACGAGCCCACGCTCCTCGCGGACCTGGAGGACTGGCTCGCCCCCTTCCTGTCGGGGCGGCGCTCCCTGGACGACGTGGCCCGCGTCCCCCTGGCCGAGGCGCTCCTGACGCGCATCCCGTGGGAGCGGCGCGCCGACGTGGACCGCCTGGCCCCCTCCTACCTGGAGGTGCCCTCGGGGTCGCGGATCTTCCTGGACTACTCGGACCCCGCCGCCCCGGTGCTGGCCGTGCGGCTCCAGGAGGTCTTCGGGCTCCTGGAGACCCCCGCGGTGGGTGGGGGTCGGGTGCCCCTCACCGTCCACCTCCTCTCCCCCGCCCACCGCCCGGTGCAGGTGACCCGCGACCTGGCCAGCTTCTGGCGGGGAGCGTACTTCGAGGTGCGGAAGGACCTGCGGGCGCGCTACCCGAAGCACTTCTGGCCCGAGGATCCGCTGACGGCCGAGCCCACGCGCAGGACCAAGCCAAGGGGGGACCGATGAAGGGCATCCTCAACCTCGCCGGGATGAGCCTCGGCGGCTGGATCGGGTGGGCCGCGGGCGCCCGCGTCTCCTTCTTCACGGCCTTCGTCGTGGGCATGGTGGGGACGGGCGTGGGGCTCTACGTGGCCCAGAGGGTGACGCGGGAGCTGCTGGGGTAGGGGGGGGGCGGGTCGTCCTCGCCGAGCATTCACGCGCCCATGCCCTGATCCGACGTTCAGGAGTCCAACGATCTTCCATGCGCTGGACGGTATATGCTATGGAGGGTATGTTGGATGGTGTGGGGCGTGGAGTTCACGGACGAATTCGAAAGGTGGTGGGGTACGCTCCACGCCGCGGAGCAGGATGCGATCGACGTGGTCGTTGGGCTGTTGGAGACGCGCGGGCCCCAGCTCTCCTTCCCCCACTCGAGCAAGATCACGACGTCCAGGCACGCACACCTCAGAGAGCTTCGGGTGCAATACCGGGGCCAACCCTACCGCCTCCTTTATGCGTTCGATCCGCGTCGTGTGGCGATCCTCCTTCTGGGCGGCTCGAAGTCAGGCGATGATCGATGGTACGAGAAGCACGTTCCAACGGCCGATGCTCTTTACGATGAGCACCTCGAGGCACTCCGTGAGGAGGGGTTGATCGATGGCACGTAAGTGGAGAGAGATCCGCGAGCAGATGTCGCCGGAAAGGCAGGCGCGGAATCGCGAGAAGACCGCGGCACTCCTGCTTGCCATGGACCTTGCTGAGCTCCGCGACCAACTCGCGCTCACTCAGGAGGAGGTCGCCGCCCGCCTGCAGATCTCGCAGTCCAATGTCTCTCGGCTTGAGAAGCGCCGCGATATGCTGGTCAGCACCCTCAGAGACGTCGTAGAAGCGTTCGGAGGAGAACTTCACCTGGTGGCTGAGTTCCCGGACGGCTCGGTGGAGATCAGGCAGTTCGACGACGAGGAGGCGGCGTAGGCGAGCCTCCCCGCCCCCCACGGGCTATCTTATAGCCCGCCCCCCCGCGGCGGCCCAGACCTCCCCAGCCACGCACGCCCATGCTCACCGACCTCCAGAAGAAGAAGCTGACCCGGTACTTCCGGGTCTACGACGTGGACGACGACGGGCGCATCGGCCCCGCCGACTTCGACCGGGTCCTGGAGAACGTCCGCGCGCTCCACCGGGCGGACATGAACTCCAGCGCCCACCGGGCCCTGCAGGGCGGCTACCTGAGCCGCTGGGAGGCGCTGCGGACGGCCGCGGACGCGAACCAGGACGGCAGCGTGGACCTCCAGGAGTGGCTCGCCCACTGGGACGGGGTCCTGACCGACGAGGCCCGCTACAAGGAGGCGGTGGCGTCGGTCTCCCAGCTCCTCTTCGAGGTCTTCGACACCGACGAGGACGGGGTCCTGGGCGCCGACGAGTTCTGCAACTTCTACGGCATCTACGGCCTCAAGTCCGCCGAGGCCCGCCGCGTCTTCCTCGACCTGGACCTGGACGGCGACGGGCAGGTCACGCTGGAGGAGCTCCTGGCCATGGTCAACGAGTTCTACCGCTCCGACGATCCCGACGCGCCGGGCAACGGGCTCTTCGGACCCCTGGGCTGACCACGCGGGCCATGCGCGCCGTCTCCTTCAACGTCACCATCCCGGGCTTCCTCATGGGGAAGGCGCTGGGGGGCCTGTCCCAGGCCTTCGTGTTCGGGGCGCCCAGCGGGCTCTCGCTGGGCACGCGGGGCGAGCCGGCCCTCCCGGGCCCCGACTGGGTGCGCCTGGAGGTCCTCAAGGCGGGGATCTGCGGCACCGACGTGGGCACGCTCACCTTCAAGGCGAGCCCGGCCATGGAGCCCTTCGGCTCCTTTCCCGCCGTGCTCGGCCACGAGGTGGTGGCCCGGGTGCTGGAGGTGGGGCCGGCGGTGCGCTCGGTGGAGCCGGGGCGGCGGGTGACGGTGGACCCGGTGATCTCCTGCAACCACCGGGGCTTCCGGGGTGACCGCCAATGCCGCTCCTGCTCCGAGGGGCTCCCGGGCACGTGCGAGCGCCAGGGGGAAGAGGGGGAGATCCAGGTGGGAGGCCGCGGGCTCGCCCGGGGCGCCACCATCGGCTACCACCGCGACCTGCCCGGCGGGTGGGGCGAGGGCATGGTGGTCCACGAGAGCCAGCTCTTCCCGGTCTCCGACGCGCTGGACGACAACACGGCGGCCCTCATGGAGCCGCTGGCCGTGGGGATGCACGCGGTGCTGCGCATGCGCCCCTGGGGCGACGGCCCGGCGCTGGTGGTGGGGAGCGGCCCCATCGCGCTGGGCACCATCTGGGCGCTGCGCGCGGCGGGCTTCCAGGGGGAGATCGTCGCGCAGATCAAGCGCGGCCACGAGGCCGAGCTGGCGCGTAAACTGGGGGCAAGCACGGTGGTCTCCCCCGGCGACGAGGCCCGACAGGCCCTCGTGGAGACGGGCGCCCAGGGGTACATGCCCATCGTGGGCGACGAGGTCTTCGCGGGGGGGGGCTTCCCCCTGGTCTTCGACTGCGTGGGGAGCGGCCAGACGCTCAAGCAGTGCCTCCGCTTCACGGCGCCCCGGGGGCGCATCGTCATGCTGGGGTGCGCCGCCGAGATCCGGAGGCTGGATCTGACCTTCGTGTGGGCCCGGGAGCTGAACGTGAAGGGCTTCCTGTGCTACGGCCGGGAGGAGTGGCGCGGCGGCCACGCCCACACGTTCCAGATCACCCACGACCTCCTGGTCGAGACGGGGGCTCCGGTGGCGGAGATGGTGACGCACGTCTACCCGCTGGGGCAGGTGCGCGACGCGCTCGCCGCCGCGGCCAACCGGCGGAAATCGGGCTCCATCAAGGTCCTCCTCGACCCGAAGGCGGGCTGAGGACGGGAGGGAGCGGCGCATGGCATCCCGTGTCGTGGTGGTGGGCGGCGGCGTCATCGGCGTGAGCGTGGCCTACGACCTGGCGGGGCGCGGCGCCGACGTGGTGCTCCTGGAACGGGAGGCGGTGGCGGGCCGGGGCTCGGCGTCGTACGGCAACGCGGGCACCGTCAGCGCGGGGCACCCGCCCCTGAACAAGCCGGGGCGGGTGAAGCGGGCCCTCCTCCAGATGGCCGATCCCACCAGCCCCCTCTACCTGAAGCCCCGCTGGGATCCGGCGCTCTGGGCGTGGCTCCTGGACTTCGCGCGCCACTGCACGTGGGAGCACGTGGAGGCGTGCATGGAGGTGATGTCTCCCCTGGGCCTGGAGGCGCTCCGCCTCTTCGAGGAGGCGGTGCGGGCGGAGGAGATCGCGTGCTCGTACCGCCGCGACGGCTACTTCGACGTGTGCCGCACGGAGAAGGGGTGGGCCGACGCCCGCCACGAGGCGGACATCATCGCCAAGCGGGGCTACCACCCCGAGGTGCTGGACGGCGACGCGCTGCGCGCCGCCGAGCCGGCGCTGAGCCGGGAGATCCTGGGTGGGGTGTACTACCCGGAGGCGGCCACGCTGGACCCGTATGCGTTCACCACGGGGCTGGCCGCCGCCGCCCGCCGGCGCGGGGTCGAGGTCCGCGAGGGCGTGGACGTCACCGACGTGGCGGTGGAATCGGGGCGTGCCACGGGCGTCCGTCTTGCCGGCGGCGAGGTCGTGGGCGCCGACGCCGTGGTGCTCGCGACGGGCCCCTTCAGCCTGGCGCTGGCCCGCCGCCTGGGCACCCGCCTCCCGGTTCAGCCGGGGAAGGGGTACCACCGGGACCTGCCGGTGGGGCCGGGGGGCGCGCCGCCCCTGCGCATCGCGTGCGTCCTCAACGAGCACTCCGTGTTCTGCACGCCACTTCACGGCTTCGTGCGCTTCGCGGGCACCATGGAGTTCTCGGGGCTCAACCTGGTCATGCGCCGCCCCCGCCTGGAGCAGCTCACCCGGGCGGCGGCCCGGGCCTTCCCGGGCCTGGAGGCCCGCGCGCCTCTCTCCGAGTGGTGCGGCCTCCGCCCGGTGGCCTCCGACGGGCTTCCCATCGTGGGACCCCTGCCGGGCGTGGAGGGCGTGGTCGCCGCCACGGGCCACGGCATGCTGGGGCTCACGCTGGGCCCGGTGACGGGCAGGGTGGTGGGGGACTGGGTGCTGGAGGGGCGGACCGAGCCCCTCTGGACCCGGCTCTCGCCGGCGCGCTTCGGATAGGGTGCGCGGGTGGCGGGGTGCCGCTCCGCCCCACCTCCCTCAGCGCCGCTCCGCCCCTCCGGCGTGGCGCTCCCGTTCCCGCTCCGCCTCGTGCGCCGAGGCTGCGCCCATCTCGGCGGCGCGGCGCAGGAAGGGCTCGGCCTCGCCTTCCCGCCCCGCGTCGCGCAGCGCCTCTCCCAGCGCCTGTAGCGTGGCCGCCCGCTCCCGGTCGCCCACGGTGGTGAGCCCCTCCTGGATGCGCAGCGCCTCCTCCAGCAGCTCCAGCCCCTCGGGGAGGAGCCCCAGGTGGTGGTACACCGACCCGAGCACGGTCATCATCTCCGCCTGGAGCTCGGGCTCGTCGGGGTGGTCCTCGCGGATGCGGTGCACGCCCGCCTCCAGGAGCTGCGTGACGGTGATGGACTCTCCGGGGGCCCGGGTGGGGCTGGCGACCTCGAAGAGCTCCCGCATGAAGTGGGAGATCTCCTCGGCCCGGTCCCGCTCCCGGGCGATCTCGGCCGCCTGCTCGCGGGTGGTGATGGCGAAGCGCACGGTGAGCCCCATGAGCACCGAGAGGAGGAGGAGCACCGAGCCCGCCGCCGCCATGGGGAGCGCGTTGCGCACCAGGAAGCGGCCGGCCACGTAGGTCACGCCCTCGGGGCGGGCCTTCACCGGGTACCCGTTCAGGTGCCGGCGGATGTCCTCGGCCAGCGCCTCCACCGACGGGTAGCGGCGGCCGGGTTCCTTGCGCAGCGCCATGAGGAGGATGTTGTCCAGGTCGCCCCGGAGCGCGCGGCTCAGGCTCCGCACCGACCACCCCATGGCCGCGGCGGAGGCCACGGCGTCGCGCACCTCGTCGGTGCCGATGACCGTGCCCCGCGCCCACTTGAAGAGGCGCGCGCTGGGAGCGTGCACGGTCTGGTGGCACACGGCGTGGACCAGGGATGTGGTCTCCCCGGTGAGGTCGTAGGGGGAGATCCCCGTGAGGACCTCGTGGAGGATGACGCCCAGGGCGTACACGTCGGCGGCGGTGGTCACCGGCTCGCCCCGGAGCTGCTCCGGCGCCGCGTACCGCGGCGTCATGAGCCGCCCCCCCAGGGCCGTGGCGGTGCCGTCCTCGGCGCCGGGCTCGGTGAGGCGGGCGATGCCGAAGTCGAGGAGCTTCACCTTCCCGTCTTCGGTGACCAGGATGTTGTTGGGCTTCAGGTCCCGGTGCACCACCAGCTTGCCGTGGGCGAAGGACACGGCGTCGCACACGTCCAGGAAGAGGCGCAGCCGCTGCTCCACGTCCAGGCCGTGCCTGCGGCAGTAGTCGGTGAGGGGAATGCCCTCGATGCGCTCCATGACGAAGTACGGCGTGCCGTCCTCGGTGACGCCGCCGTCGTAGAGCCGAGCGATGTGGGGGTGCTCCAGGCGGGCCAGGATGCGCCGCTCCTCCAGGAAGCGGCGGTGGGCCTCCGGGGTGGCGGCGCCCAGGGGGAGGATCTTGAGGGCGACGGTCTGCTCGAACTGGCCGTCGGCCCGCTCCGCCAGGTACACCACGCCCATGCCGCCCCGCCCCAGCAGCTCGCCCAGGCGGTACGCCCCCACCACGCGTCCCTCCAACTCGGGCTCGGGGGGGTGCGGCGCCCCGCCCGCGGACCCGGTGATCCCCACCCGGTCGGCCAGGGACGCGAAGTAGCCGTCGGCGTCCTCCGCCGCCCGCACCAGGGAGAGCACCTCCTCGCGGAGCCCTGCGTCGCCGCCGCACGCCCGGTCCAGGTACGCGGTGCGCTCGGGGCCTTCCAGCTCCAGGGCGTCGGCGAGGATCTCCTGGACCTTCTCCCAGCGGCCGGGGTCGCGCGCGCTCATCCCGCCAGGTTCAGGAGGCGCCGCCGGCGGGAGCGGCGTCGGGGTTCATCTCCCGGTAGAGCCAGGCCCGGGCCGCCGCCCAGTCGCGCTTCACCGTGGCCGGCGACAGCTCCAGGGCGTGGGCGGTCTCTTCCACCGTGAAGCCGGCGTGGAAGAGGCACTCCACCACCCGGGCCTGGCGGGGGCTCATCTCCTCCAGCCGCTTGAGGGCGGCCTCCAGCGCCAGGATCTCGTCCATGGCGGTGTCGGTGACCACGTCCCGCTCGTGGAGCGTCACGTGGGCAGCGCCGCCCCCCCGCTTTGCGGCGCTCTTCTTCTCCGCGTAGTTGATGAGGACCTGGCGCATGGCTTGGGCCGCCACCGCGAAGAAGTGCCCCCGGCTCTCGTACTGGGGCGAGGACGCCGACGCCACCTTGAGGTACGCCTCGTGGATGAGGGAGGTGGTGTCCATGGTGTGGTCGCCCTGCCAGCCACGGCGGCGGGCACGCGCCAGCTCGCGGAGGCGGGGGTACACGGACGAGAACACCTCGTCCATGGCGCCCTCCCGCCCCTGGCCCGCAGCCACCAGGAGCTGCGTGATGTCCTGCAGGTCGCGTGAATCAGCCAACTGGGCACCCCCGGCCGTGTCAGGCCCGGCCTCGCTCCGGGACCGCGCCACCGGGGCGGCGGCGCGGAGCCTCCACGATACCTACGGGGGCTACCGCACGTCCACCGCCACGCGCCTCGGGTCGCGCAGCTCCAGCACGCGGACCTGGTCGCCGGCGACCAGCTCGGCCACCCAGGCCACGGTGGAGCCGTCGTCGCAGAGGAGGCCGGCGCGGGCCATTCGGGTCGCGGTCGCGCGCTGCACACCCAGGGGAATCCACCGCTCGCCGTCGGCGCCGGCGCGGGCCGGGGCGAAGGTCACCACCAGCGCCCGGCCGGCCAGGGTCTGGGGGTCGGCGCCGCACGACGCCGTGGCCCCGGCTTCGGCGAAGGCGATCTCGTACCCGGTGCCGGGGGAGGCGTCACCCAGCGTGAACGTCACCCGGTCGAAGCCGTCGTACCCCGACACGTCGGCGCCTCTGAGGTCCGCGGCGGGGGCTCCCGCCGCCGCGTCCCGGGAGACCTTGTTCGTCGTCCAGGGCAGCTCCAGCGCCAGGGAGGCCACGTCCAGCCCAACGAGGTCGGCCTCGGTGAGGGGCTCCCGCTCCATGGGCTTGATGAGCGTGTCCTGGGGCACCTCGGCCTGGGCGTCGGCACCGTCGCCGCTTCCGCCGCAGGCGGAGAGGAGGAGGGAGGCGGAGAGGAGGAAGAACCCGTGGCGGGTGCGCGGAGAGAAGGACGTCATGACGAGCTTCGTTGGGGTTGTAGCCAGGCTGCTGCGGGGTTGCAGGCGGCCGTACTACACCGGCCGGCGTGGGAGGTTCGGGGCGTGTGCTCTCGGCGTCAGAGGTCCAGCCGGAGGACCTCCGGGTGGATCCGGCTCGTCTCGCTCTCGCCCTCCACGTCCACGTTCTCCGTGCGCAGGAGGGCGGCCTTCGCGGCGAGCCCGCCGGAGAAGCCGCCCAGGCGGCTCTCGGCGGCCACCACGCGGTGGCACGGGATGACGATGGGCACGGGGTTCGCCCCCACGGCCTGCCCCACCGCCCGGGCCTGCTCCGAGCCCCGCCCCACCGCCTCGGCCAGCTCCCCGTAGGTGGTCACCCGTCCGTGGGGCACCTTGAGGAGCTCGGCGTACACCTGGCGCTGGAAGTCGGTGGCCGACTCCAGGTCCAGGGCGAGGTCGAAGTCGCGCCGGGTGCGGTCGAAGTACTCTGTGACCTGGGTGACGGCGTCACGCAGCGTGTCCGGCCACGCCTCGGGCGGGTCGGCGTGGGCGTCCTTGGGCAGGGGGCCGAACTCGATGCGGCGCACGCCCAGGGGCGAGACCCAGATGGTCAGCGGCCCGGCGGGCGTGTCGGCGAGGTGCGCCGAGCGGATCTCCGAGGTGGTCAGGGCTCTCCTCCCTCCCCGGCCCGCCCGAGCGCCTCCTGCAGGGCGTCGAAGCCCAGCAGCGCGCACTTCACCCGGACCGGGAACTTGCTCACGCCGGCCAGCGACCGGAGGTCCCCCATGGACCGGTCCTTCGTGGCTTCGGCGTCACCGTGCATCATCTCCTTGAACCGCTCGGCCAGGGCGTCGGCCTCGTCCACCGCCCGCCCCTTGATGAGCTGGGTCATCATGCTCACCGCGGCCTGCGAGATGGAGCACCCCTGCCCCTCGAACCGGGCGTCCACGATGCGTCCGTCCTCCACCTTGAGCTGGAGGCGGATCTCGTCTCCGCACGTGGGATTCCGCATGTGGATCTCCACGGTCTTGTCCGGGAGCTCCGCCTTGTTCCGCGGGTTCCGATAGTGCTCGAGGATGAGCTGCTGGTAGAGGGAGTTGAGCGTGGGTGTCTCCATCGATCCAATGTACGCGGGGGAGACGGGAGATCGCTAATGGTGCGGACGCGCAGAGGGTCAGGCGCCGAAGATCCCCTGCACCACGCCCAGCCCTTCCACCAGCCGGTCCACCTCGTCCCTCGTGTTGTAGAGGTAGAAGGATGCCCGCGCGGTGGCCGACACGCCGAAGTGCTTCATGACGAGCTGGGCGCAGTGGTGGCCCGCCCGCACGGCGACGCCCTCGGAGTCGAGGATGGTGGAGATGTCGTGGGGGTGGGCGTCACCCAGCGTGAACGACACCACCGCCGAGCGCTCCTCCGGGGAGCGCGGGCCGTAGAGCGTGATGCCCGGCACCTCGGCCAGGCGCTCCAGCGCGTAGGCCACCAGGTCGCGCTCGTGGGCGGCCACGGCGTCCCAGTCCAGCCCGGAGAGGAAGTCCACCGCGGCGCCCATGCCCACCGCGCCGGCGATGTTGGGCGTGCCGGCCTCGAACTTGTGGGGCACCTCGGCCCAGGTGCTCATGTCCCGCTCGACGAACTGGATCATCTCGCCGCCGCCCTGCCAGGGCTCCATGGTCTCCAGCAGGTTGCGCCGGGCCCAGAGCGCGCCCACGCCCGTCGGGCCGCACATCTTGTGGCCGCTGAACGCGTAGAAGTCGGCGCCCAGCGCCTGCACGTCCACGCGGGTGTGCACCGCGCCCTGCGCGCCGTCCACCAGCACCCGGGCGCCCACCGCCTTCGCGGCGGCGACGATCTCCTTCACCGGGTTCACCGTTCCCAGCGCGTTGGACACGTGGGTCACGGCGACGAGCTTGGTGCGCTCGGTGAGGAGCGAGGGAAGGTCGTCGAGGACGAGGCGTCCCTGGTCGTCCAACTCGATGTAGCGGAGCCTGGCGCCGGTGCGTCGGGCCAGGAGCTGCCAGGGCACCAGGTTGGAGTGGTGCTCCATGACGGTGAGGAGGATCTCGTCGCCCTCCTTCAGGGCGTAGCTGCCCCAGGCGTGGGCCACCAGGTTGATGGCCTCGGTGGTGCCCCGGGTCCAGACGACCTCGGCGGGGGCGGAGGCGTTGATGAAGCGGGCCACCTTCTCCCGGGCGCGCTCGTACGCCACGGTGGCGCGGCGCGACAGCTCGTGGATGCCCCGGTGGACGTTGGCGTTGTCCTCGGCGTAGTACGTGGAGAGCGCGTCGAGGACCGCGCGGGGCTTCTGGGAGGTGGCCGCGTTGTCCAGGTACACCAGGGGCTTGCCGTTCACTTCCTGGTGCAGCGCCGGGAACTCGCGGCGCAGCGCGCCGACGTCGAGGGGACTCATACCTCTACGTAGATGTCTCCGTCCCGGACTTCCACGGGGAAGCTCTTCACCGGCCGGACCGCCGGGAGGCCCTTGTTCTTGCCGGTGCACGCGTCGAAGCGCGCACCATGATAAACGCACACCACGTCGCCCCCGTCCAGTTCGCCGTCCGACAGCGGATAGTCCTGGTGCGAGCACCGGTCCTCGAGGCAGTAGACGTCGCCGTCCACGTTGGCGAGGACGAGGGGTTGCATGCGCGCGGTGACGGCCTTCAGCGTGCCCGGCCCGACGTCCGCCAGCGCGGCGACACGTGTGAACTCAGCCATGGTGTATGCTCCGGGTCGCGGGGGCTTCCCTCCCGGGGACCGCGCGCCGCATGTGCGTCATCGGTTGTCCGACCTGAGTGTGGGCGGCTCGCTGAGCGATGGCGGGCCGACCAGGTCCCGCCATCGAATCTCCCCTGGAGGGAAGCCCCCGCGCCCCGGAGCTCAGCAGGGCGCGGGTGGGCTCACGCATGCTTCGCCAGCTTCTCCTGGATGACCCGCGTCACCTTGTCGCCGACGCCCCCCAGGGGGAGACGGGAGAGCACCTCGCCCAGGAACCCCAGCACCACCAGGCGCTCGGCCTGGATCCTGGTCATCCCGCGGCTCATGAGGTAGAACTTGGCCTCGGCGTCCAGCTCCCCCACGGTGGCGCCGTGGGAGCACTTCACGTCGTCGGCCTCGATCTCCAGGTTGGGCAGCGAGTCGGCGCGGGCATGGGGCGAGAGCAGCAGGTTCCGGTTCGTCTGGTAGGCGTCGGTGCGCTGCGCGCCCTTGTGCACCCGGATGATGCCCCGGAAGACCGCGCGGCTCCTGCCGTCCAGCGCGCCCTTGTAGAGCAGGTCGCTCCCGGCGTGGTCGGCCACGTGGTCCTGGCTGGTGTTGAAGTCGAAGTGCTGGTCGCCGTCGCCGAAGTACAGGCCCAGCATGTCGGAGTTGGAGCCGGGGCCCAGGAGGCGGGCGTTCAGGTCCACCCGGGTGGTGGTGGCGCCCAGCGCCACGTTCAGCGTGTCCAGCGTGGCGTCGCGGCCGGCCAGCGTGCGCTGCACCGCCTGGTAGAAGGCGCCCTTGCCCAGGCGCTGCACGGCCACGTACTGCACCTGCGCGCCGTCCTGGGCGATGACCTCCACCGCCGACGACGTGAGCGTCTGGGCGGAGAAGTCCTCGGAGAGCACCTCGTCCACGAAGGAGACCTGGCTCGCCGTCTCCGCCACGATGAGCGTGCGCGAGAGGTACGCCACCCCCGACTCGCTGTACCAGCGGGTAACGCGGACGGGCTGGTCCAGCTTCACGCCCCGGGGCACATGGAGGAAGATGCCGTCGTTCCACAGCGCCGCGTTGAGGGCGGCGAACTTGCCCTCCTCCGGAGGCACGGCCTTGGTGGCCAGGTACTCCTTCACCAGGGCCTCGTGCTTCTCCACGGCCTCGTGGAGCGACATGAGCACCACGCCCTTGGCCGCCAGCTCGGGCGTCACGTCGGCGTGGACCACGTGCCCATCGATGATCACCAGGTGGCCCGACGCCTCCCGGTCCTGGGCCATGGCCTCGCGCAGGCGCATGGGCCACGACTCGAAGTCGTCGGCGACGGCCTCGGCCTCGCTCAGCTTCAGCGACGCCAGGTCCAGCTTCCGGCGCAGGTCGGTGTAGCGCCACTCCTCCAGCCGAGTCGTGGGCATGGGGGTGCGCTCGTACACGTCCCAGGCGTGGTCGCGGCGCTCGCGGAGCCAGTTGGGCTCCTTCGCCGAGACCCTGCCGATGGCCGCCGCGTTCAGTGCGTCGGTTACACCTTCCATGAGCTCTCCGATCATCCGACTGAGCCCTCCATCTCCAGCTCGATCAGGCGGTTCAGCTCCACCGCGTACTCCAGGGGGAGCTCCTTCGCGATGGGCTCGATGAACCCGCGGACGATCATGGCCATGGCCTCGTCCTCGGGGATGCCCCGGCTCGTCAGGTAGAAGAGCTGCTCCTCGCCGATCTTGGACACCGACGCCTCGTGACCCACGTTGGCGTCGTTCTCCTCGATCTCGATGTACGGGTAGGTGTCGGTGCGCGACGTGTCGTTGATGAGGAGCGCGTCGCACTCGACGTTGGAGCGGGCGTGATGCGCGCCCTTGTGTACCTTCAGGAGACCGCGGTAGGTGGAGCGTCCGTGGCCCTTGGAGATGGACTTGGACACGATGGACGACGTGGTGTACGGCGCCACGTGGACCACCTTCCCCCCGGTGTCCTGGTGCTGGCCGTCGCCGGAGTAGGCGATGGAGAGGATCTCGCCGTGGGCGCCCTCGCCCACCAGGTAGCACGACGGGTACTTCATGGTGAGCTTGGAGCCCAGGTTCCCGTCCAGCCACTCCATGTGGCCGCCCTCGTGCACCATCGCCCGCTGGGTGACCAGGTTGTACATGTTGTTCGACCAGTTCTGGATGGTCGTGTACCGGAACCGGGCGTTCTTCTTCACCACGATCTCGATGACGCCCGAGTGGAACGACTCGGTGCTGTACACCGGGGCGGTGCACCCCTCGATGTAGTGGGCGTTGGCGCCCTCGTCGACGATGATGAGCGTGCGCTCGAACTGCCCCATGCGCTCCTGGTTCACGCGGAAGTAGGCCTGGAGCGGCGTCTCCAGCTTCACGCCCTTGGGGATGTAGACGAACGACCCCCCGGACCACACCGCCGAGTTCATGGCGGCGAACTTGTTGTCCTGGGGCGGGATGATGGTGGCGAAGTGCTCGCGGAAGAGCTCGGGGTGGTTCTTCAGGCCGTCCTCGATGGAATCGAAGATGACGCCCTTGTCCTCCCACTCCTTCTTGAGGGAGTGGTACACCATCTCCGATTCGTACTGGGCGCCGACGCCCGCCAGGATCTTACGCTCGGCCTCGGGGATCCCGAGCTTCTCGAACGTGTCCTTGATCTCCTGGGGGACGTCGTCCCACGAGTGCTGCATGCGGTCCTGGGGGCGGACGTAGAAGTAGATCTCGTCCAGCACGTCCTCCAGCCCCGACAGGTCGCCACCCCACGTGGGCATGGGCTTCTTCCCGTAGATCTCCAGGGCCTTCAGGCGGAACTGGAGCATCCACTCGGGCTCCTCCTTGTTGGCCGAGATCTGGCGGACGACGTCCTCGGAGAGACCCTTCTGGGCCTGAAAGACGGGCTTGGACTCGGTGACGAAGTTGTACTTGTATTCGTCGAGTCCGAGATCGTGGATCGTTTCGTTCTGTGGCATGTCCTTCCCCCTCAGACCGATGCGTCGGCGCGCGCGGCCTGCGCGGCGGCTTCGTGCTCCTGCCAGCTCCGGTAGCCCTCGCGCTCGAGTTCCAGCGCGACCTCGGGGCCGCCGGACTGGACGATGCGGCCCTGGACCATCACGTGGACGTGATGGGGCTTGATGTAATCCAGGAGGCGCTGGTAGTGGGTGATGAGGAGGACGCACATCTCGGGGTTCTCCTCCACCAGCTTGTTCACGCCGGCGGCCACGATCTTCAGGGCGTCGATGTCGAGGCCCGAGTCGGTCTCGTCCATGAGGGCCAGCGACGGCTTGAGGACGGCCATCTGGAGGATCTCGTTGCGCTTCTTCTCGCCACCGGAGAAGCCGTCGTTGACGTGCCGCTCGGCGAAGGAGGGGTCCATCTCCAGCAGCTCCATCCGCTCGGTGAGCATGTCGGCGAAGTCGAAGATGTCGAGCTCCTCGCCCTCGGGCATGTGGGACTGGACCGCGGTGCGCAGGAAGTTGGCGATGCTGACGCCGGGGATCTCCACGGGGTACTGGAAGGCCAGGAAGATGCCGGCGCGGGAGCGCTCGTCGGCCTCCATCTCCAGGATCTCCTCGCCCTTGTAGGTCACGGTGCCGGCGGTGACCTCGTACGAGGGGTGGCCGGCCAGGACCTTGGCCAGCGTGCTCTTGCCGGAGCCGTTGGGGCCCATGATGGCGTGGATCTCGCCCTTGCCGAGCTCCAGGTCCACGCCGTGGAGGATCTCGATGTCTTCCTCGGCCACCTTGGCGCGGAGACCGCTGATCTTCAGAATGGGAGCGTCGCTCATCGCGTCCTCGACGATGGGTGGGGGCGGGGAATCCCGCTTATCAAGAATGATTCTCGGTTTCAAGAACCTAGACAACGCCAGGCCAGGAATCAAGTGGAACCGACTGCCGGAAATCCAGCACCCACCGGGCCTTCGGGCCCTTCGGCGGGCGGGGACGCCCGCCGTCCTGGCGAGGGGGCTGAGGGTACCCCCCGGACCGACCTTGGGTCCCTGGGGGACCGCATCTGGCTGGTCCTCGGGGGAGGGGGCCTGAAGGGGCTGGCCCACGTCGGCGTCGTCCGCGCCCTGGGAGAGGCCGGCGTGCGCGTGGAGGGGGTCATCGGGACGAGCATCGGCGCGCTGGTGGGCGCCCTCTACTCCTCCGGCATGGGATGGCGGGAGATGCGCCGGCGGGCCCGGGAGCTGAGGCGCACGGACATCGTGCGCATCAACCGCAGGGCGGTGCTCATCAACGGCATCCGGCAGGTGAGCCTCTTCCGGGGCGACGCGCTGAAGGAGTACTACGCCGAGGTGCTCCCCGAGGACGGGTGGGCCGCCATGGACCTCCCCCTGCTGGTGAACGCCGTGGACCTGGCCACGGGCAAGACCGAGTGGTTCGGCACCGGCGCCCGCACCGACGTGTCGCTGGTGGAGGCGGTGTACGCGTCGTCGGCGCTCCCGGTGCTCTACCCGCCGGCCCTCCTGAACGGGCAGGCCCTGGTGGACGGCGGCACCGAGCACCCCATGGGGCTGCTCCGGGCCGAGGCGGAGGAGGCCACGGGGGTCATCGCGGTGGACGTGGGCGCCGGCGAGGTGGGGGACGTGGACCGGATCCTCCAGCAGGGGATGGCGGCGGTGCACCAGCGCATCTTCTCCATCATGACGTACCGCCGCCGGCGGGACATGGTCGCCCGCTGGGAAGGGCCGCCCCTGATGTACGTGCGTCCCCGCCTGGACGGGTACGGCGCCTTCGACTTCCAGCACGTGGAGTACTTCGTGGAGGAGGGATACCGCTCCATGTCCACCGCGCTCGGGGCGGGAAACGGCCCTGGGCCGAGGACGTAGCTAGGGGCATGACGAATCGACGCGCGCAGCGCGCCCCCCGTCCCCTTCCGGCCGCGTGCCCGGCGGCCCTCCTCGCCCTCCTCCTGGCGGCGGCCTGCGGCGATGCGGGCCCGGCCTCGGGCCCGGGCACACTCACCGCCACCGTGGTGTCACCCAACGGGGCCGAGGGCGCCGCCATCGTCCTCCTCGTGGGCGACGGCCTGGGCGCCGTCTCCCCGGTGGACGGACGGGTCTTCGCCGGCCAGTCCGGGGACACGCTCCGCGTGGTGGTGGTCAACGACGACCCCGGCGCCCTCCGCTTCCAGGTGGCCGTGGCGGACACGACCCGGCCGCCGCAGGCCGTGCTGGTGGAGGTCTCGGGCCCCGACGACCGCATCCGCGGGGGCGCGGGGTACGCCGTGGAGCTGCGGCGTTGAAGGGCCGGGTCCTCGCCCTGGCCGGGGCCCTGCTCCTGGTCCCCTGCGCCTCCGGAGCCCAGATGGTCGCGCCTCCCGCGCCGGGGCGGAGCGCGGCGCTTCCGGCGGGCTATTTCCAGCGGCTCGCCGCCGACCCCACCGCCTTCACCCTTCCCAACGGCCTCTTCCGCGCCGGAGCCGAGGGGCCCCGGGCCGCGGCCACCACGGGATCCAAGGGCATGCTGGTCCTGCCGGCCCTCTTCGCCGACTCCCCCGATCCCCACGTGGCCGCCGAGGCCCTCCAGCGCATCCTCTTCGAGGGACCGGCGCCACGGGGGACGCTCACCGAGGCGTACCTGGAGATGTCCCGGGGACGCCTCCGCGTGGAGGGGCGGGTGCTCCCCTGGGTGCGCACCTCCCTCACCCGCGCCGAGGTCGTGGGGAGCAACTCGGGTCTCGGGGAGGACGCCCGGGTGGGCGCGTACCTCCTCCAGGCGCTGGCCCTGGCGGACCCGGGGGTGGACTTCGGGGCGTACGACAACGACGGGCCCGACGGCGTCCCCAACTCGGGGGACGACGACGGCTTCGTGGACGCCATGGCGTTCGAGTTCATCGAGGTGGCGGGCTCGTGCGGCGGCCCGGGGATCTGGCCCCACCTGTGGGGGATCCAGCCGCAGAACGGCGGTGCCCCGTTCCTCTCCGACGACCTCCGCCCCAACGGCCAGCCCGTCGCCGTGAACGCCTACATCGTGCAGAGCGCCGTGGACTGCGGGGGCGTGAACCCCCAGGACGCCGCCACCGTCTCCCACGAGTTCGGCCACGTGCTGGGGCTCCCCGACTACTACCACCCCACGGCGGAGGGCGGCGCCGACGGGCGGCGGTGGGTGCTGGGGTGCTGGGAGCTCATGGCGGCGGGAGCCTGGGGGTGCGGACCCCACGGGCCCACCCGGGAGCCCTTCGGCCCCACGCACATGAGCGCCCGCTCCAAGAACTTCCTGGGGTGGCTGGACTACGTCACCCTGGGCGAGATGTGGGACTCGGTGGTGGTGCTGGACCCGGTGCAGCAGTCGGGGCAGGCGCTGCGCATCCCCCTGGACACGCTGGGGCGGGAGTTCCTGCTGGTGGAGCTGCGCACGCGCACGGGCTTCGACGCCCAGATCCCCGCCGACGGCATCCTGGTCTACCACCAGGACTTCCAGGGGCATCTCCGCCCCCCCCAGCCGTCGGAAATCCCCTACTTCATGTCCCTGGTAGAGCAGGACGACAACCGGGGCCTGGTGCGCAACACCTTCGAGGGGGGCAACCGGGGGGAGGCCGGCGACGCGTGGGGCGTCGGAGGTGTCGCGCAGAAGCTCCACTGGGCCACCACGCCCTCCCTCCGCCTCCACGCCAACGGCGGCGCCACGCCGGTCACGTTCCACGAGTTGGCGGTGGCGGGAGGGAAGGCGCGGCTCCGCATCTCCAATTCGCGGACGCCCCGGGTCCTCCGCCCCACGGAGCCCCTGGAGGTGGAGCAGGTCACGCCCTTCCAGCGGCGCCTGCGGGTGGCCGGAGGCGTCATGCCGTACCGGGCCGCCGGCGCCGTGCCGGCGGGGGTCACCCTCACCGCCGACGGCGACGACCTGGTGGTGGCGGGCGCGGTGACGGGGCCGGGTCCCTTCGAACTGTCGCTGCGGGTCACCGACGCCCGGGGCACGGTCTCGGTGCCGGTGGTGGTCCCCCTGGTCGCGGGGGAGTGGGTGGTGAGCGAGCTCCGGCTCCTCCAGCCCTTCCTGCGCTCCGACGCCCAGCCCCTCACCGCCGGCGAGCTGGCCTACCTGGACTTCCAGGGGAACGGCAACGGGCGCTACGACGTGGGGGACCTGAGGGCCCGACTCCGGAGTCAGGCCGGCTCGTAGGCGGGCCCCATGGCGGCCCCCGGAACGAACGACCCCGGCCGACTCTTCCGAGCCGACCGGGGCGGGACCTCCGCGAGGAGGGGTATGGGAAGGGGTGTCGCGGAGGCCCCTCTATGTGGCCGGGATCACCGGGGAGGAGAATCCTCCGGAGGTCCGAACCCCGGCCCCTCGCCGGGACCCCGGCGGAAGCCGATCCGACCCTGGGCGCCGGGCGCCCACCGCTGCCGCATGCCAGGCGCGAAGCCGCGCTGGACGCCGGCGCGTGGGGCCATGGCCCTGCCGCCCCGGATGCCCGCGCCGGGCATCATGCCGCGCTGGCCGCGCAGGGCGCTCTGGCGTCCCATGCGGAAGGCGCGGGCCTGGGCGCCCCACTGCTGAAGCGACTGCCTCTGCGCGTCGGTGAGGATCCCCTCGACGCGCTCCTGCTGCTGCGTCCGGACCCCCTCGGCGCCCTCCCACATGGACTGGACCTGCTCCCGGAACGCGGCCGCCTCGAGTTGCCCGGCGGCCACCTTGGAGCGGAGCTCCGCCACCTGGGCCTGGTGCGCCGTACGGCGCTGCACCGCTTCCTGCCGGAGTTGGTCCAACTGGCTCACCTGCGCGTCGGTGAGCTCCAGCCGCTCACGCTGACGCAGGATCATCTCCACCCCGGCCCCGCGGGGGCCCATGGCCTGGCCGCGCTGTCCTCGGGGGCCCATCTGGGCATCCAGGTTCAGCGGGGCGACGGCCATCACCGCGGCGAGCAGCGCCGCACCACCCATCGTCCGCTTCATTGTCGAGCTCCTTGTATTCGCGTGTCCCGCCTGCCGCCGGGAGCGCCTTCTTCCCGGCTCCGTGTGTTTGGAGTCGGGGGCGGGGAGCTTCGTTAAGCGGGGATGTGGGCCAGGGCCTCCCGGAGGCGGGCGGACCAATCCGCCAAGCTGACCCGGAGGTACGGAGCCTCCTCGGCGGGCGTCCGGGAGATGGGCCCCTCCGACCCGGGCTCCACGAGGACGTGGGCGAACGTGGGGCCCGGCGTGGAGAGGAGGTCGGGGACGGCCGCGGCCCACGCGCCGGCGTCGTCGAAGCGGAAGACGCGGGGGAAGCCCGCCCCCCGGGCCAGCGCGGCGAAGTCCACCCGGCCCCGCCCGGGCACCGGCTGGTGGCCCGTGATCTCGTACGTGCCGTTCTCCGCCACCACCAGGAGGTAGTTGGTGGCGCCCGAGCCGGTGACGGTGGCCAGCGTGCCCAGCGTCATGAGCATGCTCCCGTCTCCGTTGAGGCACACGACGAAGCGGTCGGGGCGGGCCAGCGCCACGCCCAGCGCCAGGTCGGCGGCGTGCCCCATGGCCGAGTCGGCGGAGGCGAAGTCCAGCACGTGGCCTCCGGAGATCCGCCCCCAGGGGCGGGTGACGCTCATGGTGGTCACCACCACCTGGTGGGTGCGGTGGGCGGCGAGGGGCTCGAGGAGCTGGGCGCGGGTGAGCATCAGCCCAGCCTCCCGGTGAGGAGGAGGGCGGTGGGGTGGGCGCGCTCGCCCGCCTCAGCCACCAGGCGCCGGAGGGCCCGGGGCGCGTCGTCGCCGGGGCCGCACACCGTGTAGGGGATGCCCCAGGCCCGGAAGGTGGGCTCGGTCATGAGGGCCACCGAGTCCACGGCGGGGTCGGTGAGGAGCGCGGGGGTGCGCTCGGTGTCGGGGCCCAGCCCGGCGGCGGCCATCTTGGCGTACCCCCGCCCGGTCACCACGAAGGGGAGGGCGGCGCCCATGCGCGTGGCGGTGCCCCGGAGCCCGTCCCCCGACTCCAGGAAGCCGGTGTTCTGGATCACCACGAGGGGCGAAGCGCCTCCCAGCCACAGCCCCGAGGCCAGTGCGAAGGCCTCGCCCTCCCGGGTGACGGTCACCAGCCGGAGGGTGGGGTGGCCGGGGAGGGCGTCGAAGAGGGGCGCCGAGGTGTTGTCGGGGAGCCCCACCACGTGGGTGACGCCGGCGTCCTCCAGCGCCTGGAGGACGGCCCCGGTGAGGGGGGAGGAGGGCGTGGTCATGTTCTCATCCTGGCGCGGCGACGGGCCGTCCACCATCCCGCCGCGAGGAGCGCGGCGAGCATGGCGCCGGCGCCGGTGGCCAGCTCGGGCTGCGTCCCCACCAGGATGGCCAGGATGGCCAGGTAGAGGAGGATGGTGAGCGCCGGGAGCCAGGGGTGGCCGGGCATGCGGAAGGGCCGCTCCAGGTCGGGGCGGGACCAGCGGAGTTTGAAGTAGCCCGCCAGCACCATGGCGTCCACGGTGATGGCCACGGTCATCATGAAGCGGATGAGGAGCTCGAAGGCGCCGGTGAGGGCCAGCGCCGCGATCCAGGCCGCAATGAAGTAGAGGGCGTTGCGGGGGGTGCCGCGGGCGTCCACCTGCGTGAAGGCCCGTGGGGCGAGCCCGTGCTGCCCCAGGCCGTACGCCACCCGGGGGAGCCCCAGGAAGTTCACGTTCAGGCTGCTGACGAGGATGAGGAGGGAGGCCAACACCACCACCGTGCCCGCGGCGCTGCCGAAGACCGCGGCGATGGCGTCCTGGGCCACCAGCTCCGAGCCCGCCATCTCCTCGGGGGTGAGGGCCGCCAGGAAGGCCACGTTGAGCATGAGGTAGAGGATCATCACGGCCACCGCGCCGCCCAGGAGGATCCGGGGGAGGGCCCGCCCCGGGTCCTTCACCTCCTCGGCCATCTTGGCGGCGTCCTCCCAGCCGTAGTAAGCGAAGGACACCGACTGGTACGAGAGGGCGAAGGCGAGGAGCCCCGCCGTGGGGCCGTCGAGGCCCATGGCCGCACCCTGGAAGCCCGCCAGGTCGCCGGCCCAGATCCCCGCGGCGGCGATGAGGAGGATGACCAGGACCTTGATGGCCGTGGTGACGTTCTGGAAGGTGGTGCTGGCCTTGAGCCCCCGGGTGTGGAGGAAGAAGAAGGCGAGGCACACCGCCAGGGAGAGGATGGGCAGCGAGCCCCGCCCGCCCGCGAGGATCCGGAGGTACTCGGCGATGACCACCGCCTTGGACGCCCCGGAGAACCCACGGCTCACCAGCAGCTCGGACCACCCGGCGACGAAGCCCATGGTGGGGCCCCACGCGTGGCGTGCGTACACGTACTTGCCCCCGGCCTCGGGGAGGGCGGCGGCCATCTCGGCCAGCACCAGCGTGGAGAGCGCCACCACCACGCCACCCAGCACCCACACCGCCAGGATGAGCCAGGCGTCGCCCAGGTAGCCGGCGATGAGCCCGGGGGTGCGCAGGATCCCCGCGCCGATGACGATGCCCACGGTGACGGCCATGCCGTCGCGGACGCGGAGCACGCGGTGGAGCTTCTGGGTCCCGGCGGCGGCTTCGGTCATGTCAGGTCTCCAGGAGCAGGGCGACGACCCGTCCGGGACCGTGGACGCCCCGGACGAGGATCTGGCCGATGTCCGCCGACTTGCTGGGCCCCGAATGGAGCCCCAGCGCCGACGGGAGGGAGGGTCGGAGCGCCGTGAGGGCGCCAGACAAGGTGGCGTGGACCGAGCCCGCCGGCACCACCACCACGTGGGTGGGGGGGAGGAGCTGGGTCCGGCGCCCGTCGGCGGAGGAGAGGACGAGGGATCCGGTCTCCGCGACGGCCCCCAGCGCCATGGACACGCCCAGCGCGGCGTGCTCGGGGGAGGCGGCGGAGCTGGGCCGCGTGGCGCCATCGGCGGTGGGCCGCGCCGCAACGCCGCGCCGCAGCTCTTCGGGCACGGTGGCCCCCCACGCCACCCCCTCGAAGGTCCGGGCGAAGTCCTCGAGCCATTGGCGGGCCGCCGCCGCGTCGGCCAGGGGCACCACCTCCCCGCCGGCGCGGACGAAGGCGTCGGAGAAGCCCTGGACGGGGGTGGCGGGAGGGGGTGCGGCGCGCCCTCCCCGGAACGCGCCGGGGTGGGGCACCTTGGGCCGCTCCTCCAGGGCGTCGCGCACCCGGGCCAGGATCCGTTCGCGCGCGCTCATTCGATCCCCTTCCGCCAGAGCGTGCGGAACGACCGGGGGCTGAGCTCCGGGGGCGTGCGCTCCCCCGACCATCCGCCCAGGACCGGGAGGGCCCGTCCGCCGAGCTCCCAGGGGACCCACCGCAGGAGCGCCCCCGCGGACGCGAAGGCCGCGCCGTGCCCGGCGGCCCGGGCGTACCCCTTCATGGCCAGGCGCTCGGTGGCGGGGACGAGCCCCGCCTCCACGGCCCGCTCCCTCCAGTACAGGAGGATCTCGGGGATGGGGATGCGCACGGGGCACACGTCGGCGCAGGCGCCGCAGAGGGACGAGGCGTAGGGCAGCGGCATGGCCTCCTCCAGCCCCAGGAGCCCGGGGGCCAGGATGGCGCCGATGGGCCCCGAGTAGGTGAAGCCGTAGGGGTGGCCCCCCGTCTGCCGGTACACCGGGCAGATGTTCAGGCACGCGCCGCACCGCACGCACCGCAGCGCCTCCCACGCGACCTCGTCGGCGAGCACCCGGGTGCGGCCGTTGTCCACCAAGACCACGTGGACCTCCTCGGGGCCGTCGGGGTCGCCGGCGCGGCGGGGGCCCTGGATGAGGGAAACGTAGTTGCCGATGGGCTGCCCCGTGGCGCTCCGGGACGTGAGCTGGAGGAAGGGAGAGAGGTCCTCCAGGCGGGGGACCACCTTCTCGATGCCCACGAACGCCACGTGCACGCGGGGCGCCGACGTGCTCAGGCGGATGTTCCCCTCGTTCTCGATGAGGGCCAGCGTGCCGGTGTCGGCGGCGAGGAAGTTGGCCCCGGAGATGCCCATGTCCGCAGCCAGGAAGTCTGCGCGCAGCGCCGCCCGCGCGGCCGCGGCCAGCGTCTCCGGCGAGGCGTCGGCGGGGGTGCCGAAGCGCTCGGCGAAGAGCGCGCGGCAATCCTCCAGCCCCAAGTGGATGGCGGGCCCCACGATGTGGCTGGGGGGCTGGCCCAGGAGCTGGATGATGTACTCCCCCAGGTCCGTCTCCCGCACCTGCACGCCCCGGGCCTCCAGATGGCCGTTCAGCTCCAGCTCCTCGGTGAGCATGCTCTTGGCCTTCACCACCCGACGTACGCCCTGCCGCTCCACGATCCGGCGGAGGATGTCCTGGGCCTCGGCGGCGTCCTCCGCCCAGTGGACGCGGACGCCGTTCCGCTGCAGGCGCACCTCCGCCTGCTCCAGGTACTGGTCCAGGTGGGTGAGGGCGTGGCGCTTGGCGTCCCGCGCCCAGTCGCGCCATGCATCGGCGTGGATCTCCCCCCACGCCGCGGCCCGGTTCGCGTCGAAGGTGCGCGTGGCGGCGGTGACGGAGGCGCGCACCTCGGGCTGCTCCCGGATGCTCCGGGCGGCCGCCGTGGCGTAGTCGCCGGGCGCCGGGTGGCCGCCGCCGTCCGGGGGCCGGCTCACGACGCCGCCTCCCACAGCACCGACGCCAGGTGGCGGAAGGAGACGTCGAGCCCGCGCCGCCCGGCCCGGCCCGCCATCTGCATGAGGCACCCGCCGTCGGCGGAGGTGACCAGGTCCACCGCGGGGAGGGTGTCCAGCTTGCGGTCGGCCATGCCCGCCGAGACCACGGGAAGCTTCACGCTGAACAGGCCGCCGAAGCCGCAGCACTCCTCCGCCGCCTCCCAGGGCACCACCTCGGCACCGGCGCTCTCCAGCAGCGTGAGGGGCTCGCCCCGCACGCGCAGCTCCCGCAGCGCGTGGCACCCGTGGTGATACGCCAGGCGTCGCCCCGCCAGGCCGGAGCCGAGGGAGGTCACGCCGAGGACGCGGACGATGAACTGCGCCAGCTCGTACGTGCGCCCGGCGAGGTGGCGGGCCTCGGCGTCGTCCTCCAGGACGTTCGGGTAGTGCGTTCGCAGCATACCCGCGCACGAGCCGGAGGGAAGGACCACGTAGTCGGCGTCCCGGAAGACAGCCACGGTGTGGCGGGCCATGCGGCGAGCCTCTTCGGCGTGCCCGGCGTTGAGCGCGGGTTGCCCGCAGCACGACTGGCCGGCGGGGAAGTCCACCTCGACGCCCAGCCGGCGCAGCAGCCGCACCGCGTCGGCACACGCCTCGGCGTAGAGACGTTCGGCGAGGCAGGTGGCGAAGAGGGCGACGCGAGGCGGCACGCGCGCTCCGGCGTGGCGAGGGGCTTCCTGGCGAGGCTGGGCAGGTGGTGGCGGAACTTGGCCGGCGCGCGCCGGGAACGGCAAGGGGGTTTCCGCGGGCTCGGCCAGGCCTCACCTCGCCGTGGGCGTCCGCGGGCATTACCGTTGCCCGGTTCACCCGCGCAGCGGCCGTCCGTTCCCCCGGTGGAGCTCCCGTGTCCCGCGTAGCCGACACCGTCGTGGTCATCCCGGCCTACAACGAAGCGCTCACCGTGGCCGACGTCCTGCGGGAGTTCCACGGGGAGCTTCCCGGCGCGAGGCTGGTGGTGGTGGACAACAACTCGTCCGACGACACCGCCTCCGTGGCGGCCGCCACGCTGGCCGAGCTGGGGTGCGACGGTGAGGTGATCCACGAGCCCCGACAGGGCAAGGGGATCGCGGTGAGGACGGCGCTCCGACGGGTGACCGCGGAGACCTACGTCATGGTGGACGGAGACGCTACCTACCCCGCCGAGGCCGTGCACGGGCTGTTGCGCGCCGTCCGGGAGGAGGGCGCCGACATGGCGGTGGGCGACCGCCACGCCGGCGGCGAGTACGCCCGGAGGAACGCCCGGCCCTTCCACCGCTTCGGCAACGCGCTGGTGACGCGCCTCATCAACGTCCTCTACCGAAGCCGTCTCAAGGACGTGATGAGCGGGCTGCGGGTCTTCAACCGGACGGTGGCGGCGTCCGTGCCTCTGCTTCACGACGGCTTCGAGATCGAGACGGAGATGTCCGTCTACTGTCTGGATCGCCGCATGCGCATCGTGGAGCTTCCCATCCCGTACCGGGTTCGGCCGGAAGGGAGCGCCTCGAAGCTCCACACCACCCGCGACGGCGCCCGCATCCTCCGCCTCATCGTCCTCCTGTTCAAGGATTACCGGCCGCTGGCATTCTTCGGCCTCATCGGTGCCCTGAGCATCGCGCTGGGGATCGTGGCGGGCGTGCCGCCCATCCTGGACTACGTGCGCTTCCAGTACGTGTACCGGGTCCCGCTGGCGATCCTGGCCGTGGGGCTGGTCCTCACCGGGCTGGTGGCCGTGACCACCGGGTTGATCCTGGACACGGTCGTCAACCTGGACCGCCAGAACTTCGAGCGTCAGATCCGGTCTCTGCCTCGGTAGCGGGGGCTGCGACGAGGCGCTCGAACACGGCCTCCCGCGGGGTCTCGAGGGCCAGCCGGTAGCGGGGGTCGTTGAGGAGGTAGAGCGAGAGGCGCGGGTTGCGCCTGGGCTCCACCACGATCCACCGGGCGCCGAAGTCCTCCCCCAGCACCGCGTGCGTGTCCCGGAGGCTCTCTTCCGGGCACACGGGCGCGGGACACGTCGCCGCGGGGGACGCGTCGGTGGAGATGTGGTGGAACTCCCAGTACAGCTCCGGGTCGCGGGCGTACTGGAAGATGGGGTCCATCCCACCCACGTACCGGACGGCGCGGTTGTGGGCGAAGAGGGGTCCGAAGGTGTCCCAGTGGGTGTTGAACACCAGGTCGCCGGGGGCGGCGTGGGTGGAGAGCCAGGTCGCGACCTCGGCCATGGCGTCGGGAGGCTGGGACACGTACTGGACGTTGAGGGCGTTCCGCCACAGCGAGTAGGCGAAGAGGAGGGGGAACGCCGCCAGCAGGGCGCGTGACACGGCCTCGCGCCGGCCCCCGGGGGCCAGGTGGGTCACCATCAACGCCAGGGAGAGGGTGGCGAAGGCGGCCCAGTGCACAAGCGACCGGCGCGCCACGACGACGGTGAGGCCCAGGAAGCCCGCCGCCAGGACCAGGGAGGCCCACAGGTGCGCGCGCTCTCCCGCCGGCATCGCGCGGAGCGCTTCCCGGCCCCGGAGGGCCGCCCACGCCAGCACGGCTAGCCCCGCGGCCCAGGGGAGCAGGAGGGGCCACGCCATGACCCACAGGGTGGGGAGGTCCAGGGGCGCCAGGTCCACGGCGAAGGTGAGAGGGGTGTCGCCCGTCTTCTCGAAGAGGAGCTCGGCGATCTGGATCCAGGCCAGCCGGGCGGCCCCCAGGGGGTTGGGCCGGAGGAGCCACCCGAGGGCCGTGCCGGCGCCCACGGCGAAGACGAGGGCGGGGACGGTGCGCAGGCGCGCCGCGCGCTCCGCCCCCGACCGTTGCGCACCTCCGTCGGCCATCGCCGACGCCACCCAGACGGCACACAGGCCCGGACCCAACCAGAACATGCTCAGGTGCACCCAGGTGATGGCGGTGGCCGCCACCAGCGCCGCCCACGGCCTTCGCAGCGCCAGCGCCGAGAGCAGGAGGAGCGCCAGGGGCACGGAGAGCACCTCGGGGCGCACCGCCAGGTACCGGAAGAGCACGTTGGGCACCGCCACGAAGAAGAGGGGTGCCCAGAGGGGCGCGTCGAGCAGGCGGTGGCGGAGCGCGAGGAGCGCCACCAGGAGGAGGCCCACCAGGGTGAGGGCCACCGCGGACCGCCGGACCGCCGCCGCCACGTCGTCGCCGCCGCTCAGCGGGACCAGGAGCGCGTGGAACCCCCACCAGAGGTCGGCGCCCTCCTCGGCGATGGCCGAGTGGGCCGTCCACGGGAACGACGTGTCCAGGAGCGACGTCTCGGCGTAGTGCCGCGCGTGGCCCACGTGGTAGAACGAGTCGGGGTCGGCGACGCGGGGGAACAGGAGCCAGTGGAACGCCAACGCGACGCCGAGGACGAGGGCGGCGGCCAGCGCCGCCTCCCGGAGCCGGGACGTCACGAGACCGGCGTGCTCTTCAGCCAACGATCCCACCACTGCATGGCGGACCAATACCGGTGGAGGAGGCGCCACGGCGTCCACCCGCCGTGGTACGATTCCGGGTAGCGGATCATCCGCGCCGGCACGCCCTGCTTCTGGAGGGCGGTGTACATCTGCTCCGCTTCCTCGATGGGCACGCGGTGGTCCGACTCGCCGTGGACGAAGAGCGTGGGCGTGGAGACGCCCCGTGCGTACACGATGGGCGACGAGGCCAGGAGATTCCGCAGCCCCTCCTCCTCCCACGGCGTCCCGAAGAACTCGCTCTCCTTGGTGCGGGGGATGTCGGCGGTGCCGTAGTCGCTCACCCAGTTGGAGATGCCGGCACCCGCCACGGCGGCGGCGAAGCGGTGGGTCTGGGTGATGATCCAGTTGGTCATGAACCCGCCGTAGGAGTACCCGGTGACGCCCATGCGTCGCGGGTCCACGGGCCAGCGCGCCACCACGTGGTCCACGCCGGCCATGACGTCGTCGTAGTCCTCGTCGCCCCAGCTCCCCCAGATGCCCCAGAGGAAGTCCTCTCCGTAGCCGGTTGAGCCGCGGGGGTTGGTGTACAGGGTGAAGTAGCCGCCGGCGGCCTGGAGGTGGCGCTCGAAGGAGAATTCGTTCCCGTACGCGCCGTGGGGACCGCCGTGGATGTTGACGATGAAGGGCCACGAGCGGCCGTCCCCGGCGCGGTATCCCACGGGGGGCAGCACCCATCCCTCCACCTCCGTGCCGTCGGCGCTCCGGAACACGATCCGCTCGGGGGCGGGCAGGTCCAGCTCGGCGAGGAGCGCTTCGTTGAGGGAGGTCAGCCTGCGCTCGGTGCCCGTGCCGTCGGCGGTGGCGGCCACGTACACGTTGCCCGGGTCCACCGGCGTCGCGGCCGAATACGCGACGCGGGCGAAGTCGGCGGAGAACGACACGGAGCCGATGCGCCGCTCCCCGGTGGTGACGAGGTCGGCCCCGCCCCCGTCCACGGAGATGCGGAAGAGGTGGGTGGAGCCTCCCGTCTGGGCGGTGAAGAACACCCACCGCCCGTCGGGGGAGAGGGCGGGGGCGCCGGGAACGAGGTCGAACTCGTCGGTGAGGTTGCGGCGCTCCCGGCCGTCGGCGGAGATGATCCAGAGGTCGGTGGGGGCGCCGTGGTCCCACCGCTCCCGGATGACCACGTCCAGCCCCGGCCCGCCCCGCACCACGAGCCAGCGACCGTCGGGGGACCACGCGGGGCTCGACCAGTCGTACTCGTCGTCGGTGACGCGGGTGACGGCGCCGTCCAGCGTCACCACCCAGAGGTCGGCGCGCTCGTAGCTGTGCTCGTCGCGCTGGTGGGCGTCGGCGGTGAAGGCCAGAGCCCCGCCGTCGGGGCGCCACGCCGGCGCGCCCACGTCCACGTCCAGGCGGGTGAGCTGGCGGGCTACCCCGCCCTCCCGGGGGACGACGAAGAGCTGGTCCGGGGGGGTGGCCCAGGGGTCGCGGGGGTCCCGCAGGTAGCCGGAGCGGTCGAAGCGGTACCCCATCCAGTCGAAGTCCCGGCCGTCGAAGCGCTCCGCGATCTTCCGCTCGGCCTCGGTGGCGGGAGCCCGGGGCTCCGGGCGTGGTCCGTCGGGGGGCACCGAGCGGGTGAAGGCGATCCACCGGTTGGTGGGGTCGAAGAGGGGCGCGCCCTCCACCCCGGGGACCTGGAAGGCCTCGCCGGGGGCGTCCATGCGCAGGAACCAGGTACCCGTCCCGCCGCCCTCGCCCGCCGCCGTCCGCCGGGAGGAGAACGCCAGGAGCCGGCCGTCGGGGCTCCAGCGGGGGCTGGAGGACTCGGCGGAGGGGTCGGTGAGGCGGGTGGGCTCGCCTCCGTCGGCGGGCACGAGCCACAGCTCGGAGTGGCTTCGGTTCTCGTCTTCCAGCGTGGTCGTTCGGACGAAGACCACCTGCCGGCCGTCGGGGGAGAGGGCCACCTGCCCCACGTCCTCCAGGCGGTAGAAGTCGTCGTAGGCCAGGGGCCGGCGGGCCTGGGCCTCCCCCCCAGCGGGGAGGAGGGCCCACGCCGCCAGCGCGGCCAGGATGGCGTGTCTCATGGCGCCAATGTGCCGGGCGCCCGCGGGGGCCGGCAAGGAACGGCGCGGCGCCGAGCCGCCCCGCCGCCTACCGGTGCTGGTCGATGAGGATGGGGTTCCCGTCCGGGTCCACGAAGGTGATGTGGGCCGGTCCGGGCTCCTCGGGAAGCTGCTTGCTGGTGAGCTCCACCCCCTCCTTCTCCAGCCGCGCCGCGATCTCGCGCACGTCGGCGAAGTCGCCCTCCACCGCCTTGTGAGGGCCGTTCCACCCCGGGTTGAAGGTGAGGATGTTCTTGTCGAACATCCCCTGGAACAGACCGATGACCGTGTCGCCGTTCACCAGGATGAGGTAGTTGTACTTCGGGTCCCCACCCGTGACGGCGAAGCCCAGCTTCTCGTAGAACACCCTCGAGGCCGCCAGGTCCTTCACCGTCAAGCTCACCGAAAACGCGCCCAGCTCCATCCCCGCCTCCTTGTTGGTGGAGCGTCACGATAGGACGGAGTCGTTTCGCGACTCAAGGGTACCGTGTGGGTGACCCCTCACGCCGCGCTGCCAAGCCTCCTCAGGTCCCTGAAGCGGATGAGTCGCTGCCGCTCCTCGTCCCAGAGCGTCAGGTTGATGAGCTTCCACGTGTCCTTCATGGTCACCTTGGTGACCACGTGGAACTCGGGATTCTCGTCGTGGACCCGCTGGAGCTTGTAGTTGGGGATGCGCGCGCTCATGTGGTGGACGTGGTGCACGCCGATGTTGGCGGTGATCCACTGGAGCGGACGGGGAAGGACCAGGTACGAGCTGCCGTGGAGCGACGCGTCGTAGTAGTCCCACTGCTCGTGCCAATGCCAGTACGTGTGCTCGAACTGGTGCTGGACGTAGAAGAGCCATACGCCCAGGGAGCACGCCATGAGCGTCACCGGGAGCTGGACCATGAGGAACGGCCCGAGGCCGATGGCGGCCCACATCCCCGCCACCACGCCCGCGATGGCCAGGTTGGTCCACCACACGCTGCGCCACGCGTGGGTCCAATCCCGGGGGATGTCCCACGGGTAGCGGTGCTTCACCAGGAAGTGGAAGGCAGGGCCCACGGTGAAGAGGACGAAGGGGTGGCGGTAGACGCGGTACCCCAGGCGCTTCAGCCGCGGCCACGACAGGTACTCCTTCACGGTGAAGGTGTCGATGTCGCCGAAGCCCCGGAACGAGAGGTTGCCCGAGTGGGCGTGGTGATACGCGTGCGTCTTCCTCCAGTACTCGTAGGGCGTGAGGAGCAGGACGCCGATGCAGAAGCCGACCCAGTCGCGGGCGCGCCGCGAGTCGAAGAAGGAGCCGTGCCCGCAGTCGTGCTGGATCATGAAGAGGCGCATCATGAACCCGGTGGTGGGCACGGCGAGGAGCAGAGTGAGCCAATACCCGACCGCCAGGCTGCGGTACGCCAGGTACCAGAAGACGACGAAGGGCACCGCAGACGTGAGGAGCTGGGTGACGCTCGCCTTCGTGTCGGCGCCCCAGTAGGGGCTGAGGATGGCGTTCCAGTGCCGGACGCGGTCCCGGTCGGGCTTGGCGTGCTCGCTCATCGGCTCAGGCTGGAGGCGTCGGGGTGATAGCGGCGCAGCGCTCCGCGCTCGATGTCGTCGCGCGTGAAGGCCACGGTCTTCATGCGTCCCTGGGCGAACATGGCGGCCTGGTCCGCGAAGTGGGGGTGTCCTTCGACGTTGCTCTGTCCGTACGCCAGCACCGAGTAGGCGCGGGGCACGTCGCCGAACTCCACCGCCAGGATCCACCCGTCGCCGGTGTTGGCGGCGAAGCGTCCCGACTCGTCGCGGCCGAAGGAAAGCGTGCGGAAGCACCCCAGGGTGCCGGGGCACCCGGAGACGGGCTCGTCCACGTCTCCGCGGATGACACGGAAGACGTCGCCCCACTCCACGTCGTAGTCCCACCCGCGCTCGTCCATCCACGCCACCGCCTTCACGAAGGCGTCGACGGCCTCCGCCGGCGCGCCGATGCCCACCGGGGTCTCCATGGGCCGCTCGGGCGTCCACGCCTCCCGGTAGAAGCGGGCCGTGTCCACCACTTGGTTGTATTGGCTGGCCCACGCCTGGAAAAGGACGCCGCCCCGGCTCTCCGCCGCTGCGGTGCGGTCCCACGACTCCAGGACCCGGAGCGCCTCGGCGGGCTTGCCCAAGGCGGCGGCGTCCGACGACCTCAGCGCGGCCAGCAGGTCGTCCATGACCCGCTCGGCCATGAGCATGCGCGGCGAGTGCTTCAGCGCGATGACGTCCTCCAGGCTCAGCTTCGCGTCGCCGTGGGCCAGCGAGAGGGAGAGCTGGCTCCGCAGGCGCAGGCGCACCGGTTCCACGTTGGCCGGGACCGTATCGCGGTCCATGGGGACGTTGAGGTTGGTGAAGTCGGGCGAGTCGTTGGCCTGGGACGTGTACCCCCCGGTCGGGTTGACGTAGAGGGGGAGGTCCTCGAAGGGCACCAGCTCCCGCCAGATGTCCGAGGTGCTCCGCGCCACGGCGGCGGTGTCGCCCGTGACGGGGTGTGGAAGGAAGGGGAGACGGGCGTTGTAGAGGTGGACGATGTTCCCGGCGGCGTCGGCGTAGGTGAAGTTGGAGGTGGGATGGGCGCGCATGCGCATCACGTCGAGCCACTCGTCCAGCGACGACGACATCATCATGCGGAGGAACTGCTCCCCGCGGCGCCACTCCCCGTCGGGCGCCGACTTGAGGATGTACACCTTCCCGTCGGCCTGGTGGATGACCGGGCCGTGCTGCGTCCAGAACGTGGAGCGCGTCTCCGTGGCCAGGCCGCCGTCGGCGGTGCGGTACTCCACCGTGGTGCGCTGCTCCTGGAGCGCGTGGGAGCGGCCGTCCAGGAGGTAGTGGCCCTCGCGGTCGGGGTCGGCGTCCAACGCGTACACCTGGGACAGCTCGGGGCCGTTGTTGGTGGTGGCCCACCCCAGGTGGCGGTTGAAGCCGCCGATGATCCCGAAGGCGCCGCCGATGCGGAAGTCGCCGTAGAAGTCCATCACGCCGGGCACCACCACGTGGGCCTCGTAGTAGCCGGCCGTCCAGCTCAGGTGGGGGTTCCGCAGGAGGATCGCCTTGCCCGACGTGGTGCGGCTCCCGTGGAAGGACCAGGCGTTGGAGCCATCCTCCAGGGGGTTTTCGGCGTACGCGGGTCCGTAGCTCGGGGCGTCGAAGAGCGACGTGCCGGACGTCGCGGCCCCCGCGCCGGGGCGGCCGCCGCCGGCGTCACGCATCATGCGCCGCACGAAGGCGGCGCCGTCGCCCCGGGACCACGTCTGCACCTCCCGCGCGTGGGCGTCCAGCGCCGTGAAGTCGGGCCTCATCCACGCGGGGAACTCCCGGGGGTGGAGGCGGACGTAGTGGCGCACCCCCGCGGCGAAGCCCTCGTAGACGGCGCGGGTCTCGGGGAGGAGGCGCGGATACGTGGCCACGGCCACCGCGTAGGCCTCTCGGGCGGCGAAGTCGCCGCCGATGGAGTCGCGGCCCACGTAACCGGCGTACGTCCCCCGGGCCTTCACCAGGTTCACCGCCGTCACGTCGCCCCAGTCCTCGAGCTGCACCCAGCCCAGGGCGAAGCCCATGGCCTCCAGGTCCTGGGCGAAGATGTGGGGCACGCCGAATCCGGTGCGCACGATCTCCACCCGGGCCGCCACGGCGGCCTCGGCGGCGGAGTCGGCCGGGATGGGGGTGGGGAGGGGAGCGGCGAAGAGGACGAGGGCGGAGGCGAGGGCGAGCATGGATGGTACCCTGCAGAAGGATCGGAAGCCGTGGCCCTACAATCTCCCTACCCGGAGGAAGAGAGGCCAGGAGAGCTGGCGGAGCTCCTCCCCGTCGGGCCACGCGTCGGCCAGGCGCGGGCGCAGGAGCTCCAACGGGTCGCTGCCGTGGGCGGCCCGGTAGCGGCTCACCGACGACCACGTCGAGATCTGCCAGTGGACGGCCTGCGCCACGGTGATGAGGTCCACGCGGGCGTCGGCCAGGGGCGGGCGCTCGGAGGGGGCCAGGGCGTAGCGGACCGCCGGGTGGGCCTGGGCGTGGGCGAGCTGCTGTCTGCTGGCGTCGGTGGCCAGCACCTGCCGGAAGTGCTCTGCAAGCCCCGCCGCCGCCTGGCCGTTCCCCGTGGCGGCATCCCACGCGAGGCCGTGTTCCGCGGAGATGCCGGCCAGCCACGTGTAGAGCTCGCCGGGATAGGAGGGACGGTGTCGCCGGTACAGCTCGGCGTGCCCCGAGAAGTGATCGTGGAAGGGCGTCGACATGGCCGGAGAAGATACGGCCCGGGCCGGCGCCTGCCGACCCGGGCGTACCACCCCGTGTCGCCCTCCCCCCGGGCTCAGCTCCCGCCCTGGGGGCCCACCGGCATGAAGGAGATGTACGGCGTGGAGGGCTCGACACCCGGGGCCACCGCCGCGGGCGCGAAGTCGCCGGCGGGCCCCAGGCTCCGGATGTAGCGGTAGATGGCGCGCAGGTCGGAGTCGGCCATCCTCGCCAGGTTCATCCAGGGCATGGGAGGAAGTCCCTGCCCGGCCCGGACGCGGGCCACGAAGGCTTCCTCGTCCATGGCCTGGACCGTCAGCCGGAGGTTGGCGGGGTAGCTGGTTCCCCACGGTCCCTGGAAGCCCACGGGAGCACCGGTGAGCCACTGCTCCTCCGGAAGCTCTCCGTTGGTTTCCCCCCACCCCGGCGAGTGGCAGTCGTTGCACCCCCCCACGATGACGAGGTACCGGCCCGCTTCCTCGGGCGTGGTGGCCGCCACGTAGGGCGCCGTCACGCCGTTGGACGCCGACTGGCCCTGGGTGGCCGCCATGGCCAGGGTGACCATCATCCCCCCCACCAGCAGGCCGACCTGCACGGCATTGCCCTTCTTCTTCCTGCTCATCGTCCCCTCCTCCCCACCCCACGTCTATTGGAAAGGCCGCACGCCCTCCCGGGGCGAACGGCTCGTCGTCGGGACCCGGATCAGAGACGACCGGGAGGCTGTCCGCGTGACGCCGTGTCCTTCCTGGGAGACCGGAAACGCATCCGGCCCGGATCAGCGGTGCCGATCCGGGCCGGGGCGGGGCGGAGGTCGGGGGCTTCGTGGCCCCCGGGGCTCAGCGCTCGGTGCTGAGGATGCGCTCGATCTCCATGCGCAGGTCGCGCAGGTGGGTGCGGGTCATGGCGTCTCCCGCCCGTCCCTGGGCCTGCTGGATGGCGCCGTCCAGGTCGCGCAGCTCGGCGCGCATCACCGCCCGCACGTCCGAGCCCCACGGCGGGGTCATGGCCGGCGAGAACGGCGTGGCTGGGCGGTTCAGCTCCGCTTCGGTGGGGTGCAGCCGGCGGTCCATGGCCTCCAGGTACGCCCGGTGGAGGTTGCGCCGGTACGGGTCCACGCGGACGGTGGCGTCGTCCAGCTCGTCCCAGACGCCCGCCCGCAGGTCGCTCATGAGGTCGGCCAGCGTGTACGCGTCGGCGGCGCGCGCGGCCATGGCCTCGAACTCCACCAGCCGCTCCAGGCGGTTCTGGCTCAGGAGGCTGTTGAGCACGCGCTGCTGCTGGGTGCGGAAGCGGGCGAGCTGCCCGTCGGGCTCGATGCGCCGCAGGATCTCCGGCTTCATGAACATGGATGGGATCCGGAACGCAACCTCGTTGAGGTACCGCACCGCCTCCCGCTGCCGCGCCCGCTCCAGCGGACGGAAGCGCTCGCCGGTACCGTACTTCTCCTGGGTGTAGGCGCCACCCACGATGGCGGCCACGTGGCCCATGTAGCGGCCCCACTGCCCGATGGCCTGGCCGTACATGTCCTCCAGCTCGGTGTAGTCGTCCCCCGGCTTCTCGGTGACTCGGAGCATCATGTCCATGACGCGGCCCAGGTTCAGCATGCCGTAGCGCGTGGACTTCACCGCGTCGGCGTCGCCCACGGCCTCGGTGTTGTTCTCCGGGTCCGAGCTGCCGGCGTCGCCCGTGGTGAAGCGGAACCAGGGGATCGTGTCCTGCTGCCTCGCCCACTGGTCCAGCGTGGGCCGCTCGTCGTCGGGGGTGCGGGCGCCGGGGATGGGCGCGTACCCCCACTTCACGGCGAAGTGGTCGTAGGGCCCGATCCTGGGGATGAGCAGATCGGGCGGGATGTTGTCCTCGGGCTGCGCCACGTAGTTGAAGCGGGAGTAGTCCATGAGCGTGGCCACGTGCCCGTTCATCCGCTCCAGGAAGGACCGGGAGCGCAGCGAGTCGGCGGGGTACATGGCCGACGACTTCATGTTGTGGGGGAAGCCGATGGAGTGGCCGATCTCGTGCGTCACCACGTACTCCACCAGGCGCCCCATGAGGGAGTCGGGGAGGGGGAACTGCTGCGCGCGGGCGTCCAGGGGCCCCACCTGGATGAAGTACCACTGCTTCTGGAGCTGCATGATGTTGTGGTACATGTTGACCTCCCCCTTCAGGATCTGGCCCGAACGGGGGTCGACGGTCTGGCCGCCGGTGGCGTTGGCCACGGTGGACGGCCTCCAGTAGATGGCCGAGGTGCCCGCGTCGAACAGGGAGAAGTCGGGGTCCTCCTCGGGGGTGGGGGCCACCCTGCCGAAGATGGCGTTGCTGAACCCGGCGGTCTCGAAGGCCTCCTGCCACGCGTTCACGCCGCTGACGATCCAGGGCTTGAGCCAGTCGGGGGTGGCGGGGTCGATCCAATAGACGATGGGCTCCACCGGGTCGGACACCGCCGCGCCCGGGTTCTTCTTCTCCAGCTTGAACCGGTGGATGTAGGCCACCTGGTCCAGCCGGTTGTCGGGGCGGGAGAAGTCCCACGTGCTGGAGGAGATGTAGCCCACCCGGTCGTCCTCGAAGCGGGGCATCATGGGCTCGTCGGGGAGCCGCATCATGCTGAAGAAGACCTCCATGGTCTGGGACTGGGGCGGGCGCTGCGCTGCGCCGGGGCCGGCGGGGGCCCCGGGGGTCGCGGGCGGCCGCGACTGGCCCGACTGGGTCACGCGCACGTTCACGCGGTTGGGGAATGACCAGGTGCCGTCCACCCAGCTACGCTGCCGGTTGATGCTCTCCACCGGGTTCAGCTCGGGGATGTTGGAGATGAAGAGCTCGGAGACGTCCACCACGGCGGCGCTGTCGGGGCCGAAGGCCTCGACGTCGAAGCTGGCCAGGACCGGGCCCAGGCGGAACGGGCTCACCGCCCGCCACACCGCCTCGTCGGGCTTCGCCGTGAGATCGTGCTCCTTCTCCCGGAGGACCACCCGGTTCCCGTCGCGCTCCCACTGCACGTAGAGGCGGGCCCCCCCGCCGAAGAACCCCCCCGGGTCCTGGAGCGTGGACGATACCGGCCGGCCGATGAGGAGCATCTCCTTGCCGAGCTGGGCGCCGGGGATCTCGAAGTACACCTTGTCGTCCACGCGGTGGACCTTGAACATGCCGTCCTGGGTCACCGCCTTGTCGGTCACCACCTCGACGTAAGGCTTGGGACCGGCCTGGTTGGCGCGGGCGGGGGCCCCGGCCGGGGCCCCGCCGGGCCGCGCCTGACCGGCGGCCTGGGGCGGGGCGGGGGCGGGGGCGGCGGCGGCCTTGGAGCAGGCATGGAGCGGAAGTGCGAGGAGCAGGGCCAGCGCGGCCCCTCGTGGGAAGCGGTTCATGGGAGATCCGGAGGAGGTTGTCGTTTCGCGAGCCCCCACGACGACCGTCAGGCGATGTGCGGCTTCCAGCGTCGGAGGACCGAGTCCACGATGTCCACGAGCTCGGTGAAGTCCGTGGGCTTCACCTTCACCTCGCGGGCGCCGAGGGCATACGCTTGGACAGCTATGGCGCGGTTCGTGTTGGCGGTGAAGACCACCACCGGCGTGAGGGACCACGCCTCGGGCCGGGTGCCGAGCCACTTGAGGAAGCCCAGACCGCCCATGCCAGGGAGGCCCAGGTCCAGGATGATGACGTGGGGGAGAGGGTGGCGGCGGCGCTCCACGAACGGCCACCGGCCGAGGAGGTAGTCCATGGCCTCCTCGCTCGAGCCCGTGATGTGGACCAGGCAGGGGAAGTCCTTGTAGGCGAAGGCGGCCTGGATGAGGGCGGCGTGATCGGGCTCGTCCTCTACGACAAGGACGACGAAGGTCGCGCCAGGGGGGGGGGTGGGGGACATGGCGGAATCTGGATGGGGGCTGCAAGCAGGCTCCTCCAATATTCACCCGTCCCGCCGCCCCGTCACTCTCAAATTGGTACCTCTTCCGGACCCGCCGCTCCGGTTTCTGCCCGGGGCGGGCCCCGTCTTAGATTGAAAGAGGGGCTGATCCTCACGAAAACCACCACGGAGTAAGGGGATATGCGACGTCCGGCTCGGCGCTTCTTCGTCCCGGGCGCGTGGGCCTGCGCGGTCCTGGCGGCGTGCGGGGGCGGTGAGAGCACCGCACCCAGGGACGACGTGGTCTCGGTGGAGGTGACGCCCACCGCATCCCTGGCGGTGGGCGTGGGCGACACCGTCCGCTTCGTGGCCTCCCCGAAGGACGCGAACGGCCGGCCCGTGCCGGGCGCCCGGGTGGCGTGGCGTGCCGCCGACGGTGGCGTGGCCACGCTGGGCGCCGACGGCCTCGCCACGGCGGTGGCGGCGGGCACCACCGGCGTCACCGCCACCGTCGGATCGGTGAGCGGGTCGGCGTCCCTGGAGGTCTGGGTCCCCCCGTCGGTGTCCGCGTACCTCCCGGGCGTCTCCTATTTCGGACGCCGGGGCTACGTGGAGTACGTGCCGGGGGAGCTCCCGGTGATCATCTCCGCGCCCCACGGAGGGTCGGAGACCCCCGCCGAGATCCCCGACCGCACCTACGGGACCACCGTCACCGACTCCAACACCCGGGAGACGCTGGCGGCGGTGCGCCAGGCCTTTCTCGACCGCACCGGCAAGGCGCCCCACGTGGTGATCTCCCACCTGCGCCGCACCAAGCTGGACCCCAACCGGGAGATCGTGGAGGCGGCCCAGGGGAGTCCCTTCGCCGAGAACGCATGGGAGGAGTTCCAGGGCTTCATCGACCTGGCCTCCGCCCAGGTGACGGAGACGTACGGCTCAGGCTTCTACATCGACCTCCACGGCCACGGCCACGCCATCGCCCGCGCCGAGCTGGGATACCTCCTCAGCGCCGCCCAGCTCAACGGGTCGGACGCCGCGCTGGACGCCGGCGCTGCCGAAGGGCAAAGCAGCATACGCGCTCTCAGCGAGGCGTCGCCGTTGCCGTTCTCCGCCCTCCTCCGGGGGCCCCGGAGCCTGGGAGCCCTCCTCCAGGCGGAGGGCGTCGCTTCGGTGCCCAGTCCCGACGACCCGGGGCCGGGGGCGAACGAGTATTTCACCGGGGGCTACAACACCGAGCGCCACGGGTCGCGGACCCCGGGCCGCGCGGTGAGCGGGGTCCAGATCGAGCTGCCTTTCCCCGGCATCCGGGACAACGCCGCCAGCCGGGCCGCGTTCGGGGCGGCGGTGGCGGCGGCGCTGGAAACGTACATGGCGGAGCACTTCGGCTTCTTCCGGTCGCCGCCGTGACCGCCCTCGTGGACGCCCACGTCCACCTGGACCGCCACGGACCCGCGTGGGCCGCGGCCCTGGAGGAGCTCCGGGCCACCGGGACGGTGGCCTTCGCCGTCTCCATGGACGTGGCCTCCTACCGCGCCACCCGGGTGCTGTGTGCCCAGGAGCCCCGCCTCCTCCCCTCCTTCGGCATCCACCCCTGGGAGGCCCCGGCGTGGGCGCGGCGCCTGGACGAGCTGGAGCCCCTGGTGGAGGAGGCGCCCATGTTGGGGGAGGTGGGGCTGGACCAGCGCTTCGTGAAGGACCCCGACGCCTACCGCCCGCAGGAGGATGTGTTCGCTTTCTTCCTCGAGGCGGCGAGGCGCACCGGCAAGCTCCTCAACCTCCACACCTCCGGAGCCGAGGCTCGCGTGGCCGACCTGCTCTCACGCTACGCCGTGCGGAACGCCCTCGTCCACTGGTACAACGGCCCCATGGGCGTCCTGGACCGCCTCGTTGAAGTGGGAGCCTACTTCAGCGTCGGCGTCGAGGTCCTCGAGTCCGAGCGCATCGTGCGCGTGGCCCGTCGTATCCCCCTGGAGCGGCTCCTCACGGAGACGGACAACCCGGGAGGGTGGCAGTGGCTCACCGGCGAGCAGGGCATGCCCTCCCTCCTCCCTCGGGTCGTGGATGAGCTTGCCCGGGTGCGGGGCGTGGAGCCGGGCGAGCTGGCCGCGGTGGTGGAGGAGAACGCCCGGCGCCTCCTGGCATCGGCGGGCGTGCCCTGGCCGATTGCGCCTCACGTAACGTGAGGTTGTACCATGGTGGGCCGGCGCGCTCCCGCCCGGCCCGATTCCACCCGGCGCCAACGGCCCGGCACGACCACCGCACGACCAGGAGGGGGAGGCGTGGCCGACCCGCACATGAAGGTGGGAGAGCTGGCGTCCCGCACGGGGCTGTCCGTGCGGACGCTCCACCACTACGACGAGATCGGGCTCCTGCGGCCGGCGCGGCGCACCCCCTCGGGGCACCGGGTCTACGGCATGGAGGAGGTCCGGCGCCTCCAGCAGATCGCGTCCCTGCGCCAGCTCGGCCTGACGCTGGAGGAGATCGGGGCGTGCCTGGACCGCCCGGGCTACTCCCTGGAGGAGGTGCTGGGCCTCCAGGTCCGAAGGCTCCGGGAGGAGATCCAGCGGCAAACCCGGCTGGTGGACCTCCTCGAGTCCCTGCGCCGGCGCGTGTGCGAGGGCGATCCGCTCTCGGTGGACGACGTGACGGCGTCCATCGAGGCCTCCGTCCGCTTCGAGCGGTACTACACCCCCGAGCAGCTCGAGACGCTGGAGCGGCGCGGACGAGCGCTGGGCGAGGAGGGGCTCCGCGGGGCCCAGGAGGACTGGGCGGCCGTCTTCGCAGGGATGGCGGACGCCCTTGCGAAGGGGCTGGATCCCGCGGGACCCGAGGCCCGGGCGCTGGCCCGGAAGGCCCGCGGCCTCGTGGAGGCCTTCACGGGCGGGGACCCGGGGATGCGCGCCGCGCTGGAGCGGATGTACCGGGAGGGCGGGGGAGCCCAGGCCATGCGCCAGCAGGGGATGGGCGTGGATCCCGAGGTCATGGCGTACTACGGGCGGGCCATGGCGGGCCTGGCGAGCGGGGAAGATGCCCAGTGACGACGCGGCGCCCGGGCTCGGGTTCGCCCGGGCGCCGCGCTGTAACCCGGACCGACGCCTCAGCCGCCGGAGCGCCCGGAGCCGCGCCGGAGGGGGTGGCCACCCTGGCGTGCGTCCAGGTCGATCTCGTAGGTCTCGCCGTTCACCACCGCCGTGGCCGTGTTGTCGCCGTCGAAGGTGATGACGACGTTCACGTCCCGGGTCACGTCGCCGTTGGGCCCGTTCACCACCGTCACCTTCATGGTGCGGGTGATCATCCCGGAGAGAGGGTATCCCGGGTCGGAGCCGGGAACGGGGATCACCACGTCGCTCTGGGCGAAGGTGCCTTCCATGTCGAAGGTGGCCTCGGTGCCGTCGTCCAGCGTGCGGCTCCGTTCCACGCTCTCGCTGCCGGTGCCGTTGTGGGTGCGCGTGGCCTCCACGCCCAGGAGGCCGGTGACGGTCATGTCACGCGTGCGAGACACCGACCCGGTCCACCCGCCGCGGCTCACCGCACCCTCGATGTCCAGCACGTAGTGGATGCTGGCGGTGGTGAGGGAGTCGTAGGCGGCCTGCTCGTTGCCCCCGGCGTCGTAGAAGGTCACCGTGCGGGTGCCGCTCAGGGCACCTCCCACGCCCATGCGGCCCCCGGGGGGGCCCTTCGGGCCGCCCATGCCCATGCCGGACGCAAGCTCGTGTCCGGGGCCGAACGCGAAGGGCATCCGAGCCAGCGTGATGTCCTCCAGCGTGGCGTCCGCCGCGACGATGGCGGCGTTGTAGGCGATGGCCTGGTCCAGGAGGTCGGGGGCAGTTGCATCGTCGGCGCAGGCACCCAGAGCGAGGGTGGCTACAAGGGCCAGGCCGGCGAACGTCCTCGTGTTCGTCATGTTCATCAATCCTGAAGAGGGATCGGTCACCATCCTCCGACGATGGTGACCCCGGCGGGAAGGCCCTCGTTAAATCGAATGGACCTCGCCTCAGAGACTCAGGTCGCCGGACGGATCCCGCCACGTGGACGCGCCCATGCGCCCGCCGTGGTGCCTGCGCTCCTGGCTCTCCAGGGAGGGATCCCGGTAGCGGATGAGGCTGGCCAGGTGGCGCTCGGTGGGCTGCCCCAGCGCCTGCGCCAGCGCCAGCGTGCCCTCCTCCAGGATGTCGGCCACCTTGCGGGAGGGCATGGGCGTGCGTCCGTCGCGGATGGCGCTCAGGCGGGCCAGGTGCTCCAGCGCGGTCATGAAGCCGGGCACCGCCGCCACGGCCTGGGGGTCGTTGTTGAGCAGGCGACGGCTCCGGGTCCCGACGCTGAGGAAGAGCCCCTCGGTGAAGTCGGGGAGGGGGTCGTCCCCGCCCACCGCCTTCAGGACGCCCAGCACCTCGTCCGTGTCCATCTCCCGGGGGCCGCCCTGCCAGACCCACACCGCGCTCTGCGTGGCGTGGAGCGCGTCCCACGCGAGCTGGCGTCCCCGGTTCTGGAGGCGACGCCTCTCGAGGAACGACTCGACCACGGCCACCGTGATCACGATGCCGATGATCTCGGTGCCCAGGTTGATGAAGAGCGTCCCGAAGGAGGTCTCCGTGCCCAGGACGAACGCGGACCAGAGGATCACGACGGCCAGGAGAAGGAACCCGGCGGTGACGAGGGCACGAATCACGGTGAATCCTTTGGTCTGGGAATCGGCTCTCTACAGTAGTACGAGACGGATACGACACGCCCCGGGTTGCATGGCTACCCCGCTCCGGGGCACACTATACTTGACGGATCAAGGAGCCAACCATGTTCGAGAAGATCCTCCCCCGGAACGAGCACACGGTCGAGCGCGCCCTCCGCGTCCTGCTGGGCGTGGGCCTGCTGGCCATCGCCTTCGTCGGCCCCAAGACCCCGTGGGGCTTCCTGGGCCTGATCCCGCTGGCCACGGGCCTGCTGGGGAGCTGCCCCCTGTACACGCTGCTGGGGATCAGCACGTGCCCCGTGAATGAACGGACCTGACGACGAACGGCTCTTGACCGCCGCCGCCCTGGGTGACAGGGCGGCGTTCGGGCGGTTCGTCCAGCGGCACCAGGCCGCCGTGTTCAGGTACCTGCTCACCGCGGCGGACGGCGAGGCCGACGCCGAGGACGCGCTCCAGGAGGCCTTCGTCGCCGCCTGGAGGGGTGCGGGTACGTACCGCGGGGGCCGGTCGGCCCGGGGCTGGCTGCTGGCCATGGCCCGCAACGCCCTGAGCCGCGCCCACCGGAGGCGGGTGGGCGAGCCCGCCGCCTTCGAGCCCCTGGACGAGCTGGGTCTCCAGGCCGGGTGGGGGCGCGGCGAGGACGTCCTGGAGGGGCTGGCCCGCCGCGATCTCCTGGGAAGGGCGCTGGCCGCCGTGCCGCCCGAGGACCGGGAGATCCTGGTCCTCCGCGAGCTGGACGGTCTCACGGGGGAGGAAGTGGCGGAGATGCTGGGGATCACGCTGGCGGCGATGAAGAGCCGGCTGCACCGGGCGAGGCTCCGGTTCGTGGCGGCGCTGAGGGAGGTGGCCCATGCATGAGCTGGACAGGGAGGTGGCGGGAGTTCGCTGCCGGGACGTCCTCGAGCACCTCTCCGCCTGGGTGGACGGTGAGCTGGACGAGGAACGGGTCCTCCAGGTGGACGGACACCTCCTGGGGTGTGACCGATGCGAGCGCTTCGGGGGCCGCTTCGCCGAGGTGGTGGCGGGGCTGCGCCGCGAGCTTGCCCGGGCCGAGGCCCTGGACCCCGCCGTGGAGGCGCGGCTCCGGGAGCGCCTCGAGGCGGTGTAGCCGCCCCTACGAGCCGGACCCGGCGACGAACACGGGCTGGGTCCAAGCCCGATATCCCATGGAGTCCGTGACCCGGGCCCGCACGTACGTCACCCCCGACTCCAGCTCGTAGACCGCCGGGTTCTCCGTGGACGTCGCAAGGACTCGTCCGCCGTCTCCGATGAACGTGGTGGTGTAGCGGAAGTCCCCGTCGGGGGCGATGTGCACCTCCAGCCTCCGCGGCGTCACCACCACGTCGGCCAATGTCGGCCCCGAGCTGGCGTAGAAGCGCCCGGCCTCCAGGGCCGCCATGATGGCGGCGGGGTCCCTCCCGGTGGCCTTCACCGCTACCCACCCACGCCCGGGGTTGGAGCGGTGGTGGGCGAACTCGCCCTGGAAGTGGTGGGCGTCGTCCACGGCGATGCCGTACACGCGCCGACCCTGGGAGAGGAGGGCGTCCCACACCGCCTCCATGCCGTCGGTGCCCCCTCCTCCCTCGTTGTGCACCTGGGGGTGCCCGTTGAAGATCTCCAGGAGGCGGTACCGCTCCACCTGCGCCAGCTCGGGGGCGCCGAAGGCCCAGCGGAAGTTGGGGTGGTTGACGTGGGGCACGCCCTCCACCTCGCGGATGGCGTCCACGTTGGCCTGGATGGTCGCCACCAGCGTCTCGGCGCTGCGGGCCTCCACCAGGCCCGGGAGGTTGAGCCCGTTCACGTGGACGGGGCGGCTCTCGAAGCTGGACGTCACCTCCTCGCCGGGGATGAGGAGGAAGCTCGAGTCCACCAGCGCGGCCAGCCACGCCGGGTCGGTGAAGGCGTTGTGGTCGGAGAGGACGAGGAAGTCGTACCCGTGGTCCTTGTACCAGCGCGCCACCACATCCGGCGGGGAGTCGCCGTCGCTCTCGGTGGTGTGGGCGTGGGTGTTCCCCTTGAGCCAGGAGCCGTCCACGGGCGCGGGCACGTCGAACGCGGGCCCCGACGTGGCCACCTGCTCGACGGTGCAGGCGAGGACCACCAGGAGCGCGATCAGGTACCTGGGCTTCATGGGGTGCTCGGCGCCACGGTCGGGGACGGCACGCGCGCCGTGTCTGGCGGCACGGCCAGCGAGTCGGGCGCCACGGTGTCCGGCGTCGCCGGCGTGGCGATCAGAGTGTCGGCGCCCGACACCGCCGGCTCCACCGCCGGCGGCGGCGTCTCGTCTTCCGGATCCAGCGGGAAGGGCGGCGGCCCCGGAATGACCTCCAGGCTCGCCGACGGCGTTCGGAGGACCGCCCGGTCGCTGAGCCACGTGATGTCCGGGGCCAGCTCCGGGGGCCGGCGGAAGGACTCCTCCCCCACGAGCTCCCCCGGGCGGAGGAGGTGCTCCACCACGTCCATCTCCAGGAGCGTGCCGGCGGGCATCTCCAGGTCCAGCGTCACCACCGGGTCGGGGGCGCCCCAGTGGTCCACCTGCCGTGGGCGCTCGTCGATGGGGAGGGGCCGCCCGTTCAGCGCCACGAGGCGGGTAGCCCCCGCCTCGGGGAAGTGGAGCCGGAGCATCTCGGCGCCCACGGCGGAGCGCACGGCAAGGCGCAGGTGGCGGACATCGCCCACCACCGTGTCGGAGAGCACCCACGTCTCGGGCTTCCGGACCAGGGCCGGCGGCGTCGCCGTCGCCACCCGGGGCTCGCGCTCGCCGAGGCCGTAGCGCTCCAGGGAGCGGGTCTCGGCGAAGTCGACGCCGGCCTTGCCGGTGGCCCAGGCCAGCGCCGGCGCGTCCACCGGCTCGGTGGACGCGTCCGTGACCCAGAGCGCCTCGCCCGTGCCGTGATCGTAGACGAACGTCAGCGTGGAGGGGGCGGGGCGGTCGGCGTCGGGGGACGCCGCCCGAATCCCGATGCCCACCAGCGCCGCGGCGAGGGCCAGCGACGAAACGGGGGCCCACCACGCGTTGGGCTCGCGCAGGCGGTCCAGCGCGGGGAGGAGGAGGACCAGGGTTAGGCCCAGCACCGCGCCAACCACCGGCGCCGCCCGGAAGCTCAGGCCCAGCCACACGAACTCCACCATGGGCACCAGGATCGCGAGGACCGGTAGCGCCAGGCCCAGGAGGAGGAGCCAGGCCACGTCGGCCAGGCGCCCGCGGGAGGGGAGGAGCAGCACGGCGGCGGCCAGCACCGCCGCCGCCGCCGGAACCTGGAGGTTGGCCGCCGCCGCCGGGTGGCGGAAGGAAACGTAGGCCATGGCCCCCAGGGGGAGGATGAGCGCGCCCCAGGTCAGCTCAGCGGCGGAGAAGCGCCGGCGGGCCGCGCCGAAGAGCGTGGCGAACAGCGCTACCGCGAAGGCCGCCAGGCCGGCGACGTACCACCCCTCGTGGTGGAACGCGCTCCCGTGGAGGGAGCCGAACTCGGGGTGGAAGCGGGGGAGCCAGCGCATGAGGCCCCACCCCGCACCCGCGGCGGCGGCCACGCCCACCGCCGCGAGCACGAGGCCCACGACGATCCCGCTCCAGCGGCGGGACGCCTTCCGCACCGGGAGGAGGACCACCAGCGCGGCGATGAGGAGGACGGCCGCCAGGGGCAGCGCCAGGGAGAGGTCCCACGTCACCAGCCCCAGCACGGGCACCGAGACGTACGAGACGTCCGCGGCGTTCACCTCACCCAGGTCGGCGCCCGCCAGCCAGCGGGTCACCGCCAGCGCGTTCTCGCCGTGGTGCTGGAGCGTGGCCTCGGAGAGGTTCTCCGGGGAGTCGTAGGTCTGGTGGTACAGCGAGGCCCGGCCGATGGCGGCGAAGTTCAGGCCCTGACGCCCGGCCTCGCGGAAGGGCGTGAAGTCGGTGTCGTTGGGGAGGCTCTTGTAGACCTCGTACGACATGGAGTTGGCGAAGGGGCGGGCGCCGCTCGCCTTCAACGCCTGGACGATCCACCCGTTCTCCGGACCCGTCTCGAACATGATGGACGGGCCGCCCCCGCCCCGCATCTCCAGGGAGACGACGGCGCGCACGTCGGCCATGTCCGGGTCCTCGGCCACGAAGGCCCGGGCGCCCAGGAGCCCCAGCTCCTCGGCATCGGTGATGACCAGGAGGACGTCGTTGCGGAGCCGCGGGCCCGCGTTCAGCGCCCGCGCGGTCTCCAAGATGGCCACCACGCCCGAGCCGTCGTCGCCGGCGGCGCGGGCGATCTCCCGGCCGTCGTAGTGGGCGGTGAGGACCACGGTGCCCGTGGAGGCGGTGCCCGGGATGCGGGCCACGATGTTCCGCACGGTGGCGGCGCGGACGGTGGTGCCCCGGCCGATCATCGAGGTGGCGACGCGCACCGAGGGGTCGAGCCCCAGGTCGCGCATCCGCTCGAGGAGGTAGCCCCGCACCTGGCGGTGGGCCGGCGACCCCGGCGGGTGGGGACGGCGGGCGATCTCCACGAGGTTGGCCATGGCCCGCGCCGACGAGAACGCCGTGTCGGGGGCGTTGGCCGGCTCGGGGGACGGGAGGGTGCGGTACGAGCTGGTGAGCCACGTGGCCACCACCAGGGCAGCGAGCATGGCGGGGCCGCGCCCGCGGCCCCTCGGGCCCGCGGGCTCGCGGGGCGCGGGCGCCGCCTTCTTGGGCGGGGGCTCGGGGGGGGGCTTGGGCCCGCCCTTGTCCTTGGGCGGGAGTTTGGCGGCGGGAGGCGCCTTGGGCGGAGGCTTGGGCGCCTCGCCCAGGAGCTCGGCCATCTCCTTGGCGGAGAGCTCGGGCTTGTCGTCGCCTCCGTACTTCTGCCGATCATCTTCGGTGATGCCGAGCTCGTCGTCGGAGGGGAGCTCGGGGATCTTGAAATCGCTCATGGGCGGAGCCCTGCCAGTTCGCGAACCACGTCGTCGATGGCCGCGCGGACCCGGGCCGACGGGAGCCCGGAGCCGTTGGAGAGGATGGAGAAGACCACCTCGCGGCCCTGAATCCCTACGAGATACCCCGACAGGGAGTTCACGTTGGAGATGGTGCCGGTCTTGGCGAAGAGCCGACCCTCCAGCTCGGGGAGGCGGCGCTCCAGCGTCGAGTCGTCCTCCCCGGGTTCGGCCAGCGCGGCGCGGAAGGCCGCCGCGTGGGGACCGGCCGCCATGTGGCGGAGCACCGAAACCAGGGCCCGGGGCGTGACCAGGTTGTACGCCGAGAGCCCAGACCCGTCCCGGGGTGCGACGTCCAGCGAGTCCACGCCCACCTCCTCCACCAGGAAGCGGGTCACGACCCCGGCGCCCTGGGACCAGCTCCCCTCATCGCCCCGCTCGGCGCCGAGGGTCCGGATCAGCTGCTCGGTCATCCAGTTCTGGCTGGGCTCGAGGATCCCCTCCACGATCTCGGCGAGAGGGGGCGAGTGGACGCCCGCCAGGCGGCTCGCCGCCGCGCACGTGGTGACGGCTCCCGTGCGGCACCCGCCCGAGAGCCCCAGGCCGTCGTCCCAGGCCACCCAGCTCCCTGCGCCCAGGCCCACGCCCCGCTCTTCCAGGGTCCGCTCCAACGCCGCCGTGGCCTGGCGCACCGGATCCCGGAGGGCGTACGACACGGTATCCACCGCCGACACCGCCACTCGTCCCTCCAGGACGAGGCGGCGGGACTCGGGGAGGTAGTCGGGCCGGACGCGCGTGGAGGAGTCGGGAGGCGCCGTGACCACGCGGGAGACCACGAAGCCGGGGTCCCCCAGGGGCGACCAGGTCACGCGGGCGGGATCGCCGGCGCGTGGGCCTCCCTCGACGACCACGCGCACCTCGCCCTCGTCCAGGGCGAAGGCCCCGCCGGTGGAGCCGTACGCGAAGCGGAGGTCCTCGACCTCCCAGGTGGGCCCCACCGAGGTGGAGTCCCACGCGCTCACGTCCACCACGAGGGCACCCGCCACCCGCCGCACGCCCGCGGCGTGGAGCGAGTCGGCCAGCGCGGCCAGCGCCGCCTCTCCGTCGTCCCAGAAGCGGTCCGACAGCGTGGGGTCGCCCGTGGCAACCAGCACCAGGTCCCCCTTCAACGTGCCGTCCTCCACGGGGCCGGTGCCCCAGAGGGACGTGTCGTAGCGCCAGTCCGCGCCCAGGAGGGAGAGGGCGGTGGAGGTGACGAGGACCTTCTGGTTGGAGGCGGGGACGAATTTCCGGTGGGCGTTGCGGGCGTAGAGCGTGCGCCCCGACGCCGCGTCCACGGCCAGGACGCCGAAGCTCACCTGGTCCAGGGGAGGCGCGTCCAGGATCCGGTCCACCGCCCCCCGGTCCACCGCGGGGCCTCCGGTGCCCAGCGTGGCGCACCCACCCAGCAGCGTGACGACGACGAGCGCGGCCAGGGCTCCCCCCGCGGCCCGGCCACGGGCGCGGCGGGGGAAGAGGCGCGCCTGGACCCAGGCCATCCCGCCCTGGCGGGCCACGTCGCCGGGGCTCTCTCCCGTTTCACGCTTCATGGCTCTGTGGAGGGCGCTGGCGGTGGAATACCCCAGCCGGAGCGCCGTGTCCTCCACCGTGCGTCCGTCCCTTCCGAGCTGTGCGCCGGCCTGCAGGAGGCGGCCCCAGAGGAGCACCCGGGCGGGCGAAGGTAGCCCGGCTGCCCGGAGCAGGGCGGCGAGCGTCCGCTGCGTGTGCCCCAGCGCCGCCGCGAAGTCCGCCACGGTGGGCGACTCGGCGGCGTACTCGGCAGCCCACGCCACCGCCGCCACCGCGTCGGGGGGGTAGCGGCCTTCCAGGGCACGGGCCACCCGTCCCGCCCGCGAGGACGCCAGGGCGCGCTCCACCGCGCGGCGGATGCCGCTGGCCCACGGGGGCCTCCCGGCCACCACCACCCCGTGGACGCCCAGCCCGCCCATGCGCACCAGGTCCGGGTCCGACTCGTGGAGGTCGGCGTGGGCCACCAGGGCCAGGTCCGGGTGGAGCGTCCTCAGCCTTCGCATCTCTCTCAGAGCCTCTTCGCGGGTGGGGGAGTCGGCATCCACGACGCAGCCGTCGGGCGCCTCGAGCTCCACGACGCGGCTCAACTCGGTCCAGGAGCGCACCACCGAGATGGCGTGCGCCGTGGCCAATGCGTCGCTGAGGCGGGCCTCGGCCCGCGCATCGGGTTGCAGGATGCAGAGGTGAGCCAACGATTTTCGCCCCTTCTGGGGACGCGGAAGGCCCGATGCGGCCCTCAGCGGAGCCACCGTGAGGGCCCGCCCGGGGGAGGCGAAGCGAAGATGCCAGGAGGTGCCCGCCGCAAGCAAGCGACGGGGGATACCCTATGCGATCATCCCGGCAGCGGCTCGAGGCGCACCGCGGTGCCGTAGCACATCATCTCGGCGGCGCCACGCATCATCTCGACGGTCTGGAAGCGCACCATCACCACGGCGTCGGCGCCCAGCGCCTCGGCCTCCTCGACCATGCGGTCGATGGCCTGCTCGCGGGTCTCGGCCATCATCTTGGTGTACTCGCGGATCTCCCCCCCGGCGATGTTGCGCAGGGCGGCCATGATGTCCCTGCCCAGGTGCCGCGACCGGATGGTGTTGCCCCGGACCAGCCCCATGGTTTCCACGACCCTCATGCCGGGCACGTCGGGAGTGGTGACGACGATCATCGCTGGATGTCCCGGTAGGGGTCCGTGAGCCACTCCCTGTAGCGCTCCCAGATGACGCTGGCCAGGAGGACGATGGTGCCGATGACGACGGCGGCGGTGGAGAGCTTCTGCCAGGGGTCGATGGGGGAGACGGCGAAGACGTAGGCGCCGTAGGCGCACCACGCCGCGGCGCCGGCCACCAGCAGCACCCAGCCCACGGGCCGGGTGAGACGCCGGTTGACCGTGTCCCACACCGACTGGTGGTAGGTGCCGGGGTGGAAGCTCAGGTCGCGGAAGCCGCTCTTCATGGCGCGGAAGATGGCCACCTCGCGCGCCAGCTCCGACGAGGCGGCGATGGCCGCCTCGACACGCGCGTGCTCCGACGGCGTCATCTCGCCGTCGAGGAAGCGCATCAGGTCGTCGTGACTGATCGGTGCCGGCACGTTCCCGCTCCTACGGAAATTCCGCTCCCATCTCCACCAGGGCGTCCTTCAGGGCCCGCCGGGCATGGAAGAGACGGCTCGCCACCGTACCCTCGGGGATCTCGAGGATCTGGGCGATCTCGTTGTATCGGAACCCCTGGAGCTCCTTCAGGACCAGGATCTCCCGGTGTTCGTCTCCCACTTTGTCCAGCGCCCTCCACAGCAGGTCCCGGGCGGCGGCGCGCTGGCGCACCCGCTCGGGGCCCTTCTCGATGTCCGCAGGCCGCAGCTCCAGGTTCTCGTCCGGCGTCTCCAGCCGGGCCCGCGCCTGACGGCTGCGCAGCATGTCCCGGCAGTGGTTCCGGAGGATCTGGAAGAACCAGGGGCCGAAGGGGCGCCGGAGGTCGAACCGGTGGAGCGCCTCGTAGGCCTTCACGAATGCGTCCTGCAGGGCGTCCCGGGCGTCGTCCAGGTTCCCCAGCATGGCCGTGGCGAGACGAAGCCCCGACGGTTCGTAGGCGCGGACGAGCGGCTCGTAGAACCGCGCGTCGCCGCCTTTGCACTTCCGAATCAGCTCCCGCTCCAGCTCAGGTTGCACGCGGCTCCTTCTTGTGACACGGGATACGGGGGGCCGTGGGAATTTCTTCACGCGACTCCGTCATGTCCACGATCATGCTTGAGCGACCTGCGCGCCCAGGATATATTCGGATGTAGAAGAAAGTATCTCCGAGGCTGGTTTCCGCATATATATATATCCGGATGTAGAGCATCGCGGGGAGGTGGGGAATGGCGGACCTGTTTCTGGCGGAGTTCGAACTGTACGTGATGCTGGCCGTGGCGCGCCTGGGGGAGAAGGCGTACGGCGTGACCATCCGGCGGGAGATCGAGGCCCGCACCGGCCGCCCGGTGTCGGTGGGGGCCCTGTACTCCACGCTGGCGCGCCTGGGTGACAAGGGGCTCCTCGCTTTTGAGGTCTCCGACCCGCGGCCCGTGCCCGGAGGGAGGGCCCGCAAGTACTGCCGTCTCACGCCGCGGGGCGAGGAGGCGCTGGCCCATTCCACGGCCATGCTCACCAAGATGATGGAAGGTGTGCGGCTGGCAGGAGGCTCGTCGTGAACGCCCCGCCGCGCTGGTGCCGTGCGCTCCTGTCGCTGGCCTGCTCGAGGGAGGACCGGGCCTTCATCCTCTCCGACCTCCACGAGGAGTTCGAGGACCGTGCCGCCCGCGAGGGGACGCGGCGGGCCCGCCGGTGGTACCGGCGCCAGGTGGCGATGTCGCTCCTGCCCTGTCTCGCCCGGCGGGCGCGCTCGGGGCTGACCGACGGTCTGGGCGGCGGACCCGGCGACCTGGCGACCGAAGCGCGCTACGCCATGCGGCGCCTGCTGCGCGCGCCGGTGCAGTCGCTGGTCACGGTGGCCTCGCTGGGCATCGGGATCGGACTGACCGCGGCGGTCTTCGCCGTGGTCAACGCCTTCCTCATTCGGCCCTCGGGCGGCCTGACGGACACCGAGGGGCTGGTGGCGCTCTACACCTCGGCCAACGAGGCGGACCGGTACGGCCCCACGTCCTTCCCCGACTTCGAGGCCGTGGCCCAGGAGACCTCGATGTTCGAGGCGGTCGCCGCCAGCCGGCCCGGCATCGTCCGCCTCACCGAAGGGGAGGTCTCGGAGCGACTCCTCATGGAGATCGTCACCGGGGAGTACTTCCGGGTGCTCCGCGCCCGCCTTCCCCTGGGCCGGTCCTTCAGGCCCGAGGAGACGGTTCCCGGGAGAGCCGAGCAAGTGGCGGTCATCTCCCATGCCCTCTGGGAGGACCGCTTCGGCTCCGATCCCGGTGTCCTGGGGAGGAGCCTCCTGCTCAACGGCCGCGACTTCACCGTGATCGGTGTCGCGCCCGAGGGGTTGCTGGGGCGCCTGCTGCGCCTGAAGGTGGACGTGTGGGTTCCCGCCGGGCTTCCCGGGGGGATCTACCACGCGACGCCGGGCGAGCTCCTGGACCGGACGGATCGCGAGTATCAAGTCACCGGAAGGCTGCGGGAGGGTGTCACGCTGGAGCAGGCGTCGGCGAGGCTCGCGGTGCTCGCTGGGCGGCTCCACGAGGAGCACGCCGAGGCGTGGGAGGACAACCTCGGGCGACCGAGAGTCCTTTCCGTGATCCCCGAAGCCCAGTCGGCCATTCCTCCCTCGGGCCGAGCCGCCCTCAAGGGGCTCATGGCCTTCCTGCTGGCAGGGGCCGGCTTCGTCCTTCTCATCGCGTGCGTCAACGTGGCGGGCCTCTTCGTGGCCCGCGCGGCGCGGCGCACCCGGGAGCTGGCCGTGCGCCTCTCCCTGGGAGCGAGCCGGGGGCGCATCGTGCGGCTCCTCCTTGCCGAGGCGCTCCTCGTGGCGGCGGCGGGCGGGGCGGTGGGTCTCTGGCTGGCGAGCCTGGCCGCGGCCTTTCTGGGCGCCATGCCGTTCCCCATCGAGGTTCCCCTGAACTTCGCCGTGGGCGTGGACTGGCGGGTGACCGGCTTCGCTCTCGGCGTCGCCCTCCTGGGCTGTCTCTTCTTCGGGCTTCTGCCGGCGCTGGGCGCCACGCGCCCCGACGTGGTCGGCGCGCTGAAGGGGGAGGCGTCGGTGGGCCCGGGGCGAAAGAGACTCGGCCTCAGGGGGTGGCTGGTGGTGGTCCAGGTGGCGGCGTCGGTGGTCCTCCTCGTGGGATCCGGCCTCTTCCTTCGCAGCGCCATGGCGTTGCATCACATGGACTCCGGCCTCGACGTCACCGGCGTGGCGCTGGTCTCGCGGACCATCCGCGAGGAGGGCGTGGGAGAGGCGGACGTGAGGGCGCGCGTACTGGAGCTCCGGGACCGGATCGCGGCCCACCCCGAGGTCGTCGAGGTCCACGTGGCCTCGGTGGCCGAGGCATCACCCTTCCGGGACGGGGCGCAGGCGCGGGTGGAGATCCACGGGTACCTCCCGTCCGAGGACGAGAGCATGGTGATGGCGTTCAACGCCGTCACGCCCGGGTACTTCGAGATGCTCTCCATGGCTCCGGTGCGGGGGCGCACCTTCCGTTCCGCGGACGTGGACGGGGCGCCGGCGGTGGCGCTGGTTAGCCAGGCCTTCGTCCAGCGCTACTGGCCCGGTGTCGATCCGGTAGGACGCAGCTTCACCGTCACGGAGAAGCGGACGTTCGACACGCCGGTGAGCGGGACGTCCCGCAGGACGTTCGAGGTGGTGGGGGTGATGCCCGACGTCCGCGTCGCTCCCGACGAGGTGGCCGAGCCCTTCTTCTGGACGTCGTACCTCCAGGACGCGACGCCGCTGGTGGTGCTCCACGCAAAGGGGCGGTCCGCCGCCGAGGTGGTCCAGGTCCTCAGACGGGAGGTGGCGGAGGGTGACGACGACGTCCAGCTGGTGGCTCCGCGGACCTACGCCGACCTGATGTCCTTCATGGCGCTGGCGCAGAGGCTCGGATCCCAGGCGTTGGGGGCGGCGGGGGGCTTTGCCCTGCTGCTGGCGCTCATGGGGATCTACGGCATCGTCTCCTTCGCCGTGAGTCAGCGCCTCCGCGAGCTGGCCATACGCCAGGCCGTGGGCGCGGCGCGGAAGGACGTGCTCCGCACGCTGGTGTGGGACGGCATGCGCCTCACCGGCCTCGGCGTGCTGGGCGGACTGGTGATCGCGGTCCCCGGGGCGCTGCTCCTCCGGGGCACCCTCCAGGGGATCAGCCCGCTGGATCCGCCGGCGCTCCTGGGGAGCGTCGCCGTGCTGGTGACGGCGGCCCTCGGCGCCACGCTGGTCCCGGCGCGCCGCGCCCTGGCGGTGGACGCCATGACGGTGCTGCGGGAGGAGTAGTCAGCCGGCGAGGATCTCTTCCAGCGCCCCGATCAGGGTGGCCAGGTCCGCCTCCGTGTTGAAGTAGTGGGGAGAGACCCGGAGGGAGCCTCCGACCTTCTTGTCGTCGTAGTCGAGGACGGCGTCCAGGCGGGTCTGGGAGGAGGTGTTGATCCCCCGGGCCCGGAGGGCCTGCACGAGGTCGGCGGGCTCGTGCCCCTCCACGCTCGCCGTGACGATGGCGCACAGCTCGGGCCCCCGGTCCAGCACCCGCACGCCCCGGAGGTCGGCGAGGCGGCCCCGGAGGTCGGCCGCCAGGGCCGCGGTGCGTTCCCGGACGGCGTCCAGGCCCACCCGGGCGGCGTAGCGGGCCGCCTCTCCGGTGCCCAGGACCAGGGCCCACGCGAACTCCCACGTCTCGAAGCGGCGGGCGTCGGGGGCGGGCTGGAAGAGGTCCCCGTCCACCCAGTCGGCACCCCGGAGGTCGGGGAAGAGGGGGGAGAGCCCGGCGTCCAGCGCCCGGTCCGACACCCAGAGGAAGCCGGCGCCCCTGGGGCCCCGGAGGTACTTCCGGGACGTGGCGGAGAGGAAGTCGCACCCGACGGCCTCGGGGTGGACGGGCATCTGCCCCACCGACTGGCACGCGTCCACCAGGTAGAGGATGTCCCGGGCCCGGCAGAAGCCGCCGATGGTGGCCACGTCCTGCACCAGCCCCGAGTTGGTTGGCACGTGGGTCACCGCGACGAGGCGGGGGCGCCGCCGGTGGATGAGCTCCTCCATGGCCTGGAGGTCCACGCCGCCCTCGGGGGCATCGGGCGCCCGCACCACCTCGACGCCGAAGCGCTCGGCGAGGGAGAGGTACTGGATCTGGTTGGACACGTAGTCGTGGCGCGTGGTGAGCACCACGTCGCCGCGCTGGAGGGGCACGGACGAGAGGGCCTGGACGAAGGCGGCGGTGGCGTGCTCGGTGAAGGCCACGTTCCCTGACGAGGTGCCCAGCAGGTCGGCCACGGCGGCATACGCCCGTGCGATGAGCGGGGCCGCCTCTGCGGCGGCCTCGTACCCTCCGATGCGCGACTCCAGGTCGAGGTGGTCGCGCACCGCCGCCAGCACCGGCTCGGGCATGAGGGACGCGCCGGCGTTGTTCAGGTGGATGCGATGCGTGCACCCGGGGGTCTCGGCGCGGAGGCGGGTCAGGTCCATGGCGCGTTCCCGGCGGGGGGTCAGTGGCTCCGGGCGGCGAAGTCGAGCACCCAGCGGAGCGCCGCCAGCGTGAGGAGGGTGACGCCCTCCCACCGGGACACCCGCCACCCCGAGCGCATCATGATCAGGACCACCACCACCATGCCGGAGAGGGCCAGGAGCGAAGGACGTGCCGCGGCTGCCAGGGGCATGGGGTGGAGCATGCCCGCCACGCCCAGCACGCCCAACACGTTGAAGATGTCGCTCCCGATGACGTTGCCCAGGCTGATGGCCATGTGTCCCCGGGCCACGCCGGCCAGCGTCGTGGCCAGCTCGGGCACCGAGGTCCCGGCGGCCACCACGGTGACGGCGATGGCCCACTCGCTCACGCCGAAGGCGCGGGCCAGGGACACGGCGGAGCCGATGAGGAAGTGGGAGGCCACCCCCACGAGGAGAAGGCCCGCCAGGAGGAAGGCGGCCTCGCGCCAGGGCCGCTTGGCGGGTCCCGGCAGCTCGGCGTCCTCGAGGAGCTGGGAGGCCCCCAGGCGCCGTCCCCGCCAGACCAGCGCCAGGTAGCCGATGAGCAGGGCGAAGAGGATCGCGCCGTCCACCAGCCCCAGGTGGAGGTCGATCCCCACCAGGAGGTAGAGGATGACCGTGCTCCCCACCAGCACCAGGGCGTCGCGCCACACCAGGAGGGCGTCGGTGGGGATGGAGACCAGGAGCGCCGCGCTCCCCAGGATGAAGCCCAGGTTGAAGATGTTGGAGCCGACGATGTTCCCCACCGAGATGGCCGCCTGGTCCTCGAAGGCCGCCACCAGCGTCACCCCGAACTCGGGCGCCGACGTCCCGAAGGCCACGATGGTGAGCCCCACCACCAGAGGGGAGACGCCCGCCCGCTGTGCCAGCCCCGCCGCCGAGTCCACGACGTACTTCGCGCCGATGGCGATGGCGAAGAACGTCGCCAGCACGATGGCGCTGTTGGCCCAGATGGGGAGTGAGTCCATACAGGCGCGGGGGAGGGTCTCGGGGACGGGGCGGAACCCCTGAAGCTATTCCAGCGCTCGGGGGCGGTCTACGGGAGGGGTGGCGGGGGGTCTCCCGGAGGGCCCGAAAGAACGCAGAAGCCCCCCGCGGCGTGGAGCCACGGGGGGCCTGCGCGCTGCCCTGGAGGGCCGACCGTCCCGCTCGTCCGTCAGCCCCCCTGCTGGGTGACGTTCCGATCCTGCTTCTGCTTGCGGACCATCTCCTTGACGTCCTCCAGGAGCTGCTTGGCGTCGTAGACGATGCCGTCCTTGATGGTCCACTTCACGCCGCCCACGCGCTCCACCTCGCCGGTGTCGTCGTTGAGCTTCACGGCGCCGGTGCCGTAGAGGACCTTCAGGTTCTCGACGGGATTCTCCTCCACCATGATCATGTCGGCCTTGAGGCCGACCCGCAGGATCCCGAACTCCGGGGGCGTGTCCGCGTACTTGTAGAGCTCGCTGGCGCCGTTCATGGTGGCGGAGCGGAGGACCTCCAGCGGATGGAGCCCCGCTTCGCGGAGCAGCTCCAGCTCACGGATGTAGTCGAAGCCGTAGAGCTTGTAGATGAAGCCCGCGTCCGACCCCGTGGTGATCACGCCGCCCGCGTTGTTGAAGTCCTTGAGGAACGCCATCCACTTCTGGTAGAAGCGCTTCCAGTGGTACTCGTCCTCGGCGGTCCAGTAGAACCAGTAGGACCCGTGGGCGCGGCGGCTGGGCTGGTAGAAGTCCCACTGGGAGGGGAGCGTGTACTCGTCGTGCCACTCGGCCTCCCGGGCGCGCATGACGTCGCGGCTGGCCTCGTAGATCGTCATGGTGGGATCCATGGCGATGCCCAGCTCGATGAACTCGTCGATGAGCTCGTTCCACTGCTCCGAACCCGGCTCGGCGGACTGGGACCAGAGGCGCGCCACGCTCCCGAACCGGTGCTGCTCGTCGTTGTAGTTGTAGTCCAGGGGCCAGTCCTGGATGGTGTAGTCGGTGAGCATGGACTCGAAGAGCCCGTAGTAGTGCGTCTGCGTGTCCAGCCCCAGGCGGGCGGCGGTGATGGTGTTCATGCGGCCCACGCCCATCTGGTCCAGGTGGGCCGTCGTCTCGAGGCCGTGCTCGTGGGCCTCGTCGATGAGGGCCTCCATGATCTCCGGGTCGAAGGCGCCCAGCTTCAGCCCGTCGATGCCCACGCCGTCGATGCGCTGCGCCGCGGCCCACTGCACCCAGGCCCGGGCGGCCGCGGGGGTGTCGATGGGCTTGCCGCCCCATCCCTCGCCGGAGCCGGGGCGCGTGTATGCGAAGAGGCGCGGCGCCACGATCTCGTTCTTCATGCTCCGGGCCTTCTCCCGGAGCTGCCACTCGAACTCGCCGTGGGGTACACCGCGGGTGGTGGTGATCCCGTTCCCCATCCAGAGCTTGTACGTGTACTCGGCCTGGGGCGCCTTGCCGGCACCGCCCGTGTGCACGTGCATGTCGATGAGGCCGGGGAGCACGTACATGCCCGTGCCGTCGATCTCCCGGTCCCCCGCCTCGGGGCGGGAACGCTCGCTGATGGGCACGCCGGGGAAGCCCACCGAGCGGATCTCGGTGATGGTGTTCCCCTCCACCACGATGTCCACCGGGCCGCGGGGCGGGGCGCCGGTTCCGTCGATGAGGGTGGCGCCGCGGATGACCAGGCGCTGGTACGGTCCTCCTCCCTCGTCGGAGCGACGGGGGTTGGTGACCTCCATCCCCTGGGCCCAGGCGCCGCTCGCCGTGCACAGGAGGGCGGCCACCGCCAGGGCGGGACGCAGGAAGGAGCGGTGCATCTTCATTCGGGTTGCCTCCGGGTGCGTTTCGGGTCCCCGGCGTTCCGATCCGGGCCGGTGACGAAGGCGTTATTATTGGAGCTTGACCCGTTTTCCGCCACGAGGCGGAGAGGCATGGACCCCTACCGGGACCCCCCTTCCATGGACCTGGAGACGGCGCGCAGGGAGGCCGAGGCCCTGCGCGCGGAGATCGGCCGGCACAACCACCTCTATCACGTGGAGGACCGCCCGGAGATCTCCGACGCGGAGTACGACCGCCTGTTCCGGGCGCTGCAGGCGCTGGAGGCGGCCCACCCCGGGCTGGTGACGCCCGACTCCCCAACGCAGCGGGTGGGCTCGGAGCCCCAGGACAGGTTCGAGACCGTGGCCCACGCGGCGCCCATGCTCTCCCTGGACTCCACCCAGGACCCGGACGAGGTGCGCCGCTTCGACGAGCGCGTACGCAAGGCGCTGGGGGACACCCCCGTCCGCTACCTCCTGGAGCCCAAGCTGGACGGGGCGTCCCTGGAGCTGGTCTACGAGGACGGCGTCTTCGTCCGGGCCGTGACCCGGGGCAACGGTCGCGAGGGGGAGGGGGTGACGGAGAACATCCGCACCATCCCCACCGTGCCCCTCCGCCTGCGGACCGCCGAGCGGCCCGCGCCTGCGTTCCTGTCGGTGCGGGGCGAGGTCATGATGTACATTTCCGACTTCGAGGCCTTCAACGCACGCCTGGTGGAGAGCGGCCAGGAGCCCTACGCATCGCCCCGGAACTCGGCGGCGGGCTCGGTGCGCCAGCTCGACCCGCGCATCACCGCGTCGCGGAAGCTGGACGTCCTCATCTACGACGTCCTCAGGGTGGAGGGCACCACGTTCGCCTCCGACACCGAGGGGGTGGAGGCCATCCGCCAGTGGGGCTTCAAGGTCCCCGAGCGCCTGGAGACCACGTCCGACGTGGAGGGGATCCTGGCGTACCACGCGGCGTTCAACGCCGACCGGGACCGGCTGGACTACGAGATCGACGGCGTGGTGGTGAAGCTGGACGACCTGGCCGCCCGGGAGCGCATGGGCATGACGTCCCACCACCCCCGGTGGGCGCTGGCCTTCAAGTTCGAGCCCCGCAAGGAGGTCACCCGCATCGAGAAGATCGGGATCCAGGTGGGGCGCACGGGCGTGCTCACACCGGTGGCGTTCCTGCGTCCGGTGGTGGTGGGTGGGGTCACCATCGCCCGCGCGTCCCTCCACAACCGGGAGGAGCTGAAGCGGAAGGACATCCGCGAGGGCGACACGGTGCGCGTCCAGCGCGCCGGCGACGTCATCCCCCAGGTGGTGGAGGTGGTGGAGCGGGAGGCGGACCGGCACGCGCCCTACGAGATGCCCACCGCGTGCCCGGCGTGCGGCACGCCCACGTACGACGAGGGACCCCGTACCATCTGCCCCAACCGCTTCGGGTGCCCCGCCCAGCTCAAGGGGCGCATCGTCCACTTCGGCGCCCGCGCCGCGCTGGACATCGAGGGGCTGGGAGAGGAGACGGCCAACCTCTTCGTGGACCGGGGGCTGGTCCATGGGCTGGCCGACCTCTTCGACCTCACCGTGGAGCAGCTCCTCCCCCTGGAGGGCTTCGCCGAGAAGTCGGCGACGAACCTGGTGGAGGCCATCGCCGCCCGGAAGGAGCCCGAGCTGGCGCGCTTCCTCACGGCGCTGGGCGTCCCCGAGGTGGGGGTGGCCGTGGCCCGCGACCTGGCGCGCCACTTCGGGCGGTTCGACGCCCTCCGCCGCGCCACCCGGGAGGAGCTGGAGGCGGTGCACGGCGTGGGCCCGCGCATGAGCGAGGCCATCACGGCCTTCTTCGCCGAGCCGCGCAACGACGCGGCCATCCAGGCGATCCTGGACCGGGGGGTGCGGCCCGTGGAGAGCGAGCCCGCGCCGAAGCCCGCCGCCGCGGCCGACCAGGGCGCGGCGGTCTTCACCGGCACCATTCCCGTGCCCCGCTCGGTGGCCGAGGCCGCCTGGCAGGCGGTGGGGGGACGGGTGGTGGCCTCGGTGAGCAAGAAGACCGACTTCGTGGTGGCTGGCGAGAACGCCGGCTCCAAGCTGGAGAAGGCGGAGAAGCTGGGCGTGCCCGTGCTCACCTTCGAGGAGTTCGTGGAGAAGCTGGAAGGGCTGGGCGGCTCCCTGGAGGACGCCGGGGACGGCGACGGGGCGGCGTAGGCATGGAGAACCTGGACATCGCGCGCACGCTCGAGGAGCTGGCCGACCTCCTGGAGATCCAGGGCGCCAACCCCTTCCGCATCCGCGCGTACCGTAACGCCGTGAAGACGGTGGAGGGGCTCAGCCGCCCCATCCGCGCCATGCTCGATGCGGGAGAGGACCTCTCGGCGCTTCCCGCCATCGGGAAGGACCTGGCGGAGCACATCGCCGAGCTGGTGCGCACGGGGCGCATGACCCGGCTGGAGAAGCTCGCCGAGGAGATCCCCAGGTCGCTGGTGGAGCTCATGCGCCTGGACGGCGTGGGCCCCAAGAAGGCGCGCAAGCTGTTCGACGCGCTGGACGTGCGCACGGTCGACGACCTGGAGGCGGAGCTGAAGGCGGGCCGGGTCGAGACGCTGGACGGCTTCGGGAAGAAGAGCGCCGAGAAGATCCTCCGGGCCATCGAAGACCACCGCAAGCACGTGGGCCGCTTCCTGCTGGACGACGTGGAGCAGCTCATCGCCCCCGTGCTGGAGCACGTGCGCGCCGCCCCGGGCGTGGAGCGGGTGGAGGTGGCGGGCTCGTTCCGTCGTCGCCGGGAGACCATCGGCGACGTGGACCTGCTGGCCCAGTTCGAGGGCGACGGCACCCCGGTGGTGGAGCACTTCAACGCCTACCCCGGCGCCGCCCGGGTGGAGGCGGCGGGCCCCACGAAGGGCAACCTGGTCCTCCCTTCGGGCCTCTCCATCGACCTGCGGGTGATCCCGGCCCGCTCCTTCGGCGCCGCGCTCCAGTACTTCAGCGGGTCCAAGGAGCACAACGTGGCCACGCGCACCCGTGCGGTGCGCATGGGGATGCGCGTGAACGAGTGGGGGGTCTTCCGCGTGCCCGAGGGCGTCGACCCGGAGACGCTGGGCAAGGAGGACGGCGAGCGTCTGGCCGGCGACACGGAAGAAGGCGTATATGCTGCGCTCGACATGGCCTGGGTCCCCCCGGAGCTGCGGGAGAACCGGGGCGAGGTGGAGGCGTCGCTGGACGGGACGCTTCCCGCTCTGGTGACGCTGGCCGACATCCGGGGCGACCTCCAGATGCACTCCACGTGGAGCGACGGGAAGGCCTCGGTGGAGGACATGGCCCGGGCGTGCCTGGAGCGCGGGTACGAGTACCTGGCCATCACCGACCACAGCCAGGCCATGGCCATGGTGCAGGGGCTCACCCCCCAGCGCGCCCGCGAGCAGTGGGCCGAGGTGGAGGAGGTGCAGGAGCGCGTCCCGGGGATCCGGATCCTCCGGAGCGCCGAGGTGGACATCCTGAAGGACGGCGCGCTGGACCTCCCCGACGAGATCCTGGAAGAGCTCGACCTGGTCGTGGTGTCGGTCCACTCGTTCATGGACCAGGACCGGAAGACCATCACCGAGCGGGTGCTCAGGGCGATCCGGCACCCCGAGGTGGACATCCTGGCCCACCCCACCGGGCGGCTCCTGAACCGGCGGGAGCCCTTCCCCATGGACGTGGAGGAGGTGCTGGCCGCAGCCGCCGAGATGGACGTCGCCGTGGAGCTGAACGCCAACCCCAACCGGCTGGACTTCTCCGACGTCCACGTCCACAGGGCGAAGGAGCTGGGCGTGAAGGTGGTGATCTCCACCGACGCCCACTCCCCCAGGGCGCTGGACAACATGCGCTTCGGCGTGGACCAGGCCCGCCGCGGATGGCTCACGGCCGGCGACGTGCTCAACGCACTCCCGCTGGAGGGCTTCCTCCGCTGGCTGGGGAGACGCGCCCGCCGGTGAGGGGAACGCCCACTCCATGACCGGGCTCGCCGCGCAGGTCCTGATCCTCGCCGCGGGGATCGGCGTCCTCTACTTCGGCGCCGAGTGGCTCGTGCGGGGCGCGGCCCGGCTGGCCGGATCCCTGGGCGTCAGCCCCATCGTCGTGGGGCTCACCGTGGTCTCCTTCGGCACGTCGGCGCCCGAGCTGGTGGTGGCGGTGGTCGCGGCCATCCGGGGCAACGCCGAGCTCGCCATCGGGAACGTCCTCGGATCCAACCTGGCCAACATCGGGCTCATCCTGGGGCTCACCGCCCTCATCACGCCCCTGGCGGTGGCGGCCCGTGTGGTGTGGCGGGAGGTTCCCCTCATGCTCTTGGTCACGCTGGCCATCTTCCCGTTGGCGTGGGACGGTGCCCTGGGGCGGGTGGATGGCGCCCTGCTCCTCCTGGGCCTCGCGGGCTACCTGGCCTTCGTCTTCCGGTCGGTCAAGGAGGAGACGCCCGAGATCCTCGGCGAGTACCGGGAGTACGTCGAAGCCGAGGGGGAGACCGCGCCCCGGGTGAGCGCGACGGACGTGGCGCTCGTGGTGCTGGGGTGTGCGGCGCTGGTGGTGGGCGGCTACGCCATCGTGGAGAGCGCGGTGTTCGTGGCGGGCTACCTGGGCGTGAGCCAGGTGGTCATCGGCCTCACCGTGGTGGCGGTGGGCACGTCGCTGCCCGAGCTGGCCACGTCGCTGGTGGCGGCCATGCGCAAGGAGGCCGACATCGCCGTGGGGAACGTCATCGGCTCCAACATCTTCAACGTCCTGGCCATCCTCGGGGCGGCGTCCAGCATACGGCCCCTGGCCGTGGCCGAGACCATCCTGTTCCGGGAGCTCATCGCGGTGGTGGCCATGTCGCTGGTGGTCTTCCCCATGCTCTGGACGGGGTGGCGCATCCAGCGGTGGGAGGGCGGCGTGCTTCTGGCCTGCTACCTGGGGCTGGCGATCTGGCTGTTGTAGGGTGCGGCGGAGCGCGACGCGCCCCTCGGCTCAGAGCGACTTCCGGAACCAGTGGTGGGCGTAGAACTCGTCGTTGAAGGGCTCCACCTCCTCGTACCCCGACGTCCGGTACAACCGGATGGCCTCCGCCAGCACGCGGTTCGTCTCGAGCTGCACCACGGCGCACCCCAGCCCGGCGGCGGCCTCCTCCAGGGCGCCCAGGAGCCTTCGGCCCAGCCCGGCGCCCCGCACCGAGCCGTCCACCCACATGCGCTTGAGGTAGGCCACCTCCGGCGTGACGAGCTTCAGGGCGCCGCACGCCACGGGGCGGCCCTCCAGGCGGCCCACTATGAAGAGCCCGCCGGGCGGCGCGAAGTCGGCCACGTCCGTCACGGTGCTCAGGTGCGCGTCGAAGCCTCCCTCGAAGCGCGTCGACAGCTCGGCGTAGTACTGCTCGATGCACCATCGGGCGTCGGGACTGCCCGGGTCGGTGGGCTCGAACGAGACGGGGGGCGCCGCCGGCGCGCGCCTTCGGGTGGGGGTCATGGTGCGGCTCTCCTGGGTCGTGAGTCGGACCGGGGAGACTAGGGGCGCTGCTCCCTCCAGAGCCAGACCGCCAGCCCCCCCGGACCCAGGACGGCCAGGACGCTGGCCCACATGGGGACCCCGACGGGGCCCACCGTGACGTCCAGGCGAAAGACGAGGCGCAACAGGTGCGCCGCCGCCACCAGGGACAGGAAGCCGCTCTCAGCCGGGGCCGCTCACCCTCTCGCTCCCGCCCGTGGGCTCCAGGCCCGTGGCGGGGTCCACGCCGTAGAACCCGGAGAGGAGCGCGTAGAGGTCGGGCTTGCTCGACCGGAGCTCCCGGGGCCGCTCGAAGAAGGTCTCCGTGGCCACCGCGAAGAACTCGGCGTGGTTCGTCGCCCCGTAGGGGTCCATCACCGTTCCCCGGCCCCGTCGGGTGGCGTCGGCCAGCTGCCCGAAGCGGCGCTCAAGGACCTCCGCCCAGGGCTTGAGGGACGAGAGCCGCATCCCCACGGGGACCCCGTCGGCCTCCCCCGTCTCCTGGTCGAGCTGATGGGCGAACTCGTGGAAGACCAGGTTGTGGCCGTCCCGCGGGTCGAAGGCCCCGTGGCGCACGCCGTCCCACGAGAGCACCACGACACCCGTCCGCCACGACTCGCCCAGGATGGCCTGGGGCGCGTCGGCCGCTCCCGGAGCCAGCGGGCCGCCGGCCCGCCGGGGCACGACGGTGCTCGGGTAGACGATGATGGTCCGCAGGGCGGGGTACAGGCCGACCTCGAGCCAGAGGACGAGGAAGCAGGCCTGCGCGGCGATGGTGACCCGGACCTCGTCGGTGATCTCCAGGCCCCCGGCCCCCTCGAAGTGCTTCTCGTCGAGGAAGACCTGGACGAGCTTGAGGAGCCGCTGGAAGGCCTCCTCGCCCAGGCGCTCCGCCAGGGGGAAGTTGGCCCGGACGATCCCGGCCCACGCCTCGGGAACGGGGTGGGGCGACAGGCGCACGGGCCGCGCCCACCGGAGGTGCCCGGCTACCCTCTGGCCGATGAGGACACCTCCGGCGAGGAGGGCCACCGTGGCCAGGATGGCCAGCAGACCTCCTACCTCAGCCACCCTTCCAGGGCCGTGGCCAGGTCCGTCTTCTCGTCCCGGTACTTCACGATGACGGGCGTGTAGAGGGAGATGCCCTGCTCCCTCCCCCACCGGGAGGAGACGGCCCGGGCGCCGCCCACCACCACCGCACCCTCGGGGATCTCCAGGGGTCGGTCGGCGCCGCCGCGGATCACGTTCTGGTTCACCAAGTCGTAGACCGGCGTGCCCCGGGTGAGGACCACGCCCGCGCCCAGCACCGCCCGCCGCCGCACCACCGTGCCCTCGTAGACGCCGGCGTTGCCCCCCACGATGACGTCGTCCTCGATGACCACCGGCGCCGCGTTGATGGGCTCCAGCACCCCGCCCACCTGCGCGGCGGCGCTCAGGTGCACGCGCTCGCCGATCTGTGCGCACGAGCCCACGAGCGCGTGGGAATCGATCATGGTGCCCGAGCCCACCCACGAGCCCACGTTCACGTACATGGGGGGCATGCACACCACGCCGGGGGCCACGTAGGCGCCCCGGCGCACCGCCGAGCCGCCGGGGACGACGCGTACCATGTCCGCGGCCACGAAGTGGCGCAGCGGCAGCGTGTCCTTGTCGAAGAAGGAGCCGTGCTCCCGGGGCGCCTCGGGGGCGCAGGGGCCCGCCACCGGCACGATCCGGCCGGCGCGGAACGCCACCAGGATCCCCCGCTTCACCCAGGGCACCGCCACCCAGGTGCCGTCGTCCCTGCGCTCCGCCGAGCGGACGCGACCGGCCTGGAGCGCGTCCAGCAGCTCCTCGACCACCTGGCGGGCGTGGCCGGGGAGGGGCTCGCCGGCGGGGTGCGCGTGGAGGGCGTCGATGCGCTCGTGGAGGGTGTCGAGGGCGTCGCTCATGACGGGCCTCCGTTCAGGGGAGACGGGTTCCGGCGGACCGGAGGGCGGCCATGACCACCGGGCGATTCGCGTCGGCCAGGGGCACGAGGGGGAGGCGCAGCACGTTCTTGATGCGTCCCAGCGCGGCCACCGCCGCCTTCACCGGGATGGGGTTGGACTCGATGAACGCCGCGCTCATCCAGGGGGCGAGGCGATGGTGGATCTCCCGGGCGGCGTCGTAGTCTCCGGCGAGCGCCGCGCGGGTGAGGTCGGCCATGGCCCGGGGCGTGGCGTTGCTCACCACCGAGATGATCCCGTCGCCCCCCATGGAGATGAGCGGAAGCGTCAGGCCGTCGTCGCCGGAGAGGACCGAGAAGCCCTCGGGGCGGCTCCGGAGGATCTCCTCCATCTGGGCCAGGTTTCCCGAGGCCTCCTTGGTGGCCACCACGTTGGGGTGCTCCGCCAGGATGAGCTGGGTGGCCGCCTCCATGTTGCTCGCCGTGCGCCCCGGGACGTTGTAGAGCACCACAGGCCGGTCCACCGCGTCGGCGATGGCGGTGAAGTGGGCCACCAGCCCCCGCTGGGGGGGCTTGTTGTACATGGGCGAGACGTGGAGCAGGTGGGTCACGCCCACGTCGGTCACGGCCCTGGAGAGCCTGATGGCCTTGGCGGTGTCGTTGGAGCCGGCGCCGGCCACGATGGGCACGCGGCCGTCGGCCTCCTCGGCGGTGACGGCCACCACCCGGACGTGCTCCTCGAAGGAGAGTGTCGCGGCCTCCCCGGTGGAGCCTCCGGGGACCAGGAAGTCCACGCCCTCCCGGATCTGCCAGTCCACCAGGGTGCGGAGCGCCACCTCGTCCACGGAGCCGTCTTCGTGGAAGGGGGTGACCAGCGCGGTGCCGCAGCCGCGGAGCATGGGAAGGTGGGGTGCGCTCATGTTCAGCCCTCCAATCCGAGCACGTCGTTCATCGTGAAGATGCCCTTCCGCCCGGGGAGCCACGCGGCGGCGCGGAGCGCGCCGTCGGCGAAGACCCTCCTGTTCCGCGCCTCGTGGCGGAGCACGAGCTGCTCGAAGGGGCCGTCGAGGACCAGCTCGTGGGTGCCGGGCACGTGGCCCGTGCGCACGCTGCTGATGGGCACGTCCCGCCCGGCGCCCTCGGAGGCGGCGCGGGCGAGCACGATCCCCGTGCCCGAGGGGGCGTCCTTCTTGGCCGCGTGGTGCGTCTCCACCAGGTGGGCGTCGAAGCCCTCCATGCTCCGGAGCAACTCGCCCGCCCTGCGGGCCAGCGCGGACAGCGCGGCCACCCCCACGGAGAAGTTGGCCGCCCAGAGCAGTCCGCCGTCGGCGGCGCGGACCAGCGCGGCCACCTCGTCCATGCGCTCGTACCACCCGGTGGTGCCCACCACCACGGGGACGCCCGCCTCCAGGCAGAGGCGGACGTTGTCCACGGCGGCCCCGGGGACGGTGAAGTCCAGGGCCACCTCGGCGGTGGCCACCGACCTCACCGCGGCGGCCCGGTCGCCGCGGACCTCGGCTTCGTCCAGCGCCGCCGCCACCACGATGCCACGCTCCTCCGCCAGCGCGCGGATCTCGCGGCCCATGCGTCCCATGCCCAGGAGGGCGATGCGCAGCGCGGTGTCGGTCATGTGCCGAAGAACTCCCGGTGGAGGCGGACCATGACAGGCTGCACCCGGTCGTCGTCCAGCACCAGGGAGAGGTTGATCCCGCTGGAGGAGAGGGACGCCATGTGCACCCGGGCGTCGCCCAGCGCGCCCATGGCCCGGGCCATGACCCCGCCGCCCTCGGTGATGCCCGAGCCCACCAGCGCCACGATGCCCCGGCCCCGCTCCACCAGGGTGTCGCCCAGGGGGGCCAGCTCCACCAGCACCGACTCCAGGTACGTCGTGTCGTCCACCGTCACCGAGACCGAGACCTCGGAGGTGGCCACCACGTCCACCGACGTGCGGTTCCGCTCGAAGACCTCGAAGATGCTCCGCATGAACCCGTGGGCCAGGAGCATGCGCGGCGACTTCACGCGCACCAGCGTCACGCCCCGCTTCACCGCCACCGCCGTCACGGGGCGCGGGGGCGCGTCGAAGGCGATGCGCGTGCCCGTGCCGTCGGGGCGGCGGGAGTTGAGGACGTACACCGGAATCCCCAGGCGCACCGCCGGGGCGATGGTGCTGGGGTGGAGAACCTTGGCGCCGAAGGAGGCCAGCTCGGCGGCCTCGTCGAAGCGGATGCTCTCGATGACCTGCGCGCCGGGAACCACCCGGGGGTCGGCGGTGAGGATGCCGTCCACGTCGGTCCAGATCTCGATGGCGTCGGCGGCCATGGCGGCGCCGAAGAGCGCGGCGCTGTAGTCCGAGCCGCCCCGGCCCAGCGTGGTGGTGACGCCCTGCTTCGTGGACCCGATGTAGCCGCCCAGCACCGGGACCCTGCCGCCCGCCACCACCGGCGCGATCCAGGTGCGGCATTCCTCGGCGATCTCGTCGGGGAGGGGGGCCGCCTTCCCGTAGTGCTCGTCGGTGATCATCACCTGGCGGGCGTCCACGTGGTCGGCGGGGATCCCCCGGGCGCGGAAGGCCGCGGCCACCAGCACGGACGAGAGCTGCTCGCCCATGGCGGCCACCGTGTCCTGGCTCCGGGGCGAGAGGTGGGCCAGGCGGGAGAGCGCCTCGGCCAGGTGGGCCAGCTCGTCGAAGGCGGCGGAGATGTCCGTGGCCACGTCGTCGGCCTCTTCGCTCTCCGCCAGGAGCGCGTCGCACGCCGCAAGGTGGCGGTCGCGGAGCGCCTCCACGTTGAGGAGCGCGGGGATGAGCTGACCCTTGGACGCCAGGTCGGCGACGTGGAGGAGGTCGTTGGTGACGCCCCCCAGAGCGCTCACCACCACCACCGGCGCCCGGTCCATGCGCGAGCGCACGATGCCCGCGGCCCGGTCGATGGCCTCGGCGTCCTGGACGGACGTGCCCCCGAACTTGAGGACGATCATCCGCCGAGGAGGCCCATGCGGCTCATGACCTCGGCGTTGAGGACCGAGCCGCCGGCGGCGCCGCGGATCGTGTTGTGCCCCATGGCCACCAGGCGCAGGTGGAGGATGGGGTCGGGGCGCACCCGCCCCACCACCACGCTCATGCCCCGCCCCGCGTCCACGTCCCTCCGGGGCTGGGGGCGGTTCGTCTCGCCGGTGACCATCACCGCTCGCTCGGGGGCGCTGGGCAGCCCGGCGCATACGGCGTCTCCCCTCCAGCGGTCCAGGGCCTCCGTGGCCTCCGCCGCGGTGGTCCCCCGCTCCAGCTCCACCGCCATGCAAACCGTGTGCCCGTGCTCCACCGGCACGCGGTTCACCTGCGCGCTCACGGCGAAGGAGGCGTCCACCAGCGCGCCGCCCTCGAAGGCGCCCAGGAGCTTGGGGAGCTCGGCCTCGATCTTCTCCTCCTCGGCGCCGCCGATGAAGGGGATGACGTTGCCCAGGATGTCCAAGGAGGCCACGCCGGGATACCCCGCCCCCGACACCGCCTGGAGCGTGGTGACGAAGACGCGCTTCAGGCCGAAGGCATGCTGGAGGGGCGCCAGCGCCAACGCCGCCACGGTGGCGGCGCAGTTGGCGTTGGTGACGATGGCCCCGCTCCACCCCCGGGCGGCGCGCTGCGCTTCCAGCACGCCCAGGTGCGACGCGTTGATCTCGGGGATGACCAGGGGGACGTCGGGCTCCATGCGGTAGTTCTTCGCGTTGGAGAGCACGACGGCCCCGGCCCGGGCGAAGGCCGCCTCGGTCTCGCCGGCCACGGAGGAGTCCAGCGCCGAGAAGACCGCCCGCGACGACACGGCGCCGGGCTCGCAGGGGAGCACCCTGAGCTGCGCGACGTCGGCGGGCATGACGCCTTCCAGCCAGTGCGTGGCCTCGCGATAGGCTTTCCCCGCCGAGCGCTCCGAGGCCGCCAACTCCGCCACGCGGAACGTGGGATGGCCGTCCAGGAGGCGCACGAAGGTCTGTCCCACGGCGCCGGTGGCGCCGAGGACGGCAACGGGAATACGGCGGTCTTCAGGGCTCATGGGAGGGTCCCTGTGCTCGTATCAGGAGGCCAGCAACGAGCGCACGATGCGCTCGTAGGCGTCCACGCTTTCCTGCAGCTCGGCGATGTCCACGTGCTCGTCGGGGGTGTGGGCCACGTGGATCGTGCCCGGGCCGAAGAGCAGCGGTTTGCCCCACCGGGGCGACAGCAGCGGGATGTCGCTGGTGTACGCCATGGGCGCGGTCTCGAAGCCCTCCAATGTCTGGAAGAGCTGGGGCGGGATGTGGGAGCCGTACGACAGCTCGGCGCGCCCCTTGGCCCAGCGCTCCAGCTCCTTCTTCACCGGGGCCAGGTCGCCCACGAGGCGCACCATCATCTCGGCCTCGCACTCGGCGGGGATGACGTTGGCGGCTGTGCCACCCTTTAGCGTCCCCACGTTCACCGTGCTCCGGCCCAGCACCGGGTCCTCGGGCCACTTCAGGCCGTCCAGCTCCGAGAGGAGCTGGAGCATAGGCGTGATGGCGGAGCGCCCCAGCTGCGGATAGGCCGAGTGGGCCTCCTTGCCCCGGGTGCGCACGATGACCCGCTGGGAGCCCTTGGCGCCGCTGGCCAGCTTGCTCTCGGTGGGCTCGCCGTTCACCAGGAAGCGGCTGGTGGCCGGCAGGTGAGCGGCGGCGCGGGCGCCGTCGGAGCCCGCCTCCTCCCCCACCACGAAGAGCAGGTCCACGCGCTCCTCGCCGGCCTTGGCCAGGCGGTCGGCGGCGCAGACCATGGCCGCGGCGATGCCCTTGGCGTCCACCGAGCCCCGGCCGAACAGGCGGCCGTCCTCCACCCTGGGCGGGATGAAGGGCGGCACCGTGTCCAGGTGCGTGGAGAGCGTGACGCCTCCGCCCTGGCGCGAGGCCCACACGTTGGCGCGGCCGGGGGTGACCTCGTGGACGCCCACGTTCCAGCCCAGCCCCACGAGGAGACGGGCGACGCGGTCCACGACCTTTCCTTCTTTTCCCGACACGGAGGGGATGGCCACCAGCTCCGCGGCGAGGGCGGTTACGTCGAGCATCCGGACAAAGTAGCGACGCCCGGCGCTCCGGGAGAGTGGGGGCGGGCCGACGCCGTCGGCCCACCCCGCCGCACACGTCGGCTCAGACCGCGGCCAGCGCCTGCTCCAGGTCGGCGATGAGGTCGTCGTAGTGCTCGACGCCCACGCTCAGGCGCACCAGCGACGGCACGATGCCCATGCGGAGCTGCGCGTCGGGCGCCACGTCCGAGTGGGTCATGGTACCCGGGTGCTCGGCCAGGCTCTCCGTTCCCCCGAGGCTCACCGCCAGCTTGATGAGACCGAGGGCGTTGAGGAAGCGGAACGCCTCTGCTTCGCCCCCCTTCACCTCGAAGGAGATCATGGCCCCGGGGCCGGTGCACTGCCTCCGGTACACGTCGAACTGCGGGTCGCCCTCCTGCAGGTGCCCCAGGTAGTGGACCCGGTGCACCTTTGGGTGGTCGGCCAGCCAGTCGGCCACGTGGCGCGCGTTCTTCATCTGGCTGGTCATGCGGAGCTTGAGCGTCTCCAGGCTCCGCATGAGGAGCCAGCTCGTCCACGGGCCCGCCATGGTCCCGTGGATGGTGCGCGTGACCTTCACCTGCGCCACCAGCTCCTCCGGCCCCAGGCACCCGCCGGCGATGAGGTCCGAGTGCCCGCCCACGTACTTGGTCAGGGAGTAGAGCACCAGGTCGGCGCCGAGCTTCAGCGGGTGCTGGTAGAGGGGCCCGAGGAAGGTGTTGTCCACCACCACCAGCGCGGGGCGCTCCTCCGAGCCCGACACCGCGGCGATGCGGGCGCACGCCTCGATGTCCATGAGGGCGTTGGTGGGGTTGGCGGGCGTCTCCACGTAGATCATGCGGAGCCGCTTCCTGCGGTCGCCCTCGGCGAGGGCCCTCTCCAGGCCTTCGACCCCCTCGGTGGCCGGGAAGCACACGGCCTCGATGCCGAACTGGGGCAGCACCTCGTGGAACAGGTATTCGGTGCCCCCGTAGATGGGCTCGGGGAAGACCACCACGTCGCCGGGGCGCAGGAACGTGAACACCGTGGTGGAGATGGCGGCCATGCCGCTCTCGAACACCGCGGCGGCCTCGGCGCCGTCCCACAGGGTGAGTCGGTCCTCGACGATCTCGAGACTGGGGTTGTTGAGCCGGGAGTAGATGAGGCCCATGGTCTCGCCGGGGCCCTTCTCCCGGAGTCCGTAGGCCACCTCGAAGAAGGCCTTGCCGGCTTCGGCGGACTCGAAGACGAAGGTGGAGGTCTGGAAGATGGGGGGCTTGGCGGCGCCCTCGGACCATTCGGGCCGGTACCCGTAGCTCATCATGAGGCTCTCGGGCTTCAGCTCGCGGTCACCGATGTGCTTCTTCTTCTCCTTGTCCCACATGGGGACTCCTCACGGGTAGCCGGGCGCGTGGACCACACCCGCGGTCGCGACGGCTGGAACGACCGGGGTCACGGCTGGAATGGCGCATGTCTCGGCGCATGACAAAAGGTAGCGGGAACCGTGCCCGGCGTGCTTGCTGTTGGGGAGTGGGGGCCAGACGTTTCATCAGCATCCCCCAGCGGAGCGTGAGCCATGAGCCAGGTGTCGCGGCCGGTGTTCGAGGCCATCGAGCGGTGGCAGGCGAAGTCCCTCATCACCGACGAGCTGGCCGAACGCCTCCGGGGCGAGGTCGTGGAGGCTTCGGAGGCCGGCACGGCCCGCATGAGCCAGTACCTGGTGGCGGCCACGGGCGCGGTGGTCCTCCTCATCGCCTCGGGCGTCTTCCTGGACTGGGCCTGGCCGCGCATGGACGACGCCATGCGCACCGCCTTCCTCCTGGCCGTCGGCCTCGGGGTCCACCTGTGGGGAGCTCGCCTCGAGACGGTCCGCCGGTGGATCCCCGCGGCGCTCCTCATGCAGACCGCGGGGCTCGGCCTCCTCATGGTGGCGTTCGTGTACTCCGAGGAGGCCTGGGCCGACGTGAGCGCAGGGGGGATCGCCACCGGGATCGGAGCCCTGCTGGTGCCCTTCGCCCTGGCGCCGCGGAGCTTCCGGGCCAACGCGGTCATGCCGGCGGTCCACCTGTGCTTCGCGCTGGGCTTCATCGCCGTCTTCCTGGACCGGGCCACGCCCCTGGTGGGCGATACGATCATCTGGGTGCTGGACGGCGTCCTGCTGGTGGCCTCGGCGGTGATGGTCGCCGTGCTCCGGCGCGACCCCGGGGGCACGCGCCACCCCTGGGCCCTCAACGCCTTCGTGGCCGCGGTGTACGCCGCGGCGGTGCTCGTCTTCGTCACGGCCGCCGAGGCCCTTACGCTGGGCGACGACGTGGCGTACGCCCTGGACCTCTGGCTCTTCCTGGTGGCGGGGCTCACGCTCTGGGGCATCCACCGCTCCCCTCCCGGGCTCCGGAAGGACTGGTTCGAGGACCAGCTCGCCTACTGCGTGCTCCTCTGGATCCCCCTGGGCTTCTTCACGGCCATGGAGGCCATGGACGGCACCGAGGACCTGGCGCTGGTCATGGTGGGCTCGGGGGCCGTGGCGGGCTTCGCGTACGCCCTCCGGTACCGGGTGCGACGGGTCCTGGTGACCAGCGCGCTGGCGTTCATCGCCGCCGTGTGGGTGTGGGCGGCGGAGCGCGGAGGGGCGCTGGGCGCCGTGGCGGGGCTGGCCTTCGCCGCCGGCCTCCTCTTCTGGCTCTCGGGGCGGGTGGGGCGGTGGACGGGCGCCGAGACGGGGCGCGAGGGGTAGGCGGGACCGCGCCCGCCCTGGTACTTTTCGGGTCCCGCGCGCCCCGGGGGGCCGCCGGGGCCGCACCGAACCAGAGCCAGGAGCACACCGTCCATGCTGTCCATCGACCTCACCGGGAAGCGCGCCTTCGTGGCCGGCGTCGCCGACGACAACGGGTACGGATGGGCCATCGTGCGGGCCCTGTCCGCCGCCGGTGCCAAGGTGTGCGTGGGGACGTGGCCGCCCACGTGGAGGATCTTCACCAAGAGCCTGGAGCGGGGGAAGCTGGACGTGTCCCGCCCCGGTGGCGGCGAGATCGAGATCGAGAGGATCTACCCGCTGGACGCGCTCTACGACGTCCCCGAGGACGTGCCCGAGGAGGTCCGCACCGACAAGCGCTACGCGGAGCACACCGGGTACACCATCCAGGAGGTCGCCGACCGGATGCGGGCCGACTTCGGCGAGGGGTGCCTGGACATCCTGGTCCATTCCCTGGCCAACGGCCCCGAGGTGCAGAAGCTGCTCCTGGACACGAGCCGGAAGGGGTACCTCACCGCGGTGAGCGCCTCGGCCTACTCGCTGGTGAGCATGGTGAGCCGCTTCGGACCCCTCATGAACCGGGGCGGGGCGGTCGTTTCCCTGAGCTACCTGGCCGCGGCGCGGGCGACCCCCGGGTACGGGGGCGGCATGAGCTCGGCCAAGGCCGCTCTGGAGGGGGACACGCGCACGCTGGCCTTCGAGGCAGGAAAGCGGTGGGGCCTCCGGGTGAACACCATCAGCGCGGGGCCCCTGGCCAGCCGGGCCGCCAAGGCCATCGGCACGGTGGAGAAGATGGTGGAGTACTACAAGGCCAACTCCCCCCTGGAGACGGTGCAGACCGCCGACGACGTGGGGAACACCGCGGCCTTCCTCTGCTCGCCCCTGGGCGCCGGCATCAGCGGCATGACCGTGTACGTGGACATGGGGTACCACGCCATGGGCCTCACCGTGGGGGCTCCCCTGCCCATCGACGACTGGCCGGGATCGGACCGCTGACCCCCCGGGCGGGGAACGCCCAACCATGAGCCGCCGCGACCTCGGTCACCTCCTCCCGTCGGTGAAGGCCGGGCCCCCGGGCCCGGAGTCCCGGGCCCTGGCCGAGCGGCTCCGCGCCGTGGAGTCGCGCAACGTCACCCACGTGGGCGGCGCGTGGCCCGTGTTCTGGGAGGAGGCCCGGGGGGCCAACGTCCGCGACGCCGACGGCAACGTCTACCTGGATCTCACCGGAGCCTTCGGCGTGGCGCTGCTGGGGCACGCCCACCCGGGGGTGGTGGCGGCGGTGGAGACACAGGCCCGCCTGCTGGTCCACGGCATGGGGGACGTCCACCCGCCCACGGTGAAGCTCCGCTTCCTGGAGCGCCTGGCCGGCGTAGCGCCCTGGCCCGACGCCCGAGCGGTCCTCTCGTCCACCGGGTCCGAGGCCGTGGAAACGGGGCTGAAGACCGCTCTGGTGGCGACCGGCCGTCCCGGGATCCTGGCCTTCCGGGGCGCGTACCACGGGCTGACGCTGGGGGCGCTGGCGGCCACCGACCGGGACCTGTTCCGCGCGCCCTTCGTGCCCCGGCTCTACGCCGGCGTCGCGTTCGCCCCGTTCCCCGACCCGGTGCGCCAGGGCGCCGAGGCCGGGCGCCGGGCTCTGGCGGAGGTGGAGCGGATCCTGGCGGAGGGGGCGCCCAACGGCGACCCCATCGGCGCCGTCCTGGTGGAGCCCGTTCAGGGTCGGGCGGGGGTGCGGGTGGCGCCCGACGGCTTCATGGCCCGCCTCTCGGCGTCGGCCCACGAGGCCGGCGCGCTCGTCGTGGCCGACGAGGTCTTCACCGGGATGGGGCGGTGCGGGGCCTTCACCGCCTCCGAGCGGGTGGGGCTCGAGCCCGACCTCGTCTGCCTGGGCAAGGCGCTGGGGGGCGGGCTTCCCCTCAGCGCGTGCCTGGGCCCCCGGCGGGTCATGGACGCGTGGCCGGAGAGCGGCGGCGAGGCCATCCACACCAGCACGTTCCTGGGCCACCCCCTGGCGTGCGCCGCCGGCCTGGCCGTGCTGGACGCCCTGGAGGCGGAGGGCGTGGTCGAGCGGGTCCGGCGGGTGGGGAGCCGTCTGGTGACGTCGCTGCGCACGGCGTTGAAGGCCACGGAGGGGGTGGCCGACGTGCGCGGGCTGGGGCTCATGGTGGGCATCGAGCTGGCCCGGGGAGACGCGGCCCGGCCCGTGGCCGGTGCCGGAGCGCGGGCTGCGGAGGCGGCGCTGGCGGAGGGCGTGCTCGTGCTCCCCGCCGGCGAGCACGGGCACGTGCTGGAGCTCACGCCTCCCGTGGACCTCACCGACGAGCAGCTCCGCTTCGCCGTGGGCGTGGTGGCGCGGGCCGTCAGGGCGGCGCTGGCATGAGGTCGGCGCGGGCCGTGGCGCTGGCGACCGTAGTCTACGCCGCCGTAGCGGCCCTGGCTCGCCCGGCGGCCGCCCAGCATCCCGGGAGCCCGCCTCCCCGGCCTTCCGGGGTGGTGCCCGTGCTGGTGGTGCCCGGGTGGTTCGACACCGCCGAGGCGCTGGCGGGCCTGAGGGTTCGCCTCACCAGCGCCGGTTGGCCTGCCGAGCGCGTGGCCGCCGTGACGTTCGCCCGGCCCACCGGGTCCAACCACGAGCACGCCGCCGAGATCGCCCGGGCCGTGGAGCTGCTCCGCCGCCGCACCGGCGCGGAGCGCGTGGACGTCATCGCCCATTCCATGGGGGGGCTGGCCACCCGGCTCTTCCTGCTCGAGCACCCCGGAGCCGTGCGCCGGGTGGTGTTCATGGCCACGCCCCACCGGGGCACCCTGTCGGCGTACTTCGCCTTCGGGGAGGGCCGCGACGAGATGATGCCCGGCAGCTCCTTCCTCGACGCCCTCAACGCCGTACCCCCGGTCCCCGAGGGGGTGGAGGCGCTGACGGTGCGGACCTTCCTGGACACCCACGTCGTGCCGGCGGCGTCGGGCACGCTGCCCGGCGTGCCCGACGTCACCGTCTGCTGTCCCACCCACGAAGGGCTGACCCGCGACCTGGCGGCCTTCCGTGCGGTGAGCGCGTTCCTCCTGACCGGGAAGGCCGGCTCGTGACGGGCGGGGCATGGTCGGCCGTCCTCTTCGACCTGGACGGGACGCTGGCCGACACCGTGGAGCTCATCCTCCGCTGCTTCCGCCACACCTTCCGGGTCCACCGGGGGAGCGTCCCTCCCGACGAGGCCTTCCGGGCGGGGATCGGCATGCCCTTGAGGGAGCAGCTCTGCGCGTTCACGGACGACCCCGAGGAAGTGGAGCGCATGGCCGCGACGTACGCCGCCCACCAGCGGACGCTCCACGATGACCTGGTGGCGCCCTACGCGGGGGCGGTGGAGGTGGTCCAGCGGTTCCGGGAGGCCGGGGTGCCGGTGGGGGTCGTGACCAGCAAACGCCACGGGATGGCCGTGCGGACGCTGGAGCGGTGCGGCTTCGCTGGGCTCTACGACGTCCTCGTCGGCGCCGACGACGTGGTCCAGGGGAAGCCCCACCCCGAGCCCGTGCTCCTGGCGCTGGACCGCCTGGGCGTGGACGGCGCGGCGGGGCGGGCGCTCATGGTGGGCGACTCCCCCTTCGACTTGCGTGCCGGGCGGAGCGCCGGCACCCGCACCGCAGGGGTGCTCTGGGGGGTGTTTCCCCGGGCGGCCCTGGCGTCCGAAGAGCCCGACTGGCTGGTGAACGAGCCCGGGGAGCTACTGGCGCTCGGGCCCGAGACCTAGGCGCGCCCCAGGGCGACGTCGCCTACCCCGCCGACGTGGCGAAGTCGAGCTGCTCGGCGAGCTTCAGGTCCTTGTCCGTGATGCCGCCGGCGCTGTGGGTGCTCAGCGTGATGAAGACGCGGTTGTACCGGATGTCGATGTCCGGGTGATGGTCGGCGTCGTCCGCCAGCGTAGCGATGCGGTTCACGAACACGATGGAGTCCCGGAAGCGCGGGAACTTGTATTCCTTCACCAGCGCGTTGGACTTCCGGCTCCAGCCGGAATGCGCCTTCATCCAGGCCTGGATGGACTGGTTGTTGAGTTTCTCAACTGGCTTTGCCATGGCTCCCCGCCCCTCGCTGCGTTTCCGTGGCCTGGGGCGTCCCCGCCGCTCCCCTGCCGGCGTAAACCGGTGTGCGAGGCGGGTTCCCCATTCGGAGACAAGACACGGCAGTGGGGCGGTCCGTTGAGGGGTTGAACCCCCCCCGGCGTCTTCGTAGAATTGGGGCCCTTCCGGAAAACGGTCGGGAACGCCACGCCCCCATCGTCTAGTGGCCTAGGATAACGCCCTCTCACGGCGTAGACCGGGGTTCGAGTCCCCGTGGGGGTATCAGGAAGCACGAAGGAAGGCGCGAAGTCCGCGCCGAGCGGTCGCTTAGCTCAGCTGGTAGAGCACCACGCTCACATCGTGGGGGTCGCAGGTTCAAGTCCTGCAGCGACCATAGCGGTATTCGGAAGTGATGACGCCCCAACGGCTTAGGCTGTTGGGGCGTTTTGATGTGGGGACGTACCTGTGGGAGGCTTGCGGGGGGGATCGCGGCGAAAGCTACGGAGAGCCTTGCGATCCTGAACGCAGAGCCCATGTCTTCGCGTCGGCGAAGGCAAAGACCTCGTCTCCAATCCTGAAGGCGCTGACCCCCTCGCCAACGGCCTCGACGACCCCCGAGAGCTCCGTCCCCAGGATCGGCTGTCGCGGTCGCGTGAGGCCGAACGCGAGCCGGCCGAACGGGCCGAACCCCATCGGCAAGGTAAGGCTTCGCGCCCGCCAGTCGCCGGTGGAGACGGTGGTGGCGCGGATCCGGATCAGGAGCTCGCCATCCTTCGGAGTCGGCGTCGGGACGTTGCGGATCGCGACGACCTCGGGAGGACCATAGCGTTCGTAGACCGCTGCTCTCATGCCGCCTCCTTAACGCAAGGCCTTCTGGGCCCGTTGATGGTCAGGCCGCCTTGCCCGTGAAAGGAAGGGGCCCGCGATCACGAGGCGGAGGTCGCGCCGGAAACCCCAGGCCGCCACCCCCGCGACGAGCGCGAAGATGAGAAGCTCCGGACCGAGCGCCGACAACGACCCGCCCATCACCGCGAAGAGGATGAATTGGGACGCGATGGCCGTGAGGATCGCCAGGGCGGCCTCCGTGCCGAAAAGGAAGGCCATGGTTGGACTCACCCCTGCACCGAAACGAACGCCCGCACGGGAAACGTGCCGCACCCCTTCACCTTGACCGGAACCGCCGAGAACCGACTCCCCGTTTCGGGCACGTCCGCCAGGCCCCGAAGGTGCTCCACGATGGGGATCCCTCGCCCGAGAAGCACCGTGTGTACCGGGCGCTTTCCGGTGGCGATGCTGTCGATGTTCATGGAGTCGATGCCCACGAGCGCGGCCCCGGCGCTTGCGAGCCAATCGGCCGCCCGCTCCGTCAAGTGGGGATGGCCTTCGAAGTACGCATCCGTGCGCCAGTGCCGATCCCACCCGGTATGGAACAGCACCGCTCGGCCCCGGACTTCCTGCGCGGACAACGGCACCGAGTCGACTCCCACGCCGTTCCTGAGGTCGACGCGAACGACCAGGCACTCGAGCTCGGCCACCGATTCGAGGGGCAGCTCGGACAGGTCCTTCCCGTTCTGGTAGCGATGGAAGGGACTGTCGATGTACGTGCCCGTGTTCGCGACCATCTCGATCTTGCCGATCTGGAACTCGTCCCCGTCGTACTTCGCCCGGGCGTCTTCGCGGCTGAGCCAATCGCAGACGACGGGCGCCGGAAGTCCCTTGTAGGTCACCATGCCGTGCTCGACGGTGTGGCTGACGTCCACGAGACGCGTCCTAGGGTTCATTTCGACTCTCCGAAGTGGCGGGTGCTGGCAGGCGCTAGCTGTGGCAGGCCGATACGGGCATGGCTGCTACCGACTCGCCGGGACGGACGACGGCGAAGTTCGCCATCATGCCTCCGGCGTGATGCTCGAGGATGTGGCAGTGGTACATCCACGTCCCGGGGCGGTCGTCGGGCATCCAGGCGATGAGGATGCTGCCCCTGGGCGGCACGTTGACGGTGTCCTCCCAGGAGCGAAAGGCCGGCGCCACCCCGTTGACGGCCAGGACCTGGAAGAAGAAGCCGTGCAGGTGGAACGGGTGATCCATGTGGGACGCGTTCGCGATCTCCCAGACCTGGAGCTCGCCGACGGTCACCGGCGCGTCGTTGTGGTGCCTCTCGTCGTTGATCATGAAGTCGGTCCCCCGCCGCAGGTTCAGCTTCTCCGACATCTTCACGAAGCGGGTAGGCACCGCCTCCGCGTCGGCGAGGGCCTCGATGACGCGCAGGCGTTCGGGAATCACCGCGATGGACGCCTGGGCGGCGCCCACCCGCACGGTGGCGAAGCGCTCCACCTTCTTCTTGCCCGTGTGGCGGTCATAGGGGAGGGACTCGACCTGGATGACGTCGCCCTCCGGGAAGGGCCCCACCGCGATGTCGACCCGGTCGCCGGGCACGAGCAGGACCTCGGTGGCCTTTACCGGTGACTCGATGAAGCCCCCCGCCGTGCCGAGGATGGAGAACGGCGTGCCCCCGACGGAGAGGCGGACGTAGCGCGCGCTGGATGCGTTCACCACCCGCCAACGCTCCAGCTGGCCGGCGGCCATCGCCAGCTCGGGCTCGACGCGGCCGTTGACCAGGCGCACGTCGCCTTCCCGGCCCATGTGCGCCTCGATCCACCCCCCGAACCGGGCGAAGTCGCCCCGCCGGTTCAGCGTCACGTCGTCGAGGACGAGGACCCGCTCGTGGTCCAGCGTCAGCTCGTCCCGCTCCCGCACGATGAGGGCGCCGTACAGCCCCTTCTCCACCTGGACCGTCTCGTTGACGTGGGAGTGGTACCAGAAGGTGCCGGCGTCGGGCACCGTGAACCGGTACTCGAAGGTCTCGCCGGGGGCTACCGTGGGCTGCACCACCTGCGTGCCGTCCATGGACGCCGGTACCCGGAGCCCGTGCCAGTGGATCGTGGTGGGCTCGTCGAGGCTGTTCTTCAGTCGGACCACGACGCTGTCTCCGACGCGCGCCTCGATGGTCGGGCCCGGCACCTGGCCGTTGTACGTGAGGCCCCGGAGCGTGCGGCCGGGCGCGATCTCCCACTCGGCGGCCCGGGCCTCCAGCTCGACGACGACCTCCGCCGGCGCTCCGGCCGGAGCGTTCTGATTCGTGTGCTCGGTGCTCATGATGACCTCTCGGTTGGTGGCGGGAGTGGAGGGGGGGAGGTGGGGGGCTACCACCGGAGGAGGCCGACGCTGACACCGGCGTAGAAGCTGTCGAAGGCGTCGAGGCCTTCGGCGTTGAACTGGAAGACCTGCTTGCCGACGAGCCGGACGTCGTAGCGGCTGATGCGCCGGCCGAGGCTCACCTGGGGCGCCAGGAACACGCCCGACTCCTTGTAGTGCGCGCCGGTGCCGAAGGCGTCCGCGGCGTCGGGATCGGAGGCCTGGGTCGCGCTGGCGATCATCCCCCCGGCCTGGACGCTGGCCGCCGCGAACCAGGTGCCGCCCGTCTGGTACTCGACGGTCACGCCGGAGGCCTGGAACAGCATCTGCGTGTCGCTCTCGGGGAAGGAGTTGCCCACCAGCGTCTCGATGCCCACGCGGGCATGCGCGCCCAGCGGCCAGAGGATGAAGATGGAGGACGAGTGGGGCAGCGCCTTGCCGCCGGCGGGCAGGTCGGCGAAGCCGCCTCCCAGCTGGGAGAGGGACATGTCCGACATCATGAAAGTCGTCCTCAGGCCGACCTGGTACTTCCAATCCGAGGTGGACTGGGCCGACGCGCGGCCCGCCGGCGAGAGGGCGGCCAGGGTCGCCGCGACGAGGTACATCCTGCGGGAGGGTCTCATGTTCGATGGCTCCGTCTGATTCGGAGGGAGGGTGGGCAGCACCGGTGGAGCGTGATGCGTGATGGACGCAGGAAAGATCGGACCGGAGGGCGGCCCGGCACTTGAACGAAGGGGCTGACGTGCGGGGCGCCCCCTGCCGTGGCGGGAACAGCCCTTCCGTTCAATCGCGGAGCGCCCCCCCGAGGCGATGATGAGGCGCCATCGGGCCCGCCCCCCGCGACGCCCGGCCCCGCTCTCGCAGGAGTCGTCGTCATGAGTGCCTCGGAAACCACCAAGCCCCCGGCCACCAGGCGCGTACGGTGGTACGACACCATCATCGTGGGCGGCGGCCAGGCGGGGCTCGCGGTGGGTCACCACCTCGCCCGGCACGACGTGGACTTCGTGATCCTCGACGGAGGTCGGCGGATCGGAGACGGCTGGCGCAACCGTTGGGATTCCCTGCGCCTCTTCACCCCCGCCCGGTACAGCGGCCTTCCGGGGATGCCCTTCCCCGACGCGCCGGCGCACTTCCCCGACAAGGACCAGGTGGGCGACTACCTGGAGCGGTACGTGGAGCGCTTCGACCTGCCGGTCCTCCTGGAGACGGGGGTGACGCGTCTGGAGCGGGACGGGTCGGGCTTCCTTCTCCACACGTCCAAGGGGGTCTTCGCGGCGAACGCCGTCGTGGTGGCTACGGGGCCACTCCACCGCCCGCGCGTTCCCGCGATGGCGACCCGGCTCGCAGCCCACGTCCACCAGCTCCACTCGCGGGACTACAGGAGTCCGTTCGACCTTCCCGACGGGCCGGTGCTGGTGGTGGGGGCGGGGAACTCCGGCGCCCAGATCGCGCTGGAGCTGTCGCGGTTCAAGAGCGTCACCCTGGCGGGTCGGGACGTCCGGCGCCTTCCCAGGAAGATCCTCGGCGTGGACGTCTTCCATTGGATCTGGCCCCTCTTCCGGCGCCTGAGCCTGGGCACGCGGCTGGGGCGTGCGCTCCATCGCCGGGTGGAGGGCACCGACCCGCTCATCGGGGTGGCCGCCCGCGACTTCGCCTCCCACGGGGTCAAGAGGCTCGGGCGCGTGGACGACGTGCAGGAGGGCCTCCCGTCCGTCGGCGGCGTTCCGGTGCGCGTCAGGACCGTCGTCTGGGCCACGGGCTTCACCCCCGACTTCGGCTGGATCGACGCGCCGGTCTTCGGCTCCGACGGGACGCCGCGGCACCGTCGCGGCGTGACCGACGTGCCGGGGCTCTACTTCGTGGGCCTGAGATTCCAATACCGCCAGTCGTCCGCCCTGATCGGGGGCGTGGGCGAGGACGCGGAGTTCCTCGCCGGCCAGATCCTGCGGCGGGAATGAAGGCCGGTTGGGCGAGAGGGGCGCGGGGGGGTCCATCGTCCACTGTTCCCTGGGGAGTGGCGACCGTAGGTTGCTGCCTTCCGCGGAACGGAGGGGGATGGCTACGGTCGTTGGAATCGGCGACTTCATGGCGTGGGAGGGCGGCTGCCTCCTCATCGGCAAGGCCATCAGGGTCGTCCCCATGCACGCGCATCAGGCGATCCAGGTCGTCTTCGGATACGCCGAGCCGATCCGGCTGCGCGCCGGCGACGAGGAGCCGTGGACGCCCTACCCCATCGGCCTCGTCCCCTCCCGCCAGCCGCATGCCATGGACGCCACCATGTCCGGGTACAACGCGGTCGTCTTCGTCGAGCCGGAGAGCCGGGCCGGCCGGGCCCTGACCGAACGGTATCTGAGCGAAGGGATCGCCTCCGCGGACGATCCCGGCGTCCGCCAGGCGGCCGCGGGGCTCTTCGCCGCCTGGCTGGGCCGCGGGGGCAAGCACGCCGTGATGGAAGCGGCGCAGGGGGTGCTGGGCTCGTTGACGACCGGCGTCGACCCGATGGTGGTAACGGACCCACGGATCCTCCGGGCCGTCGCGTACATCAACGCCAACCTCAGAGGGACCATCACGCTCGACGAGGTGGCGAAGGACGCCTACCTGTCCCCCGGCCGTTTCCGCCACCTGTTCGTCGAAGAGACGGGGATGGGGCTCAGGCCCTACGTGCTGTGGCGTCGCTTCATCTGCGCGTTCGAGCTCCTCATGGACGGGAAGTCCGTCTCCGAGGCGGCGCACGGCGCCGGGTTCGCCGACTCCGCGCACTTCGCCCGCACTTGCCGCCAGGCCTTCGGCTTCCCGCCCTCCCTGCTGCAGCTCACCGGGGCTCCGGACCCGCGCGCTTGAAGCTGACCCTGCCTTGTCGCTGACGCTTCGTCTCCGGTGGCCTGGACGGCGCCGTCACTCCTCGATACCGACCTCGACCTTCACCACCCGGTCCGGCGTTCCCCGGATGTGGTCGAGCAGCGCGTAGATGAACAGGACCACGCCCGCCATCTCCAGGCCTTCCTCGAGGGCGGTCCACATGTTGTAGTGGAGGGAGTTCACGTCGCTGTCGGTGAAGTGCTCCACGCCCACCGCCCCGGAGCCGTACACCGCCCCCGCCACGAGGAAGAGGAGCCCCGTCCGCCAGCGGTGATGCCACAGGAACGGCAGGTAGGCGGAGGCGACCAGCGCGAGGACGGCGAAGCCGAACACCGTCCAGGGAGTGTCCTCCAGGAGCGTGTTCACGTACTCGTGGATGCCCACCACCTCGTCCACGGACAGGACGCAGAATCCGATCCCCAGGACGAGCCACCACCGGTGCCAGGCCTCGCCCCTCGATCGGACGGCCCGGGCCTGGATCAGGAGCAGCGCCGCTGCCGCGGCGAGGATCCCCGCGCTGAACCAGGTGCCGAAGCTCTCCTCCTCGTCGAGATCGAAGACGGCCACGTGCCAGTACTCCAGGCCGAGCTTCTCCTTCAGTCCCAGAGCCGGGTTGAAGTTCGCCTGCATGGCGAGGAGGTGGGCCACGACGAGCGCGACCAGGACGCTGGCGAGCACCAACGCCACGCGCTCTGCCCGCGGGGCGTACGACGTGAGGGGCTTCATGGCCTGTCTCGTGAGCCATGAGGGCCCGGGCGCTAGTTGGGCACGCTCGCCGTGACCTTGAGGTCGAAGAAGTTGACGAATCCGTAGGCGTCCACGGCCCAGACGGCGATCTCGTTGTTCCCGTCCGCCGACAGGAGCGCGTCGGGGACCGGCACCGTCACCACGGTGCTGTAGGACACGCACGTGCCGAACTGGGCGGTCTGGAAGCTGGCGGTCACCTCCGTGCCGTTGACCCAGACGCGGGCGGCGTCGTCCGCCAGGAAGAGGACTTTGACGCCGGACGCCCCGGCCGGAAGCGAGACGTCCTTTCGTATCACCAGCGACGCACCCTCATCCCACTTGTAGGTCGATGGCGAGACTCCACACGTGGTCGACAGGAATCCAGTTGCCGAGGCGCCCTCCGAGGCGATGGGGAGGGCGGTCTGCTGCCAGAGCCGCCACTTGTCGCCGCTGGCGTCCGCCGGCGGGTTCTCCAGGGTGGCGATGTCCACGGTCGTGAACCCCGGCTGTCCGTAGGTGGCGTCTTCGGGATTCTCCAGCCACCACGGGAGCTGGGCCACCCAGACCATCTTGTTCGCAGGCGTGGCTTCCGGGGAGTTGGCGAAGGGGATCAGCGTGACCTCGGTGGACCCGCTCCCGGCGCCGCTCCCGCCGTTGTCGCCGGACCCGGCGCCCTCGATGGCCACGGGCAGGCATCCGATGAACGTGAACCCGGTGCCCGAGCCCCCGACGCAAAGGCTGGTGGTCGTGGCGGAGATGCTGCCCTTGTCCCACATCTCCTGGAGGCTGAAATCAAGGTCCAGGTCGAGGAAGCCGTCCTTGTTCACGTCCTTCAGGTCGGCACGGTACTCACCCTTGTTCTTCTTCATCACGGGGGTGTAGGGAGGCGGCGCCGACGGGTCGGTGATCTGGATGGTGGAGACGTCCACCGTGGACATGTCGAACTGGCCGGTCCCGAGGAGCACCACCTGCAGCTTGGCGCCCGACGTGTACTTGGCGGACTTGCCCGACTTCCCCGACTTGCCGGACTTGCCCGACTTGCCCGACTTGCCCGACTTCCCGGACTTGGGCTTCACGCTCTTGAGGTTGATCGTGCCGTCCTTGCCCAGCTTGATGTCCAGCGTGGCGACGCAGACGCTACACGTGGGCGCGAAGGTGGGTGCGGACCGCTTGCCAAAGAGCTCGGAGCCACCCGGGTCGTCTCCGGCGTCCACGGTGGTGGGAAGGGGGCTCTCGCAGGCGAGGGCGAGAGTGACGAGCGGCAGGGCCGATAGACCCAATGCGCGAATCGAACGCCGTTGTGCGTTGGCCACGGACGTACCTCTACGGGCTGGGGGGCTCTCGTCCGTTGGCGCGACCGGGGGGGGCAACGGCCGACGGAGGGTGCTTTGCAGCAAGAACGATGTGAAACACATCCGAGCGAATCAAGGACTTTCTCCGGGGCCCCGACGGCGGTCATCGCGAACACGGCGTTCGTGCAGAACGTCCTCCGGGGGGGGTAGCCCCATGGTCCGTCGGTTCCGCTACGTGGAGGCGTTGCGGGAGGGTTGACGTATCAACATCCGTTGATATATTCCCCACCATGTCCAAGACCCTCACCCCGAACGAGGTCCTCCTCCAGCGCTTCCAGGCGGTGGCCGAGGAGACGCGCCTGCGCATCGTCCAGCTCCTGGCCGATGGCGAGCGGTGCGTCTGTGAGCTCCAGGCCGACCTGGACGCGGGCCAATCCCGCCTCTCCTTCCACCTGAAGAAGCTCAAGGACGCGGGGGTGGTGTCCGATCGCAGGGACGGGCGCTGGGTGCACTACTCGCTGGTGCCCGAGGTCCTGGAGGAGATGCGGGTCTTCCTGGGTGAGGTGAAGCCGGAGGACGGGTGGCGCCCGGCGACCCGAGGCGACGTGACGTGCTGCTCGTGACGGGTGGTTTTTTTTCACCCCATACATCAACGACATTTGATACGAGGACGGCGACGATGAGCGAGGACCTGAAGCAGACGGTGCGGCAGAAGTACGGGGAGGCGGCTCTCCGGGCCCAGACCGGGGACAAGGGGACGTGCTGCGGGACCTCGTGCGGGTGCGGAGGGGAGAAGGTGGACGGGGGCTTCGCCGACCCCATCACGCGGGACCTCTACGATTCGGTGACCGCCGAATCCCTCCCGGAGCAGGCTGTGCTGGCCTCCCTGGGGTGCGGCAACCCCACCGCCCTGGCCGAGCTTGGCGAGGGGGAGGTGGTGCTTGACCTGGGGAGCGGCGGGGGCATCGACGTGCTCCTCAGCGCCCGGCGGGTGGGGCCCACGGGGAAGGCCTACGGCCTGGACATGACCGACGAGATGCTCGACCTGGCCCGGCGGAACGCCGCCGAGGCCGGCGCGACGAACGTCGAGTTCCTGAAGGGGGACATCGAGGCCATCCCCCTCCCCGACGCCAGCGTGGACGTCATCATCAGCAACTGCGTCATCAACCTGTCCGCCGACAAGCGGAAGGTGCTGGCCGAGGCGTTCCGCGTCCTCAAGCCCGGCGGGCGCTTCGCCGTCTCGGACGTGGTGGTGCGGGGGGAGATCCCCGCGGAGGTGCGCCGGAGCATGGAGCTGTGGGTGGGGTGCGTGGCGGGCGCGCTGGAAATGGAGGAGTTCGAGGGCCTCCTGAGGGAGGTGGGCTTCGAGGACCCGAGCCTCGAGCCCACCCGGGTCTACGAGCCCGAAGACGCCCGTGGGTTCCTCGAGGAGGCGGGGCTGGACGTGGACGCCATGGCGGCGGCGGTGGAGGGGCGGATCCTCTCGGCGTTCGTGAGGGCGTGGAAGCCCATGGCGGCGGAGACCGCCGGCGCCACCGTGGGCGCGTCCGCGGAGCCATGCTGCGGTCCGGGCTGCTGCTCGTGACGCGCGCCGGATCGTCGAGCGGGAGGCACGCGTGAGCGCGGCGTCGAAGCGGCTCTCCTTCCTCGACAGGTACCTCACGCTCTGGATCTTCCTGGCCATGGCCGCCGGGGTGGGCGTGGGGTACCTGTGGCCCGACGCCATCCGGGCGCTGAACGAACGCACGCAGGTTGGCACGACGTCGCTGCCCATCGCCGTGGGGCTCATCCTCATGATGTACCCGCCCCTGGCCAAGGTGCGCTACGAGGAGCTGGGTGACGTCTTCCGCGACGGGAAGGTCCTGGGCCTCTCCCTGGTCCAGAACTGGGTAGTGGGGCCCGTCCTCATGTTCGGCCTCGCCGTGCTGTTCCTCCGCGACTACCCCGAGTACATGATCGGCCTGATCCTCATCGGGCTGGCCCGGTGCATCGCCATGGTCATCGTCTGGAACGACCTGGCGGAAGGGGACCCGGAGTACGCCGCGGGCCTGGTGGCGTTCAACTCCGTCTTCCAGGTGCTCTTCTTCAGCGTGTACGCCTGGTTCTTCATCACCGTGGTGCCCCGCTGGCTGGGCCTCGAGGGCGCGGTGGTGGACATCACCATGGGAGAGATCGCCCGGAGCGTCTTCATCTACCTGGGGATTCCGTTTCTGGCGGGGATGGCCACGCGCTTCGTGGGCGTGAAGGCCAAGGGAAGGGACTGGTACCACGCCGAGTTCATCCCCCGCATCGGGCCCCTCACGCTGGTGGCGCTCCTCTTCACCATCGTGGTGATGTTCTCCATCCAGGGCCGGGCCATCCTCCAGCAGCCCATGGGCGTGGTGCGGGTGGCGGTGCCGCTCCTGCTGTACTTCGTCGCCATGTTCGCGGTGACGTTCTTCAGCAGCCGACGGCTGGGCGCCGACTACCGGAGGACCACGACCCTCTCGTTCACCGCGGCCTCCAACAACTTCGAGCTGGCCATCGCGGTGGCGGTGGCGACGTTCGGCATCGGCCACGGCGCGGCCTTCGCCGCGGTCATCGGGCCGCTGGTGGAGGTGCCCGTGCTCATCGGGCTGGTGAACGTGGCGCTCCGGTGGCGGGCGAAGTACTTCCCCGACGAGGAGGCGGAGCTGGCGGGGATCTCAAACTGCGCCGCGCCGGGGGGGGTGGAGGGGGCGCGGTAGGGGGCTTCCTCCTATCTTCAAGAAGAGCCTGCCCAGCTCCACCCCGGAGGCCGTCATGGCCCGCCTCGACGTTCGTGCCCTGGACCGCAGGGACTTCCTGAAGGAGACCGCCGCGGGGCTGGTCCTGCTGCCCCACCTGGATCTGGCGAGCCTGGCATCGCGCGTCCCCCGGCGCGCCTCCGCCGTGGCCGTCATCCGCACCTCCGATCGCCGCGAGGGCGTGCGTCGTGCCGTCGCGCTGCTCAACCCCACGGGCATGGCGGGCAAGCGGGTGGTGCTCAAGCCCAACTTCAACAGCGCCGACGGCGGCCCGGCCAGCACCCACGACGACACCCTCCTCCAGCTCGTCCACGAGCTGAAGGAGCGGGACGCCCGGGACGTCACCGTGGGCGAGTCCAGCGGGCCCCGGGGGACGACCTCGGTGCTGGCCACCAAAGGGACGCTGGACCTGGCTCGCGACCATGGATTCGGCGTGGTGGACTTCGACCAGCTCCCCGACGCCGACTGGGCGTTCTTCAGCCCGCCGGGCACCCACTGGCCCGAGGGGTTCCACCTGCCCAGCATGGTCACCCACGCCGAGTACCTGGTGAGCGCGTGCTGTCTGAAGACCCACGGCTCCGGCGGCGTCTTCACCATGTCGCTCAAGCTGGCGGTGGGGCTCACCCCCAAGGCCATACGCCGCCCCATGCACCAGTCCCCGGACATGCGTCGCATGATCGCCGAGCTGAACCAGGGGTACCGGCCCGACCTCGTCGTCATGGACGGCGTGGAGGCCTTCACCGACGGCGGGCCGTCCCGGGGCACGCTGAAGCAGGCCAACGTGGTGGTGGCGGGCACGGACAGGGTGGCGGTGGACGCGGTGGGCCTGGCCATCCTGAAGGAGTTGGGATCCAACGACGCCATCATGGGCACGCCCATCTTCCGCCAGGAGCAGATGGCCCGGGCGGTGGAGGTGGGGCTGGGCGCCCGGGGCCCCGCCGACATCGAGCTGGTGAGCGACAGCGAAGACGGGTGGGCCTACGCCGCCAGCCTGGAGGCGATCCTGGCGCAGGGCTGAGCGGCCCGGCAGGTTGTCAGCCGGTGCGACGCCCTGCCTCCTTCCTGCGCCCTTGACCGCCCACCTCCTCGCCGCCTTCCAGACGACGTCGCCGGCCGGATCGCTCCTGCGACTCCAGGCGCTGCTGGGCCTGTTCGTCATCCTGGGCGTGGGGTGGGCGCTGTCCACGCGCCGCGGCTCCGTGCCCTGGCGCGTCGTCCTCTGGGGGATGGCCCTCCAGGTCGCCTTCGCCTGGCTGGTGCTGCGCACGCCCGCGGGGATCGCCTTCTTCCAGGGCGTGAACGCGGTGGTGCGCGCGGTCCTGTCGTACGCCACCGAGGGGGGCCGCTTCGTCTTCGGAAACCTGGTGTCCGACGCCGTCCCGGTGGGGTGGGGGGACCCGGGCTCGGGGGCCTTCACCCCCACACCGGGCGTGGTGGCGCAGAGCGGCGCGTTCTTCGCCTTCCGCATCCTCCCCAACATCATCTTCGTCTCCTGCCTCATGACCGTGCTCTACCACCTGGGCGTGATGCAGCGCGTGGTGCGCGGGGTCGCCTGGGTCATGCAGCGCACGCTGCGCACCTCGGGGGCCGAGACGCTGGACGCCGCGTCCAGCATCTTCGTGGGGCTCATGGAGGCACCGCTGGCGGTGCGGCCCTTCGTGGCGCGCATGACCGAGTCGGAGCTCATGGCCGTCATGACCGTGGGGATGGCCACCATCAGCGGGGGCGTGCTCGCCGCCTACGCCGCCATGCTCCTCCCCTTCCAGCCCGACGCCGCCGGCCACCTCATCGCGGCGTCGATCATGTCGGCGCCGGCGGCCTTCGTCCTGGCCAAGCTCATGGTGCCCGAGACGGAGACGCCGGTGACCGCCGGCTCCCTGGAGGGCGCCGCCGTCGAGCACCCGGACGTGAACGTCATCGACGCGGCGGCCCGGGGCGCGGCGGAGGGGCTCCGCCTGGCGCTGGTGGTGGGCGCCATGCTCGTGGCGTTCATCGCCCTGGTGTCCATGGCCAACGGGGCGCTGGGGTGGGCCGGCGGCCTCGTGGGGCTGGAGGGGCTCAGCCTGGAGGGGATCCTGGGCCGGGCGCTGGTTCCCGTGGCCTGGCTCCTGGGCATCCCCTGGGCCGACGCCCAGGTGGTGGGGCAGCTCATCGGCCTGGAGTTCGTCCTCAACGAGTTCGTGGCCTTCGCCCGCCTGGAGTCGCTCCTCTCGGCGGGGACGACGCTGGAGCCGCGCTCGCTGGTCATCACGATCTACGCCCTCACGTCCTTCGCCAACTTCGGCTCGGTGGCCATGACCATCGCCGGGCTCGGGGAGATGGCTCCCTCGCGCCGGCACGACTTGGCGCGGCTGGGTCTCAAGGCCATGTTCGCGGGACTGCTGGCCACGCTCCTCACGGCCGCCGTGGCTGGGCTCATCGTCTGACGGAGGCGAAACCGTGATCCTGGGGGCCGGAACCGTCGCGCTGGACACGGTGGAGACGCCGGCGGGGTCCGTGCGCGACGTGCCCGGCGGGTCGGCGCTGTACTTCGCCGCGGCGGCCAGCTCCCGCGTGCCCGTGGCGGTGGTGGGGGTCACGGGAGACGACTTCCCCGACGAGCCGCTGGCCCGTCTGGCGGCCCGGGGCGTGGACGTGCGGGGCATCCGGCGCCACCCCCTCCCCTCCTTCCGGTGGCATGCCCGCTACGACGCGGCGGGAGAGCGGGAGATCCTCTCCGTGCACCGCGGGGGCATCGTGCGGGAATGGCCGGAGGTGCCGCACTTCCTGCGGGGCCCGCGGGTCCTCTTCCTGGGGAGCACCGACCCGGGCGTCCAGGCGCGCATCCTGGAACAGGCCGGGGCTGCGGAGACGGTCATGCTGGACACCATGCCCCACTGGATCCGGGGGAGCCGTTCCACCCTCGAGGCCCTGCTCCCTCGGGTGGACGTCCTTCTCCTGAGCGAGGACGAGGTCCGGATCCTGGGGGGAGAGGCGTCGGACGAGGGCACGGCCGCGGAGGCGATCCGGCACCACGGACCCGAGTGGGTCGTGGTGAAGCGGGGCGCGCGGGGCGCCTGCGCCTACGGCCCCCGGGGGCGGATGGCCGTGGACGCGGCTCCCGTGGAGCACGTGGTGGATCCCACCGGCGCGGGGGACGCCTTCGCCGGGGGGCTCGCCACCGCGCTGGCGGAGCACGGAGGGCCCACCGAAGCGGCCATGGACGAGGGCCTGCGGTACGGGGCGCTCATGGGCGCCCGGGCCGTAGAGGCATTCTCCCTGGAGGGGCTGCTGCGGGATGATGGGCCGGAACCGCGCCCCGGGGAGGCCCCGTGAGGAGGCTCTCCCGGCACGCGGGGGCTAGGGACCCTTCGAGTCACCCGCCGGCCGCCACCCCCGAGTTCCAGAAGTCCACCGCCACCTTCCACGAGCCGTCCGCCTGCTTACGCCACACGTGGAAGTCGCGGACCAGGTCCTTTCCCGTGGTGCCGTCGGGGCGCGCCAGGGTGATGTCGCCCTCGGCCAGCGTCCACCCCATGTCCCCCGAAGCCGACACCTCGACGCGGAGCAGCTCGAAGGTCAGCGAGACCCCCGGCGTGCTGATGAACCCGAAGCGGTAGTCCCGGACCTCCGGGAGCCCGTTCACCATGGCCCCCCCCGGCGGCACCATGACGGCGCCTTCGTCGTAGAGCGCCACCACGCCGCCGGCGTCCTTGCCGGCGGCAGCGGCGTGGTATGCCTCGGCGGCGGCGCGCAGCGTGGCCAGCTCGGCCTCGCGGTCGGGGGGCGCAGGGGCGCAGGCCGCAACGAGGACGGCGGCGAAGAGCAGGGGACGTCGAGCCATGGAAGCCTCCCGGAAGGGTGCGCGGCGGGCGCCCCGGCGTGCCGGCGTCCGACCCGGAGATGTGGGCCCCGGGGCCCACCCCGACAAGGGGCCCGCAGGGGGCGGGCGGGGGATTCCATTGCGGCCCCCGCGCCGGGCCCCTACCCTGGACGTGCCTCCCCCCCACTCCGGATCCCCTCGCCCGATCCCTCCGTGGAGGCGCCGCCGCATGATCATCAACGTCCACGCCCACCTCTTCACGCTCCGGACCGTCCTCAGCAGGGAGGCCATCCGGGTCATCACCCAGCGGCTCACCGACAAGGGCTTCCCCGGCTTCTTCGTGAAGGCCGTGGAGGAGTTCCTCGACGACCTCCTGGACAAGCCTCAGGTCCTGGACGAGCGTGAGGTGCTGGCGAAGCTGTTCGGCAAGCTCATGGGCATCGGGGGCTTCAACGACTTCCTCGACGAGAAGCTCGCCGGCCTCCCCATCACGGTAACGCTCCGCGGCGGCAAGCTGGACGACCTGCCGGTGGACGTGCTCCGCCGCGCCCTGGACTCGGTCACCAGCGCGCTGAAGGACGGGAGCAAGGTGGGCAAGTCGCCCTTCGACCTGGTGGAGACGCTGCGGATCTCCATGCAGCCCACCATCACCGACGTCGCCGACGTGCTCCTCGACCAGATGGACGCCGACGACGCGCTGGTGGCCCTCATGATGGACATCCACGGTCCCGACGACCCCGACCGGGACCGGGAGGCGTTCCTCCGCCAGGTGGACGGCACCGAGGAGGCGGCGCTCCAGCGGCCGGGGCGAGTCCTCCCCTTCTTCGGGGTGCACCCCGACCGCGCGGGCCACTTCGCTCTCATGAAGGAGGCCATCGAGAAGCGGGGCTTCCTTGGGGTGAAGCTCTATCCGTCGCTGGGGTACGAGATCGACCACCCCAAGCTCATGGACGTGTATCGCTTCTGCGCCGAGAAGGACGTGCCCGTCCTCCTCCACTGCGGGCACGGGGGCTTCTACAGGAAGCAGGAGTACATCGACTACTGCGACCCGGAGCACTGGGTCCCCGTCTTGCAGGGAGACCTGTCCTCGCTGCGGGTATGCTTCGCCCACTTCGGGGGGTGGCAGAGCCTGGGGACGCCCGAGGGCCTGGACGCGGGCACGTGGGGGCACACGATCCTGGAGCTGATGCGCAGGCTCCCCAACGTCTTCACGGACCTGGCGTACCACACGGACCAGATGGTCTCCACCGAGCTGGAGAACCACTACTTCCAACGCCTGGCCACCCTCCTCCAGGACCCCAAGCTCCAACGGCGCATCCTCTTCGGTACCGACTCCTGGCTGCTGAGGCTGGACCTCACCGACATCGTCTTCCGCACGTACTTCCAGCACCACATGTCGGCGGACGACTTCCGCAAGATCGCCGAGCTGGCGCCCAAGGAGTTCCTGGGCTTCCCCACCCAGCCCGGAGGGGTCATGCGCCCCAACCTCCGACGGTACGTGGACCACCTGGAGGCCAACCGGGCCAGGGTGGGCGCCGAGCCCGCCGACTGGCTCCGAAACGTGGCGGCGCAGCCCTTCACGGCGGCGCGGGCCTGGGCGGACTGGAACATCCGTCTGGACGCGTGCGGGCGCACGTGGCAGGGGCTCTCCAACGACCTGACGTCGGCCCAGAAGCACAAGGGCTTCAAGGCCAGCCGCACGCTCCAGCTTCGCGAGCTGACCTACTACAGGCCCCGGGACCCCAACTTCGGCTGGGCCTGCGAGCACCGCGCCCGCCAGTTCCTCCAGTTCGCCGGGCAGGACGCCCCCTACCGGGGGAGCTACGACGACGACGCGGCGGTGACGCTCTTCACCTCCGTCTTCCAGAAGGGGGACAAGCGCCTGGTGGACGTGGCCGCCCTCCTCGACTCCATCTTCGTGTACGGGAGGCCCCTGGTATGAAGACCCTCACCCGCTGGATGGGCGCCTGCGCGGTGGCGCTGGCCCTCGTCCCCTCCCCGGTCCGGGCGCAAGTGCCGCCCTGCATCGACGGCTGGGACTGGGGCGTCGCGCCCACCCTCGTGCGCAACGCCGACGACGAGACCAAGGTGGGCGGACGGGCCCACGCGGAGCTGTGCACCTCGGGCCACGACCTGCGCCGCCGCGAGGTGGGAGGAAGCGTGCAGACGGGCAACTTCCCCTTCTCCCACCACCTGGAGCTGTCGGCGTACGTGGTCGGCCTCCCCTCGGGGGAGGCGGTCCCCTTCCAAACGTCGGTGGCCGGACGCGCCGGCCTCTCCCTCTCCCTCTCGGGGCCGGCGCCGGTGGAGGAGTGCACCCCCGACATGTCCGACGAGGAGTGCGAGCGGCTCATGGCGGACGCGGGGGGTCAGGCCTTCGACTGGGGTTTCCTCGTCCTCACCGGCCACGGGAAGGTCGAGGCCAGCGGCGGCTGGGAGGAACGCTCGGCGGTGGCCGGCGGCGAGCTCCGCTACGCCAACCGGCGACCCTGGGCGCCCTCGGTGCTCCTGACGTACGACTGGGTGAAGCCCATCGCCTCGGAAGCGCGGGACGCCCTGGATCCCGACCGGGAGGCGTACGGGCGGGCCATGGTGCGGGGCTACTGGGCCGTGACGGCGTCGCGCCTCCGCCTGGAGCTGGACGCAGCCGCGTACCAAGCCCACGGCCTCACTTCGCAGCTCGAGGCCGCGGGCTGGGACAGCGGGTCGTACGTCGCCGCCACGGTGGGGGTGGACCCCCGGTGGTCCGCGGGCTTCCTCACCGTGGAGTCGATCTTCTTCCAGTTCGCCGACGGCCGGCTGCCGTCGGCGTCGCGGAACCACCGGGCGTGGTCCGGGGGGATCGAGCTCAGCCAGAGCCGCTGAGGCCCAGCATCATCCCCAGGAACGCCAGCTCGCGGGCGGCGTCGCGCACGCGGAGGCTGGTGGGGCGGCCGCGCCCGGCGGCGTGGCCGCCCCACTCGTCGTACCAGAGGACGACGGGCAGCCCCGAGCGCGTCGCGGCCTGGAGGCGGGCCGTCATGCGCCGCGCCTGGAGCGGAGGCACGCGGGTGTCCAGGTCGCCGGTGGCCAGCATGACCGCGGGGTACTTCACCCGGTTCCGCACCGCCTGGTAGGGCGAGTAGGCGCGGATGGCCTCGAAGTGGCGCGGGTCGCGGGCGTCACCATACTCCAGCAGCGCCGGCACGTTGTTGGCGTCCTGGAAGGCCCAGAAGCGGACCATGTCCAGGTCCGGGTAAGTGCAGAGCACGGCGCGGAAGAGGTCGGGACGCGCCGTCATGGCCGCGGCCACCAGGAGCCCGCCGTTGCTCCCCCCACTGATCCCCAGGTGCTCGGGGCTCGTGTACCCAGCCGACACCAGGTGCTCGGCGGCGGCCACGAAGTCGGCGAAGACGTTGGGCTTGTTCTCCAGCATCCCCGCCCGGTGCCAGTCCTCGCCGAACTCGCTCCCGCCCCGCAGCGTCGCCACCGCGTACACGCCGCCCATCTCCACCCACGCGGCCTGTACCGGCGAGAAGCCGGGCTCGATGGCCACGTTGAATCCGCCGTAGCCGTTGAGGATCGTGGGGTTGCTCCCGTCCATGCGGAGCCCGGCCTTGTGCATGACGTACAGGGGAGCGCGCGTACCGTCGGCGGAGCTGTACCAGAGCTTGGTCACCACGGTGCCGGTGGTGTCGAAGGGGACATCCGCCGAGTCGGTGAGCGTCCGGGTCCCGCTGGCCAGGTCCAGGGTCCACGTCCGCGAGGGGCGGAGGTACCCGGTGACGGTGAGCTCGGCCTTGCCGTCGCCGGCGGCCCGGAGGGTCACGCTGCTGGCGGCGGGCACGTCCAGCTCCCCCTGCGGGGAGCCGTCCATCCCGAAGACCCGGATGCGGTCCTCCACCTCGTGGAGGTACGTCGCGTAGATGCTCCCGTCGAGGAACGTGTAGCCCTGGAGGACGTCCTCGCCCTCGGGGATGAGCTCGCTCCAGGCCTCGGGCTCGGGGTGGGCGGGGTCCGCTGTCATGAGCCGGTAGTTGGAGGCGTTCCAGTCGGTGAGGACGTAGAGCTTCCCCTCGTGGTACCGTATCTGGAAGTGGGCGGGGATGTCCTCCACGACCGGGCGCACCGGGCCCGCGGCGCGGACGTCCTGGATGTGCCACTCGCTGCGGGCCCAACCGTGTCCCGCGTTGAAGAGGCGCCAGCGCCCGTCTCCGGTGAGGGTGGTTCCGACGAACGCCGTGGGCTCGTAGCCCTCCCCCCATACCACCGGGTCGCCGGCGACGTCGGAGCCCAGGGCGTGATGGCGGATGCGCGGGCCGCGGTACCGGTCTCGGTGGACGTAGGTGAAGCCCCGGCTGTCGCCGTCCCAGTCCACGCCTCCGTAGAGGGCGGCGGGAAGACGGTCGGGGAGGTCCTCACCCGCGTCCAGGTCCCGAACGCGCACCTCCACTTCGTCGGCGCCGCCCTGGCGCACGTTGTAGAGGAGGTAGCGTCCGTCGGGTGACACGTCGCCCATCTCCAGCACCACCCGATACTCCGGGTGGAAGGCGGCCGGGTCGAGGACCACCTCATACTCCTCCGTGGGCGAGGGGTCCTCGGCGTCTTCGCCCCCGGGCGCCGGGCGGCGGTAGACGCGCCCCATCTCCTCTCCCTGCCGCACCATGGAGAAGTACTCCCAGCCTCCCGCCTTCCGGGGCGTCCCCACGTCATCCCGGTCCAGGAGCGCGCGGAGCCGGGCCTCCAGGGAGTCGCGGAGGGGAGAGGCGCCCACGATGGACTCGGCGTAAGCGTTCTGGGCGGCGATCCAGGCACGCGTCTCGGGGGCGTCCTGGTCCTCAAGCCACCGGTAGTCGTCGGCGAAGGCCACGCCGTGGAGCGTGTCCACCACCGTCTCCACGCGGGTCTCGGGGGGCTTGGGGTACGGGGACGAGCAGGCGGTGAGAGCCGCCGCGAGGGCGAGGGTGTGTCGTGCGTGCGCCAAGATGCGCTCCCGGCTGAAGGGGAGGAGCCGACGGGGCCGATGGGCCGTCACCGTCAATGGGGCACGCGGGATGGGAGACGGCAAGGCGGGGGGCGCGCACGCCCTACCCGGTGGTGCCCTCCCGACGCTGCGGGGTCCAGCGCGCCAGCGTGTCGCTCACCACCACCGCCAGACGGACGGGGTCGGCGGACTTGGGAAGGAAGGCCCGCGCGCCCAGGGCGTAGGCGCGTTCGGCGGCGGCGGGATCGGCGGATCCGGAGAAGACCACGATGGGCGTATCCCGGGTGGGGCCGTGCCCGTCCAGCCAGGAGAGCACCTCGAAGCCGTCCATGCCGGGGAGTCCCAGGTCGAGGATCACCAGGTCGGGGTACGGGTGGATCTCCCGGTCGCGGTATTCCTCCTCTCCCGTGATATAGCGAACCGCCGCCATACCGTCGTGGACCACGGTGGCGCTGCACCCGTGGCCATGGCGGAGGACCACCGCCCGGATGAGGTGGGCGGCGGCGCGGTCGTCCTCCACGATGAGGACGTGGGGGAACTGCTTCGGGGGAAGCTGCGGGGCCGGGGGGTTCATGATGTCCACGTTTCAACCATGGACGACGGGACCTCGGTCGACCATTGCAGATTCGCGCATGCACCTTGCACGGTCACCCCGCCCTGTCGGGGAGCCACGCGTCCAGCGCATCGAGGAGCGCCGTGCGGCTCACCAGGGAGGGGGAGACGCCCATGCGGCGCTGGGCGGCACGGTACAGCGTGGTCTCGTGGAGGCCGATGAGCCGCGACACGGTGGAAACCTTCGAGCCGTCGCCGCGCATCTCCACCAACGCCGCCAGGATGGCCCACTCCACCAGCACCTGCGGGGAGTCGGGGAGCCCGCTGTCCCTCCAGTGGGTGCGGAGGGTGGACGGCGTGCAGTGGGCCCGCGCCGCCAGCCCGGCCACGGTGGTGGGGCAGGCGGTGCCCACGAAGGTCTGTTCCACGGCCCTGCGGAGGATGGGGTCCTCGCCGCACCGGTCCAGGAGCGCCGTCGACACGACGAAACGCAGGTCGGAGCCCACCATCTCGCGGAGGAGCGGGGCCAGCTCCCGGCGGGCGTCGTCGAGCCAGACCACCCGGGGGCACGGGAGGCGGACCAGCCCGGTGGCCAGCTCGCGGGAGAAGGGAGCCAGGACGATGGTGCGCGTCTTCAGGCCCCGGGCGGCGCTTTCGGAGAGAGCGCGCTCGATGAAGCGGAGGCGGGCCCCCGACGTGGCGATCACGACGGCGGCGGGGGGCGTGCCCGAGCGGGCGTCGCGCGCGGCGACGGCGCGCACGGGCGTCCCCCTCGGGGCCAGGCGCTCCACCACCGGATGGAGCTCGGGCTCTTCCGTGAGCAACTGGATCCAGGTCATCTAGGCAGGGCTCGCGGGGGGGCAGTCGAATGATACCGGGACCCTCTCGACGGTACCAGATGTGGCGGTGGCGCCGATGTCCGCCGACGGCGGAGATCCGAGTGGATGAACCGTCCGGGACCGGACTCCGGTAGTTCCCACCGACGCCCGGATGGACCGGGCGGACAACCAGAGCTCGATCACCGGGCGTCGCCCGGATTGGGGATGAGGGGATGAAGATGGGACGAGAGATCCTGGGACGCCTGGGGGTGGCCGCCGTGGCCAGCCTCGCGCTCGCCGGCGCCGGGAGTGACGCTTCCGCGCAGTCGTCGTTGGGCATGCCGTTCATCGGGAACAACCACCTGAGCTTCTATTCGACCGCGCTCAGCACCGACGGTGTCGCGAGCGCCACCTCCGCGCTCTACGGCGGCCGCTACGGACGGCGCTTCGGCTCCGAGGGCGCGGCGACGCGCTTCTCGGTGGCGATTCAGGGCGCCGCCCGCAGCCTGTCGGACGGCAACGAGGGTGTGGCGGACGTCTCCGTGACGGCGGCGCTGACGCGGAGCATGGTCGAAGTGGACCCGAAGCTCTCGGTGAGCGTCGCGGCCGGCATGGGCGCGCTCGCGTGGGGCTTCGACCACCAGGACACGGGCATCGCGCACCTGAGCACGCCGATCTCGGCGGGGCTGGCCTACGACATCCGGATCGGCAGCGCGACGTTCAGCCCGTTCGTGTCGCCGAGCGTCGCGAGGTACGACAACCGGACCTACGTCGACGACGTGCGCACATCGCGTGACGAGGGTTGGGATGCCCGTGTGGTGTGGGGTGCCTCCCTCTCCCTGAAGGAGGTGGTGCTCACCACGAGCGGGATCAGAGGCGAGCCGGGCCTCCCTCACCGGAGCCGCTGGGCCTTCGCGGCCGGCATCTCCTTCTGATCCCGGGCCGGAAGGCCCGGGCGCACCAGAGAGGTACCAGGCGGGCGGGGGTCAGCGACCCCCGCCCGCCGCTTCTTCCAGCGCCAGCGTCGACGGCCGGGTGATGGCGGCGGAGCGGTAGAGGTCGGCGCGGTCGGCCAGGGCGCCGACGGCCACCAGCGCGGCCCCCCACCCTGCCCCCGAGGCGCTCCAGACCAGGGGCGCGAGGGCGAGGGAGGCCAGCCGGACCCCCGCGGCCCCCGCCTGCGCCCGGTCCGACGGGGGAAGGCGGCGGGCCAGCGCTCCCGCGGTGAGGAGCGCCACCACGACGTAGGGCCCGGTGAGGCGGAGCAGGGCGGTGGCCAGGAGGGGCGCCACGAGGAGCGTGTCGCCGCTGTGGAGGAGCCGTCCGGGCCAGGGGCGCACGGGGTCGTAGACGCGGTCCATCTGCCAGAGGGCCAGGGCGCCCAGGAGGGCGGCCACCGAGCCCAGTGCGCCGAGAAGTGCGGGGCCGGGCGCGCCGGGAAGGAGGACGTAGCCGCCCCCACCCCACGCCAGCCACAGCGCGGCCGCTCCCAGGAAGGCGCTCACCGCGGCGATCTCGCGGCTCAGGCGCGACCCGGGGAGGTTGGCCAGGGCCCTCCAGGCCCGGGCGGGCCGGCCCAGGTGGAGGGTGCTCACCCCCAGGAGGGCCGCCGCCGCCCCGAGGAAGGCAGGCAGCGAGGCGGGCACGCCTCCGGCCAGCGCCGCCATCACCCACGCCACCAGCGCCGCCACTCCCGAGGTGAAGAGCCAGAGGGGCCACTCGCCGCGGAACGTGAGGGTTACCGGCCTGAGCCGGCCCGGCGTGGGCGCTTCGGCTCCCGGGCCCGGAGGCGCGAACGCCGCCGAGGCTTGGGGCGGGAGGCTCCACGTGCTCTCCGGGGGTGTCGCCCGCCGGAGGGGCGCGAAACGGATTCGGGGGCGGAAGGGCTCCTCCGGAAAGCCGGGGAGGCGGAGGAGCCCCGTCTGGCCGCCGTACCCGAGGGCGGCGGTGGGGCACGCCTCCACGCACGCGGGCTCGCGTCCTTCCACCAGCCGGTGATGGCAGAGGGTGCACTTGGTCATGACGCCCCGGTCGTGGTCGAAGCGGGGGGCGTCGTAAGGGCACACCCACGCGCAATAGCGGCACCCGATGCATGCGTCCTCCCTCACCAGGACGGCTCCGGTGGCCGGGTCGCGTCGGATTGCCCGGGTAGGGCACTGGGTGACGCACGGCGCGTCCTGGCAGTGGTTGCACGCCAGGGAGAGGTGGAAGGAGGGGACGCCGGGGCGCCGCTCCGGGTTGAAAGAGACCACGTGACGCCAGCTCGTGCCCCATCCCAGCTCGTTCTCCGTGGAGCACGCCAGGGAGCACGCGGCGCACCCGGTGCACCGGTTGGGGTCGAAGAGGAAGCCGAGGACCGCGGCGGGGGCGTCGGCGGCGAGCGCGCCTCCGGGGGGTGCGGCGTCGGCTCGCCTCACCCCACGCGCTCCAGCTCCACCCGGTTCTCGTGGAAGGCGGCGCCGTGCCCCATGTCCGTCTCTCGCCCCGCCGACAGGAGGTTCACCGCGGCGCCGTCGGCGATCCACCAGCCGTTGGTGATGGACACGCACCCGGCGCGGATCCCGAAGTCCAGGCGGCACACCAGCTCCAGCGATCCCCGCCCGTTGCGGACGCGCACCCGGTCGCCGTCGCGGAGGTTGCGCGCGAGGGCGTCCACGGGGCTCACGTGGACCACGGGGAACGGGTCGTGGGCGCGGATCATGTCCAGGTTCCCGAACTGGGAGTGGATCCGGTTCTTCGTGTTGGGCGTCAGCAGGTAGAGGGGGAAGGGGGAGCCGTCGCGCCCGGTGGTGGAGACGGCCTCCACGGGCTCGGACCAGGCGGGGAGGGGGTCCACGCCCCAGCGCCGTGCCGCCTCCTCCGAGTACACCTCGATCTTCCCCGAGGGCGTGGGGAAGCGCAGGTCCTCGAAGGCGATCTCCTGGTGCCCGGGCGCGAGGACGGGTCCCCCGGCGAGGCGCTCCAGGGAGAGCTGGGGGAAGGGGGCGAGCCTCGCGGCCAGCCACGCCTCCACGGCGGCGTCGCCCACGCCTGGGAGCACCGCGTCCACGGCGGCCTCCGGCAGGCCGAGGCGGCCCGCCAGCAGTCGGTAGATCTCCGACTCGGGCTTCACCTCGCCGGGCGGATCGAGGACCCGCCCTCGGAGCTGGACGTACGGGTGCCAATACGCGCCGATGACGTCGGTCTGCTCGAAAAGCGTCTTGCCGGGGAGGATCAGGTCCGCCTCCCGGGCGGTGTCGGTGGCGAACTGCTCCACCACCACGCGGAAGTCCAGCGCCCGGAAGGCCCGGAGGACCGTGCCGGTCTCCGGGTTCTGGGGGATGGGGTTCCCCCGCTCCACCCAGGCCATCTTCAACGGCGGGTCGGCGAGGGCGAGCATGTCGGCGCCCAGGCGGGCGGTGCTCACGGCGATGCGCGCCACGCCGTCGGGCTCGTCCGGCGGGTAGAACGCCACGGGGTCCTTCACGTCGTCGAAGACGGCGCTCTGGAGGTTGGCGAACTGCCACCCGGCCCCCGGCCTTCCCAGATTCCCCGTGAGCGCTACCAGCGAGAGGATGGCCCGCATGGTCTGGCCGGAGTTGGCGTAGCGCTGCATCCCGAAGCCGGCGGCGACGGTCATGGGCTTCACCGTGCCCATGGCCTCGGCCATGCGCTCGACGTAGCGCGCCGGCACGCCGGTGATCCCCTCCGCCCACGAGGGCGTGCACGCCGCCACGGCGCTCCGGTACTCCTCGTGGCCCAGGACGTGGGCTTCCACGAAGCCCTGGTCCACCAGCCCCTCCCGGAAGAGGACGTGGGCCACCGCCAGCGCCAGCGCGCCGTCGGTGCCCGGACGGGGCTGCACCAGGAGCTCGGCGCGCTCCGCCGTCTCGGTGCGCCGGGGGTCCACCACGATGAGCCGGCCCCCCGCCTCCAGCGCGGCCTCCACGAAGGGCATCTGGTGGATGTTCGTCTCGGCGGTGTTCTTCCCCCAGAGCACGAGGAGGCGCGCGTTCGCCAGGTCCCAGGGCGCGTTGTGCTTGTTCTCCCCCAGCGTGAGGCGCGTGGCCTCCAGTCCGGCGGGCCAGCACAGGTCGCCGTACGTCCCCGTGTACCCCCCGTAGAGCCGCCAGAATGCCGAGCCCACCCGGTTGAGGAGCCCCTTGGTGCCGCTGGCCGCGTAGTACAGCACGGCCTGGGGGCCGTGCTCGTCCCGGATCCGCACCAGGTTGTGCGCGATCTCGTCCAGTGCTTCGTCCCACGAGACGCGGCGGAAGGAGCCGTCGGGGCGCCGGCGGAGGGGATGGAGGATGCGCCCCGGGGACACCACCCGCTCCACGTAGCTCAGCCCCTTCAGGCAGGGGCCCTCGGGGGTGGCCCGGTTCCCGGCGTGGGGGAGGACACGCCGCAGGCGCCCCCCCTCCACCTCCACCGTCAGGGTGCAGGTGCTGTAGCAGTTCCTGGGACAGGCGGTGGTGTGGAGGGGCACGGGGTGCGGCCCGCCGGGGTCAGGAGCGTCGGAAGCTCACCGACCCGCCCATGCCCTGGCCGCACTCGGTCACCGTGAGGGCGCCGGAGAACGACGCGCCGCCGTCGGTCACCGTCGCGGTGGTCTCGGCGACGCCGTCGCACCCGTTCCCCGGGTTGTGGTAGGGGATGCGCAGCGTGAGCTGGTCCCCCGCCAGCGTGCCGGAAACCTCGGAGTTGATCCCCATCTCGGCCACGCGCACCTGCCCGGCGATCGCGCCGCCGGCGCGGGTTTCCAGCGTGAGGGTGGCGCCGATCCCCTGGCCCTCCACCACGAACTGGCCGGAGTAGGTGCCGGTGACGTTGAAGGGATACCCCGCCTCTCCCGGGCCGGGCGTGCCGGCGCACGCCGACGCCGCCACGAGGAGGAGGACGGAGAGGGCGCCTGCGGCGATACGGCGATGGGCGTTCATGGGAAGTCTCCTGGAAGCGGGCTACTCGAAGCCCTCGTAGGTGGCGGAGAGGTCGTCCTTGGAGAGGACGCGGAACGCCATGTGGGTGTCGGTGCGCTGGATGCCCTTCACCTTCGCGATGCGCTCCGTCACCACCTCGGCGATCTCCTCCCAGTGGAGGACCCTCACCTTCACGATGAGGTCCCACTCGCCGGTGACGGAATACACTTCGTCCACGCCGGGGAACTCGACGATGCGGCGGGCGGCCTCGGGGATCTGGTCGCGCTCGCAGCGGATCATGACCAGCGCGACGATCATGCGGGAGTACTCGGGGGATGTGCTCATGCGTGGAAGAGACGGGGCTCCGGAGGGGGCGTCAAGCGCTTCCGGCGTCTCTCGCGGGGCCCGCCCGGTACATGACCACGTGGGCCTTCTCCAGCGTGACCAGCCCCCCGCCCATGAGAGGGTCCAGCTCGGCCAGGAGGCGCCGCAGCGTGGCCTCGTCGTCCACCACCTCCACGATGACCGGGAGGTCGCTGGAAAGGCGGAGCACCTTGTCGGTGTGGAGCCGGGCGCTGGGTCCGAAGCCGGCGATGGCGCGCACCACGGTGGCGCCGGCGCACCCGGCCTCGCGGAGCGTGAGGACGATGGCCTCGTAGAGGGGTTTTCCCCTGTGGGGCCCCGCCGGGCACCGGTCGCTCTCACCCAGGAAGATCCGCATGAGGGTCCGCTCGCCCTCGAAGGTCCGGCTCATGGCGCGCTCCTGCCGAAGATGCCCATGGCCAGCGCCCCGCCGGCGACCACGGCGACGACGCCCAGCGTGACGCTGCCCAGCGTGTAGCCTCCCGCCCGCCACCACTCCCCGTCGCGGAGCATGGCCACGGTCTCGTAGCTGAAGGTGCTGAACGTGGTGAAGGAGCCCAGGAACCCGATGGTCACCAGGGTGCGCATCTCCGCCGAGGCCAGCGTGGTCTGGAGCCAGACCACGGAGAAGCCCAGGAGGAAGGAACCCACGGCGTTCACCAGGAACGTTCCCCAGGGGAAGAAGCCTCCCGTGAGGTCCTGCACCCACCCCGACGCCAGGTACCGACCCACGGCGCCCAGGGCGCCCCCGGACGCCACCGCCAGGATCGCCGTCATGCCGTCAGGGCCGCCGGGCCGTCGAGGAAGCCCTCGATGGCCTCGGCGATCTCGCCCGGGGCGTCCTCCTGGATGTAGTGCTTCGCGTCGAGGCGGTGGGTCGTGACCAGGCGGAAGTCGTCGCGGAAGCGCTCCATGAAGTGGCGTGGGAACGCGAAGTCGTCGATCCCCCAGGTGAGGAGGAGGGGGACGTTGGTCAGGTTCTCCCGGACCTCGTCGGCCAGGTCTCCCAGCCAGAGGGACGCGTCCATGAGCTGGCGGGGGAACTCGGCCACCCCGATGCGGCTCTTGGGCGTGGGCTGGGCCTCCCGGTAGTGCTGCATGACCTCCTCGGCCAGCGGGAACTTCACCGCCATGGGCATGACCTTCTCGACGAAGAAGTTCCGCCGGAGGATCTGGGTCTGCATGGGCGCCGAGCTCATGACGTAGGCGAAGGCCTTCATGTGCCACGAGTCCAGCGGCCAGTACCACGTGTTTCCCATGACCAGCGCGCGGAGACGGGGAACGGCGTCAAGCGCCACGCGCATGCCGATGGGCCCGCCCCAGTCCTGCCCCATGATGGTCATGCCCTTCAGGTCCAGGTGGCGGACCAGCGCCGACACCACGTCGGCGTGCTCCTGGGGCGTGTACCCGTAGTCCTCGGGGCGGGCGGAGAGACCGAAGCCCGGGTAGTCCACGGCGATGCACCGGAAGCGCTTCTTGAGGCGGATGATGATGCCGCGGTAGAGGAAGCTCCAGGTGGGGTTGCCGTGGAGGAAGAGGATGGGCGGGCCCGCGCCCTCGTCCACGTAGTGCACCGGTCCCACCCGGCTCTCGAACCACCGCGATTCGAAGGGAAAGAGCCGGCGATCGGGCTTGAAGGGAGGGATGTGGGCCAAGGGCTCCTCGGGGAGCGAGGGAGGTTGCCTCGAAACGATGCCCAAAGGCGGGCGGTCTGGAAAGGGGCGGACCGGCGGGGGAGGATTGCGTGCGGCGGGGCCTTCGACTAGGAATCTTCATGTCTACGAGCGCTTCATCCCGACGCCCCGCTCCGCGGCGCATCACGGGGCCGCTGGCCCTCGCCACCCTTCTCGCTCTCTCCGGGTGCGCCGTCGGGACCTCCCCGGCCGCCCCGGCTCCCGCCGGACCTCCGGCCGCCCGGTCCGCGGCGCCCCCTGCCGCCGCCGAGGCCGCCGCCGCGGCCGCGGCCGTCTTCGAGTCGCTCCGCGGCGACTCGGCGCGGCTGTATGCCTTCCTCAAGGCCATGCCCAAGGGAGGCGACCTCCACAGCCACCTCTCGGGCGCCGTGTTCGCCGAGAGCTACCTGGGCTGGGCCGAGGAGGACGGCCTGTGCGTCGTCCTGGAGACGTACACGCTGGTGCCGCCTCCCTGCGACGCCGGCGCGGGCCGTCCCCCCGTGGCCGACGTCCAGCGGAGCGCCGACCTGCGGGACCGGGTCATCGACGCCTTCTCCACCCGCAACTACAAGCCCGCCTTCGAGAACGGCCACGAGCGCTTCTTCGTCACCTTCGCCCGCTTCAGCCCGGTGACGACGCACCGCACCGGAGACATGCTCGCCGAGGTGGCCGCGCGGGCGGCCCGGGGCGAGGTGCGCTACGTGGAGGTGATGCACACCGCCGGCGGGATGAGCGTCGGCAACGTGGGTGCCCGGGTGGGTTGGGACGACGACTTCGGCCGCATGCGGCAGAAGCTCCTCGAGGCCGGCCTGGGGGACGTGCTGGGGGAGATCTCCGCGGAGATGGACGCCGACGAGGCCCGCCGCGACGCCGTGCTGGGGTGCGGGGGCGCCGCGCCCGACCCCGGGTGCGCCGTGACGCAGCGCTACCTCTACCAGGTGCTTCGCGCCTTCCCCCGGGAAATGGTCTTCGCCCAGATCCTGGGAGGCTTCGAGCTGGCCGGCCGCGACCCGCGCTTCGTGGGCCTCAACCTGGTGCAGCCCGAGGACGACCGGGTGGCCATGGGCGACTACTCGCTCCACATGCGCATCATCGGCTTCCTCCGGGAGATCTACCCCGACGTCTCCGTGACGCTGCACGCCGGGGAGCTGGCCCCGGGGCTGGTGCCCCCGGAGGGGCTCCGCTTCCACATCCGGGAGGCGGTGGGCGTGGCCGGGGCGCGGCGCATCGGCCACGGCGTGGACGTCCTGTACGAGGACGACCCCGACGCGCTGCTGCGCCTCATGGCTCAGAGGCGCGTCATGGTGGAGATCAACCTCACCAGCAACGACGTGATCCTGGGCGTCACCGGCGCCCGTCACCCGCTCCGCACCTACCTCGCCTACGGGGTGCCGGTGGCGCTGTCCACCGACGACGAGGGCGTGTCCCGCTCGGAGATGACCCTCGAGTACCGGAAGGCCGTGGAGGAGCAGGGGGTGGACTACCCCACGCTCAAGGCCATGGCCCGCAACTCCCTGGAGTACGCCTTCGTCGAGGGGGAGAGCGCCTGGGCGGACTACGACGCCCTCACGCCGGTGCCCGCGTGCGCGCCGGAGGCGGGGGGCTGGACGGGCACCGCCTGCCAGGCGTGGGGGTCGGCCCACCAGAAGGCCCGGCTCCAGGCGTCGCTGGAGGCGGACCTGGCGGCCTTCGAGGAGCGGCTGGCCGCGGGGGCGTGGCCCTGGGGGGCGGGGCTGGGGAGGTAGCTCCAGCGGGGCGTTAACATCCGGGGTGGCCTCCCCGTATACCGTGTGACGACGCCAAGAAGACCGGACGCTCCGCCGGAGGGCCGATTGGACGAGCACGCACTCAGCGCGTTGGCATCCCGATTCCGGGAGGGCGACGAGGAGAGCTTCCGTCGGCTGGTGGACGCGCTCACGCGGACGCTCATCGCCATGGCGTACCGGTACACCGGCGACTGGGAGTGGGCCCGCGACCTGACGCAGGAGACCTGGATCCGCGTCCACGAGCAGATCTCCCGCTACGACCCGTCCCGCTCGTTCGTCTCCTGGCTCCACGCCGTCCACCGGAACGCGTGCCTGGATCACGTCCGGCGCGCGTGGGTGCGCCGCGAGGCGGCGGTCCCGCCGGGGGAGCTGGCGCGCGCGGGCGGAGCCGCCGCGGACGACCCCGCGCTGGAGGTCGAGCGGAGGGAGTTCCGCCAGAGGGTCCTGGCCGTGGCCCGGGGGCTGAGCGAGAGCCAGCGGCAGGTCTTCGTGCGCGTGGACGTGGAGCAGAGGGAGCAAGCGGAGGTGGCGCGGGAGATGGGGATACGTCCGGGAACGCTCAGGACGACGCTCCACTTCGCCCGCCGCAGGATGGCGCAGTTGCTCGATGGCCTGGAGGAGGGCACCTGATGGATCGCGTGGACTGCCTCGTGTTCGAAGACCAGCTCGACGCGCTGGTGCGGGGAGCGCTCTCCCCGGACGGCGTGGCCCAGATGCGGGCCCACGCCTCCGGGTGTCCCACGTGCGCATCGCTGGCGCGCCTGGAGGAGCACCTGTCCGAGCCCACGCTGGAGGTGCTGGAGGCCCAGGTGCCCGACGTGTGGGTCGCGTCCATGTGGACCGATGTCCAGGGCGCCCTGCGGTCGCGGCGGGCCAGGCGATCGGGTCGCCGTGGCTGGGTCGCGCCGACCCTCGCCGCCGCTGCCGTGGCTCTCGTGGTGCTCAACGGGCTCACGCTCCGGGCGCTGAGTCGGGCGACGGCCCTGTCGGAGGACCTGACGGAGCAGGTCCTCGACCAGCAGCGTCGTCTCACTGAGGCCGGGGCACCCGCCGTCTCCGGGGGTGGAAGCGCCCTGGTGGGACGCTCGGCGTCGCTCCGGGCCCTGGGGGGGAGGAGCGACGTCACGGTGGGAGACCTGCGGGCGTTGCTCGCCGATCTCCCGTCGAACGCGCCCGTGATCCGGGCGTCGCGGGTGGCCGCCCTCACGGGGTCCCGCCTGATGCCGCTGGCCTGGAGGGAGGCGCTGACGCGCCTCCGCACCGGAGGCGACGTCACCGCCGCCGAGCTGCTGGAAGTGCTGGACGATCTCGACATACCCGGTGGCACGCCGGTTCCGGCGAGCCGCCTTTTCGACCTATTGAGCTGAAGGGGGGATGGGACGATGACGAAGCGGAGCCGCAGGCTCCTCGGTGCGGCGGCGGTGTCCGCCGCGCTGATGGGAGTCACGGGTTGCCTGGACTACACCATCGAGACCACGCTGAGGGAGGACGGCACGGGCGCGCGGGTGGAGCGCATGGAGGTGACGCGCAACAGCGACTTCGACCTTCCCGCCGCCGACTTCCGCGTGCTCACGCGGTCGCGGGGGCGGGGGTGGACCCCCGGCACGCGGGTGGACTCCGACGGCGACACCACGTGGGTTCTCGAGCGGCGAAACGACATCGGGCGCCTGGGCGAGTGGGCGGACCCCTCGCGCGGCACGCTGATCCTGGGGGCCCTCCCCTCGAAGGCCGACGAGCGCGTGGGCTACGTCCGCCTGGGCGACGTGGCCTTCCGGAGCTCCATCCAGGTGGGTGTCACCCGCAGGAGCGACGGCACGTCCATGGTGTCGTACCGCGAGAGCTTCCTGTGGGACCAGGCCGCCGACGCCCTCGTGGAGTTCATCCTGCAGAGCCTGGACCGCTCCCTCCGGGCACGGTACTCCAGGCTCACGGAGGGCGAGCGCGGCTCGGTCCTGGGCTTCGCCCGGGCCCGCATATGGGTGGCGGGGGAGGAAGGCCTCTTCTTCGGAGAGAACGAGGACGAGGCCATCGCCCGGGCCGCGGAGCAGACCGCGGCCCAGGCGGTGAAGATCGTGCGCGTGCGCTACCCGGAGGCCACGGCGGACGAGCTCCGCGAGATGATCGCGACGATCATGAGTCTCGAGGACGGAGCGGTGGAGCGGCTCTTCGTCGAGCTGCTCCCCGGGCTGAACCTGGCCTTCAACACCAAGATGGTATTCCGGCTGACGCTGCCGGGGACGGTGGGCACCACCAACGCCCAGCACCGGAGCGGGAACACCCTCGAGTGGGAGTTCAGTCCCATGGACAACCTCACCAAGCCGCTGGAGGTCTTCGCCGAGGCGGTCGTGGGAGGCTGACGCGGGTGGGGTGCGGGGAGGTTGGCGGAACGGACGCGTCGGACCTACCATGATCCGCCCCCGGCAGGGGCCCCCGCCCCTGCCGGCCTGCCCCCAGAGTGAGAGAACCCGCGGATGCTCCGCACCGAGCCGGCCGCACGCTCCACGGTGGACGCCGCCGGCCCGGCGGCGGCGCTCCTCGCTTCTCCCCTTCCGTCGGGCGCCCTCCCCGCGTCCGGCGAAGGCAGCCGCCCCGGGTTCCCCGACCCGCCCCGGCCGTTCTGAGGGGGGCCCGGCGTGGACGGCCGTGACCGCACCTTCCTCCTGGCCGGGATCCCCTGGTTCCAATGGCTCCTGGCGGGCCCGCCCTGGCTTGCGTTCCTGAAGCTGGCCACGCCGGGGACGGCGATGGTCCTCCTCTCCATCCCTGCCGGCGTCGCTTCCATTCCCGCCACCCACGCCACGGGCTTCGCGCAGAACCTGGGCTTCCTGTTCCGGAACAACTGGACGTGGCCGTACGTGGTCGTGGTGCCCATCGCTCTCCTGCTGCTGCGCAGGCTCTCCGAGGACATCCGCCAGTCGGTGGCCGACCTGGAGGAGATGAAGATCCTCGTCCCGGCGGGCGAGGCCGGTGGGAGCTTCCTGGCGCTCCTGGAAGCGCGTCTGGCCGCCACCGGGAAACGCGTGTGGATCTGGTCCGTCGTGGCGGTGCTGGCCTTCACCGTGTTCGACACGCTCGAGATCGCGCGGGGCTACATCGCCTTCGCGACGGTTCCCGCGGGCACCGCGTGCGCGTTCGGCTTCTCCGAGGTGGACTGGTCGGTGGCCTTCGCGGCGGGAGGCTGCTGGGGCGACGTGCTGGTGGATCCGGCCTACATGCCGCCGGGGCAGCTGCGGAACGCCGCGTTCAACACGGTGGCGTACGCGATGCAGAGCGCGATGATCGTCTCCTTTCTCATCTTCTTCCTCCGCCTCGCCCAGTTCTTCTACGTCCTCTCCAGCTCGCTGCGGGGAGCCGGCTTCACGCTGGTGCCCTGGTTCGGCGATCCCATGAAGCGACTGGGTCTCGGGCCGCTGGGGCGCACGTACAACCTCTTCCTCACGCTCATCCTGATCTTCGAGACGTACGTGGCGGCGCACCGCCTCCAGCAGATCGCGCTGATCCGGGGGCTCCCCATCACCGAGTACGCCCGGGAGCTCCTCGCCGCGTCCTCCCAACCGGCCACCTGGCTGGATCCGGCCGTGCACCACTTCGAGACCACCGACGTGGGCACGTGGGTCCTCATGATCGCCGTGGTGCTTCCCATCGTCCTCGTGTGCTGGTTCCCCCTCCTCCAGATGAGGGGCTACATCCAGGCGCGGAAGCTGGAGCTCACCAAGGACCTCGCGAAGAAGCGGCGCGAGGCCGACGAGGAAGGGAACGAGCGGGAGGCGGCCCGCTACGCGAAGCAGGTGGACATCCTGGACGAGTCCAACGTCTGGCCCAACGGGGACGCCACCGCGCAGCGCTTCCTCACCGCCATGGGCGTCATGTGGCTCGGCGCGCTCTTTCCCGTGGTCTTCGCCGCCGTGGCCCTGGGCGCCTTCGGCGTCATGGAGCTCATCCGGTTCGTCGTGTGGGTCTACGACCGGGTGAAGCCCAGGAGGGAAGGGGCGGGGGCTGCCGCGTGAGGAAGACGGGTCTCGTCGGGCGCCTCGCGCGACGGCTCGCGTTCGTCCTCGGCGCCGCCGCCCTGGCGGCGTGGGGATGGCACGGGTTCCAGGACGTGCGGCTGCGGCGGGCCTTCGTGGCGGCCCTGGAGGAGCGGCGGGGGGTGGTCCGCACGGATGCGGCCGCGGAGGGGGGCGGTATCGGCGACCTCCGCCTGTCCCTGGTGAGCTACAACATCTGGGCGCTCCCGCTTCCGCTCCCCGGCATGGAGCGGCTGAGGCGGCTCCCCGCCATTCCCGGGCGCCTGGCCGCGCTGGACGCCGATGTCATCCTCCTTCAGGAGGCCTTCGACGTCCGGGTGAAGGAGTTCTTCGCGAGCTACTTCACCGACTACCACCGGGGGCCGGAGCTCCTCTGCCGGGAGCCCATGTGGCCCGTCGGGGAGAAAGACTGCACCGGGGGCCTGGCCACGCTGTCCCGGCTCCCCGTGGTCGAGGAGCGCTTCTGGGTGCACCCCACGGGGGAGGCGCCCAAGCTCGACGAGCGGAACGGCCGGAAGGGCTTCCTGCTCTCGAGGCTGGAGACCTCGCTGGGCCCGGTGGACTTGGTGAACATCCATCTCTACGCCGGGCGGTCGGAGGAGGACGAGGACCATCGTCTGCTGCAGCTCCGGCGGCTGAAGGCAGTCCTCGACTCGGCGGGGAGCGCGGGCCGGCCGGTGATCCTGGCGGGAGACCTGAACGTGGTGCACCCGGGCCTCTCCGCGGCGGACCCATCCCGTGCGCCGTCGCGGGCGTACCGGCTCCTCGTGGACTCGCTCGGGTTCGTGGACACGCACCCCCGCGCGGAGGACGGGGACCTGAGCTACGACGCGCAGGTCAACCCGTACGCGGGCGTGTGGTACAACCGCTGGGAAGGCCGGCAGGTGTTCGACTACGTCCTGGTGCGCGTGCCGGAGGGGATGAGGCTCCGGGTCGTGGAGCGCCGGCGGGTCATGGACGTGGACCCCCTCTCCGACCACTACGGCGTGCTCGCGGTCCTCGAGCTCGCGTGGTACCGGGAGGGCGAGCCGGGCCCTTGAGGGGACGTTGACGCCACCCGTCAGGGGTGGCAGTTTGGGTGGCATGAAGGACGAACCCCTGGAGAAGACGGGGTACCGCATCCCCCGCTCCCTGGTCGCCAGGGTCCGCGAGGCCGTGGACGCCGGAGAGGCCCGGTCCCAGAACGAGCTCGTGGAGCGGGCGCTGCGGCGCGAGCTCCGCGCCATCGGCCAGCGGCGGCTCTACGGGGAGTACGCCCGCGCCGCCGCCGACCCCGCCTTCATGGCGGAGATGGCCGAGGAGGATCGGGCCTGGTCGGAGGCGTCCGGCGACGGGCTGGAGGAGGCCGGCGCGTGAGCCCCGCCGGCGCGCCGCGCCGATGGGACCTGGTGTGGGTGGACCTGGAGCCCAGGGAAGGGAGCGAGCAGGGCGGGCTCAGGCCCGCCCTCGTGCTGTCCAACGACGGCTTCAATCGCCACTTCCCGCTGGTGACCATCGTCCCCATGACCCGTGCCGGAGGGAAGCGCCGGCCGGCCTACGCCTTCGAGGTCCTCGTCCCCGCCGGGGCGGCCGGCAACGCCGACGAGAGCATCGTCATGCCCCAGCAGCTCCGCACCGTCGCCCGCTCGCGCGTGCGGCAGACCCTCGGCGCTCTCCGGGACCCGGAGCTCCGCCGGGCCATCGAAGAGCGGACGAGGGACCACCTGGGCATGGGCTTCGTGGAGGGCGACGAGCCCTAGCGCCGATGTCCGGGTCGCGCTTCCCGTCCCCCCCTACACCGTCGCCAGCTTCCGCACCGCCGCCGGCTGGAACCCCTGCCCGGGCGTCCACTGGGTGACGTACCCCGTCACCGCCGACGCCGCCACCGAGTAGGGCGAGGCCAGGTACAGGTTCCCGGGGCCCGAGCGGCCGGGGAAGTTCCGGTTCTGGCTGGAGATGGACACCTCGTCGGGCGAGGCGGTCACGCCGGGTCCCGCGTTGATGCACGCGCCGCACCCGGGCTCGATGAACTCGGCGCCCATGCGCTCGAACAGCTCCATGTACCCCCTCTCGCGGCAGTACTCCCGCACCTCGATGGAGCCGCACTGGATGTAGCAGCGCACGTCGGGGTGGATGCGGAGCCCCTGGGCGTCGGCCTCGGCGAGGACGCGGGCGTACATGTCCATGTCCTCCTTCTTGCCCGCGGTGCACGAGCCGGCATACGCGATGTCGATGCGCACCCGTTCCGCCTCCAGCTCGTCGATGAAGACGCCGTTGCCCGGGTCGTTGGGGAGCGCCGCCATGGGCTTGATGGCCGACGCGTCGATCTCGATGACCTTCACGTAGTCGGCGCCGGGGTCCGACTGCATCCCTTCGATGAGCGCCTCGGCGCGGGCCCGGTCCATGCCCCGTTCGTTCACCATGAACTCGACGCTCTTTGCGTCGGCGGCGATGATGCCGGTGAACGCGCCCACCTCGGCGGCCATGTTCGTCATGGTGGCGCGCTCGTCCACGCTGAGCGCCTCCACCGCCGGGCCCGCGTACTCGATGATCTGGCCGATGGCGTGGCCGTCCTTGATGTACGGGTGCCGGAGGATCTCCAGCATGTAGTCCTTGGCGGTGACGTTGGACGCGGGCGTCCCCGTGATCACCACCTTGAACGAGGGCGGCACCGCCACGCGCACGTCCTTGGTGATCCACGAGTTGAAGATGGCCGTGGTGCCCACGCCGAAGGCCACCGCGCCGATGGCACCGGCGTGGGGCGTGTGGGAGTCGGAGCCGATGATGAGCATGCCCGGCTCGGCGTACTCCTCCAGGATCTTGGAGTGGCAGATGGCCTCCGAGCCCTGCCGGTGCCCCATCTGCTCGCCGTAGAGCTTGATCCCCTGCTTCGTGCTGAACTCCCGCTGCTTCACCTCGAGCTGGTTGGCCACGTCCAGGAGCCCCTCCTCGATGCGCTCCTGGCTCATGACCTTCCCCAGGAACGTGAGGTGGTCGCGGAAGAAGAGCACCGACTCGGGGTCCACCACCCGCGCGTCCTCCCCCACCTTGTCCTCGAAGAAGATGGCGGACATGGGGGTGACGTACTCGTGGCTGAAGCGGATGTCGGTGCGGAAGAAGCCCGCCTCGCCCACCTCCACCCAGGGCACGCCCACCTCGCCCCTGGACGCGTCCACCACCAGGTGCCGGGCGAAGATCTTCTCTGCCAGCGTCATGGGGCGCGTGGCCGCGCCGCCCTGGAGCGACGCGGGCACCGGGAGGGACACCTTCCCCTGGAGGCGCGCCACATTGAACTCGAAGAGCCCGCCGTACTCGATGATCTGGCGGGTGATCTCGTCGGCGTCCCGGGTGAACTCCTCCAGCGCGATCTCGTCGCCGGCGCGGATGCGGTCGATGATGGAGAAGTCGTTCGTGGTGAGGACGCCCAGGTTCTGGCAGTTCTCGTTGTAGATGCGCTCGATGCTCTCGGCCACCACCACCTGGATGCCGGCGTGGAGCTCGGCGTAGGGGCTGGCCTCGCGGCTGCTCCCCTTGCCCCTGCGCTTGCCCGCCACCGAGCACACGAAGCCGCCGTCCTTCACGGCGTTGCGGGTCACGGGGTAGTCGGTGGCGCCCGTCTCCCGGTCGGTGGTGCGGAGCCCCAGGTAGGGGAAGTCGCCCAGCACCTCGTCGTAGAAATAGCAGATGTACGCCGGCGTGATCTCGTCGGTGGAGATCTGGTCGCGCAGGCGCGCCTTCAGCTCGGGGGTGAGATCCAGGTCCTGGCCGTCGAAGAGCTGGGCGCGCACCAGTGCGGTGTCGTCCAGCAGCAAGAGGATCCGGCCGTCGAACCTCAGCGTCGTCGGCCTCTTCTCGATGGGGCGGTCCAGGAGGTCCTTGATCATGGGCAGGGCTGTTCAGTGGTCGATGGGGCACCGGCCCGCGAGAGCAGGTCCGCCAGGCGCCTGGGCTCGTCGAGCCCCAGGGCCAGCGTGCGTGCCTCGCGGCGGAGCCCGTAGATACCCACGGCCGTCACCGGCCGGTCCAGCTCCAGGACCACCTGCGGGGCCCCGGGGAGCGCCAATCTAAGGTCCGCGGCGGGCTTCGTCGCCAGCCCCGGTCCGGAGGCTACCCGCACGGCGACGATGCGGTCCACGGGCACGTCCACCTTCCAGCGGAGGCCGAAGCGGATGCGGAGGGTTCCGTCCTCCAGGACGAGGGGGCGGGCGCGGCACGCCTTCCAATCGCCCAGGAGCCAGAGGGCGCCGTAGATGCCCAGCGACGTGAGGACCCAGGCCAGCGCCGGGCTCCAGCGGCTCACCACCACGTGGACGGCCGCCACCTCGGCGGCCGTGACCAGGAGGAGGGCCCCCACCACCGCGCCCCAGGCCGCCTTCCGGTGGACCGTGAGGGCGCCGGCGGGAGGCTCGCGGCGCCGCCACCCGCCCAGCGCCGTGGCCAGGACCTCCGCCTCGTAGGCCAGGACGTCGTGGAGGCGCCCCGGAGACCGGGCCTTGCGGACGACCCACGCGATGGCGGCCAGCTCCAGGGGCGCTGCCGCCAGGTGCATGACCCGCAGCGACCGGGTCACCTCGGGGAGCACGCGCCCCGCCACCACCAGCGAGAGGAGGAACAGGGGGACCAGGGCCAGCGCCGGCCAACCGAACGTCCGCCCCAGGATCCACCAGCAGAGGAGGGTGAGTACCACGGTGACGTCGAGGGTGGCCGCGGTGGACAGGAGCGCGGGATGGTCCGTGAAGGGGGCCAGCGCCGCCACCTGGCGGGCCGCCGCGAGCACCGCCGTGGCCACGAGGGCGGCGGCACCGAGGGCCACGCCCCGGGGAAGGGGCGCGAAGGTCGGTCTCGCGGTGTGGGACATGGGCAGATCTCCGGGCACGGACCTGAAAGCTGGCGCCCGGCACCCCCGAGGCAACCCCGGCGCGCCCGCGCATCATCTAGATTGGCACGGCGCCGGGAGCCTCCCGGGCCCCAACGGCACAGGACGTGAGGTGGTGACGTGACACGGTTCGGAGTCGGACGGTGGCTGGTGGCCCTGGTGGGCGTGGCGTTGGCCGCCGCCCCGGCGGCCTCTCAGCAGGTGGTGGACCTCCCCGGGGAGGACAAGGTGCTCCCGGCGGCCCTCCCGGAGGTCTTCCGGGTGGGCTCCATGGACGGTGACGAGTGGGAGACGTTCGGGGAGAACGTGAGCGTCGCCTTCGACGCCCGCGGGCAGCTGTACATCTTCGACCGCCAGAGCTCCCGCGTCGTGGTTACCGACGCCACGGGCGCGTTCGTGCGCGAGGTCGGGAAGGCCGGCGAGGGCCCCGGAGAGCTGCGCATGCCGGTGGGCTTCACCGTGCTCCGCGACGGCAGCGTGGTCATCGCCGACGTGGGGCACCGTGCGTACCAGGTGTTCGGCCCCGACGGCGCCTTCAAACGCATGGTGTCCTTCGCCGGCGACGGCTCGGTGATCCGCCTGGGCCAGCTGTCCCCGGACCCGCGTGGCAACGCCATCTTCAGCGGCGGTGGGCGGAACATGGTCGTGTCCATGTCCGCCGGGCCGGGCGGCGCTCCCGAGATGCCCAGGGGCCGGCCCATCGAGCGCGTCTCCCTCGAGGGGTCCCAGGCCAAGCCCCAGACGGTGGTCAGCGCATGGGAGCCGCCCCCGGCGGAGGGCCCGGCCCCGACGGTGCAGGGCGGTGGGGTGCGCTTCTCCATGTCCATGGCGGGGCCGCGGACCTTCGAGCCGGCCCTCTTCGTGGGCCCGCTCGCAGACGGTGGGCTGGCCTACGCCGACAGCACGGGCTACGCGGTGAAGGTCGCTGGCGCCAACGGCACGCTTGAGCGTGTGCTCCGGAGGCCGTTCCGGCCGCGGCCCGTCACGCCCGCGATGCAGGAGGCGGAGAAGAAGCGACAGCTCGACGAGCTGGCGGCTGGGGGCGGCCCCCGGGTCCAGATGCGGATGGTCACGGACGGTGGGCAGGTGGTCAGCCCCAACGCGGACGCCATCCGGAAGATGCAGGAGGACCGGGTTGCGCAGATGCAGTTCTACCCCGAGCTCCCCGTGCTCATGAACATGGCCACCGGGTGGAGCGGGAAGATCTGGGTCGTGCGCCGGGGCGACCAGCCCACCGAGGAGGGCCCCATCGACGTGCTGACCCCCGCGGGGCAGTACGTGGGCACGTTCGCCAAGGGGAGCCTGGAGCTGCCGTCGGCCTTCGGGCCCGAGGGCATGGTGGCGTTCGTGGAGCGCGACGAGTTCGACGTCCCCACCGTGGTGGTGAGGCGGCTGCCGGCGGTGCTGCGCTGAGCCGTTGACGCCCGGGCCGGCGGGGTGGACCCAACGAGGGTTCCACCCCGCCGGCCTTCTCGCATGCGTTCGGCCGGGCGGCTAGCTTCGACGCCCATGAGTGACGCCGGAGACTCCCCACCCGCCGACGGATTCCGCGCCAGGGCCGAGCGCTTCCTCCCCCTCGTCGTCTGGCTCGCAGCCGCCCTCCTCGGCTGGCTCACCCTCGACCGCGGCTGGCTCCCCCACGACGCCGGCGGCCTGGGCCAGGCCTCCGAGCGGGTGCTGGCCGGGGAGCTCCCCCACCGGGACTTCTACGACACGTACACCGGCGGCCTGGCCTTCTTGAACGCGGCGGCCTTCAAGGTCCTGGGCGTGAGCGTCATGAGCATGCGGTGGGTCTTCTTCGCCGCGTGGCTGGCGTGGGTGCCCCTCTTCCACGCCGTGGCCCGGCGCGTCTCCAGCCCATGGGCCGCTGCGGCGGCGGCGCTGCTGGTGGCCGCCGCCACCCTCCCCGCCTACCCCGAGGGGATGCCCTCCTGGTACAACCTCTTCCTGGCCACGGCGGGGGTGGGGGCGCTCCTTCGGCACCACGACACCGGACACCGCGGGTGGCTCGTGGCCGCTGGAGCGGCGGGGGGCGTCTCCATCGTCTTCAAGATCATCGGGCTCTACTTCCTGGCCGGGGCGGGGCTGTACCTCGTCGCCCGAGAGGCGGAGACCAGCCGCCGCGCGGCAGCCGCCGGGGCAAGCCCCCAGGAGGGCCGCGATGGCGCATACCGGGTCACGGTGCTCCTCGGGCTGGGCTTCGCGGGCCTGGCCGTGGCGTCGGTGGTCCTGCGCTCCGGCAGCGCGCTCATGTTCGCGTACTTCGGCCTCCCTCCCCTGGCCGCCGTCGGCGTGGCGTCGGCCAGGGTGGCCCGTCCCTCGGGGGCCCCCTCCCAGGAGCGCTTCCGGACGCTCGTGCAGTGGCTCCTCCTCCTCGGACTGGGCGCCGCTCTCCCCGTGCTCCTCTTCGCCCTTCCCTGGCTGACGTCGGGAGCTCTGGGCGTCCTCTGGGACGGCGTCTTCGTGCTTCCCCAGGCCCGCTTCCTCAGCGCCTCCTGGGCGCCGCCGCCCCTGGTGGCCATGGTGCCCGCGTTGGCGGTGGCGGCGGTGCTGGGCGCCGCGCCCCGCATGGGTACGGCGGGGCGGGCCGTGGCCACGGTGGCGGTGGTGCTCGTGCTGGGAGGCGTGGCGTTGGCTGGCGTGGAGGGCGTGTACCGTGCCTACTGGTATCTCATCTCGGGGAGCGGCGTGGTGCTGGCCGGGGGCTACACGTGGGCGTTGGCGCGGAGGCCGGAGGCCAACGCGGTGGGCGTCCTCGTCCTTGGGGTGTTCGCCCTCCACGCGCTGGTGCAGGTGCCCTTCGCGGCCCCCATCTACGCGCTGTACGCGTTTCCCCTGGCGGTGCTCGTCGTGCTGGCCGCGGCGGAGTGCGCGTCGCCCCTCCCCCGGCACCTTCTCCACGTGGTGCTCGCCGGTCTCCTCCTCTTCGTGCTCCTGCGCGTGGACACGGGCTTCGTCTACCACATGGGCTTCCGCCACCGCCCCCACGACCAGACCGAGGTCCTGGACCTGCCGCGGGCGGGCGGCATCCGCGTCTCCCCCGGGGAGAAGGAGGAGTACGAGGCGCTGGTGCGGACCGTGGAGGACCTGGATCCGGGCCCCTACGTCTTCGCCTTCCCCGACGCCCCGGAGGTGTACTTCCTCACCGGGCGACGCAACCCCACGCCCTCCCTCTTCGACTTCCTCGACCCGGACCCGGCGGGGCGGGACCAGCGGGCGCTCCAGCGACTCGACGAGCTGGGGGTGCGAGTGGTGGTGCTGAACCGGCGCCCCCTCTTCTCCGGAGCCGCGGACCCGGCGTTCCTCCGTGCGCTGGAGGCGCGATTCCCGTCGGCCAGGGAGGTGGGGCGGTTCCTCGTAGTGTGGCGGGAGGCGGATCGTGGCGGCTAGGTTGCGGCCACCTTGGCCCCCGCCCGGCACTCCCTCCGCCGACGGGCGCGACCCACGAGAAGAGGGGGGTGGGGCCCGGCGCCCCACCCCCCTCGTGCGTGCCCGGACCGCGAGCGCCTAGAAGTACTCGCGGGTGACGATGATGAAGCCCAGCACCACGGCGATGGCCAGGGGGCACACGAACTTCACCACGAAGCCCAGCATCGAGCGGCCGGGGAGGATGTTCCCGCCCAGCTCGATGTTCTTGAGCATGTTCTCCGTGCCCCAGCGCCACCCGGCGAAGATGCAGATGAGGATGGCGCCGATGCTCAGCCCGTAGTTGCCCCACAGGATGTTCTGCACGTCCAGCCAGGAGGACCCGGCGAAGGTGCTGAACCACTCCACCGCGCCCTGGGAGAGCGCGGAGGGCACGGCGAGGAGGAAGCACGCCGACGCGATGACCATGGCCGCCTTCTTCCGCGGCCACCCGCGCTCGTCCACGAAGTACGCCACCACCACCTCGAGGAGAGAGATGGTGGACGTGAGCGCGGCGATGGCCAGGCACGCGAAGAAGAGCACGGCGAAGAGGTGCCCCAACGGCATGTTGGCGAACACGGTGGGGAGCACCACGAAGACCAGCCCGGGGCCTCCCTGCGGGTCCATTCCCGCCGAGAACAGCGACGGGAAGATCACCAGCCCGGCCAGCAGCGCGATCCCCATGTCGGAGAGCGCCACGGCGATGCCGGCGAAGGGGAGGCTCTGATCCCTGGGGAAGTAGGAGCCGTAGGTGATCATGGCGCCCATGCCCAGCGACATGGAGAAGAGCGCCTGCCCAAGCGCGGTGACGAAGACCCTGGGGGTCAGCTCGGAGAAATCGGGCCTGAGGAAGTACTCGAGGCCGGCGCCCGCGCCGGGAAGCGTCACGGCGCGGATGAGCAGGAGGATGAGCACGCCCAGGAGCACGGGCATGAGGATCTTCGACGCCTTCTCGATGCCCTCCGAGACGCCGCCACGCACCACGAAGGCGGTGACGGCCAGGAAGAGGGCCGTGAGCAGCACCGCGGGCCCGGGGCTGCCGATGAAGCTCGTGAAGATGGCTCCGCTCTGGGCGGCGTCCACGCCGGGGCCGAACCTCCCGACGATGGCCATCCAGAGGTACCCCACCGTCCACCCGGCGATGACGCTGTAGAAGGCCAGGATGCCGAAGCCCGCCAGCACGCCCATGCCACCCAGCGCCGGCCACCACGACTCGGGGGCGAGCTTCTTGAAGGCGCCCACCGGGTTGCGCTCCGTGGCCCGGCCGATGGCCAGCTCGGTGAAGAGCACGGGCACGCCGATGGCCAGCACGCAGGCCAGGTAGACGAGGACGAAGGCGCCGCCCCCGCCTTCCGACGCCATGTACGGAAAGCGCCAGATGTTGCCGAGGCCGATGGCCGAACCGGCGGCGGCCAGGACGAAGCCCAGCTTGCCGCTCCAGGCACCGCGTTCGGACGAGGATTGCATCGCCATGTAAGATCGGGGGGAAGGCGTGGACCGGGCCACCCACGGGTGGCGGAACCTCTCCATATGATCCCGGGGGTCCGGAAAAGCAAGCGGGGTGGGGCACTCGCGGGGCGGGGGACGGTACAGAGGAAGACGCGCGCGCCGGGTGGCTCCGCCGCCGCTCCCGCGTGTAGTGTGGACAGCCAGGCCCCCGCTCCCGTCACCACCGTCCGGAGGACGCCGTGAGGATCCCACCCCGACACGCCGCCGCGCTCCTCGTCCTGGCCCTCTCCGGGTGTGGCGGTGGCGAGCCCGGTGGGGGCGAGGGCACCTCCGGAGCGCCTCCGGCCTTCCGCGCCGCCCTCCTCACGGCGGGCCCGGTGAGCGACGCCGGGTGGTACGCGGGCGCCTACGAGGGGCTTCTCATGCTCCGTGACTCCCTGGGCGCCGAGGTGAGCCACCAGCAGACGCGCACCCCCGCCGAATTCGACGAGGCCTTCTTGTCGTACGCGTCGGGGGGGTACGACCTGATCTTCGCCCACGGCTTCGAGTACCAGGACGCGGCGCTCCGTGCCGGCGAGCGCTTCCCCGGCACCACCATCGTGGTGAGCGGGGGCGGGAAGGTGGCGGCCAACGTCGTGCCCCTCATCTTCACGCTGGAGGAGGGGAGCTACCTGGCGGGCATGGTGGCCGCCGGAATGAGCACGTCGGGCGTGGTGGGGATGGTGGGAGGCGTGGCCATCCCGCCGGTGCAGGGGACGTTCCGGGCCTTCGAGGCCGGGGCCCGTGACGTCGACCCGGACGTCCAGGTCCTGGAATCGTTCATCGGGAACTGGGACGACGTGGGCGCCGCCAAGGAGGCGGCCGTGGCCCAGATCCGCCGGGGCGCCGACGTCCTCATCCACAACACCGACGCGGCGTCCTTCGGCGTCTTCCAGGCGGTGCGCGAGGCCGTGGAGGCGGGGGGGGAGGCGTGGGCGCTGGGGATGAACCGGGACCAGGCCGAGGTGGCCCCCGACGTGATCCTGGGGAGCGCGGTGATCCACATCCCCCAGGCCTTCCTGGAGACGGCCCGGGCGTGGCAAGCGGGCGCGCTGGGCGGCCGTCCCCTCTACGCCAGCGCCCGCGACGACGTCATCGACTTCGTCCTCAACCCCGCGCTGGCCGGCCGCATTCCCGCCGACCTGGTGCTGCGCATGGAGGAGGCGCGGGCGCGCATCCGCGCCGGCGAGCTCCAGGTGCCCCGCGTGCCCTTCGTGGAGGGCGAGACCGGGGTGCCGTGACCCCGTGCCTGGCCCGCCTCACGGGCATCTCCAAGCGCTTCGGGAGCGTGGCCGCCCTGCGCGGCGCCGACCTGGAGGTGCGGGCGGGAGAGGTTTTGGGGGTCCTCGGGGAGAACGGCGCGGGGAAGACCACCCTTCTCGGCGTCCTGGGCGGCGTGCTCCGCCCCGACTCGGGGACGGTGGAGGTGGACGGCGTTCCCCGCGCCTTCCGCCGGCCACGGGAGGCGTGGGCCGCCGGCGTGGGCATGGTGCATCAGCACTTCACGCTGGTGCCGGCGCTCACCGTGCTGGAGAACCTGGCCCTGGGCCGGCGGGCGGCCGGCGGGCTCCGCCTCGCCCTCGACGCGCTGGAGGGCGAGGTGGCGGCGCTCATGGAGGGAACGGGGCTGCGGGTGCCCCTGGGGGCCACCGTGGAGGAGCTGGGCGTGGGGAGCCGCCAGCGCGTGGAGATCCTCAAGGCGCTGCTCCGGCGCCCCCGCATCCTGGTCCTGGACGAGCCCACGGCCGTGCTGACCCCCGCCGAGGTGACGTCCCTGTTCGGCCTCCTCCGCCAGCGGGCGGAGGAGGGAGGCGCGGTGGTGCTGGTGGCCCACAAGCTGGATGAGGTCCTGGCGGTGGCCGACCGGGTCACGGTGCTGCGCGACGGCGAGACGGTGCTGTCCGCCTCCCGGGACGACGTGGACGCGTCCCGCCTGGTCCGGGCCATGGTGGGGGCGGCGGAGGCGGACCCGGCGGCGGTGGGACACGTGGAGGCTCCCGCGCTCCGCCCGCGTGTCTCCGCGCGGACGGGGGATGTGGTGGCCCGCCTGGAGGGAGCGCGGGTCCGCGGACCCAGGGGCGAGTGGGCGGTGGACGGCGCGTCGCTGTCGGTGAGCAGGGGCGAGGTGGTGGGCATCGCCGGCGTCGAGGGGAACGGGCAGCGGGAGATGGCGCTCCTCCTCGCTGGGCGGCTCCGCCCCGAGGAGGGGGAGGCCCACGTCCCCGAGGGGATCGGCTTCATTCCCCAGGACCGGACGCGGGAGGGGCTGGTGGCCGACTTCGACCTCACGGACAACGTGGCGCTGGCCCTCCATGCGGATCCTGCGTTCACCCGCGGTCCGTGGCTTCGCAGGGGCGCGCTCCGGGCGCGGACCGGAGAGCTCATGGAGCGCTTCGAGGTGCGCGCCCGCGGCCCCGAGACCCGGGCTGGGACCCTCTCCGGGGGGAACCAGCAGCGGGTGGTGGTGGCTCGGGAGCTGTCGGTGGCCCGTGACCTGGTGGTGGCGGAGAACCCCACACGGGGGCTGGACGTGGCCGCCGCGGCCTTCGTGCACGAGGAGCTTACACGCATGGCTGCCGCCGGGGGCGGCCCCGGCGTGGTGCTCCTCAGCACCGACCTGGACGAGGTGCTGGCGCTGGCGCACCGCGTCCTCGTCATGGTGCGGGGCCGGCTCATCGCCGTGCCCGAGGCCGAGGGCACCCGCGAAGGCGTGGGGGGCTACATGCTGGGAGGTGCCCGTGTCTGAGCTCCGGCGCCTGGGTGGGGTGGCCGTGGCAGCCGGCGCGCTGGCCCTCACCGCTGGCGCGGTGGCGCTGGCCCTCTGGCTCGGCGGGTACGACGCGCTCCAGGCCGGCGAGGCGCTGGTCCAGGGCACCGTGGGGACCCCCCGAGCGTTCCTGTCGGTGACGCTGGTGCGCGCCGTGCCCCTGGTGCTCACGGGGCTGGCGGTGGCGCTGGCCTTCCGCGCGGGGGTGTGGAACATCGGCGCCGAGGGACAGCTCTACGCCGGCGCGGTCGCGGCCGCCTGGGTGGGTCTGTCGTGGGAAGGGGGCCCGGCATGGCTGCTGGCGCCGGCGGTGCTGGCGGCGGCGGGGGTCGCGGGTGCGCTCTGGGCGGCGGTCCCGGCGTTCATGAAGCTCCGCCTGGGCGTGGGCGAGGTCATCACCACGCTCCTCATGAACTTCGTGGGCATCCACCTGGCGGCGTTCATGGTCCACGGGCCCCTCCAGGAGTCCCGGGGCGTCTTCCCCCAGACCGACCCGCTCCCCGCCGCCGCCCACCTCCCCGCCCTCGTACCCGGGTCCCGCCTCCACGTGGGCTTCGCCCTGGCGTTGCTGCTGGCCCTGATCCTGTGGGTGGTCCTCCGGTTCACGCGCTTCGGCTTCGCGGTGCGCGCGGTGGGCGCGTCCCCGGACGCGGCCCGGGTGGCGGGGCGAATGGACGCGCGCCGGGTGACGCTGGTCTCCTTCCTCGTCTCCGGCGCCGTGGCGGGGCTGGCGGGGGGCGTCGAAGTGGCGGGCGTCACGTTCGCCCTCTACGAGGGTCTCTCGCCCGGGTGGGGGTACACGGCCATCGCCGTGGCGCTGCTGGCCGGGCTCCACCCGGGCGGGGTGGTGCTGGCGGGGGTCTTCTTCGGGGCCCTGGAGGGTGGCGCCGGCGCCATGCAGCGCGCCGCCGGGATCCCGGCGGCCTGGGTGAACGTCGTGGTCGCGCTGGTCATCCTGTCGGTGCTGGCGGTGGACCAAGCGCGACGGCGGGGTCTTCTCCGGGTGCGGGAGGTGGCCGGTGATTGAGGGGGCCGCCCTGGCCGCGTTCCTGGAGGCGTCGGTGCGCCTGGGGATCCCCCTGGCGCTGGCCGCCCTGGGGGAGACGCTCACGGAGAAGAGCGGCGTCATCAACATCGGGCTGGAGGGGTCGCTCATCGCCGGGGCGCTGGGCGGGGCCCTGGGGGCGCTGGCCTTCGGGAGCGCCGCCCCCGGGGTCGTGGTGGGGGCCTGCGCCGGGCTCCTCGTCGCCGCCGTGTTCGCCGCCTTCGCCGTGGGGATGGGCACCGACCAGATCATCACCGGGACGGCGGTGACGCTGGGCGGCCTGGGCCTCACCGGCGCGGTGTACCAGGCCCGCTTCGGCGCCACGGGTACCGCCCTCACCCTCCCCACGCTGGCACCGGCCCCGCTGCCGCTCCTCTCCGAGATCCCCGTGGTGGGCGGGGCCTTCTTCGCCCAGGCGCCCACGGCGTACCTGGCTTACGCCCTGGCGCCCCTCCTCTGGCTCTTCCTCCGGCGCACGGCGTGGGGGCTGGAGTTGAGGGCGGTGGGGGAGGAGCCCGCCGCCGCCCAGGCCGCGGGGGTGCGCGTGCGGTGGGTGCGCTTCCTGGCCACGCTGGCGGGCGGCGCGCTGGCGGGGGTGGCCGGGGCGCACCTGGCGCTGGCCCACGCCGGGACCTTCGCCGAGAACATGTCGGCGGGGCGGGGCTTCATCGCCATCGCCGTGGTGGTCCTGGGCCGCTGGAACCCGCTGCTGGTCCTCGTCGCGGCGCTCTTCTTCGGGGCGGCGTCGGCGCTGCAGTTCTTCCTCCAGACCCTGGGCCTGGACCTCCCCTACCAGCTCTTCCTGGCATTCCCCTACCTGCTGACGCTGGCGGCGCTGGCGGGGTGGGTGGGGCGCTCCCGGGCGCCCGCGGCGCTGGCGCTGCCGTGGCCGCGGCCCGGGGGACCGGAGGAATAGCGTCTGGCCGGCGAGCCGACCCGGGCGCGGCGAGCCGGGTACGCGGAACGTCGGGACCCCTCCGGGGATTCCCTGACCGGGGTACCCCCGCGCCGGCGGACTCCCCTAACTTCAGGCCCCGCCGCCGCTCCCAAGGGCCGCGCAGGAACGCACGCCAGGAAGAGGAACCCGCATGCCGCACGCCCGCACCACGACGTCGCTCGTCCTGGGGGCCCTCCTGGGGCTCGCCCTCCCCTCCGCGGCCCCCGCCCAGGCGCTTGAGGGCACCGGGGTGGTGGCCACCGGCCTCCTCCTCCGGCAGATGGACGGCGTGAAGCGCGTTCTCATGATCGGCGCCCACCCCGACGACGAGAACACGAGCATCCTGGCGGAGCTGGCCCGGGGCAGGGGCGTGGAGACGGCGTACCTGGCCCTCACCCGGGGCGACGGCGGGCAGAACCTCATCGGCCCCGAGCTGTGGGACGGGCTGGGCGTCATCCGGACCGGGGAGCTGGAGTCGGCACGGCGCCTGGACGGCGGACGCCAGTTCTTCACCCGGGCCTTCGACTACGGCTTCTCCAAGCGCGCCGACGAGGCCCTCACCTTCTGGCCCCGTGAGGAGCTCCTCTCCGACGTGGTGTGGGTGATCCGCAAGTTCCGGCCCCAGGTGGTGCTCAGCGTCTTCACGGGCACCCCCGCCGACGGGCACGGCCAGCACCAGGCGGCGGGGATCATGGCGCGGGAGGCCTTCGAGGCCGCTGGCGACCCGTCCCGCTTCCCCGAGCACTTCGCCCTGGGCGTGGAGCCCTGGGCCCCCGCAAAGCTCTACGGCGGCGTGTGGCGCCGCCCCGAGGAGGGCTCGCTGATCCTGGAGACGGGAGCCTACGATCCGCTCCTGGGCCGCTCCACCCTCCAGCTCTCCATGGAGAGCCGGAGCTTCCACCGCTCCCAGGACATGGGCGCGCCCCGGCCCCTGGGCCCCGCCCAGGCCGGCATGCTCCTGGAGCGCAACCGCACCGGCGCCGACGCCGAGGGCACCGGGGGCATCTTCGCCGGCGTGGACACCACGCTGGCCGGTGCCGCCGCGGATCTCCCCGAGCCGGCGGCGTCCCGCACGCGCCGGCACCTCGAGGCGTACCGTACCGCCCTGGCCGGAGCCCACGACGTCTTCGGCGGCGCCGACCCCTTCGAGGTGGTGGGCCCGCTGCGGGACGCCCTGGATCACCTCCTCATGGCCCGCGACGCCGCCGGCTCCGCCGCCGGCACGGAGCTGGGCGCCCTGCTGGAGCGCAGGATCGGGCTGGCCCAGCGGGCGCTCCTGGCCGCCGCCGGCGTCACGCTGGACGTGCGGGCCGCCGACGACCTGGTGACCCCGGGGCAGACGGTGGAGGTCACGGCCTACGCCTGGAACGGCGGGCCGCTGGCCCTCGCGGACGCGGGGGTCTCCCTGGCCCTCCCCGCCGGGTGGACCGCGGGCCCGGCCCGCGCCCGGGGGCTGGCCCCCGACGGGTCGCTGGCGCCGGGCGCCATGGCCACGTGGACCTTCGACGTCGCCCTTCCCGCCGACGCCGACCTCTCCCGGCTCTACTACCTGCGCCAGCCCCGGGACGGGTACTTCTACCGCTGGCCCGACGAGCCAGCGCTGTGGGGGCTCCCCCGGGACCCGGCGGCGGTGCAGGGGGCGTTCACCTTCGGCGTCGCGTCGGGAACCCGCGACCGCACCGTGCCCGTGCGCCCCCGGACGCCGTGGAGCTTCGTGGGCGTGAACCCCGCCAGGGGCGAGTTCCGGCGTCCGGTCCTCGTGGTCCCCGAGGTGTCGGCGTCGGTGACCCCCGGCGGAATGGTCTGGCCCCTGGAGCGCTCGGGTGCGCGCACGCTCACGGTGGCGCTGCGCAACGAAGCGCCGGACGGGACCCGGGGCACCGTCCGCCTCGTCCCGCCGGAAGGGTGGAGTGTCTCACCCGTCGAGGCGGCCTTCGCGGTCACCGGCGAAGGGGGCGAGCGCTCCTTCGCCTTCGAGGTGCGGCCGGCGGGGGGGGTCGAGCCCGGCGAGCACGTCTTCCGGGCCGTCGTGGCCACCGACGGGGGCCGGCGTTTCACCGAGGGCTTCCAGATCCTCGACTACGAGCACATCGAGCGGGCGGCCCTGTATTCCCCCGCCGAAGCGCGGGTCGGCGTGGTGCCCGTGCGCATCGCCGAGGGGCTCCGGGTGGGGTATGTCATGGGCACCGGCGACGACGGCCCCGAGGCCATCCGCCAGCTCGGTGCCGACGTGACGCTCCTCGCCCCCGACGCGGTGCGCGCCGGCGCCTTCGACGTCTTCGACGTGGTGGTGGTGGGGGTGCGGGCCTACGAGACCCGGGAGGACCTGCGCGCGGCCAACGCCCAGCTCCTGGACTGGGCGGAGGCAGGCGGCACGGTCATCGTCCAGTACCAGCAGTACGACTGGGGGCAGGGGGCGTACGTCCCGTATCCCGCCCGGATCACCCGGCCCGCCCAGCGCGTCGCGGAGGAGGACGCCGAGGTGACCATCCTGGAGCCCGACGCCCCCGTGTTCACCACCCCCAACCGCATCACCGCCGACGACTTCGGCGGGTGGGTACAGGAGCGGGGCCTCTACTTCGTGGGGGAGTGGGACGAGGCATACACGCCGCTCCTGGAGATGCACGACCGGGACGAGGCGCCCGCACGCGGGTCCCTTCTGGTGGCGCCGGTGGGCGAGGGGCTCTACGTCTACGCGGCCCTCTCGTTCTTCCGCCAGTGGTCCGCCGGCGTGCCCGGGGCCTACCGCCTCTGGGCCAATCTCCTCTCCCTGAAGGGGGAGGCGTGGCGCTCCTTCCGACCGGTGGGCGACTGAGGCTCTATCCCTTCGCCGGCACCGCCCTGCTGAGCACCACCCCCACGGCGACCACGGCCAGAGCGCCGATGACGTTGTGCCACAGGAAGGAGACCTGGGGCGCTCCGAACGTCACCGCCGCCACCGTGCCCATGCCGGCGATGAGGCCGAAGAAGGCCCCCACGCCCCGGGTCCCCGGCACCATGGCCAGGAGGAAGACCCCCAGGATGGAGCCGTAGAAGAACGACCCGAAGCGGTTCACCACCTCGATGAGGGAGCCCAGCGTCGCCGCGTACGTGGCCACCACGCAGGCGAAGAGCCCCCAGAAGGCCGTGGCCCACTTGGACACGCCCAGGAAGTGGGCCTCGCTCCCGTCGTCGCGGATCCAGCGCCGGTAGAAGTCGATGACCGTCACCGACGAGAGGGAGTTGAGCTCGGCGGCGATGCTGGACATGGCCGCCGCCAGGACGCCGGCGATGAAGATCCCCGCCAGGCCGATGGGCAGGTGGTCGAGGACGAAGCGGGGGATGATGTAGTTCACGTCCCGGGGCGACTCGCCGGTGACGCGGCCCGCCAGGCTCAGCGCGTCTCCGCGGACGTCCTGCACCTCCGCCTCCCGGGCCAGGAACGACGCCATGGCCGCCTCCGCCGCGGCGCTCTCCACGGCCCCGGCGGTGGCGAGGGCCGCCGTCTCCCGCTCCACGAAGGCCCGGGCGTACCGCTCCTCCAGGGCCGCGTACTCGGCGCCGGCCTCGGCGCGTACCTCGGCCTCGTGGGCCGGGTTGTAGAGCAGCGGCGGCCTCTGGAACTGGTAGAAGACGAACACCAGCACGCCCACCAGGAGCACCAGCGCCTGGAGGGGGATCTTCCAGTAGGCGCTCATGAGGAGCGAGCTCCGCGCCTCGTCCACCGAGCGCGCGGTGAGGTACCGCTGCACCTGGCTCTGGTCCGTGCCGAAGTACGAGAGCATGAGGAAGGTGCCGCCGATGACGCCGGACCAGAACGTGTAGTCGTTGGTCAGCGTGAACGTGAAGTCGAAGGCCTTGAGCCGCCCCGTGGCGCCGGCGATGTGCAGGGCGTCGTCGGGGCTCACCGGCATCTTCACCAGGAGCACCACCACGATGGCCAGGAGCGCCACCACGATGAGAACCATCTGCTTCACGTCGGCCCAAGCCACCGCCTGCACGCCCCCCACCATGGTGTAGATCACCGTGGGGATGCCGATGAGGGCCACCGAGGCGGGGAGGCTCCATCCGAACACGGCGGAGAAGACCACCGCCGGCGCGGCGATGATGACGCCGCACGACATCCCGCGCGACAGCAGGAAGAGGAGGCTGGTGAGGGAGCGGGTCTTGGCGTCGAAGCGCCGCTCCAGGTACTCGTACGCGGTGTAGACCTTCGCCCCGTGGAGGAAGGGGACCAGCGTCACCCCCAGGATGACCATGGCCAGCGGGAGGCCGAAGTAGAACTGGACGAAGCGGATCCCGTCGGTGGCGCCCTGGCCCGTGGTGCCGATCATGGTCACCGCCGAGAGCTGGGTGGCCATGACCGAGAGCCCCACGGCCCACCAGGGCAGGCTCTTGTTGGCCAGGAAGTACCCTTCGACGGTGTCGGTGTCCTTGGAGCGGCGGATGCCGTCCACCACGACGTACGCCAGGTACCCGACGACGATGATCCAGTTGAGGGGGTGCATGTCGCCTACCCGCCCCAGCGGGCCTGGAGGGCCCAGAGGAGGAGGAGGGACACCACCTGCACCGCCAGCACGCGGACGAGCGTGCCTCGGAAGGTGCGCTCGGGGTGGGGGCGCTCGGTCTCGGTGGGCGTCATGCGGCTCCCTGGTCGCGGGTCGCGCGGATGGGCGGGGCGGGGTCCCAGTGTCGAGGCTGGCGCCGTGGGACGCAAGCGACCCAGGGAGAACCCGGGGGAGGGAGCGCGCGTTCCCCGGGGGCGTGCAACTTGCGGACCCCGGCGCTCGTCAGGGGTTAGGACCTTGGCACGACTGCCCACCCGGAGCCCCTCGCCCATGAGCCGACCCCACTTCCGTCCCGGCCTCGCCCTCTCCCTGGCGTTCCGGGGGCTGGTGAGAGATCCCGGGTCGTCTCTCCTCGCCGTGGCCATCCTCGCCCTGGGGATCGCCGCTCCGGCCACGTTCTTCAGCTTCCTCGTGGGGGCCGGGCGCCCCCTCCCGGTCCCCGAGGGCGACCGGGTCGTGCGCGTGGACGTGGTGCAGCCGTCCCGCGGGGGGCAGGCGCTCCCGGTGACGATGGACGACCTGGCGCTGCTCCAGGGGTCGGCCGGGCTGGCGGCGCTGGGTGGTTTCCAGGTGACGGACGGGACGCTCGTGGACCGGGACCGGGCGGCGGCCCGCTTCTCCGGCGCCGTGCTGACCCCCGAGGTGCTGCCCCTCCTCCGGGTGGCGCCTTCCCTGGGGCGGGTGCCCGCGCCCGGGGAGGCGGCGTCCACGGTGCTCCTGGGGCACGACCTCTGGGAGGAGCTGTACGCCGGCGACCCCGCCGCGGTGGGGCGCACGGTGGAGGTGAACGGCGTGGCGCGGTCCATCGTGGGGGTGATGCCCGACGGCTTCGGCTTCCCCTTCAAGCAGAACGGGTGGATCGTCGCCGGCCCCGGCTTCCAGGGGGAGGTGGAGCTGGTGGGGCGGCTGGCCGCCGGCGCCACGCCGGAGGGCGTGACCACCGAGGTGGCCGCCCGTTGGCTCCTCGGCGACGCGGCACGGGACCCGGCCTCCGGCGGGGGCGTGGCCGTGGTGAAGCGGTACACCGGCGGACGGGGCGAGCGGGGCGAGGCGGTGGCCTTCGGCGGGCTGGTCCTGGTGGGGCTCTGCCTCCTCCTCATCGCGTGCGCCAACGTGGCCAACCTCCTCCTGGTGCGCGCCACGGAGCGGGTCCGGGCGCTGGGCGTGCAGGCGGCCCTGGGGGCCGGGCGGGCGCAGATCGGGGCCCAGCTCCTCCTGGAGTCGCTCCTGGTTGCCGCGGGGGGAGGAGCGGCCGGGCTCCTCCTGGCCTCGGCGGCGGTGGGCGCGGTGCAGCGGGGCCTCTCGGAGGAGCACTTCGGGTACTTCTGGATGCGCCTGGCGGTGGACGGTCCGGTGCTCCTCTTCGTGGGCGGCCTGGTGGTGGCGACCGCCCTGGTCGCGGGCCTCCTGCCGGCGGTGCGGGTCGCCGGCGTCGACGTGCAGCGCGTCCTCAAGGAGGAGGGCGCCGGCACGGGCGTGGGGGGAGGAGGCGCCTGGAGCCGGGTCTTCGTGACCCTCCAGCTCGCGCTCTCGTGTGGAGCGCTGGTGGCCGCGGGGCTCACGGGCCAGTCGCTGGCCGGCTCGAGGAGCTTCGGGGACGCCCTCCCCGGGGACGAGCTCCTCCTGGCCTCCGTGGACCTCCGCGACCCTGCCACCGGCGCGCTTCCCGACGGACGCGTCGACGCCCTAGAGGCCGCCCTGGCCTCCCTCCCCGGTGCCGCCGGGTCCGCGCTGGCGCGGGGGGCGCCGGGCTACCGCGAGCCGTACTCGCCGGTGGAGACGGAGGGAGCCGGGGGCCCGGCCCCCGGTGCCCCGCCGCGCACGGGATGGAACGGCGTCACCCCGGGGTACTTCGGCGCGCTGGGCCTGGAGATCCGCGCCGGCCGGGGCATCGAGGGCACCGACGGACCCGGAGCGGGCCCGGTGGCGGTGGTGAGCGAGAGCTTCGCCCGCGCGTTCTCCCCCGACGCCCCCGCCCTGGGAAGGCGCATCCGCCTGGCCCAGGCCGACTCCGCCACCTGGTGGACGGTGGTGGGCGTGGTGGCGGACGCCCCCCTGGGTGGGGGCCGCCTCATGCGCGACGACCGGGTGTACGTCCCGCTGCGCCAACTGCCCGCGAGAGAGGTCATGATCCTCGTCCGGGCGCGGGGCGACGTCACGGGGTTGGCCCCGGAGGTGCGGCGGGCCGCGGCGTCGGTGAGCCCGGAGATGGCCGTCTGGGACGTGCGCACCCTCTCCGACGCCCACGCCTATCTCATCCGCGTGCCTCGGGCGCTGGCCTCCATGGCGCTGGCCGGTGGCGCCGCCGGCCTCCTGGTGGCGGCCGTGGGGCTGTACGGCCTCCTGGCGTTCCGCGTACGCCAGCGGCGCCGGGAGCTGGGGATCCGCCTGGCGCTGGGGGCCGACGGCACCCGCCTGGCGCGGGAGGTGCTCACCCTGGCCGGGAGCCAGATCGCGCCGGCGGTGGCGGTGGGGCTCGTCCTGGCGTGGGTGGCGTCGCCGGTCCTGGGGGCCTTCCTCCTGGGGCTCGATCCCCGGGCGCCGGGGGTCTACCTGGGCGTGGCGGTGGCGTTCGTCACCACGGGGATGGTGGCGGCGCTGGTCCCGGCCGCCCGCGCCGCCGCGGTGGATCCGGCCCGGGTCCTCCGGGGCGAATAGCCCGGCGGGCCTCCCGGACGGGTGTCACGTTCTCCCGGGCCGATCGTTCCCCTGGTGTGGCCCGCGCGGGGCGGGCCCGTCCAACACGGGAAGGGAAGGGCAGGATGACGGCGATGCGGTGGATGCGCGGAGGCGTGGTGATGGGGCTGTTGGCCCTGGCGGGGGCGTGCTCGGAGTCGACGTCTCCCGAGGAGCAGCGCTTCGACGCGCTGGTGGCCACCCCCACGGAGCTCACGCTCCGGGTCGGCGAGGAGAAGGCCATCGGTGGCAGCGTCCTGAAGCTCTCCTTCGGGCGCGTCCTCGAGGACTCGCGGTGCCCCATCGACGCCATCTGCGTCTGGGAGGGGAACGCCGCCGTGGAGATGGGCATCCGCGCGGGCATGGGACCCACGATCCCGCTCCGCCTCAACACGACCCTCGAGCCCCACGCGGCGGCCTGGAACGGCGTCCTCGTGACGCTCCTGGAGGTGGCGCCGGCGCCCAAGGCGTCGGAGCCCACGCGCCCCGACGCCTACTCGGTGAAGGTCCGCGTCGAGGCCGACGGCCGGTAGTCCGGGCGGGTCACCCGCCCGCGCGCCGGGGGGGGCAGAAGCCGCCTCCCTCGGTGCACCCGGGCTCCCGGAGCGTCCGCTCGAAGAGCTCGAAGATCCTCCGGTACTCGTCGGTCCACGAGGTGGGCTCGACGAATCCGTGGTTCTCCACCGGGTAGACCGCCATCTCCCACCCCTCCTTGCCCAACTCGATGAGCCGCTGCGTGAGCCGCACCACGTCCGAGAAGTGGACGTTGGTGTCCACCATCCCGTGGAGGATGAGGAGGTGCTGGTCCGGCCGGAGGTTCTCGGCGAAGTAGATGGGCGAGGACTTCCGGTACGCCTCCTCGTCGTCCTGGGGGAGGTTGAGGATGTTGCTGGTGTAGGGGTGGTTGTAGTGGGCCCAGTCGGTGACGGAGCGTAGCGCCGCCCCGGACTTGAAGGTCTCGCCGGCCGTGAAGAGCCCCATGAGCGTGATGAAGCCGCCGTACGAGCCGCCGTACAGTCCGACGCGGCGCGCGTCCACGCCTTCGTGCTCCACCAGGTACCGGGCGCCGTCCACCTGGTCGCTCAGGTCCTTCCCGCCCATCCACCGGTAGATGGCGGTGCGCCAGTCGCGCCCGTACCCCGCGGACCCCCGGTAGTCCACGTCCAGCACCGTGTAGCCCGCGGCGGCGAGGAGGTGGTTGAACATGTATTCGCGGGAGTACGACGACCAATAGTTGTGGACGTTGTGCAGGTAACCCGCGCCGTGGACGAAGATCACGCCTGCGCCGTTGGCCCGGGCGCCCATGTCCGCGGGACGGTAGATGCGCGCGGGCACCATGGTGCCGTCCTCGGCGCGGAAGCGGACGATCTCCGGCTCGATCCACGGGAAGGACGACCACGCCGCGGTGGGCGAGGTGGTCACCCGCGTCATGTCGGCGGCGCGCCTGGTGTCGGCCAGGTACAGCTCCGGGGGGGCGTTGGCCACGTCGTGGACGAAGGCGACGCGCCGGCCGTCGGGCGAGAGCGTGGCCTCGTACCGGCCGGCTCCCGACGTCACCGGGGTGCGCGCCGAGCCGTCGAAGGCCATCCACGCCACGTGCTGGTCGAAGGGCGAGCCCTCGTTGGTGGTGAGGAGGAAGCGGGAGCGGTCCTCGGGGATGGCCACGTCCAGGACCTCCCATTCGCCCGAGGTGAGCGCGCGCTTGTCCGAACCGTCGGCGTTCACCGCGTACAGGTGGGCGTACCCCGTCTCCTCGCTCACGAACCAGATGCGGTCGGTGCCGGGCACGAAGCCCACGCACTGGGCGAAGCACGGCCCCCCCACCCACGCCTCGTCCCGGAGGTGGTCCAGGAGCACCCTCTCCCCGGTGCTGGCGTCCAGGGACCAGAGCCAGCGGTCCTTGTTGTCGGCGGACACGGCGAAGAGGAACGCGCGCGTGCCGGCGTCGTTCCACCCGGCGTTGGACACCCGGGGCTTCTCCTTCGCCTCGTAGCCCTCGGGGGCCGGGTCCAGCCAGGTCACCTCCCCGGTGGCGGTGGCCAGCAGCCCCGCCCGCCCGCTCCCCTGGGTGTCGCCCACCTTGGTGCGCACGTTCAGGTCACGGGTGTAGCCGTCGGCGGTGATCCAGTCGGGGACCACGGTCCCCTTGGCGTCCTGCGCCGGCACCGCGGTGCGCAGCAGCACCCGGTCGCCGCCGCGGGTGGGGATCAGGTCCTGCACGCGCTCGTTCCTCTGGAGGTAGACCGACTTCGGCTCCAGGGCCTCCTGGGCCTCCCGGCGGGCCTTGGCCGAGTCCTCGCGGGCCCTCTCCCTGCGAATGTGCTCGAAGAGCTCGAGCTGCTGATCCTGGAGGAACTTCCGCTGTCCTTCCGCCTCCGCCGAGTCCCGGGGCGCCGGCCCCGACTCGATGCGGGTGAGCTGCTCCAGGGCCCCCGAGGAGAGGCTCAGGCGGAACAGGTCGCTCCCGCGGCGGAAGAGCACGGCGCCGCCGTCGGCGCTGAAGAGGGGCGAGCCCTCCGCGTCCTCGGTGTGGGTCAGCCGGCGGGTCTGGAGCGTGCGCCGGTCGATGACGTGCAGGTCGCCCGACACCGAAGCCACGCGCCTGCGCCGGTCCGGCGACAGGTCGCCGCCGGCCAGGAGCGGCGCCGCCTCACGGGCCTGCTCGTCGCTCATGGCCTCCGGCGTGCCGCCCTGGGCGGACACGCGGTACCAGCGGGCTTCGGCATCCCACTCGTGGCCGCCGGGGAGCCAGCGGAACCAGACCCAGCGGCCGTCGTCGGTCCAGCGCACCGCGGAAGGCGCCACCCCGGTGAGCTCGGGGCCCCGCATCACGCTCCGGATGGAGAGGGGGAAGTCCCGGGCGAGCGCGGACTCGGGGATCCAGTCGGCGGTGCTCTGGGCGGCGACGGGTGCGGCGAGGACCAGGGGGACGAGGGCGAGGATCACCCGCCCCCCACGGCGAAGGGGTGCGGTCATGGTGCGGACTCCGAGATGGCGGTCAGGCGCCCAGGCAGATGCCCAGGCTGCGTGCGGTGTGGATGACGTCCGAGTCCAGCGGGACGGTCTTGATCCGGGCGACGGCCTGCCCCAGGGGCACGGCCAGGATGTTGGGTGGGTCCAGCGCCACCATACATCCGTAGGCCGCGTCCCGGATGAGGCCCACGGCGGCGGCGCCGAAGCGCAGGGACAGGAGACGGTCGTAGGCGTTGGGCCCGCCGCCCCGCTGGAGGTGCCCGAGCACCAGGGAACGGGTCTCTCGGCCGGTGCGCTGGTTGATCTCGATGGCCACCTCGTCGGCGATGCCCCCCAGGCGCACCTGCCCGCCGTCCTTCCTCTTGAAGTGGGGCTCGCCCCCCTTGGGGTAGGCGCCCTCGGCCACCACGACGATGGCGAAGCCCCTCCGGCCCAGGTGGTAGCGGGCCTCGATCTTCTGGCAGATGAGGTCCATGTCGTAGGGAATCTCGGGGATGAGCACCACGTCGGCGGTGCCGGCGACCCCGGCGTACAGCGCGATCCACCCGGCGTTGCGGCCCATGAGCTCGATGACCATGACCCGCTGGTGGGCCTGGGCCGTGGAGTGGAGCCGGTCGATGGCGTCGGTGGCGGTCTCCACGGCCGTCTGGAACCCGAAGGTGAGGTTCGTCGCCGCCAGGTCGTTGTCGATGGTCTTGGGGACCCCCACCACCTTGAGGCCCCGCTTGAACAGCTCGTGGGCGATGGTGAGGGAGCCGTCGCCGCCGATGGCCACCACCGCGTCGATCCCCTGGTCCTTCAGGGCCTGGATGACGGCGTCACAGCGGTCCTCGTAGACCACGCTGCCGTCGGGCTGTTTCACGGGCCACTTGAGCGGGTTGCCCCGGTTGGTGGTGCCCAGGATGGTCCCGCCCAGGTGGGTGATGCCCCGCACCGCGGCGCGGTCCAGGCGCATGACGCCGCCCTCCTCGAAGAGGCCGTCGTAGCTGCGCTCGATGCCGTAGACCTCCCACCCCATCTCCTCGGCGGCCAGCACCACGGCGCGGATGACGGCGTTGAGGCCCGGGGCGTCGCCGCCTCCGGTGTTGATGGCGATGCGGCGGATCTCGGAGCTCATGGCGGGGACTCCTTCAACCCTCCCGGGGGAGGGCGTCGGTGGGCAAAAGAAACGGCGCCCGGCCGCTGGCCGGACGCCGTACCGTAGAGACCGCCCCCGACCGGGGTCAAGGCAGTCGCGTCAACCCGCTAGAACCCCCAGCGGATGGTCCCCGAGAACTGGGCTCCGGTGACGCTCCTGGAGGCCCCGGTGGGGTCCTTCACCGTGCCGAAGATCACCTTGGCGTCGGGGAAGAAGTCCCAGCCGAAGAGGCGCAGGGGCAGGTCGCCACCGACGGTGACGAGCCAGCCGGAGCCCTCGTCGCTCCCGTCCGCCTCCTCGCGGGCCTGGAGCTTGAAGTCCACCGACGGGCGGAACGTGCGCGACCCCAGGCCGATGGCCCCCACCAGACCCGCCTGCACCAGGTTCTGGTTGGGCGTGACGATGGTGGTGTCTCCGATGACCTCCTCGGCGCTGTTTACGATGGGGAGGGTCGCGTCGCCATGCTCCCGCCAGAGGTCGGCCGCGTAGAGCGTCCAGACCTGGCCGCCGGCGCGGAACGCGTACGTGGCGTCGAACCGCATCCGGTTCCCGGCCTGGAAGAAGTTCCGGCCCAGGGCCTTGTCCTCGGCGTACGTCATGAACGTCGCGCCGGCGGTGAAGGTGCTGTTGCCGAAGTTCCGGTCCAAGCCGAGGCGGATGCGCGCCTCGTTGCCGGGCTGGTACCGGAGGCTCCGCTCCGAACTCGGCTCGAACTCGCGGTTCACCGAGTAGGCGGCGGCCACCCCGACGCCGAACGCCCCGGCGCGCATGGCGGTGGCCACGGACGACGTCACCTGGGCGCCGGTGCCCCACGTGGCCTCCTGGAATCCCAGCAGGTCCATGGCCAGCACCGAGGCCACCACGGCCTCCTCGCCGTCGTGGGTGGAGTTCCCCGTGGGTAGGCTCGCCCCTACGCTGACCAGGGCCCAGGGAGCGACCTGGTACGAGAGCTTCACCCGTGTGTCCACGGGGCCCTGGAGGGTGTACGCGACGTCCTCGCGCTCCACCTTCCCCTGCGCCCACGCCGAGTAGACGTCCACGACGACGCTCCGGATGGGGAAGCGGACGGCCACCGGGACGAGCATGAGCTGGGCGGCGGACGCCCCCAGGCCCTCCTCGAAGCTGTACCCCATGTAGTCCACGCCCACGCCTATGGTGCGCTGGGCCTGGGCGGGGACCGCCAGGATGGCGGCCAGAACGAGCCCGATGGCTACGGGCGAGAGACGGCGGCTCATCGGTCACCTCCTCCCGGGCGCCTGATCACGATGCGGATCTGCGCCTTGGCGGCCTTGGTGGCGCTCTCGGTGTTCGTGGATTCCTGCACCGGGTTACGGGTGTCGGTGGTCTGCGTCGGGCCCGTCGTGGTGCCCGCCGTGGTGCCGGTGCCCAGTGTGCCTGCCGTGGGCGTCGGGTTCACACCCTCCGACGCGGTTCCCAGCGTCGAGGACGACGGCGGCGGCGGCGGCGGCGTGGCGGCGACCTGGGTGGTGCTGGTGCCCGAGGCGTCGCTCATGTCCTGGGCCTCACTGGCGGCGGCGGCGGCGGCCCCGAAGCCGGGGTCGAGCTGCGTGGCCTGCTGGAAGGCGGCCACGGCGCCGGCGTAGTCCCCCTGGTCCTGCGCCCGGAGCCCTCGGCCGTAGGCAAGGAACGCGAGGATGTTCTCGGCCCGGTTGTCCCGGATCTGCTGCTCCTCGGCAGGCGTGAGCTGTACGCCCAGCACGTCGCGGATGGTCCTGAAGACCAGGTCCTTCTCCATGTCGAAGAGCCGCTCGAGCTGGTCCTCCGCGCTCAGGGTCCCGGCGGACGCGGCCCGGGGGATGTTCAGGACGTCGGTGTCCAGCCTCAGGTTCTCCTGGCCGAGGGTGGTGATGACGCCCTGGATCACGTGCTCGGCGCGGAGGAGACGTCCGGCCCGAGCGCCGGTGGTGGGTTCGGCGTACCCGGCCTCGGTGAGGGCCATCTCGTCCAGGAGGGTCTGGATCTGGGACCGCTCCAGCACCGTCAGCGCGTTGGAGACGGCGAAGTCGGTTATCATCATGTCCGACAGAGCGAAGACCAGCGGCTCCAGGTCCTCGCGGTCGGAGTTGAAGCCGAAGGGGAAGACGGCCACCGATCGGGGGGTCGCCTGCGCCCCGGAAAGCTCGGACTCCTGGGCCAGCGCCTGCTGGGCCTGCTGGCGGAGGACGTTCTGGGCGATGAGCTCCAGGCGCTTGCGAATCTGTTCCCCGATTGGACCCGTATCGCCGGTCTGGAGGTACCTCTGATAGGAGTCACGGGCCGCGGACCAGTTCTCGAACTCCTCCTGGACGAGGCCCAGGTAGAGCATGGCCGGCCCCGACTCGTTGCCGGCGTCCACGGCCCCCTGGAGGGTCTGCAGGGCCGCGTCGAAGTCCTCGGCCTTGAACTGGGCCATGCCGAGCTGGACCTGGAGGTCGGTGTCTTCCGGGTTGGCGGCCAGCTCCTCCCGGAGACGGGGGATGTCCGCCGGATCCACCTGGGGCATGCCGGTGGCGCACGCCGCCGGGCCGAAAAGCGCAAAGAAAACGGCGACACGGAGGGGACGCGTCGGGAGGAAGGCGTACCGCATGGGGGGCTCCCAGGGAGCGAGTGCAGATACGGAATCGCGGGACGCCGGACAATTTTCCTTTGGCGTCCCCGCAGAGCGCTAGGTAAATTTAGGGTTGGGAGATTGGGCGGGCAAAGGAAATCTCCCGCCTTGCCCGCTCTACGGGGCTTCGTAGTCGGTGACTTTCTGGGGACAGTGTCCCCTCTTCAGGAGGTTGGTTTGCGCACCTACACGTCCCTTTTCGCGGTCGCGCTGGCGGCGGTCGCCCTGGCCGTCCAGGATGCGCCGGCCCAGAACACGGGCGACGTCCCCACGGTGGCCGTGTTGGATTTCACCGGCTTGATGCTGGGCGACGCGGGCAATTCGGTGGCCATCGGGAAGGCCATGTCCGCCATGCTCGTCACCGAGTTCTCCGGACGCGAGGGGCTCCGGGTCCTTGAGCGCCAGAACCTCCAGGACCTCCTCACCGAGCAGCGCCTCGCCCTCTCCGGGCGGGTGGACGAGTCCAGCGCCATCGAGATCGGCAAGCTCCTGGGCGTCCAGTACATCTTCGTGGGCGCCGTGGTGAGCATGGGGAACCAGCTCCGCGTGGACATCCGCGCCACCGACGTGGAGACGTCGGAGGTGGTGAGCGTCCTCAAGAAGAACGACAAGCCCGAGCAGCTCCTGGAGGTCGTCGTCTGGATCGCCGACGAGTTCTCCAAGAAGTTGGACCTCACGCCGCCGTCGGGGCGGCCCCAGGCGGAACCCATTCCGGTGCGTGCCACCATCGAGTTCTCCCGGGCGGTGGACTTCGAGGACAAGGGGGATGCCGCGAAGGCCATGGAGCACTACCAGAAGGCGCTCGAGGTCTATCCGAACCACCGGGACGCCCAGCGCGCCCTGGCTCGGCTTCGCGGGGGAGATGTCTGATGCGAGAGAGAGCCTTGATGAAGAACCTGCTGCCGGCCCTCGCGGCCGGCTTCGCCTTCCTGGCCGGCTCCGCGGCCGCCCAGGAGATCGCCTTCCGCACCGACCTGCCCCGGACCCTGGTCTTCATCCAGGAGGAGGGGCGGGGGCAGATCGCTTCCCGCGAGATGACCGCGTTCCTCCGGGAGGCGGGTTTCCCCGTCATCGACCCGGCCCTGGCCCACGAGGCCGCCCAGCGCGAGCTGGTGCGCGCCGCCATGGCCGGCGACGAGGGAGCCGCCACCGAGCTGGGGCGTGACTTCGGCGCCCAGGTCCTCATCCTGGGCGTGGCCGATTGGGGCGCCCGCCCCGACCCGGTGGACGGGACGCTCATCACCGGGACCACCGAGGTCTCCGTGCGGGCGCTTCGGCTGGACCGGGGCATCGTGGTGGCCGAGGGGCTCGCCGACGCCCGCGTCATCGAGGCCACGGAGCAGGCCGCCCGGTCCAAGGCCATCCGCCAGGCCACCCAGGAGATCCTCACCCAGGGCGGCATGATCGGCGGGCTCCTCAACGACTGGGAGTCCCAGCCCTGGCAGGAGGCCATGTACTGGAAGCCCGACCCGGGCTCCATTCCGGCCTCCACCAAGGCGACGCAGGGCGATGCGCCCGGCGTGGCCATCATCCGCGCCGACGTGCTCCCCGCCCAGGGGACCGCCACCCGCGGCATCGGAGTGGTGAAGAAAGGCGGCGCCGCCCTCTCCGGCGTGCAGAACACGGTGCGCCTCGAGGGCGTGGTCGTGGGCGACGCCTCCAACATCCAGGTGGACGGAGCCCCGGCCATCATCGAGCCGCTGGAAGCGGAGCAGGCCGCGCGCCTGGGTCTCCAGGGCACCGACGCGAAGCGGTTCTACCGTGAGTTCAACCTCCCGGTGAGCCGCGACTCGGTCATGGTGGTGGCCCAGGGGAGGGGCGGCGCCACCACCCAGGCCATCGCCGCACCGCGCATCGACAAGCGGTGGGCCGTGGTCATCGGGGTGGGGCAGTACGGCTCCGAGGACATCCCCGACCTGGAGTTCGCCCGGGCCGACGCTCAGGCCATGTACGACTTCCTCAAGAGCGACGCCGCCGGCCCCTTCGACGACGTCCTCTTCCTGGCCGACGAAGAGGCCACGGGCGCCGCCATGCGCCAGGCCCTCTTCGTGTTCCTCCAGCAGGCAGACTGGAACGACCTGGTGGTGGTCTACTACGCCGGCCACGGGGCTCCGGACCCCCAGCGCCCCGACAACCTCTACCTGCTCCCCACCGACGCGGACCTGGGCGCGCTCGCCGCCACGGGCTTCCCCATGTGGGACGTGAAGACGGCGCTCCGTCGCCAGATCGCCGCAGAGCGCGTGCTGGTCATCGCCGACGCGTGCCACTCGGCCGGGACGGCGGACGGCGACGTGGTAGGCGGCGGCGACGGCAACGCAATCGCCGGCGGCTTCTCCCAGCTCTTCACGCCGTCGCGCCGCCTGATGATGACGGCGGCCGACACCAACGAGTTCTCCCTGGAGGACGCGCGGTGGGGCGGCCACGGCGTCTTCACCCACTTCCTCCTGGAAGGCCTGGAGGGGAAGGGCGACGTGGACGCCGACGGGATCGTGACGTTCACCGAGCTGTTCGACTACGTGGCCAACAACGTGCGCTCGTCCACGGGCGGGCGTCAGAACCCGCAGCGTTCCGGGTTCGGCGACATCCCCCTGGCCGTGGTGGGCGGGACGAAGAACTGAGCCCGCCGCGCTGCGCGGTAGGCAGAGGCCCCCGCCCGGCTCGTCCGGGCGGGGGCCTCGTCGCTTCGTCCGACGTCGCCGCCGGGCGCCGCTAGAACTCCCGCCAGTCCCTCTCCAGGACCTCCCTGTACACGCCCGACGCGCAGAACAGCTCGACCACGTCGGGATCCAGCGCGCCCTCGTCGGCCTCCATACGGAGGATGGACAGGGCCTTGTCCACGGGCATGGCCTTCTTGTACGGCCGGTCGCTGGCGGTGAGGGCGTCGAAGATGTCGCACACCGTCATGATGCGCGTCTCCAGGGAGAGCTGGTCGCCCGTGACGCCGTCGGGGTACCCCTTGCCGTTGAGCTTCTCGTGGTGGCCCCGGACGATCTCGTGGATGCGCGAGAGCTCCTCGGTCCAGGGGATGTCCACGAGGAAGTCGTAGCTGTGGACCACGTGGTCCTCGATCTGCTTCCGCTCCGCCGGGTCCAGGTTGCCCCGCTTGATGGACAGGAAGTGGAGCTCCTCCGCCGTGAGGTACGGCTGCTCGGTACCGTCGGGGGCGGTGAACGTCTTCGACGCGATCTCCTGGAGGATCCCCGCCGCCTCCTCGGGGAGGACCCGGGGGATGTCCGCTTCCTCCACGGCTTTGCGGTACTCCTCCAGCTTGGCCAGGTCGGCGGCGAGTCGGGCCTCGATGGCCTCCAGGGCCGCCGGGGCGCCGGAGCCGCCGGAGGTGAGCGCGGCCACTTTGGCGGTCGCCGCCTCCGCCTCCATGGTGCGGCGGACGAGGTGGAAGCGGGCCTCCACCTGGGCGCCCATGACCGGCGGGAGCTTCTTGACCTTGACCAGCACCTCCTCGCGGACCGCCACCTTGCCGAAGTCGTGGAGGAGCCCGGCGTACTCGAGCTGCTTCAGCTCGTCGGGGGTGAAGGACGCGTCCCTGAACGGACCCTCCGTCTGCTCGTTCACGAGCTGGGCCGTGAGGACCGTGAGGCGGGTGACCCGGGCCGAGTGCCCCGCGGTGGTGGGGTCCCGGCGGTCGATGGCCGTCGAGGCCGCCTTGATGAAGCCGCGGAAGAGGGCCTCGATGTCCTGGTAGAGCTGGCCGTTCTCGATGGAGACGGCGGCCTGCCCGGCCAGGGACTGCACGATGGCCACCTCCCGGTCGGTGTAGGGGAGCACCCAGCGGTCCGAGTCCTCGTCGGGTGCGGATGGCGGCGTCGGGCTCCGACTTGCGGTTGATGAGCTGGAGCACCCCCACCACCCGGTCCCGGTGGTCCATCATGGGGACCACGAGCATGGACTTGGCCCGGTATCCGTACTTCTCGTCGAAGGCCGCCCGGTTGAAGGAGAAGGGCAGGTCCCCGGGGATCTCGTACACGTCGTCCAGCACCAGGGGCTCACCGGTGTGGGCCACGTACCCGGCGATGCTCGTCTGGTCCAGGGGGAGGGTGAAGTCGGGGGATGGAAGGTCGGGGAGGGTGTCGTTCTGGGAGCGGAGGAAGTGGAGCCGCTCGGTGCCGTCGCCGTCCTCCTCCACCAGGTAGAGGCTGCCCGCGTCCGAGGCGCTGAGCCGCCGGGCCTGCGTCAGGATCAAGCCCAGCAGCTTCTGGGGATCGCGCTCGCTCATGAGCGCCATCCCGATCTTGTTCAGCTCCCGGAGCTCCGAGCGCGCCTGCTCGAGCTCCTCCCTGAGGGTGAGATCGGCTCCGACCGGCGGGTTCATCGCATCATCGCGTCGGCCTTGTCGAAGGCTTTGCGGGCCTCCTCCTCGTGGCCGAGGATGTTCAGGATCTCGCCCTTGAGCATGTAGAGGTCGGCGCTCATGGCGTCGGTCCCCTCCACGTCCTGGAGCGCGTCGGCGGCGTCGTAGTACAGCTCCAGGTCCCGGAAGATGACCGCGGTGAGGAAGATGCCGTCGCCCAGGGGGTCGAGGCCCATGGCGCGGATCTCCTCCAGCGTGTTGAAGAGCAGCTCGTTGTCCTCGGAGCCGATGCGGCGGAACTGCTGCTCCCGCGTGGGGCGCCCGTCCTTCGGGGCCACGGTCCAGGCGTAGAGGGCGCCCTCCTCCAGCGACGGCTCGCCCTCGGGGAGGGTCCATTCGGTGCCGGCGACCTCGAAGCGCATGGGGCGGCCGCCGTCCACCTTCCGGACCTGGATGGTGTAGGCGGCGGCTCCCTCCACGGGCATCCACGAGAACGTGGGGTGCCCCGTGGTGACGGTGAGGCCGTTGCGCGGCGCCACCAGCGTGGGCTCGCCGGGAATGGGCCGGATCATCCCCTGCCGGCCGCCGGTGCTGCGGGCGTCGGCGGTGGCGGCCTGCGCCAGCGTGGCGATGGCCCGGGCGAAGAGGTCGGGGTTCCCGCCGCCGGTGGGCTGCTGGACGGTGGTGGCCTGGGTCACCACCTGCTGGCCACCCGTGCGGGTGATGAGGATGGCCCGGGCCCCACTCGCCGGGATGACCTCGTCGCCGGCCACGAGCCGGGTGCCCACCGCCGCGGGCGCCTGGGCCCCGGCGTGGCGGACCTGGACGTCCCCCTGGAGCTTCACCACCAGGGCCGCCGGGTCCTCCTGGGCCACCAGGGGCAGGGCGGTGACGAGCGTGAGAAGGACGGTCCAGCGCAGATGCTTCCTCATATCTCTCTCCGGAGAAACCTGACCTGGGGACGGCCCACTCCCGGCCACCCCCATCCTATAATCTTCTACTTCTGGGTCCTGCGCACCACGAAATCCCAATCGGGGGGCGGTGGAGCGGCGGCGTACTCCGTGGCCCTCTCCAGGTAGACCCGGCTCGGCCCGTCGTCTGGGTCGGCCTCCAGCGCCGAGGCGAACCGGGCTCCCGCGCCCGCCCAATCCCTGGCCTTGTAGGCCTTCAGGCCCGCCTCGTACCGGCGCACCGCCTCCTCCCGGTGGGGCGCCAGCGCCACGCCGGCCAGCTCGAGGATCTCGTAGACCTTTACGGGCTCCACCTTCCCCTTCACGGCGATGAGGTCCAGCTCCCGGAAGCGGAACGCCGAGGCGTCGGCGGCGTCGAGGGTGAACTGGGAGGCCATGACCAGGGTGTCGTAGCTCTTGTTGGCGGGCTCCAGCCGCGCGGCCAGGTTCACCGCGTCGCCCAGCGCCGAATAGTCGTTCCGGAGGCCGCCGCCCACGTTCCCGACGATGACGTTGCCCGTGTTGATGCCGATGCGCACGACCAGCGTCTCGGCGTCGGGGTCGGCCTCCCTCCAGCGGGCGTTCAGCTCGGTCATCTTCCGCTGCATGAGCACGGCGGTGCGGAGCGCCCGGTCGGCGTGGTCTGGCTGGGGCCGGGGGGCGTTCCAGAACGCCATGATGGCGTCGCCGATGTACTTGTCCAGCGTGCCTTTCTCGTCGAAGACGATCCGGGTCATGTCCTGGAGGTACCCGTTCAGGTAGTCGAGGAGGTCCTTCGGGTCCATCCGCTCCGACATGGTGGTGAAGCCCGCCAGGTCGGAGAAGAGGAGCGTCAGGGGGCGGCGCTCCCCCTCGTTGAGGCGGCGCAGCGCGTCGGGGTCCTCCGCCAGCTCGTCCACCACCTCGGTGGGGACGTACGTACCGAAGATGCTCTTGATGCGCCGCTTGTCCCGCCCCTCCACCACCGAGACGTACGCCACCGACCCCACGTAGGAGAGGATCGCCGAGAGCGACGGCGTCACCACGGGGAGCCAGACGAAGCGGGCGTCCAGCGTGGCGACGACGCCCCAGGGGGTGTACACCCGCCCGGCCCAGAGCCAGTACGACACCGCGAACAGGAAGCCCATGCCCAGCACGGTGGCCACGCCTCCCCAGGCCGCGCCGCGCCAGAAGGCCATCCCCCCGGCCAGGAGCCCCATGAGGAGGAGGAGCAGCAGCTCGCCCACCGGCGAGAAGGGCCGCACGTACTCGCCGTCCAGCATGTTCTGGATGGTATTGGCGTGGATCTCCACGCCGTACATCCAGGAGTACTGCCGGCCTCCCCGGGCGAATTCCGCCGGCGGGTCCGTGTTGAAGAAGAGGGTCCGGAACTTGTCCGAGTCGTGGAAGCCCGATCCGATGAGGACGATCTTGTCCTGGAAGAGCTCGGGGAGGAACAGGGTGGTCATGTCCACCGATGACGAGGCCACCGCGGGGAAGGCGCCCACCGGGTCGTCGGCGTTGGCCGAGGACGGCGGACCGATGAAGCGGAGCGGGAAGGAGACCAGGAATTCCGAGGCTGCGCTCCCCTCCTCCCACCAGTCGGCTGGGATCTCCCCGCTGGCGGGGGGGAGCCCGGGGAGCGCCACGCCTCCCCACCGCCGTGCCTCCGCGAGGAGCGAGTCCACGTCCAGCCCCTTGGCGTGGGCGTAGACGGCCAGGGCGAACGACGGCTCGAGGGCGAACCCGGAGCGGAAGGCGAGGGTCCCGTTCCGCACCGATTCGAAGGCGGTCGGCAGCTCGGCGGTGCCCACGCCCGCCGCCACGTCGGCGAAGAACTCGTGGGGCCGCCCCATCCGGGGGCCCGAGTCGGTCTGCACCACCGGGCCCACCAGGATGACGTTGCCCGCCCGCTCGATGGCGGCGCGGAGGAGGTCGTCGCCCTCATCGATGGCGTTGAGCCCCGGTTCCCTCTCGTCCAGGTAGACGTCCAGGCCGATGGTGCGGGCGCCGGCCGCGGAAGCGGCGTCGATGACGGCGGCGATGTGGGCCCGGGGGAAAGGCTGCTCCCAGAGCTGGCCCCACACCGAGTCGGTGACGCTGAGCTCGTCGAAGAAGACGATGGTCAGGTCCGACTCCCGCGCTCCCATGCCGGGCTGGCGGGATTCGACGGTGGTGCTCTGGCGCCAATCGAGGGTGCGGTACCGGAGCTGCTCCACACCGGTGAGGGACCCGCCGGCTCCCAGGAGGAGGGTCAGGCCGGACGACGCCACCACGATCAACGCCAGGGCGAGGAGCCGCTGCAGCTTCACGCGGTCACCTCGCCCTGGCGTTCACGGCTCCTCCTCGCCGTAGCCCTGCTACGACTCGTCGTCGTTCCTCCCCTGACCAGCGAAAGCCGGGTACCCACGCCGCAGGCGCGGGTGGCGCGCGGGGTACTCCCCTTCCCGATCACCCCTCTACTAGTTGTGGATGTCGTACACCAGCGAGGCCGTGGACCAGGTGTCCAGGCGCACCGCCCCGTCCACGGCGCCCGCCGCGCGCTGCACCGCCGCCGCGATCGCTGCCGCGAAGCGCTCGTCACCCTCCGGGTACTCGCCCTCCATGGGCACGTCCAGCGGCTCGGGCGTCACGAAGGCCCGCACCATGCCGCGCCCCGCCGGCGGGAAGATCTGAAGCTCGAAGCCCATGTCCTCCGTGGGGAACGACAGCGTCTGCCCCGCCGCGATCTTCATGGCCGGCTGGTGGGCGTTGGGGAAGAGCATGACCACCTTCCCGTCGGTGCCCAGGTCCACCAGCGTCAGGTAGCCGGCGCGCTCCGAGGTGGCGTGGAACGACACCGTCTCGCCGATGCCGAAGGCGGTCTTGCCACCCTCGAGGCGGATGTTCACGCCGAAGGACTGGGCCGGGTTCTCCATGTCGGCCAGGCGCTTGGCGGCGGCCTCCTGCCGAAGCCTGCCGGCCAGCTCGTCCGCGCCGCCGGCCCCCAGCGGGAGGCCGTCATGGCGCACGAAGCCGTCGGCGCCCACCACGCGGATCTCGTTGCCCCGTCGGCGCACCAGGAGGTGGCTGAAGGCGTTCTGCTCCTGCACCACCACCACGTCGCGCGTGGCACCCAGCGCCTGGGCCAGGGCCTGGGCGGTCTCGGTGTCGATGCCCGCGACGTTCACCCGCAGCGGCTCGCTGGCGTACCGGTACCCCACCAGGCGGGCCCGATCGCCCTCCCTGGCCCTCCCGCTGGCGATCCGGGCGGTGCTGCTCGACTGGCCCACGGCCTCCACGACCAGGCGGGCGCCGCCCGCCGTCTCGAAGACGGATCCGGTGGTGATGCCCAGCGCGACCCCGCCGGCCAGCTCCGCCGTACCCCCGCTCACCGACTGGACGGGGAGGGACGCGTCCGCGACGCCGCCGCCTCCGCCCTCCACGTAGAACAGGGGCATGGCCTTGAGGGGCACGTCCTCGGAGAGGAGGGGGTCCTGCTGGAAGCGGTTGCGCTTCAGGGCCTCGCGGACGTTGGCGAAGATCTCCTCGTAGGTGGCCTTGGCGGGGGCACGCCACAGCTCCCGGAGGAGGAACGTGGTGAACGCTCCGCCGTGGAAGGCCTCGGTACCGTCCGTGGCGGGGAAGTACGCGTCCACCGCAGCCTGGTAGGGCTGCGCCGCGGCCAGCTCCAGGACCCGGGCGCTTCCCGCGTCGAAGCCCGTCTTGTCCTCCTGGCCGGGGAGGGCCCGGCGGGAGACGGTGGCGGGCTTTGCGATGGCGTTGATGTCCCGGCCGAGCTGCCGGGACCGGGAGAACGGAGTCACGTCCCGGGTGCCCGTGCCCGAATTGCAGTTGTCCAGCACCACCACGACGTTGGTCGTGGGCAGCGAGGTGAGCCACTCCCCGAACGTGTCGTCGCTGATGTCGAACGACGTGTCCCGCGGGTCCACGTCGGCGGGGGCCAGCGTCTCGTCCAGGCCGTCGTCCTCGTCGCCGCTCTCGTCCCACATCTGGGAGCCGTGGCCGGCGTAGAAGATCACAACGTTGTCCCCGGGGCGGGCGTTGGCGGTCAGCCAGCCGGTGATGCCCTCCTCCAGGGCCGCACGCGTGGCGTCCTGGTTGAGGACCATCCGGATGTTCGCCTCGGGAAAGCCCGCCTTGGTGATGAGAGCGTCCCGGACGCCCCGAGCGTCGTGCTCGGCTCCGGGCAGGTCGCCCCCCTCGGCGTCGTCGAAGTTGATGTAGTCGCTGATGCCCACGATGAAGGCCCAGTGCGTGGGCGCCGTGCGCTCCGCCGGCCCGAAGGCCAGGAGGGGTACCACGGCCAAGAGCACCGCAAGCGGCCCGTAGCGTCTCACGTCAGTTCTCCTGGAGCGAGAAATCGTTTCCCTCTGCTGCCGCGTCGATGGCCACGGCGCACCCGCGCGCCAGGGCCTCGTCCCGGACGCGGCTCACGATCCCGGCGAGCTCGTCGTCCGTGCGCTCGGGATCGTGGTGGAAGAAGAGGAGCCTCTTCACCTCCCCTTCCTCGGCCAGCCGTACCGACTGACGGAACGTGGAGTGGCCCCAGCCCAGGCGGGACGGGTACTCCTCGTCGGTATACATGGAATCGTGGATGAGCAGGTCAGCGCCTCGAATGAAGTCCAGGAGCCGTTCCCGCCACCCGTCCTCCACCTCGTACCCCTCTCCCTCGACCTCGTTGTCCGGAATGAAGCAGACGACCTGCCCCCCCACCTCGATGCGGTATCCCACCACCCACGAGGGGTGCCGCACCCTCATGGTCCGGAGCGTGACCCCGTCCAACTCCCAGCTTCCCTCGTTCAGGTGCTCGAAGGACATCTTCGCCGCCACCACGCTGAACGGGACCGGGAAGTAGATGGGACCCATCTGGCCGGCGAAGAGGCTCCGCACGTCGATGTTGTTCTGCTTGGGGCCCACGATCTTCAGCTCGATCTCCGGGTGGTACAGCGGCGGGAAGAAGGGGAACCCCTGGATGTGGTCCCAGTGGAAGTGGGTGAGGAAGATGTGGTCGTACTCCCCACCCCGACCCAGCAGGTCGAGACCGAGCTGACGGATTCCCGAGCCGGCGTCGAAGATGATGCGACGCTCGCCGCTTCGGACCTCGAAGCACGTCGTGTTCCCCCCGTAGCGTGCCGTGAGGGGGCCGGGGCTCGGAATGGAGCCACGGGTCCCCCAGAAGCGCAGGGCGACGGGTACGAGCGCGTCGCGCGCCACGGGCGGCGACGTGGCTTCGGTTGCGGGATCCAACATCTTCTCCCGATGGGTGGGGCAGGTGCATGCCTAGCTTCCCCAATCTACACGCCGAAAGCGGCGCAGGGCGAGGATTTTTCCGCCCTCCCCGGGGGACCTCCCTCCAAACGGAAGGGCCGGCCGGACAGGTTGTCCGGCCGGCCCCTTTGATCTGGGCGGAGGTCCGGAGGCTCAATCCTCCTGCTGGCCTCCGCACGGTAGGTTGCTGACCGTCCACCCGCCCGGGAACGCCGTCGCTCTCGTCTGAGAGAACGCCCCCGCGATGGCATCCATCACCGTGTTGACGTGGCAGTCCGAGAGGGCCGGGTTCCCCGTCACCGTGAATGGGCCCGAGACGGCCGGGTTGGCGCTGGTGGCGGCGCCGATCCCCGAGAGGCCCGAGATGTCGGTGAGGAGCAGGTTCCCCTGGATCACCACCTGGGTCAGTGCCGACTCCACGTGACCCAGGCCGGTAAGGCTCTGGAGCGCGGGGTTGGAAACCACCTGCAGCTCTCCAAGCCAGGTCAGCTCGTCGTCCGGGGTCTCCAGGGCCGTCAGGTCGTTGAGCAGGGCGTTGCCGTACAATTGGAGCCTCGCCAGCGAGCCCACCCCCGCCAGGCCATCCAGGTCCAGGAGTTGGTCGTTGTACCCGATGAAGAGGTTGGCGCTTCCCTCGCTCTCGCCCAGGCCCGAGAGGTCCGGCAGGCTGGCCAGCACACCGTTGCTGCTGATCTCGACGTCGTCGGCGAACACCCCCGCGAGATCGAAGGTCTGAAGAGCGTCGTTTCCGGTCAGCGTCAGATGGTCGACGAAGGCCTCGAGGTTCGGCGCCGCGATGGACTGGAGCGCATCGTTCCAGCGGACTTCGAAGAACGAGTCGTAGTAGTACGGCACGCTCTCTCCGACGCTCGTCAGGTTCGGGAAGCTCGCCGTCGACAGGTCGTCCAGGTACTGGAGGTGGACACCCCATCCCACGCTCGCGAGGGAGCTCAGGTTCACCGAGACGAGCGCGGGGAGGTCGGAGAGGTAGAACTCGCCGTCCACCGTGAGGGGCCCTGGCGCGGTGAGGGTCAGCGAAGTGAGTCCCTCCGCGCCATCGATGTGGAACTCGCCCCCGACCGTTTCCAGGGCCGGGAGGTCGAGGGTCCAGGGTGTGACGCCTTCTGCGACGGCCATGGGCGCGCTCATGGGGCCTACGTCCTCCCCGTATGGGCCCTCGATCTCGAACTCCCAGGTGGACTCCAGGCTCGAGAGGTCGATGTCTCCGAAGTAGGAGGTCACCTGGAGGTAGAAGCTGCCCACCTCCTCCAGGTCCGGCGCCAGGAACGCCGTGAGGCCCCACATCTCCCACACGTCCACCCACTCGCCCACGTAGCGCAGCGAGGGGAGGTTCACCACCTGGAGATCACCCATCCAGTACAGGTACAAGGGCCCGTAGATCTCCTCCAGACTCCCGAGCTGGAGGGTACTGAGCTGGTCGTTGTTCTCCATCATGAGACCCGGGCCACACTCGCAGCCGATGGCCTGCGGCGCCTCCACCGTCAGGGCGCGGGCGCGCGCGCGGTCCAGCAGTCGGCGGGCGTCGGCGGGAGCCCTCTGCGCTCCCAACGCCTGGGCCTCCTGGAGCCGGCGCGCGGCCCGCTCCGCCACCCGCTGCTCCCGGCGGTCGTCGGCCTGCTGATCCAGGGCACGGAGCCGTGCCGTGGTAGCACCGCGTCGCGCCTCCATGCCCCGGTCCGTGGGGTCGGGATCGCCGGCGCGGGAGATCGACCGGCTCGGCGCCGGCCCGATGTCCCCGCATTCGTCGAAGGGCGTGATGCAGTCCATGCCGATGGACACCAGGTTCGGCATCCTCACCGTGGTGAGATCCTCGTTGTCGTAGATCCACACGGCGCCCTGGACACACTGGAGGGACGGCAGGTTCAGCTCCTGGATGGGGTTGACCGGGCTCACCTCGCCGCCAACGCCCACCTGTCCCTCCACGCCCTTGAGCATGGGGAGACGCACGACGGTGGCGCTCTCGTCGATCCAGAGGCCGTCCCAGCCCAGGTACTCGAGGGCCGGGAACCCGCCGTCCAGGTCGAGGCTCTGGTTGGACTCGAGGGACAGCCCGCGCGCGTACTTCAGCGACGTGAGGCCGCTCAGATCCTCGAGGTAGTCGTTGCCCACGACGTCGATGTACTGGCCTACTTCCACCACGTTCGCGAAGAGGTCTCCGTTCGTGAAGCCGGGGTTGTCGTTGTCCCACACCTTGAGCGCCCCGTGGACCCTCTTGAGCTTCGCCGCCGGATAGCCGGTGGGGGTGGTGAGCGAAGCGTTCCGCTTGACGCGCAGCGTGCCGCCGATCTCCTCGATGTTGCTCAGGCCCGCCAGGTTCATGAGCGACACGTTGTCGCGGATGTTCACGTCCCCCTGGACGTCCCAGATGGTGAGGAGGGCGTCGAGGTCGGTCAGGGCGGTCCAGTCCACGTTGATGCTGCCCAGGATCTGGCCGTACAGCGAGTCGGCCAACGTGGGCAGGTCTCCGGGCAGCGTCAGGTCGATCGCGCGGATGCCGTGCACGCCCGCGACGACCAGGTCGCTGGCGCCGTCCATGGTGGCGGACACCTCCGCCCGCCCCACGTTGGACGTGGAGGCGGTCACGACGCCGGCGGTGTCCACCGCCACCTTGGTGGCGTCGGAGGACATGAACGTCGGCTGCTTGTAGGCATGGGAGATGAGGTTCCCCCGGGCGTCCTTGGCTTCCCAGTCCAGGGTATGCGTCTCGCCCCAGAGGACGCGGGCCGAGTCGGGGAGCGGCGCGCCCTCCTCGTCCATGAGGACGATGGAGACCGCCTTCTGGTCCACCGTGACCAGCACCGAGTCCAGCTTGGACTCCACCGTCACGCGGATCCAGGTCTGTCCGTTGTTCACCGCGGTGACCAGCCCGCCGGTGCTCACCGTGGCCACCGAAGGATCGGTGGAGACGAAGGTGGGCACCCGGCCGGCCAGGGGCGCGCCCAGGCTGTCGAAGGCGAGCACCGCCATGGTCGTGGTGGCCCCGAGGGCGTCCAGCTCGTCGGGCGTCGCCGTGGCGTCGATGGAGTCCACCGGCGCACGGGACATGTGGAAGTTGGCGGTGCCCTTCGGGGTGGCCGCGCCGAGCACCACGGTGGTGGTCGGAGGCGTGGGCGAGAGGCCGACCATCGGCTGGGGCGCCACGTCGTAGGACCTGGCGGCCAGGCCGGCCAGGCGGTAGCGGCCGCCGGCGTCGGTGACCGCCCTGGCGATCTCCGCGCCCGCGGTGGCGCTCAAGACCACCGTCACGCCCCCGGCGGCCGGCGCGCTCACTGCTGCCGGGGCCGGCGTCGCATCGCCCGCCGCCGGCGCGAGAGTCGCCTCTCCCGAGGGGGAGGGGGCCGGGAGCGGATCCTGGGTGATGACGCCCTCGATGAACGACGTGACCGTCACGCCCAGGCCGTACGTGGTGCCGTTGATGTCGACCGCGACGTCGAAGGTCGCGCCCGGCGGCGACGGGTAGACGCCGGTGACGGCGCCCTTCAGAGCCTCGCCCTTGGCGGTGAGCCCCGGCGACCGAGACACCCAGGGTCCGGTGGACGACGGCGGGATGACGTCGCCCCGCACGTCGTAAGCGACCAGCTCCACGTCGAGGGTGCTGCCCACCTCCACGGTGAGCTTGGCCGGGATGGACTTGATCTCCCACACGGCCGGGGTCAGCTCGAGGGCGAGCCTCTGGAGGCCGGGGAGGAGCGTTACGGCGCGGGAGGCCCCACCGGAGAGGGTGAAGCCGTCGGGTGTCTTGATGGAGAGGGTGTAGGTGCCGGCCGCGACGCGGGTGAGCTCGGCGAGGCCCTTCTCGTCGGTGGTGGCCTTGGCGACCTCGGTTTCGCCGCTCGCGAGGACGAGGACGACGCCCTTGACGGGGGCGTCCCAGGGTGTCTTGGCCGAGACCTCGAGGGTGGCGAAGGACTGCATCCGGAAGTCGGCCTTGCCGAAGGGGTTGGACTCGTCGAGGGTGACGGTCTGGCCGGCGGGGACGGGGAGGAGGTCGTCCTTGCGGACGGGGGCGACGTCGTAGGTGCCGCGGAAGAGGCCGGCGACGACATAGCGGCCGTCGGAGCCCGTGACGGCATCGCCCACCAGCGTGCCGCCGCGCTTGACCTGGACGGTGACGCCGGGTGCCGGCTTGCCGTCGTCCAGCGTGAGGAGACCCTCGATGCGCGAGGTGACGGAGACGGGGAACTTGTGGGTGGTGCCGGCCACGTCGACCTCGAGGGTGGACGAGCCGGCGGAGGCGCCGGCGAAGACGGCGCCGAGGACGGCCGTGAGGCCCGCGCCCGGCGTGACCGTCAGCTCCGGCGAGCCAGAGCGCCACGTCAGCCCCGCCACCTGCGGGATCACCAAGCCGTCGGGGCCGGTCACCGCCAGGGTCACGCCCAACGTCCCGCCCACAGCCACCGCTCGGGGGTCGGGGTTCAGCGCCACCAAGTTGACGGTGGGGGTGAGGGTGAGGGCGAGGTCGAGGACGCCCCCGCCGATGGAGAGGGCCCGCACCGCGTCGCCGGAGAGGGTCCAGCCCGTGGGGACGGAGATGGTGAGGGTGTAGCTACCAGGGATGAGGCCGTCGAACTGGGCGAGGCCCGAGGCGACGGTGCTGCCGGTGCGCGTCGCGCCCTGGCCCACCAGCGACAGCCCCACGCCCTGAACGCCCGCGCCCCACGGCGTCCGTGCCGTCACGTCCAGGCCCCCGAACTGGGGCTGGAACGCCAGCGCCGCCGAGTTCGCCCGCGTGTGCACGGCCACCTGCCCGGCGATGACGTTCCTCGGCATCACCGTGGTCAGCGAGGTCTCGGTCACCGCGCGGATCTCGCCCTCCACCGTGCCGTCCCGCGTCGGCCACACCACCCGGTTGTTGCCCGGGAGGATCCAGTCGAAGCCGCTCCCCAGGATCTGCACCTGGGCGCCCGGCAGCGGCGGGCTCGGGCTGAAGCCCGTCACGTTCACCGCCGGCGACGGCGCCAGCGATCCCGTCCGCTTGAACGCCGGGTCGCTCGCGCTCCCCAGCCCCGGCAGCGGCACCGCGGCCCCCGCGCCGTCCGACGGCACCAGCACCAGCCCCGACCCCGTCCCCACCACCAGCCACTTCCCGCTCGGGCTCCACGTGGGACGGCCCACCGCGCCGCTCACCAGCGCGCTCGCCACCCCCGTCACCCGCAGCTCGCCGCCCGTCAGAGATGCGATGCGCCCGTCACCGGCCAATGCCGGCAGTGTCGCCGCACCCTCCACCACCGTCGTCCGCCCCTCGCCGTCCGCCCTGACCTCCTGGATGCTCCCGCCCCCCACCAGCACCGTCGAGCCGCTGCGCCACACCGGCGCCGTGCCCGCCGGGCCCTGCCGCACGCCCGTCCCGTCGTCGTTGGCGAAGTACACCGTGCCGTTGCGCTCCATCGCCAGCTTCGTCCCGTCCGGCGACAGTGACGGCCAGCCCCCGGCCGTCAGCGTGCCTCCGCCCGCCTGCGTCACCTGCCCGCCCGACACGTAGAACAGCCGGCCGCCGTCGGCGCTCCACGAGGGCTGCGACGCCCCCGTGCCCCGCTCCGTGGCCGTGCCTCCGGCCGCGCCCCGCACCTTGAGCACGCCACCCTCCACGTACGCCAGCTCCCCCGCCACCACGTAGACCAGCGCCGAAGCCAGCAGCCCCGTGGGCGTCGTCACCGTCACGGTGGCGATCCCGTCGCCGGTCCCCGTCACCTGGCCCGTGGCCGACACCGTGGCCACGCCCGCCGCCGACGTGGTCCACGCCAGCGGCACGCCCGTCACCTCCGCGCCCGCGGCGTCCAGCACCGTGGCTTTCAGCGGGGTGGAGCCCGTCGGGCCCAGCACCGCCTGCGTGGGGCTCATCCGCACGGCGTTCGCCGTGGCACCGGGGCCTGAATACACCAGGGGGATCTGCACCGGCGCGGGCGCCGGGCCACCCTGCACGCCCACCGGCGTCGCCTTGGCCGGGATGTCCTTGGCCGTGAACAGCTCCACCTCGCCCTGGAGTGCCGTGAGCGTCACGAGGAACTGCTCGTTCTCCTTCGCCTGGATGTCCACCGACAGGTCGTACACATCCTCGCCCGGCGTCACGCCCAAGATCGTGTCCAGGACCACCGCCTTGTCGCTGGCCCGTTGGACCACCATGCGGAAGCGGTTCACCAGGTCGAAGGCCTCGGACAGCGCGTTCTCCTGGCCTTCCGTCATGGCCGGTCCGTCGGGACCCACCAGGGAGAAGACCGGCGAGAGCGCGAAGGCGCCCGGCGCCGACCCTTCGGGGGCCGACGGCGCGTCCACGCACGCCGACATGGCCAGGGGAAGGAAGACGAGGGCGCCGACGAGGGCGCGGCGTGCGGGAGGGAACATGATGGGAACACCTCTGACGAGACCCGGCCGATGGGTCCGCCTGCTGTGGAGGCCGTTCGGGTTGGGGGGCTTGGTTGCCGGCCTGAAAGACCCCGTGACTTGAAATACTCCCTCGGGAGGCCCTGAGGATCAAGGAAAATCCTGGCCGGCGGGCCCGGCTCTCTTTCCCCCTCCCTTCCAGGCTGCCTACATTGCAGGTCCCCCCACGGCCAGGTCGCTCTTCCGCCGTGGACGGTCGGGATTCACGCGCAGTGGAGGCGTTCCGTGTCCGACAACGTACACGGCTGGTCCACCGAAGAGGTGGTTGGGCTGCTCCAGAAGGTGGACCTCTTCGAGGGGCTCCCCGACGAGGACGTACGTCGGATCGCCGCCATCGTCGGTGGCACGAGCCTGGAGCCGGGCGACGTCCTCTTCGAGGAGGGCGAGCCCGGAGATGCCTTCTTCATCGTGTTCGCCGGAGCCGTTGAGATCTCCAAGGACCGCCCCGACGGCACCAAGGAGAAGCTGGCCGTACGGCGCAAGGGGGAAGGCTTCGGGGAGATGGCGCTCCTCAACGACGCCCCCCGCTCCGCCACGGCCCGCGCCACCGAGGCCACCCAACTCATGACCGTGGCCCGGGAGGACTTCGAGAAGCTCCTGGGTGGCGACTCCCTGGCGCTGCGCATGATGCGGTTCCTGTCCCGGGCCCTCCGGGCCCTGGGGGTGCGTTTCGCCAGCGTCGAGCGCGTGCAGGACTCCGGCGCCCGCGTCCGGGTGGACGCCCACGAGATCAGCCGGGTCATGCAGGCGGGCCTGCTCCCCTCCACGGCCCCCCGGGTGGCGGACTTCGACGTGGCGGCGGGCACCACCACGGAGGAGAGCGGCCGGGGCGGGTCGGTGTGGGACTGGATGACGCTGGGGGACGGGCGCACCGCGCTCCTCACCCTGGACGTGCGCCAGGACGGCTTCCCAGCCGCCCATCACCTGGGGGTGGCCCGGGCCGTCCTGCGGGGCCTCGCCGGCGACAACGCGACGCTCCCCCAGCTCCTGGCCAAGTCCAACGAGGCGCTCAGCGCGGCGGCCATCGAGGGGCTGGACCAGTTCGTGGAGGTAGGGATCCTGGTCATGGGGCCCGCCAGCGTCGAGTGGGCCAGCGCGGGCCGGGTCCCCGGCGGGATCATTCGCCGCGACGGCACCTTCCAGGAGTTCGGCGCCCACGGCCCTCCCCTGGGCATGATGGGTGGCTTCAAATACAACGTGCAGTCGTTCGCCATGGGCTCGGGAGACACGGCTTTCGTCCTCTCCCACGCCAGTCCCGGCCTCTTCATGGGCGCCGCGGACCTCATGGCCCAGCTCCACGGCAAGCCGGCGGGAGAGGTGGTCTCCACGCTCCACAAGGCCATTCGGAAGGCCCAGGGGGACGACCGCATGGAGACCTCGGTGCTCTACGCCCGGCGTCACTAGTAGAGCCGACGCTACCCGAACCCCGGGACGGGAGGCGGGTACGCACTCCGTCCGGGTGGCGCCGTGCCCCCGGGTCCGGGTTCCATCTGCCACGAGGAAGGTCGGCCCATGGCCTTGACCGAGAAGGACGTACGCAACGCCCTGAAGACCGTGAAGGACCCCGAGCTGGGTCTGGATCTCGTCGTGCTTGGGCTGGTCTACGACATCGAAGTCCAGGGGGACGACGTGAAGGCCGTCATCTCCCTCACCTCGCCCCTCTGCCCCGTGGCCGGGCAGATCGTGGAGGACGCCAAGCAGGCGATCCTCGCCATGGACGAGGTGAACACCGCGGAGGTGGAGCTCACCTTCGATCCTCCCTGGACCCCCGAGCGCATCAGCCCGCTCATCCGCTCATCGCTGGGCCTCTGAGCCCGGATCCCGCCCAAACGACGACAGGAGCCTCCATGCCGCCCTTCACCGAGGACGAACTCAAGGCCAAGGTCCAGGACGGGTACATCGTCGAGTCCACCGAGGAGATGACCGACGGGTACCGCAAGGCCCTCGTCGTCCAGCTCACCGTGCAGGCCGACACCGAGCTCATGAGCGCCCCGGCCTACTGGATGGCGGCGCGCTACGCGCCCTCCACCAACACCCAGGTGAGCGCCCACGCCATCATCCAGGACGAACTGGCCCACGCCAACATCGCGTACCGGCTCCTGGAGGACCTGGGCGAGTCCAAGGAGCAGCTCGTCTACGGCCGCCAGCCGCAGCAGTTCAAGCACCCCTACGGCTTCGACCAGCCCCTGGACAACTGGGCGGAGCTGGTGGTGGCCACGGGCTTCTTCGACCGGGCGGGCATCACCCTCCTCACCGACGTCCACGAGAACACGTCCTACGGGCCCCTCAAGCGGGCGCTGGTGAAGATCGGCATGGAGGAGACGTTCCACCTCCGCCATGGCGAGGTCTGGATGCGGCGCCTGGCCAAGGCCGGGGGCGAGGCCCGGGACATGGTCCAGCGCGCGGTGGACTGGATGTTCCCCATGACCATCGAGTGGTTCGGGCTCCCCGACGACATGAAGCGCCACTCGGGGCAGCTCGACTACCGCCTCAAGGGCCTGACCAACGACCAGCTCCGCCAGGTGTGGATGTCCTCCACGGTGCCCCTGTGCGAGGGGTTGGGTCTGGAGGTTCCCGCCCATTGGGACGAGGCCCGGAAGGAGTACCTCCTGGACTACCCGTTCCCCTGCGAGTACGACTCCGCCGCCAAGCACTGGGACTTCGCCGGGGGCGAGATCTCCTGGGACCAGGTCTTCGAGCGTTGGAAGGCCCGCGGTCCCATGAACGAGATCTACGTGGAGTCCATCCAGAGGTCCCGAGGCGAGGTGGGGCGGTGGCTCAACGGCCGCGCCGCGGCCTGAGGCGACCGTCGGCGTGGCATCCGTCCTCCCCATCATGCGCACGCCCCGGCCCGACGCCGGGCTGCCGGCGGCGGTCACGTCCCACAAGAGCGGCGGGCGGGACCAGTGGTCGCCGCCTCTCGTGGCGCGTCCGGACGACCCGACCGCCGCCGCCTGGGACGCGCTGCAGGAGGTCCTCGACCCGGAGATCCCCATCAGCCTGGTGGAGCTGGGGCTCATCTACGGGCTGGCGTACCGCGACGGCGAGGTGGAGGTGCGCGTGACGTTCACCGCCACGGCCTGTCCGTGCATGGAGTTCATCCGGGAGGACATCACCGACCGGCTGGCGCAGGAGTCGTGGATCCGGGAGGTCCGCATCGAGGAGGTGTGGGACCCGCCGTGGACCAGCGAACGCATCACCCCGGAGGGGCGGGCCAAGCTCCGCGCCCTCGGTGTCAGCGCATAGCGCCCCGCCGGGGCGCCCAGCAACCGACGGAGAATGCAGGCACATGCGTGAGTTCGTGTACGACGTCTTCGCCCGCAAGGACCGGGGAGAGCCCCTGGCCCACATAGGCTACGTGGACGCGCTGGACGACGAGACGGCGAGGGTCTATGCGTGGAAGACGTACGACGAGCAGAACTGGTTCGAGATGTGCGTCGTGCCCCGCTCGGCGATCATCCCGGTGAACCGCGACGACGGGCCCTTCGCCAAGGGCAAGGGGGGCGCCCGATGAGCGGCTTCCTCCAGGTGGACCGGCTGGACGACGCCACGCGCTCGGGGCTGCGCCGCCTCGTCCTGACCCTGGCCGACAGCAAGCGCCTCATGGGGATCCGCTACTCGGATTGGCTGCTGGGCGCGCCCTCCATCGAGACGGGGATCGCGGCGTCCTCCATGTGCCAGGACGAGTGGGGGCACGCCCGCCTCCTGTACGCCATGCTCAAGGACCTGGGCGAGGACCCGGTGGCGGTGGAGCACGAGCGGGCCGACGCCGCGTACGCCTCGGTGGACCCGCTGGACGCTCCCTTCTCCGACTGGGCCGCCGTGGTGGCCGGCATCGTCCTCGTGGACGGAGCCCTCACCGTGGCGCTGGAGTCGTTCTCCCGCGGCTCCTTCGAGCCCGCCTCCAGCCGCGTGCCCAAGATGCTCTCCGAGGAGGCGTTCCACCGAAGCCTGGGAGAGGCGTGGTACCGGCGCCTGGCGGGGTCGGCGTCCGAAGAGGCGCGCGCCCTCCTCCGGGGAGCCACGGAGGCGGTGCTGCCGCCGGTGCTGGCGTGGCTCGGCGCCGCCGATGCCCCCGCCGCGGCGCTGGTGGCGGAGGGAGTGGTGGAGGACGGCCCCACCCTCACCAGGGCGTTCCTGGACTCGGTGCGCGACCTCGCCGCCGCCGCGGGCGTGGACGTCGATGCCGTCGGGGCGGCGGAGGGCTGGGACTCGGCCCGGGGACGGGGTCCGGGACACCCCGACGCCGACGCCGGCGAGCGGGCCCGGGGCGACCGCAACCGCATGCTGTTCGTGGAGTGATGGGGCTCAAGCCGCCCTTCCGCGACACGGGGCTCCCGCCGTCGGCGGTGCCCTCGTCCTACGACGCCGAGGCGCGCCGCGCCGAAGCTCCGGCGAGCCTGCCCGACGCGCCGGCGTGCCCCTTCTGCGAAGGAGTCGAGACCGAGATCATGAACGCCTTCGGCTCCCACGCCTCGGTGGCCACGTACTGGTGCAGGGCGTGCCGCAGTCCCTTCGAGACCATGAAATGGCGGGGCGGGGCCTGACGTAGCACCCGGTCATGTCACCCCCCGCCGAAGCCCCTCAGTCCGTGAGCTCCACCTCTTCCAGGAAGTCCCGGAGGGGATGGGCCACGGCGATGGCGCGCTCGGTGAGGGCGTTGGCCAGCGCCTGGCAGTCCATGGGAGGACCGGAGAGGTGATGGCACACGGCGGCCCCCAGGCGCTCGTCGGATTCGGACGCGGCCTGGTGGTACTCGGCGTACCGGGCGCTCACCCGCTGCTCGAAGATGGGGAGCTGGGCGGCGGGGGTACCGTGCTCCTTCATGTCGTCGAAGACCGCGCGATGCATGGCGTCCAGTCCCCGTCGCAGCACCGGGACGGGGGTACGCCCGAGGAACGCGAGCTGGGCTCCGCGCGTATGTGCCCACATGAAGAAGATGAGCGCCTCCTCGGCGATCTGGTCGTCGGGAGTCCCGTCGTCCTCGGTGAGCGTGACGTTGGAGGGCAGGGGGGTCTCCACGTCTTCCTGCGCGAGGAAGTCGGTGAAGCTCTCCCAGACCAGACGGGCCAGGCTGTCGCCCAGCTCCTCCGTCGTCATGGCCTGCGGAGCCCGGAACTCGCGGAGACCGTCCATGGTGGGGACGTTCAAGAAGTGTCACAGTTCAAGGGTTATCGGTACCCCCAATTCCCACCGGGGAGGGGGGAGTGTCAAGCTTTTCGATGAGGAGTCCGGGGCAAAGATGACGCATCAACTACCCACAGGAGCGCGATTTCGCGCGCTGTTCTCCCGCGCGACCCTGGTCGTGGCCACCGGCCTCCTCGGCGGGTGCGCCGCGGCGGCGCCCGACATTCCCGATCCCCGGCCCCTCATCATCTTCTCCGGCGCCCGGATCCGGGTGGACAAGGAGCGGATGAAGGCCATCAACGAGTGGGTCACGCGGGAGCAGACCAACATCACCGACGACCCCGCCTTCCTGGTACAGACCAACTTCGCGGTCGACGAGGTCTATCCCTGGCAGGGGCTGGAGTTCGCCGGCTCGGACACGGTGAAGGTCCGCCTCGACCCCCGGGCCCAGGACGCCCGCCTGGTCTTCGAGATCTACGCCCACCTCCACCTCATGGCCCGCATGGGGCGTCAGGAGGAATGGCTGCCGGAGGCCCCCGCCGCCAACGGGTACGACCTGGAGCGAGCCATCCTGGCCCGGATCTCCGACGCCTGGCTGCTCGGGCGCTCCACCTTCGACACCCAGCCCTACGCGCCCCTGGACGAGCTGATCTACGCCAACGAGAACGGGTACCTGGACGCGTTCATCTTCACCGCCCGCCCCGACGAGTTCGGGGAGGCGCGCGCCCGGTGGGCGCGGGAGAAGCCAGGGGAGGCGGAGGCCTACCGGACCTGGTTCGTGGAGACGTTCAACCGCGAGCCCCCGGGGCTCAGGACGGGCTTCTAGCGTTCCGCCGGCGACGCGGCCCGGCGGAGGGTCACCCCGCCAGGGTCACTTCCCACTGGAGGCCGATGGGCCCCTGCCCGTCGGCCTCGTCCACGTGTACGTCCACGCGCCCGGTACGGGCCAGGCGGGCGTCCGAGGGCTTCCCCCCGAAGAGGGCGAACCCGGTGACCTTCCCCTCGCACGTCCGCCCGTCGGGGGCCTTGGCCCGGATGCGGGCGCCGCGGAGGGCGCGGATGGACGGGGCTTCGCCCGCCTGGAGACGGAGGCGTAGAATACGGCCCCTGTGGGGGGCGTCCATGGCGTCGAGGACGCGGAAGACGACGCCCCGCGCGGTAACGGTTCCGGTAGACATGGAAAAAAGAGTATTCGGATGAGCCCCTCGACGGAAGACGCTGCGTTTCGGGACGGAGCGGCGGAGGCTTCGGACCTGACCATGAGCTCCGATGCCATGCGGGAGCTGGCGGCGGCGGCCATGGAGGCCGTCCTGCACCGCGTGGAGCACCTCCGGGAGGACGCTCCCTGGCGGGGGGCGTCCCGGGTCGACCTGGAGGAGATCCTCCGGGAGCCGGCCCCGGAGGAGGGGCGCCCCGCCCTCGAGGTCCTCGAGCGCGCACTCCGGGACGTGCTCCCCACCGCCGCCCGCGTGGATCACCCCCGCTTCTTCGCCTTCGTGCCCTCGTCGCCCACGTGGCCCGGGGTGGTGGCCGACCTCCTGGGAGCCGGATTCAACACCTTTCAGGGCACGTGGCTGGGCTCGGGCGGACCGAGCCAACTCGAGCTGGTGGTGCTGGACTGGTTCCGGGAGTGGGTGGGGTACCCGGAGGGGGCAGGGGGCCTCTTCACGTCGGGAGGGTCGGCGGCCAGCCTCGACGCGCTGGTGGCCGCCCGGGAGCGCGCCGGCGCCCCCGACCGTCCCGCCGTCTTCATGAGCGACCAGAGCCACAGCGCCCTGGAGCGGGCGGCCCGCATCGTCGGCGTGCGTCCGGAGGGGGTGGTGAAGGTGGCGTCGGACGACGCCTTCCGGATCCGCATGGACGAGCTGGAGCGCGCCGTCGCCGACGCCCGGGGCCGGGGCTTCACCCCGGTGGCCGTGTGCGCCAACGCCGGCGCCACGAACACCGGAGCCGTGGACCCGCTCGATGCCATGGCCGACTTCTGCGCCCGGGAGGGGATCTGGCTCCACGTGGACGGGGCCTACGGCGGCTTTGCCGTCCTCGCCGAGGAGGGGCGGAGCCTGTTCCGGGGGCTGGAGCGGGCCGACTCGGTGACGCTGGACGCCCACAAGTGGCTCTTCCAGCCCTTCGAGGCCGGGTGCCTCCTGGTGCGGGACGTCCGCGCCCTGGAGTCGGCGTTCGGCGTCCACCCCGAGTACCTGCAGGACACCCGCCTGGGCATGGAGCACGTGAACTTCGCCGACCGGGGCCTCCAGCTCACCCGGTCGTTCCGGGCGCTCAAGGTGTGGATGTCCATCCAGACCTTCGGCCTCGCGGCCTTCCGCCGGTCGGTGGCGCGGGGCATGGACTTCGCCCGCCGGGCCGGCGAGCTGGTGCGGGCCTCCCCCCGGCTGGAGCTCCTCAGCCCCCCCTCCCTGGGCGTCGTGTGCTTCCGGGCAAACCCCGGCGGGATGGACGACGGGGCGCTCGAGGCGTTCAACGAGGCCATCCAGAACCGGGTGATCCGGGGTGGGACGGCCATGATGTCGTCCACGCGCCTCAAGGGGACCTACGCGCTGCGCCTCTGCATCATGGCCCACAATACGCGGTGGAGCGACGTGGAGGAGACGCTCCGCGCCATCGAGGACATGGCGGCGGAGGGCCCCGCGGCGTGACCGCACGCCTGGGGCACCGCACCCACGCGCTGGTGGGCGCCGCCGGCGCCGCCGCCGCCCTCGCGCTCCGGGGCGCGGGCCTGGCCTGGCCCGACGTCGCCACGCTCACCGCGCTCCTCGTGCTCCTCCCGGTCCTCTCCGTCCTCCAGGCGCGCCTGGCCGGGCACCTGGAGGTGGAGCGCATGCCCGCGTATCTGAGCTCCATCGTCTCCCTGCTGGTGCTGGGGGCGGTGGCCTGGGCGGTGGGGCGCCGGCACGGGGGCTCCGCCGCGCTGGGCCTGGTGGCCCTCCCCTGGACGTCCCTGGCGGGGTGGACCCTGGCGCTGGTGGCCGCCGGCCTGGCGGCGACGGCCGCCTTCCGGCGGCTGGGCATGGCCCTGGGCCTGGGGGAGGCCCCCCTGCTCCGCGCCCTTCTCCCCCGCGCGCGACGGGAGCGGGCCGCCTTCGCCGTCCTGTCGGGCGCGGCGGGGGTGGGGGAGGAGCTGGCCTACCGGGGGTACGTCATCGCCGTCCTGGGGAGCGTCATGGGGGCGGTGGGCGCCGCGGTGGTCTCGTCGCTGGTCTTCGGCGTGCTCCACGCCTACCAGGGCGTGATCGGCGTGGCCCGGACCGCGGTGCTGGGAGGGATCCTGGCGTGGGGGCTCCTGGCGTCGGGGAGCCTCTGGCCCCCCATGGCCGCCCACGCCCTCCTGGACGTGCTCCTGGGGATCGTGCTGGCCGAGCGGATGATGGTACCTCGGGACGCCAGCGGGGTATCGGGCACCGACGCCGCCTGAGGCGTCCAACACCCGCAAAGGAACCCCATGGACGTGGATATGGCCCTGCTGGCCGACGCCGCCACCATCGACGCCGCCGGAAAGCTGAACATCCTGGGGATCTTCGACCGGATCTCCACCGCCAGCTTCCCCGCCCAGCACCCCCAGATGGTGCTCATCCTCCGCTTCACCGCGTCGGTGCAGGAGATGGGCCGCCACCACGTGGCCATCGCCCTGCGCGACCCCAGGGGACAGGAGGCCATGCGCATCGACGGCGACATGCACCTGGGCTCCGGCCCGGGCGCCGTGGGCGAAGGGATCAGGGTCCCCCACATCCTCCACCTGGACGGGCTGGTCTTCGCCGGGGCCGGCCGGTACAGCTTCGACGTGACCGTGGACGGAGACCACCACGTGTCCGTCCCGCTCACCGTCCAGGGTCCCGCGGCGGCGGAGGCGTGAGGGGGCCGGGAGCCGGGAGGCTTGCAGAAACAAGCCGGGCGTTCGATAGGTAGAGATAGGTAGAGAGACGCGCGTGCCGCCTCCGTAGGCACGGGAGACCACGGTGATCCTGCACTGCAACTACGAGGAGATCACGGCCCTGACGGCCGGCGGCCGCTCCTTCCTGGAGCGGGAGCCGGACGCGCGCGGACGCGTCCTGGCGCCGGAGGAGGGACGGGCCCGCGTGGAGGCGCTCCTTCCCCGTCTGGTGGGCGACCTGAGCCTGGGCAGCCTGGCCGAGGTGTGGGGCGTCGCGCTGGCGGTGGACGCCATCGTGGAGCACCTGCGCGCCGAGATGGAGGCCGTGGTGGTGACGACCCACGCCGCGGACGAGTCGGCAGTGGCGGCCTACTTCGACTTCGCCCACGCCCTCTCCGTCTCCCATCGCATCCACGAGATGGTTGCCGAGATGGAGGCGCTCATCGAGCTGGTGACGGGCGACGCGCCCGACACCGAGACCGCACGCAGCTTCCGCTTCCCCGAATAGCGACCCTACCGGCCTCTTCCACCGGATGTCCTCCGACCGCATCGGCGCGCTGGAACGCATGCTCGAGAAGCGCCCCGACGACCCCCGGCTGCGCTTCGGCCTCGCGCTGGAGTACGCCAACGCCGACCGCACCGCGGACGCCGTCCGGGAGCTGCGTTCCTATCTGGCGGCCACCGACGACGAAGGGAACGCGTGGGGGCGCCTGGGCGCGCTGCTCCGCCGGGCGGGGGAGGACGAAGAGGCCCGGGAGGCCTACCGGCGGGGCGTCGAGGCGGCGTATCGCCACGGACACCCCACCATGGCCGAGGAGTTCGAGCAGCTCCTCGCGGACTGGGACGGCTAGCCGTGCCCCGCGACGCGGAGGTGAGCTTCCAGACCGAGGCCATGCCGCACCTGGACGCGGTGTACCGGTTCGCCCTCCGCCTTTCCGGCTCCCCTGACCAGGCCCAGGACCTGGTGCAGGACACCTTCCTCCGGGCGTTCAAGGCCTGGGGCCAGTACACGCCGGGAACCAACTGCAAGAGCTGGCTCTTCACCATCTGCAGGAACACGTACCTCCGGCACAGGGAGCGCGGGCAGCGCCACGACGCCATCGTCGCCGAGCAGACGGCGACCGAAGGCCCGGCCGTGGACCCGGTGAACCCCCTGTGGGCCTCTCTGTCCCGGAGCGACCCCGAGGGGGAGTTCTTCGACTCGTTCGTCGACGACGAGGTGCTGCGGGCCATCGACCGGCTGCCCGAGGAGTACCGGACGGTGCTCGTGCTCTCCGACGTGGAGGGCCTCTCCTACCAGGAGATCGCGGAGATGCTGGAGCTGCCCGTGGGGACGGTGAAGAGCCGGCTGTTCCGGGGGCGCCGCCGCCTGCAGAAGGACCTGCACGACTTCGCGCTGGAGATGGGCTACATCGGGGGTGATCATGGCACACACTGACGCCCACGGCGCCGGGGGCGCGCCGCCGAGGTCCATCACGTGCCGCGAGGCCGTGGCCGCCCTCTACGAGTTCCTCGACGGGGAGCTGGGCCCGGTCTCCCACGAAGAGGTGAAGGCCCACTTCGACGTGTGCCAGCGGTGCTATCCCCACCTCCGACTGGAGGAGGCGTTCCGCGCGGCGCTCCGGCGCGCGTGCGGTGGCGGCGCGGCGCCCGAGGCCCTCCGGGACCGCCTCGAGCGCATGCTCTCGGAGGCTGATCCGGGCTGACCCCGGGGCCCTTCGGCCCCCTTCGTGGCGCTGCGCCCGGCGGTCCGTCCCGGTCGTCTTGCCCCCATTCCCCAAAACCGAGAACCTTGGGGCCTCGCGCTCGCCGAGGCCCTCCTGCCGGCCCGCGGCGCGCGCACGTCCGCAGCCCCCGGAACACCCTCCTGGAGTAGGAATGGCCACGGCCCGGAAGCGGGAACGGATCCTGCCTCGCCTCATCGAAGAGGAGATGCGGGAGTCGTTTCTCGACTACTCGATGTCCGTCATCGTCCAGCGCGCGCTCCCCGACGTGCGAGACGGCCTCAAGCCCGTGCACCGGCGGATCCTGTTCGCCATGTACGAGCTGGGGCTCCTACCGGACCGCGCCTACAAGAAGAGCGCGACGGTGGTGGGCGACGTGCTGGGCAAGTACCACCCCCACGGGGACTCGGCGGTGTACGACGCCCTGGTGCGGATGGTGCAGGACTTCTCCCTGCGGTATCCCCTGGTGGACGGCCAGGGCAACTTCGGGTCCATCGACGGCGACAACGCCGCCGCGTACCGGTACACCGAGGCCAGGCTCCAGGCCCTGGCGGTGGAGCTGCTGGACGACGTCCACAAGGAGACCGTCGGCTGGCAGCCCAACTTCGACAACCGCCTGCAGGAGCCGGCGGTGCTCCCGGGGCGCTTCCCCAACCTGCTGGTCAACGGCTCCTCGGGCATCGCCGTGGGGATGAGCACCAACGTGCCTCCCCATTCCCTGCGCGAGGTGGCCGCGGGCATCAAACAGCTCGTCGTCGACCCGGACTGCACCGTGGCCGACCTCATGCGGCACGTGCCCGGCCCCGACTTCCCCACGGGAGGGTTCATCGTGGGGCGGGGCGGGATCGAGGACATGTACGAGACCGGGCGCGGCCGGGTGATCATGCGCGCCCGGGTGGTGAAGGAGGCGCTGCGCGGCGGCAAGGAGCAGCTCGTGGTCACCGAGCTGCCCTACACGGTCTCGAAGTCGAAGATCATCGAGCAGATCGCCGACCTGGCCAAGCACGGCAAGATCGACGACGTATCCGACATCCGGGACGAGACCGACCGCGACGGCATCCGCCTGGTCGTCGAGCTCAAGCGGGGTGCGAAGGCGGGCAAGGTGCTCAAGTACCTGTACCGACGCACCAACCTGCAGTACACGTTCGGCGCCATCATGCTGGCGTTGGACCACGGCCAGCCTCGGGAGTTCAACCTGAAGGAGATCCTGGAGCGCTTCCGCGACCACCGCGTCGAAGTGATCCAGAGGCGGTGCCGCTTCGATCTGGAGAAGGCCGAGGCGGAGCGCCACGTCATCGACGGCCTCCTCGTGGCGTTGGACCACATCGACGAGGTCATCAAGATCATCCGGGGCTCGAAGGACCGGGCCCACGCGTCGGACCGCCTCCAGGCCAAGTTCGGCCTCAGCGAGGTGCAAGCCGACGCCATCCTCAACATGCGCCTGGCCCGGCTCACGGCGCTGGAGCGCTCGCAGCTCAAGGCGCGCCTGTCGGAGCTGGAGGCGCTCATCAAGGAGCTGAGGTCCATCCTCGAGTCGGAGGAGCGCCAGCTCCAGGTCATGCTCGAGGAGCTGGACGAGGTCGTGAAGCGGTTCGGCGACGAGCGCCGCACCGTCATCCTCGAGGAGGGTGAGGAGGAGGAGAAGGAGTCGGCGGCGCCGGTGGAGGAGGCCATCGCCGACGAGGACGTGGTGGTCACGCTGTCCCACGAGGGCTTCGTGAAGCGCATCCCCATGCACCTCTATCGGAGAAGGGTGTCGTCCGGGAAGGCGCTGGCGGGCATGGAGCGCTACGAGGACGACTACCTGGAGCGGATCTTCGTGGCCCGCACCCAGGGGTGGATCCTGGCGTTCACGGAGCAGGGGCACTGCCACTTCCTCCCCGTGCTGGACGTCCCCGAGAGCTCCCGCTCGTCGCGTGGGCAGTCGGTGTACGCGCTCCTCGGGTCCGCCGACCGGCGCGACCGCATCGTGGCCACGATCCCGGTGGACGACCTCGCCGCCGAGAACCGGTGCCTGGTCTTCCTCAGCCAGGGCGGCACCATGAAGCGCACCGCCCTCCCCGAGTTCTCCAACCCCCGCTCGGGCGGGATCATCGCGGCGGGGGTGAAGGCCGGCGACCGCATCGTCGACGTGTCCCTCTCCGACGGCCTGGCCGAGGTCATGCTCCTCTCCAGCGGCGGGAGGGCCATACGCTTCGGCGAGGCGGAGGTCCCGCTGGTGGGCCGCGCCGCCCAGGGCGTGAAGGGCATGGACCTGAAGGCCTCGGAGGCGGTGGTGGGCATGGTGCTCATCCGCCGTGAGGCCAACGTCCTCACCGTGAGCGAGGACGCCACGGGCAAGCGGATCCCGGTGAGCGAGTTCCCCCTCCAGAAGCGGGGGGGGATGGGCACCATGGTCAGCGCGTCGGGAGGCTCGAAGGTGGTGGCCGCGCTGGAGATCCTGGACGACGACGAGGTCATGCTCATCTCCGCCGGCGGCCAGGTGCTCCGCGTGCAGGCGTCGGCCATCCCGGTGCAGGGGCGTCGCACCCAGGGCCGGAGGATCGCCAAGCTCCCGGCGGGCGACCGGGTGGTGGAGGTGACGCGCACCCAGGGCGAGGGGGGCGAGCCCGCCGCCGGTCCGGCGCTCTCCGGCGGGGACGGACAGCTCGACCTGCTGGGGGAGTGAGGGGTGGGGCGGGGCGCCGCGGAGGGCGCCCCGCCCCTCGCGCCTACTGCACGGACATCTGGAGCCGGTACGTGCCCTGCGTGTACCGCCCGCCCTCGCTGGGGTGTTTGGTGAACACGCTGGACACTCCCACGAGGACGTACCCCTGGATGCCCGCCGGGGCCGTGAACGACACCGTGCGGGTGGGGCCGTCACCGCCGTCCTGGATCGCCCCGTTCGGCAGGAAGATCGTGGGGAAGGGCGCGAAGCCCGCCTCGCCGGACACCGGCGAGGTGGTCACCCGCAGCGTCTGGCCGGGCAGGACCTTCACGTAGTAGTACTCCTCCGCGATGGTCTGCCCGATGAATGCCGGGTCGGGGCTCACGGTGATCTGCTGGATGCAGTCGCTGGAGCCGCTGATCCCCTGCTGCATGTCGAGGGGCGGGCGCGCGAAGTAGGCCCGGCACCCGAGGGCGTTGTCGCCGGAGACGCGGGTGAAGGAGATGTTGTACGTCCCCTCGCCCAGCCCGTCCCGGTTGCCGGACCAGACGTGGAGCGAAAGGGGCCGGCCCCCGCGGGACCGGCCCCTCCTTCCGTCGTGCCGGTGGGGTCGACCTACCGCCGCTCCCCCAGCACCGCGTTCAGCGTGAAGCGCTTCCCGTCGCGCTCCACCACCACCTTCACCGCGTCACCGGGCTTCTTGTCCCGGAGCGCGTAGGTGTAGGCGTAGATGTCGGCCACGGGCTTGCCGTCGAACTCCACGATGACGTCGCCCGCCTGGAGGCCGGCCCTCTCGGCGGGGCTTCCCTCCCGCACCCCGGTGATGCGGAGGCCGAAGTCGCGGGGCGTCATGTCGGGGATGGAGCCGAAGTAGGGCCCGTACCCCCTCGACTCGCCTCCGGCGGTGGGGGCCGGCGGCTCCTGGCGGACCTCGGTGAGGCTCATGGCCACGGCGTCGCCGCCACCCGCCAGCGTGCCCGCGATGTCGGCGCCGAGCTGGGCGATGCGGGCGATGCCCTCGCCGTCGATCCTGTCCCAGTCGTCGCTGGGGCGGTGGTAATCGGCGTGGGTGTTGGTGAAGAAGTGGAGCACGGGGATCCCGGCGGCCGTGAAGGCGGCGTGGTCCGACGGCCCGTACCCATCGGGGGAGAACGCCAGCTTCAGGGGCGTGGCCAGGCGGGCGTTGGAGGCGTTGGCCACCTCCTCCCACTCCTGGGCCGTGCCGGTCCCGAAGACCGTGACCGTGTTCTCGGTGAGCCGGCCCACCATGTCCAGGTTGAGCATGGCCTCGGCCTTCGTCAGGTCCACGGTGGGGTTGGCCACAAAGTGGGTGGACCCCCACAGCCCCTTCTCCTCGCCGGTGAAGGCGATGAAGAGCACGCTCCGCGCCGGGCGCGGCCCCGCGGCCAGCCGCCGGGCGATGTCCAGCATGCCGGCGGTGCCGCTGGCGTTGTCGTCGGCGCCGTTGTGCACCGCGCGGGCGTCGGGGTCCAGCGAGCCCTCGCCCCCCATGCCCAGGTGGTCGAAGTGGGCACCCACCACCACGTACTCGCCCCGCAGCGCCGGGTCGGCGCCGGGGAGCACCGCCACCACGTTGCGGGCGTCGGCGGTGGTGGGCCGCACGTCGGTGTGCACGGCGGCCTCCTCGCCGGCCTCGGCGGCCTGGCGGAGGGCGCCGGCGTGAGGCGCGGACACCACCGCCACGGGGATGGACAGCGCGTTGCGGATCTCCTCGTCGGGGGTGGGGAGCGCGGCGCCCTCCGGGAGGAGGACCACCAGCCCCGCGGCTCCCCGCCCGGCGGCGACGGTGGCCTTGAAGTGAGGGTCGGCGCGGAGGCCGCCGCCGCTCGGGTGGTCGGGGTCGCCCCACTCCACCACCATGAGCTTCCCGCCCACGTCGATGTGGGCGAACCGGTCGTCGGGACTGCCGGGGCGGGAGAGACCGTGGCCGGCGTACACAAGCGGGGCGGCCACGTCGCCCGAGGCGGAGTAGCCCAGGGGGACCCAATCCTTGCCCGCGGCGTAGACCCTGTTCGAGATTCCCAGCCTGTTGTCCGTGCCCAGCTCGGCGCCCTTGCGCACCGGGAAGGTCTGGAACCAGGTGCCCTGGTCGCCGGCGGGCTCGAGCCCCAGCTCCCGGAAGCGGGCCGCGATGTACTCGGCGGCGCACCAAGCGCCCCGCGAGCCTACCTCCCGTCCCTCCAGGGCGTCGTCCGCCAGGTAGCGGACGTGGGCCAGGGGGCTCTCGACGCCGGCGGTGAGACGCGCCGGATCGGGGCAGGTTGCGGTCTGGGCCGACACCGGGGCGGCCAGGGCCGCCAGGAGGGGCAGGAGGACACCCCCGGTTCGTATGCGTGACATCGTGGACCTTTCCGAAGGATGGCTTTCGTGATGCATCGTTCCCTGTACGCCGTCGCCGCGCTCACCCTGCTCCTGGGCGCGTGCGCGCCCCAGGAAGCTGGCCAAGAGGCCGCCTCCGGTGAAGTCGCCGCGGCCGCCGACGGCCTGGTCATGCCCGGCGAGACGCACCTGCGCAACGTCCGCCAACTCACCTTCGGGGGCGACAACGCCGAGGCCTACTTCGCCTTCGACGGCACGAAGCTGATCTTCCAGCATCGCGCCACCACCGAGGAGTGCGACCAGATCTACGTGCTGGACATCGCCACCGCCCAGCGCACGCTGGTGAGCACGGGCGAGGGCCGCACGACGTGCGCGTACTTCTACCCGGCGGGCGACCAGATCATCTACGCCTCCACCCACCATCATGATCCGGCGTGCCCCGCGCCCCCGGACATGTCCCTGGGATACGTTTGGCCGCTGAACGACACCTACGACATCTTCATCGCCAACGCCGACGGCTCCGACCCGCGCCAGCTCACCGACGTCATGGGGTACGACGCCGAAGCCACGGTCTCGCCCACCGGCGACAAGGTCGTCTTCACCTCGGTGCGCGACGGCGACCTGGAGCTCTACTCCATGAACCTGGACGGGAGCGGCGTGACGCGGCTCACCGACCGGCCCGGGTACGACGGCGGCGCGTTTTTCTCGCCCGACGGCACCAAGATCGTCTGGCGGGCCCACTACCCCGCCGAGGGCCCGGAGCTGGAGGACTACCAGCGCCTGCTGGCCCAGGGGCTCATCCGCCCCGGCGAGCTGGAGCTGTGGGTCATGAACGCCGACGGCTCGGACAAGCGTCAGATCACCAGCCTGGGCGGCGCCAACTTCGCGCCCTACTGGCACCCCTCCGGCGAGAAGATCATCTGGAGCTCCAACCACCTGGACCCCCAGGGCCGCGAGTTCGACCTGTTCATGATCAACCTGGACGGCACCGGGCTTGAGCAGATCACCCACTCCCCGGGCTTCGACGGCTTCCCGGTCTTCAGCCCCGACGGGCGTTACCTGGTCTTCGGCTCCAACCGGAACAACGGGGGCACCCGGGACACGAACGTGTTCATCGCCGAGTGGGTGGATCAGCCGGGGATGTAGCCCTGAGAGGTTGGAGAAGGGGCCGCCCCGAGGCAGATTGGGAGGGTCGAAGCGACTCCCCCCCAGGAGCCGAAGCTGAACCACGCCACGCAACCGTCGGGCTCGGAGTACGCCGACGCCGTGCGCCAGGTCATGGAGCGCGCGGCGGAGGCGGAGGCTGCGCAGGGACCGCCTCCCCCGGGGCCACCCCTCCTCACCCGCCGACCCGTCGTGCTGGGCGTCGCCCTGGCGTTCCTGGGCGTCGTGGCGTGGAACGTGGCCCACTGGCGCACGGCTCCCGACCCCCTCCCCCCCCAGCAGGTGGAGGCGACCCTGGAGGTCTCGGTCCTCGCCGCGGCCCAGGCCGTGGAGGCCTACGAGGCGGAGCACGGCATGCTGCCCGCATCCCTCCAGGAGTTGGGCTTTCCCGAGGGGATGGCGCTGGAGCGGGAAGGGGAGGGGTGGGCGGTGGTCGGGGAGGAAGGACCGTTCCGCGCGCGCTTCGACAGCCGGGAGGGGACCGCGGACTTCCTGAGGTCCATGCTGGAGAAAGGGCGATGAGGGCGGAGACCCCCCGGCGGGGCGGCGACCGTCGCGGGTTCTCTCTCGCGGAGCTGGCGGTGACGGTGATGATCGTGGGGATCCTGGCGGGCGTCGCGGTCCCCAACCTCCACCAGGCGATCCTCAAGGCCGAGGCGTCCCGCCTGGTGAGCGAGGCGCACACGATACGCCTGGCCGCCTTCGGCTACCTGGGGGACCACGGGGTCTTTCCCGGGAGCAGCTCGTACGGTGTGGTCCCGTCGGCCCTCCGGCCCTACCTGCCCGAGAACTACTCGTTCACCTCCAACAAGGTGCGCTTCGGGTGGTTCTCGTTCACGCTCCCCAACACGAACAACATCTGGAACAGCCGCAACATCGGCCTGCTCATCATCGAGTACTCGGCCCGGCGGGACCTGGCCGCGCCCATGCAGGCGCACGTGACCACCGACGCCTACTGGTCGAGCACGATGTTCTACTACATCATCCCCGGCTGAGGGGCGCGGAGACAGCAGACGGCCGTGGCGGACTCACGCCGGCACGAAGACGTCCTCCGACTCGGGAAGCCATCGCTGGCGTTCGGTGGGAGGGAGCTCCTCGCGCAGCGCGCGGCTGATGCGCAGCACGCCCCCCCGGCCCATGCGGGCCGTCTGGTTCATGGCGGCCCCGATGACGTCGTAGCGGGCGTGCGCCTCGGGGCCGAAGAGGCCCTCCACGACCTCGCCCACGTGGAGGTTCGCGCCCATCTCCACGGGGACGCGGCGGCCCTTGGCCAGCTCGGTCACGCGCGCCGCGAGCGCACGCACCGCGTACACCGCGGCGGGCGCCGCCTCCACGGGGAAGACCGCGAGGCAGGAGTCCCCGATGAACTTCACCACCCGTCCGCCGGCCCCCTCCAGCGCCTCGGCGCACAACTCGTAGTAGGCCTGGGTGAAGGCGGCCATGGTGGCGTCGTCGTGGTGGCCGAAGGACGCTGCGTAGCCGGCCAGGTCCACCATCACGAGGACGCGCCGGGTGGGCCGGGAGGAATGGATCTCGCTCACGGTGTTCCTCCACGGAGGGGTCGGAGCTGCTCGTCGGGGTACAGGTCGAGGAACTGCTGGAGGATGCGGTAGGTGAGCCCCCACACGATCTCCCCGGCCACGTGGAAGCAGGGGAAGCTCCGGACCCCGCCGGGGAGGGGAATCTCCACATGCCCGTGGCAGTCGGGGGCCCGCAGGCGCTCCAGCGGGACCCAGTGGATGGCGTCCACTTCCCGGCTGGCGACGCGCGCCCCCGCGTCGGAGGGCACGCCGTAGACGAAGGGCGCGATGGTGAGCTTGGGAAGTCGCACGCTCCCCGGCTTGATCTCGTCCAGGCGGCCCAGCGGGACGCCGAGACGCGCCAGGTCGAGCCCCGTCTCCTCGAGGGTCTCCCGCACCGCGGTCACCTGGAGGTCCGGGTCCTCCAGGTCCTTGCGGCCGCCGGGGAGCGCCATGTGCCCCGACCACGGGTCCCGCTCGGAGCGGGCACGCTTGATGAGGAGGAGCTCCAGGTCGTGGTTGGCGCGCACCACCACGCTCACGGCCGCCTGGAGGTAGTCGGGGTCGGGGGGAGGGGGGTCGTCGGCGTCGGCGGCATACGACGCCAACGCCTCGCTCAGGACCCAGAAGCGGGGGTCGGTCTCGAGGGGGCTGCGCTCCCTGCCCACGTCAGACCCCCGTCCGGGCGGGGCCCCAGATGAGCTTGTGGAGCTGCACCTGGAAGCGCACCGGGAGGCCTTCCTCCAGGATCCAGCCGGCCAGGTCCTCCAGGTCCACCTCTCCCCATACCGGCGACACGAGAAGGGCGCCCAGCGTCCCGTCCTCCACGCGCCGGTCCAGCCCCCGGGAGCGGACGACGTCGCGGGTCCACTCCCAGTCGGCCCGGTCCTTCACCACGAACTTGACCTCGTCGCGGGGGGTGAGGTGCTCCAGGTTGGCCCACAGGTTGCGGGGGCTCTCTCCCGAGCCGGGGCACTTGAGGTCCATGATCTTGTGGGCCCGCGGGTCCAGCGGCGCCACGTCGAAGGCGCCCGACGTCTCCACGAGCACGGTGTAGCCCTCGTCCAGGAGCATGCGCACCAGCGGGAAGGCGTTGGGGTGGGCCAGCGGCTCGCCCCCGGTGACCTCCACCACCGGCGTGCCCATGGCGCGCACCCGCTCCACGATGGCCGTGAGCGTCATACGCTCGCCGCCGTGGAACGCGTACGCGGTGTCGCACCAGACGCAGCGCAGGGGGCACCCGGTGATGCGCACGAAGGCGCACGGGACCCCCGCCCACGTGGACTCGCCCTGGATGGAGTGGAAGATCTCCGTGACGCGGAGGAACGGCTCGCTGCCGGCGAGGGGCGGGGAGGCGCCTTCGCTCATCGGGCCTTGTCGGCCTCCTCGTGGCCATCTCTGCCGTGGGGCCAGAGAAAGCCCAGAGGCGACTCCTTCACCACGCTGCCCGCCATGAACAGCACGTTGGCCGGACGCTCCGCCAGACGCCGCATGAGGTACGGATACCAATGGGTGCCGAAGGGGACGTACACGCGCACGCGGAACCCGTCCTTCACGAGGCGTTGCTGCAGGTCGCGGCGCACGCCGTGGAGCATCTGGAACTCGAAGCGCTCCTTGCCGATGCCCTCCTTCTGGTGGAAGGCGACGGTGGCGTCCACCATGCGCTCGTCGTGGGTGGCGATGGCGGGGTAGTTCCCGTCGGCGAGGAGCATCTGCATGAGCTCGACGAAGCTCCGGTCCACCTCGGCGCGATCGCGGAAGGCCACGGTGGCGGGCTCGTCGTAGGCGCCCTTGCACAGCCGCACCCGCGCGCCCAGCTCATTCATGCGCGCCACGTCTCCGGCGCTCCGCTTCAGGTACGACTGGAGCACCACGCCGATGTCGCGCCATCCCTCGTGCCAGATCTTCTCGAAGGCGTCGAGGGTGCGCTGGGTGTACTCCGACGACTCCATGTCGAATCGCACGAAGCTCCCCACCTGGCGGGCCTTCTCCAGGATCCGGCCCAGGTTCTCGGCGAGGAATGACTCGGACACGTCCTGACCCAGCGCCGTGAACTTGAGCGAGATGTTCGCGTCGAGCTTCTCGGCGGCCACGCGGTCGAGGATGTCGAGGTAGACGTCGGCGAAGAGGCGGGCGTTGGCCTCGTCGTGGACCGACTCGCCCAGGAAGTTCCCCGTCGCCGTCAGCCCCAGCGCGTTGGCCTCCCTGATGGCGCGGAGCAGGTCGTCCACGGTCTCGCCGGGGACGAACCGGTGGGCCATGCCCCTGAGCGGCGTCTTCGTCACCACCGCCTTCGCGGCGTTGGAGTGGCTGAGGTAGATGAGGCCTTCGCGAAGCATGCGTCTATGGGTTCTGGAGTGTGGATTCGTCGCCCGGCCGGGCCACCGCCTCGTCGAGGACGCGCTGGACGTCCACCAGGGTGAGGGTCCCGAGGCTCTGGAGAGCCTCGGCCTCCGACCGGCACTCGGCGAGGGTGGGACTCTCGACGTGCCCCACGATGCCCACGCCCGTCTGTGCCCACCGGGGAAAGACGAGGTACCCGTGGTAGGGAGCCCGGAGGTCGCCCGTGCGCTCCACCTCGAGGGAGACGGTGTACGGGTGGCCGTCGGGGCCCTCGAAGGCCGGGGGCCGGTCGTGGACCTTGAAATAGCCGCCCAGGGTCCCGTCCTCGGGCGGCTCGGGGAGCTCGGGGGCGTCCGCGGAGAAGTCGATCATCGCCATCGAAGATAACGTCCGGCGCCGTTGTCCGTGCCAGGGCTCCCCGGTACTGTTTCGGTACCTCCAACGAAGGCCCCGACATGCCCCGACGGATGCGCGCAGCCATCTTCTCCGAGTTCGGCCCGCCCAGCGTGGTCACGCTGCAGGAGGTGCCGGTACCCCAGCCGGGACCCGGCGAGGTGCTGGTGAAGGTGGGGGCCTCGGCCATGAACCACCTGGACCTCTGGGTCCGGCGCGGCCTCCCCATCGAGACCCCCATGCCCCACATCGGCGGCTCGGACATCGCAGGCACGGTGGAGGCATTGGGGCCGGGCGTCACCGGGGTAGAGACCGGCACCCGGGTGGTGGTGGACCCGTCCCTGGGGTATGACTGGTACTCCGGCCAGGACCGGGGCCCGGGCTTCGAGTCCCGGCCGCTGCGCCTCCTCGGCGAGCACACCCAGGGGGGCTTCGCCGAGTACGCCGCCGTGCCCGCCGCCAACCTCCTGTCCCTCCCCGACGACGTCTCCTTCGAGGACGCGGCCGCGGCGGCGTTGGTCTTCGTCACCGCGTGGCGGGGGCTCATGACCCGGGCGCGGCTGCGGGCCGGGGAGCGGGTGCTCATCACCGGGGCCTCGGGGGGCGTGTCCACGGCCGCTATCCAGATCGCCAAGATGGCCGGCGCCACCGTCTACGCCGTGACCAGCGGACCGGAGAACGTGGAGCGCGTCCGGGGGCTGGGCGCCGACGTGGTCTACGACCGGAAGCGCGTGGAGGACTTCTCCCGGGAGCTGTGGCGCGACACAGACAAGAGGGGCGTCCATGTGGCGCTGGACTCGGTGGGCGAGGCCGTCTGGCCCCAGTGCCTCAAGGCGTTGGGCGTGGGGGGGCGGCTGGTCTGCTACGGCGCCACCTCCGGCGCGCGGGGGAGCACCGAGCTGCGCGTGGTCTTCTGGAAGCAGCTCTCCATCCTCGGGACCACCATGGGCTCTCCCTGGGAATTCCGGGAGGTGATGCGCCTCGTCTTCGCGGGCAGGCTGCGCCCCGTCGTGCACGCTGTGCTCCCCCTGGAGGACGCCGCCCGGGGCCACGAGATGCTGGAGGCCGGGGGCGTGTTCGGGAAGGTGGTGCTGGTTCCATGAACCTGAAGGAAGCCCAGGAGCGGGTGGACGCCTGGATCTCGCAGTTCGAGGAGGGCTACTGGCCGCCCCTGTCCAACCTGGCGCGGCTCACGGAGGAGGTGGGCGAGCTGGCCCGGCTCATGAACCACCGCTTCGGGCACAAGCCCAAGAAGCCCGACGAGGACGAGCAGGAGCTGGCCCTGGAGCTGGCGGACGTCCTCTTCGTGCTCCTGGTCATCGCCAACGAGCAGGGCATCGACCTGGACGACGCCCTGGAGCGAACCCTGGAGAAGTACCGGCTCCGGGACTCGGAGCGGTGGACGAGAAGGGAGGCGAGCCCATGAGATCGGCCACGTCGTACCTGCTGCTCCTCGTCGCCGCGCTGTCCGCTCCCGCCGGGGCGGGCGCGCAGGCGGCAACCCGCGAGCCCCCCACGCTGGTCTCCGACCGCCCGGGGCTGGGCGACGCGGCCCACGTCCTGGGCCCCGGCGTCTGGCAGGGCGAGGCCGGGGTGACCATCGACGCCCAGGTGAACGACGAGTTCCTCACGGGGAGCGTGCTGGTGCGCCGGGGCTTCCGCGACCTGGAGGTGCGCCTCCTGGTGCCCACGCTGGTGGTGAAGGAGGGAAGCGACCTCCTCCAGCTCGGCGACCTGGGCGTGGGCGTGAAGGTGCCCCTGGAGCTGGGGGGCGGGTGGCGGTGGGCCGGAACGGGCCGGTTCACCCTGCCCACGGGGTCCGAGGGAATCTCGGCGGAGGACCCGGGGGTGGGGGCCTCCCTCATCGGCGAGCGGTCGGTGACGGAACGCCTGGGCTTCGCCTTCAACGCGGGGTACGGAGGCACCTTCGGCGACTTCGGGGCGGGGACGCTCTCCCTCATCGCCACGCCCACGCTGGCGTGGCCCGGCCGGGAGGGACTCAGCGTCTACGCCGGATACGCCGGCTTCGTCCGCGAGGGCGAGGACGACCACTTCCTGGAGCTGGGCTTCGCCCAGGCCAAGGGGGCGGACCGGCAGTGGGACCTGAACTCGGGGTACAACTTCGGCCGCAACACCTGGTTCCTCGGCATCGGGATGAGCGTCCGGCGGCGCTGACCAGCGCGCCGCGTCACCGGACGCCGCGCCGGCGGCCCGGCCTCAGCCGCGCCAGGCGGCCAGCACCTCCACGCACCGGTCCACCTCCTCCTCCGTGTTGTACACGTGGGGGCTCACCCGCACGTGCCCGGGGCGGTGGTCCACGATGACGCCTTGCTCCGCCAGCCACGCAACGGCGCCCGCGGGGTCGTCGTGGCGGACCATGACGATGGCCGAACGGCGGGCGGGCTCCGCCAGGCGCACGGAGAGCCCCTCCTCGCGGCACCGCTCCACCAGGCGGTCCGTGAGGTGGCGGTTGCGCGCATGGATCCGGTGGATCCCCAGCTCGTCCACGATCTCCTGGCCGCCCAGAGCGGTGTGCACGGTGGGGAGGGCGGGGGTGCCCATCTCGAAGCGCCGGGCGTCGGGGCGGTAGCGGAAGCCCTCCAGGTCGAAGCCGAACTGGCCCTCGGCGGCGAACCACGACGTGATGCGCGGCTCCAGCGTGGGCACCAGGTCGCCCCGCACGTAGAGGTACGCCAGCCCCGGGCCGCCCAGGAGCCACTTGAGGGGGCCGCCGGTGTAGAAGTCCACGCCGGTGGAGGAGAGGTCGAGGGGTACCTGGCCCACGCCCTGGTACCCGTCCACCAGGCACCAGGCCCCCGCCCGGTGGGCCACGTCGGCCAGCGCCTCCAGGTCCTGGACGTAGCCCGTGGTGAAGAACACGTGGCTCGTGGCCAGGAGGAGGGTGCGGTCGTCCACCGCCTCGGCGTACTGCTCCGGGTCCATGCGGACGCCGTCGGGGCTCTTCAGCACCACCAGCTCGATCTCGGGCTTCACGGCCCACTGGTAGGCCAGCGTGGGGAAGTCCAGCTCGGAGCACACCACCCGGTTGCGGCGGCCCGGCTTCACCGACTCGGCCACCACCGACAGCGCCACGGAGGTGGAGGGCATCAGGGCCGTCTCCGCCGGCGACGCGCCCCAGAAGGCCGCCACCCGGGTCCGCAGGTCCTCCACCCGCCCCAGCCAATGCTCGTACCACGCCGACGCGCCCATGGCGTGCCAGCGCTCGCGGAACTCGTCCAGGTAGGTCTCCGAACGGCGCGACAGCGCCCCCAGGGAGCACGAGTTCAGGTACGTCTTCGCCGACAGGATGGGGAACTCGGCCCGGAGGCCGTCGAGGTCGAAGTCGGGCTGGTGGCTCATGAGGTCTGCTTCGGGGTTCTCTCCGGGCCGGCGGGCGCGGCGCGCCGCCGGTGGGGGATGCTACGTTCCCCCCGACCCCGACGTCCACCCGAGACCCCGACGGCGAGACGCCCTTGCTCGTGCCCCTCCTCCTCGCGCTGCCCTGGCTGGGCGTGCTGCTCTTCCTGGTGGTCCGCGTGCGCCTGCCCCGGGAGGTGCCGACGCGGCCCCCGTCCCGGACGCCCTTCGTGAGCGTGGTGATCCCGGCGCGGAACGAGGCCGTGAACATCGGGCGGGTCCTGGCCTCGGTGGTCACGTCCCGCTATCCCGACTTCGAGGTCGTCGTGGTGGACGACCGGAGCGACGACGGCACCGGGGACCTGGCTCGTGCGGTAGGGCAGGGCAACGCCCGCCGCGTCGTGGTGGTGGACGGCGCCGAACTCCCCGGGGGCTGGCTGGGAAAGCCCTGGGCGTGCGCCCAGGGCGCCCGGGAGGCCCGGGGCGAGCTCTTCCTCTTCACCGACGCCGACACCGTCCACGCCCCCGACCTCCTGGGCCGGGCGGTGGCGGCCATGGAGGACGACGACGCCGACCTCCTCACCCTCGCGGGACGCCAGCTCATGGAGTCGTTCTGGGAGCGCCTGGTGCAGCCCCAGATCTTCTTCACCATGGTGCTCCGCTTCTTCGACCTCGAGAGGTCCATGCGGAAGAGACGCTGGCGGGAGTGCATCGCCAACGGGCAGTTCATGCTGTTCCGGCGGGAGGCGTACGAGGCCCTCGGGGGGCACGCCGCCGTGAAGGACGAGGTGGTGGAGGACCTGGTCATGGCGCAGGTCGTCGTGCGCGCAGGGCGGCGGCTGTCGGTGCGCATGGCCGAGACGGCCTTCGCCACCCGCATGTACCGCTCCCTCCCCGACCTGGTGGCGGGTTGGTCGAAGAACATCGTGCAGGGAGGGCTGGCCACCATGCCGCCGCGGCTGCGGCCGTTCGTGGCCCCCTTCTCCGCGCTCTCCGGCTTCGTGATGTGGCTCCTGCCGCCCCTGGCGCTGGCGGCCGCGCTGGCCGGCGCCGGAGGCCCCGGGCTGGCGCTCTGGTCCGCCGCCACGGTGGCGATCAGCGTCCTCCACTGGGCGCTCTTCACCGGACGCATGGGTGCGTCGCCGGCCTACGGCCTCCTCTATCCCCTGGGGGCGGCGGTGGGCATGTACATCTTCCTCCGCTCCTGGGCCCGGGGCCGGAACGTGGAGTGGAAGGGGCGCGCCTACGTGCTCAAGGACGTGGCCGGGGCGCCGTAGGTCTCCCGGAGACGGGATGAGCCTTTCCGGCGGCGCCCTGCGCCTCCGTGCATCGAGGGACGAACCGGTCCCCCCAATGGACTGAATCCAACGATCGCACCGGGAGGTCATCATGTCGCAGGACACCATGGAGAAGCCCCGCGTCCGGGGTCCCCTGAACGGCGTGGACACGCCCACGCTCTTCGCCACCATCGAAGCCGTGGCCGGCCAGCGGGAGCTGGCGGCGTTCCGCTTCCGCGCCAGCTCCTGGACTTCGGCATCGCCAAGAACCTGGAGGCGGTGGCGCCGATGGAGCAGACGGCCCATTGGGTCACGTCGGCCTACGGCAGCGCCGAGCAGACGGCTGGGGGACGGTCTCGACCCTCGCCGACGTGTACGCATTGGGCGTGCTCCTCCGCGAGCTCCTGGCGGGGGCGCGGCCGTACGAGACCACGAACAAGGCGCCGGGGGAGCTGGCGCGCACACCGGCCAGGACGCCCCGGCCAGGCCCAGCGACCTGGTGGAGGGGGGGCGGGCGCGCCGGCGGGAGGTGGGGCCACCGTCGGCGCCCGGGAGGAGGTGGCCCGCCGGCGCGGGAGCACGCCAACGCGCCTGGCGAGGACGCTCCGCCGGGACCTGGACCTGGTGGTGCTGAGGGGGCTGCGCGTGGAGGCTCTCCTGGCGGGAGCGCGCTGCGGGCGGCGGCTACGCGGTCGTGGCCTCAGCCCCACGAAGCGCCGCGTGGGCCTCGCCGCCCACCCGCGCCACGACGTGGGGAATGGCCCGCACGTCGGCCTCGTCGGTGCGGAAGTTGACGATGCACGCACGGAGCAGGTACCGCCCTCCCACCACCGCGTTGGACACGAAGACCTCGCCCCCCCGCTCCAGGCGCGCCTGGATCTCCTTGTTCAGGTCGTTGAGGTACCCCTCCACGTCCGGCCGGCCCACCCGGTCCTGCAACGCCTCGGGGACGTAGCGGAACGTGGTGATGGAGAGCCCCGTGCCCGCGGCCTCGAAGGCCGGATGCGCGACGAGCTCGTCGTGGAGCATCCGGGCAACCCGGCAGTCGTCGGCGAGCATGCGCTCGTACCCTTCCCGCCCCGCCTCCTGGAGGGCGAGCCATACCTTGAGCGCCCGGAAGCCGCGGGAGTTCTGGGGCCCGAAGTCCACGTAGTTGTCGGCCTCGACGCCGAAGTGGTAGTAGGGCGGGTGGTAGCTGAAGGCGGCGCGGAGGAGCTCCGGTTCCCGCACCAGCGCGCACCCCGCCTCCAGGGGGGCGTAGAGCCACTTGTGGGGGTCCACCGCTACCGAGTCGGCCAGCGCCAGGTGGTGGAGCTCCTCGGGCGCGTCGGGGAGCATGGCCGCGAAGCCGCCGTAGGCGCCGTCAACGTGGAGCCAGACGCCGTGCTCCCGGCAGATCCGGGAGATCTCGCGCAGCGGGTCCACGGCGCCGGTGCTCACCGAGCCGCCGGAGGCCACCACCATCATGGGGTGGCTCCCGCCGGCGATCTCCTCCCGGAGCACCATGGCCAACGCCACCGGGTCCATGCGGAGCTGGTCGTCGGTGGGGATCCAGCGGATGGCGTCGGTCCCCAGGCCCGACAGGTCGGTGGCCTTCTGGAGCCACGTGTGCGTCTCGGCGGAGGCGAGAACGACCAGGGGCCTCCCGTCGGCGGAGCGCCCCGACGCCCGGATCTCCTGCCCGCCGGCGGCGACCCGGGCGGCCCAGAAGCACGCCATGTTGGCCATGTTGCCGCCACTCACCATGAGCCCGCCGGCGCCGGCGGGGTACGCCAGCAGCTCGGCGATCCAGCGCACGGTCTGGGCCTCGATCTCCGTGGCCACGGGGGAGAGGGCCCACGCCCCCACGTTGGGGTTCACCGCCGCGGCCAGCAGGTCGCCCAGCATGCCGATGGGCGCCGCCGAGGAGGTGATGTAGCCCAGGAAGCGCGGGTGCCCGTTGTGAAGGGAGCGCCGGAAGAGCCAGCCGCTGCTCTCCGCCAGGAGCTGGCCGGCGTCCCGCCCCTCCCGGGGCAGGGGGGCGTCGGCCCGGATCAGCGCGCGGACGTCGTTGGGGGAGTCGCCCGGGGTCACGGGGCCGTCGGCGATCCCGTCCAGGAAGTCGGCGATGCGGTCCACCAGGTCGTGGCCCAGCGCCCGGAACCGGGCCCCCTCCATGTCCAGCGGGGCGCTGCGGTTGGCGTCGCTCATGGGGATTCTCGCTCCAGGTGGTGGGGGCTCTCCCCTGCGGGAGGCGCAGGGCAGGGCGGAGAGGGCTCGCCGTGAGCCCGTCCGGGGCCCGGCCGCGCCTCCATGAGGTGGCGGAGGAGCGCCCAGGTTCCCTTATTGCTCACCGGAGACACGCATGCTGCAGGTCATATCCGTGGGAGATTCCATGCCCGGACCCCAGGACGTCACCCAGGCCCTGACGGACCTCGCCGCCGGCGACCCTCAGGCGCTGGACCGGCTCCTCCCCGTGGTCTACGACCACCTGCGGGGCATCGCCCAGCGCGAGCTTCGGCGCGAGCGCCCCGACCATACGCTGAACGCCACCGCGCTGGTGCACGAGGCGTACCTGCGCCTGGTGCAGCCGGATCGGATCAACTGGACGACGAGCGGGACTGGGTGCTGGCCCGGGCCTGGCTGAACCGGGAGCTGGGGCGGGCGACGTAGCCGCGGCGGCGGGGCCGCCCCACGCCACGCCCGTCGCCCCGAGGCGGAAGAAGCCGTAGCATCGGAGGATCCCTCTCACCACGAGGCTCCCCCATGCGCGTCCTCCTGCCCGCCGCCGCGGTCCTCCTCCTCGCCGCCGCCGTTCCCGCTCCCGCGGCGTCCCAGACCACCGAGGACCTCCGCTCCGCCGCCGAGATCCGCGCGCTCTTCGAGGAGTTCAACGCGGCGTGGGAGCGGCGCGACCCCGAGTTCATCCGGCGCTACTACGCCCACGACGGCACGGGCGTCTTCTTCTTTGAGCGGCGCCAGCTCGTGGGATGGCCCAGGGTGGACACGCTGTACGCCAACATGTTCGCCAACGCCTCCCGGGGAGAGGTGCGCTCCGGGTACGACGTGCTCGACGTGCAGGCCCGGGGTGACGTGGGGTGGCTGGCCGCCAACTTCCGCCTGGAGGTGACGGAGCCCTCGGGGGAAACGTCGGTGGACGAGGGGCGCCAGTCGGTGGTCTTCGAGCGCCGGGACGGCCGGTGGGTGGTGGTCCATCGCCACACCTCCTTCCAGGCGCCGCCGGGGCCGCAACGCCGCGTGCCCCTCCACACCGGGCCCGGGCCGCTCTGGTCAGCGGCGGACGACACCACCGGCGGACCCCACGCCCGGGAGATCCGCCGGGTGCGGGAGGCCTCCAACGCCGCCATCGCCGCCCACGACACCGCGGGGATCGGGGCCACCATGGCGGAGGACATCCACGTGGTGTCGTCCACGGGCGACCGGCGCTCGGGGCGGGCGTCGTACCTCAGGATACTGGCCGACCAGTTCAGCGCCCGCCCCGACCTGCGCTACGTCCGCACGCCCGAGGACGTCCGGGTGTTCGAGGCGTGGGGTACGGCGGCGGAGGAGGGGCGGTGGGTCGGGACCTGGACGGGGGAGGACGGCCCCGTGCGTGTCGGGGGGACGTACTTCGCCCGGTGGCGCAGGGAGGAGGGAGGGTGGCGCGTCGAGGCCGAGATCTTCGTCCCCGGGACGTGCACGGGCGAAGGCTACTGCACGCGACACCGATAGGGCCGTCGATTCTCCTTGCTGGGCAAGGAGATACGGCGTAATGTGGGCTCTGCCGGGCGCGTGCCCCGCGCGCGTGGTCGCGCGGGCTCTCCGTCTCCACCCCCCCGAGACAGGCCGTCCGGCGCATCGGGCTCGGTGCCTGGTCTCGACCCTCTCCGCTCACGGCCGACGATGCTGCGCTCCGCCATCCTCTTCGACGCCTCCCTCTCCCTCCGGGAGGCCAACGCCCGCCTGGAGCAGAACGCGGCGTGGCCGAGCCTCGACGCGCCCGGGGCCAAGGCCCGGCTCCAGCGTCTCGAGGAGGTGGGAGTGTCCCGGGAGGAGGCGGTGGAGCGGCTCCAGCGGCGCCTCGCCGAGACCTGGGTGGCGCTCCGCCGACAGCACTTCGCAGGGGTTCTGTGGTACCGGTACCCGCTCCGCGTGTTCTTCGCCCGCCTCCAGGCGTGGGACGGCCCGGACGAAGCGCCGCTCAGCCGCGTCCTGAACCTCCACGAGACGGACAGCGACCCGACGGCCCAGACGGGGGACGACCCGACGGGTGAGTTCGAGGGCTTCGACGGCATCGTGCTGGATGGCGCGGCCTTCGCGGGCGTGGCCACGGCGCGTGACCTCTCGCGGTCGATGACGTTCGAAGCTGGAGGGGCCGCCTCGGGCGAGGAGCCCGTGGGGGCGCTTCCGCCGGAGGAGACGCCGGCGGTATCACCGCCGGCCGCGGGCGCGCCTCCTCCTCCCCCTCCGGCGCCGGCGCCCGCCGGCGGTGGCCGCCACCGCAGCCGGGGCGTGCCCCGCATGTCGGAGATCATCGAGGAGCCTCCCGCCCCGCGGACCCTCCGCGCCCACCCCTTCCTCGCCGCGCCCGACGTGGTGGAGGCCGGCGTCGCCTTCGATGTCGAGGTCGGGCTGTCCCCGGAGGCCGTGGTGGGTGTCGTGGGCGGCGAGATGCGAATCAGCCGGCCCGCCGGCGAGGAGAGCTTCGTCCTCACGCTCCAGCTCCTGGCCGACGGCTTCGAAGCCCCCAATGGGTGGCGGCACGAGCTGGTGGTGCGCCACGCCGCCCCCTACGAAGCGCGGGTGAAGATCCCCCTCCGGCCCCTGCCTCCTCCCCCCACCGACGACTGGGAGCGAAGGGCGTCGCTCCAGGTGATCCGGGTGGAGTTCATCGTGGACGGGGCCCGGTGCGGGGACGCCGCCCGCAACATCGTCGTGACCCCCGTGGGCGGCGATCTGCCGGCGCCCCACTTCCGGGCCACCCCGTGGGTCGGGTCGCCGGAGGCCACCACGCCGATGACGTTGGCGGCACCCGCGGCGCCCGTGGACCTGGAGGTCACGCTGGCCAAGCCCGACGGCAACGACGCCACCGGGCGCTTCCTCCTCACGCTGCGCACACCCCACGACGTCCCCCTCCCTCCCGACCCGCTGGTGGTGGACCTGGGCACCGACGCGCGGAGCTTCGCCAAGAGCGTCATCGAGGAGATCCGCGACTATCACGCGACGAACGCGGTTGGTCACCTGCTCCGGGCGCGGGGCACCACCATCGCCGACCAGCTCCCCCAGCCCTTCTGGGATACCCTGACCGCCGTGGCGGGCAAGGTGCGGGCCGCCGCACCGTCGCGGCTACCGTCGCTGCTCTTCTACTCGGCGGACCCGTGGGTGCCCTGGGAGCTTGCCTGGGTGGAGGACCCCCTCGACGCCCAGCGCCCCAGGTTCCTGGCGGCGCAGACGAGGATGGGACGCTGGATCATCGGGAGCGGGGGGAAGCCGGCGCCCCCGGCGGCCTCGGTGGACGTGCGCACCATGGCCGCGGTGGCGGGCATGTACTCCGCGTCCACGGGCTTCGCCCCGCTCCCCAAGGCCAAGGCCGAGGTGGACGAGCTGGCGCGGCTCTACAGGGCGCTCCCCGTGCCCGCGGACCTGGACGGGGTGCTGGCGCTCCTGGGCGCGGCGCTGGAGCGCGGCGCCGAGAAGGTGGGCGCCGACGCCGTGCACTTCGCGGCCCACGGCCAGGTGGATCCGACCCGTCCCGAGTCGGCGGCTCTCTTCATGAACGACGGCCGGCCCCTCAAGGCCAGCTTCTTCCGCCGCTCCGAGCTGGGGGAGCGCCACGCGCCCTTCCTCTTCCTCAACGCGTGCATGGTGGGCACCGGAGGCGACGTGCTGGGCGACGCCGACGGCTTCCCTGGCAACTGCCTGCGGGGAGGGTTCCGGGCGCTGCTGGCGCCCCTCTGGGCGGTGGACGACACCGTGGCCCACGACCTGGCGCTGGACTTCTACCGCCGGGCCTTCGGGGTGGGCGGGGCCCCGGAGGCGGTGGGCTCCATCCTCAACGACGCGCGGCGGCGGTACGGCCGGCCGCCGGACCCGGTGGTGCACACGTACATGGCGTACGTCTACTACGGCCACCCCGAGCTGACCCTGAAGCCTGCCTGGGAGCACTGAGCGATGGCCATCAACGTGAGGTTGACCGGCGGAGGCGAGCGCCACGACCTGGACCGGCCCGGGTGGATCCTTCGGGCGCCGGGCGTCGAGGGCGGGGTTGACCTCACCCGGCCTCTGGATCGGGCCCCGGGCACGCGGAGCCCCGAGCAGTCCACGCCCGGCCTCGACGAGGCACTGGCCAGGGGAGGGCTCAGCGAGCTGGCGACCCTCGAGGTGCGGACCGACCGGGTGACCCCCGCCGCGGCGGAGGGCGGCCTCCGTGCGCCGTCCACGGGCGGAGGAGCCATGGAGCTCCAGGTTCCGGCGCTACCGGACAGCGGGCAGATCGTGCTCATGGTGAACGAGAGCGGCGCCCTCACCTGGCACTTTCCCGCCGACTCCCACGCGTGGGCGGAGGAGCGGCGCGTGCCCACGCGGTCGGGGGGGGAGGCGACGGTGACGTTCCGCATCCCCAACGAGGTGGTCCCGCCCGAGGAGGGCACCGACGGGACCACGCGGGGCTTGGTGCAGATCCTGGGCAAGAAGGTCCTCAAGGTCCTCATCCACCCCCTCACCGACCCCATCTTGAAGGTGGCCATCCCCGAGCTCGCGGGGGCTTGGGAGGCACACCACCGCACGTCCCGCATCCGCTGGGTCACCCCCGACGACTACGCGGAGCCGCGGGGCACGGAGGTGACCAGCGACGACTGGGCGGCCCTGGCCAAGGGGCGCACGCTCCTTTTCATCCACGGCACCTTCAGCACCATCCACGGCGGGTTCCAGGGGCTGTCGCGGGAGACGATGGCCAGGCTCCACGACCACTACGAGGGGCGGGTCATCGGCTTTGACCACCCCACGCTCTCCCGCAGCCCGGAGCAGAACGCCGCTCGCCTCCTTTCCGCCCTTCCCGAGGGGCTCGAAGTGGACATCGTGTGCCACAGCCGCGGCGGCCTGGTGACGCGTCTCCTCCAGCAGCCCAGTCCCTTCGCCCTGCCGACCCAGCGCCTCAAGGTGCGCCGGTCGGTCTTCGGCGGCGTGCCCAACGCGGGCACGATCCTCACGGACGCCGATCACGTGGTGGGCATGCTCGACCGCCTGACGACGGCGCTGAACGTGCTGCCCACGGGACTCCCCGGGGAGATCCTCGACGGCATCCTCCTGGTGGTGAAGGTGTTGGGCCGGGGCGCCCTCGACTCCCTCCCCGGGCTCCTCTCCATGCGCCCGGCGGGGGAGTTCCTCGGGCAGCTCAACGATGGGGGGAAGAGCCCCGGCGAGTACTTCGCCATCGCAGCCGACTACGAGCCTTCCGACGCGGGTCTCCGTCAACTGGTGAAGAAGGCCGGGGACGCCGCGGTGGACCGGGTCTTCGGAAACCTGCCCAACGACCTGGTGGTGCCCCAGGGCGGCGTCTACGAGGAGAACGGCGGCGGCGACTTCCCGGTGCCCGACGACCACCTGCTCCTCCTCGGCCCCGAGCGGGGCGTGATGCACACCAACATGTTCGCCGACCCGGATGTCCAGCGGGCGCTCGTCCGCTGGCTCACCGCGTAGCCCATGTCCGACGTCGTCATCCTCCGCTTCCGTCTGACCGCCAAGGGGTCGGGGTACGAGGTCGCGCTGACCTCGGAGGGCTTCGAGTCCGCCGACGCCTCCTTCGCGGCGGATATGCTCGGGGGACACCTGGCGACGGTGGTGGGGCACATCGCGGACAACCGCGCCCGCGACGAGCATCTCATGTACGCGGGAACGGCGCTGTGGGCCTCCCTGGCCAGCGGCGACGTGGGGAAGCGGGTGGACGAGATCGTCCAGGCGACGGAGGACCGGCGCCCGCTCTACCACGTGCGCCTGGGTCTCCCCCAGGAGCTCCGTGCCCTTCCCTGGGAGACGCTCTACGACGAGCGCCGCGTGGGCTTCCTCTCGTGCGCCGAGGACTGGTGTGTGGTCCACGACCCGCCGGACCGCATCGTGGTGCCCCGTGCCGGCAAGCGCGCCGACGGTCCGTTGCGCGTCCTGGTGGCCGTCCCCGAGGGATCGGGGCTGGACGTGGGGCGGGAGTGGCGGCACCTCCAGGCCGAGGCCGAGCGCCTGGGCCCCGACGCCATCGTCATGCAGCGCCTGGAGGGGCGGGTCACCGCCGACAAGCTGGGCACCGAGCTGGCCAAGGGCTGGGACGTCTTCCACTTCATCGGGCACGGCGGCCTGGACGACCAGGGCCGCGTCACCGTGCGCCTCAACAAGCCGGGGCCCGACCTGGACGAGACGTGGCTGGACGCCGAGACCTTCGGGCTCCTCTTCCGCCAGCGGCCCGTCCGGCTGGCGGTGCTGAACTCCTGCCTGGGCGCGGCCCAGAGCGCAGGGCCCCACCTGAGCGGGGCGGCGCCCTTCCTCATGCGCAACGGAGTCCAGGGCGTGGTGGCCATGCGCTGGGAGATCTACGAGCCCGACGCCCTCAACTTCTCGGCGCCCTTCTACCGGGAGCTGGTGCGGAGCGGCCGGGTGGACCGGGCGCTGGAACACGCGCGCCTCCAGCTCAAGCTCCACCCCCACGACGAATCGAAGCGGGGGTTCGTCACGCCGGTGCTCTACCTCGTCGAGGGGCAGGAGCGGCTCTTCGAGCCCCTGGAGGCTCGGACCCTGGCCGCGACGCCGGCGGCGGCCCCGCCGCCTCCCGCCCTCCCGGCGCTGGACCTCCCCCCCGACCTCGTGGCGGCCCTCTCGGAGGGTCAGGTCGTGCCGGTCATCGGCCCCGGGCTCCTCAGGATGGGGGTCGTGCGCGGCGGCGCGGAGCAGGCGCCCCCGGGGCCGCGGGAGCTGGCCGAGATCCTCCGGGAGCGCTTCGACTACCCCGAGACCGAGGACTTCCAGGCCGTGGACCTGGCGCCCTGGGCAGCCGAGTCCCTCCTCCAGCGCGTGTGCCAGCACTGCGCCCACCTCCACCGCGGCGTGTTCAAGATCGTCCAGGCCATCGAGGAGGCGTACCGGCCCACCAAGCCTCCCTCCGCCTTCGCCGCGCTGGCCCGGTGGAGGGTGCCGGGGATGGTGTACACGTTCTTCGACGGGCTCCTCGCCCAGGCCATCCAGGAGCAGTCCCGGGCCTTCCGCGTGATCAACAGCCTCACGGACCCGGTCCAGACCGATGATCGCCATCCCCTGCTGGTCCACCTCAAGGGGTGCATCGCCGACACCAGCTCCCTGGTCCTCACCGAGCAGGAGCACGAGCGCCTCTGGGACCGCATGGACCACCTGAGCGGCGCGGTGGCGGGGCTGGCAACGCGCCGGCCGGGCCGGTCGCTGGTCTTCGTGGGCGTGAACCCCAGGGACCCGGTGGTGCGGCGGTTCCTGCGCGTCCTCATGGGGGACGAGACACGACGCCGCCTCCAGGGCCCGTCCTTCTTCGTCGCCCCGCACCACAGCGACGTGGACCAGGCGTACTGGGACCAGTACAACACCACGTGGATCGACGCCAACCCGCTGGACTTCATCGAGGCCGCGACGGCACACGCCGCCGGTGACGGGCCGTGAGGCCCGACACCCTCGGGCCGGAGACCTCGGCCACCGGGAGCGGCGACGCGGCGTTCAAGTTCCTCGACTTCTTCACCGAGGAGGACCGGGAGCTCTTCGAAGGGCGCGACGACGCGGTCGAGGCGGTCCTCGCCGGCGCGCTCCGTAGCCGGACCTTCGTGCTCTACGGGGCGTCGGGGTCGGGAAAGACGTCGCTGCTCCTGGCGGGGGTCTTCCCCGAGCTTCGCGACCGCGGGTACCGACCCCTCTACGTGCGGGTCCTGGAGGACCCCGAGGCGGACCTGACCCGGGCGCTCCGGGAGGCGTGGACCTCCGACGAGCCGCCCCCCGACGATCTGCAGACGCTCCTCGTGCGGCTCTCGGCCCAGGCCCCGCTCGTGGTGGTGCTGGACCAGTTCGAGGAGTTCTTCGTCCGCTTCGAGGGCGACAACCAGCGGCGGGCCGCCTTCATCGCCCTCCTGGGCCGACTCCTGGGGGACCGACAGATCGACCTGCGCGTCATCTTCTCCCTCCGCCAGGAGTGGCTGGGCGAGCTGGACGACTTCCGCGAGGTGCTCCCCGGCCTCCTGGACTTCGAGTACCGGCTGCGGAGCCTGACGGCCTTCGGCGCCCGGCAGGCCATCGCGCGACAGCTCGCCGCCGCCGGCGTGGACTACGAGCCCCGGCTCCTGCTGGACCTGGTGGACCGCCTGGAGCAGTACCACTTCGATCCCACCATCCTCCAGATCCTCTGCTTCGAGATGTATCGCCGCGCCCGGATGGACGAGGCGGGCACGGTGCGGCTCACCGCGGAGCACCTCCGCGCCGTGGGCGAGATCGGCACCATGTTCGAGGAGTTCCTCGACCAGTTCGCGGCGGAGCTGGACGAGGAGACGGGGCTCGTGGCCCGTGCGGTCCTGGACGCCCTCACCACGCGCAAGCGGACCAAGCGGGCGCTCAGGGCCGGCGAGGTGAGCTCCACCGCCATCGTGGCATCGGAGGAGGAGAGCCGCGCCGTGCTGGAGAGCCTGGCCCGCGGCCGCCTCGTCCGGAAGCAGGAGAGGGGCGGGGAGGCGTGGTTCGAGCTCATCCACGAGCGCCTCGTGCCGGTGGTGACGGGATGGCTGGACCGGGACCCCCTCTACTTCGAGTTCCGCCTGGCGCGGGAGCTGGCCACCAACCCGGTCCGCACCGACACGCGGGCCGACGCGGTGGACGCCCTGGTGGGGAGCGCCCAGCTCGACGGGGTCATCGCCCGTTTCGAGGACCGGCTCCTCCTCTCTCCGGCCCAGGTGAAGTTCCTCTTCCGGAGCTGCCTGTTCGCGAGGAGCGAGACGGCGCTGCGGACGTGGGCGAGCCGCATGACCGAGGACACGCGCCGGGGGGTGCTCCACGACGCGCTGAACAGCTCCGACGCGGGAGTGCGGGCCGGCGGTGCGTGGGCGACGCGCTTCGTGGACCCGGACCCCTTCCGGGGGACGTTGGTGACGCTGGCGGTCCAGGACGAGAGCGAGGACGTGCGCCGTGCCGCCGCCGAGACGCTGGGCGCAGTGGGGGGCAAGCCGGAGATGGCCGCGCTGGTGGGTGCGTTCCGCACCCCCGACCCCGCCGAGGCCGGGGCCGCCTTCGAGGCGCTCTGCCAGCTCTACCAGGCCGGACAGCGTATCCAGGGCGTGGGCCTCCTCACCCGCCGGCGCATCGCCAGGACGGTGAAGCGACGCGTGCTGGCGCGGAGCGGCCCGGAGATCGCCGAGGCCAGGCGGCACGGAGCCAAGGAGGGAGGCATCGCCGGGGCGTTGTGGGGCCTGCTCGTGGGGACGCCCATCGTCACCATCGCCGGATGGTCCACCGGGCGCCTGAGCTTCCTTCCGGACCTGGTGACGTGGAGGGGGAACCCCCACCGGCCGTCCATGATCGTGGGGACCGTGCTCCTCCTCACCCTGTTCTCGTGGGCCGCCGGGCGCCTCGTGGGGTGGGCGCTGAGCCACGCCGCCGCCACGCGCAGGGTGGTGCAGCGCCGGGTGGGGTGGTTCAGGATCACGCTCGCCGGGGGCAACTGGTGGCTCCTCCTGGGGCTCACGGCCCTGTGCGCCCTTGGCTTCGCGAGCCTCCTCCTGGACGGGGAGGACATGGTGTTCGCGGCGGCCCCCGCCATCGGTCTCATGGTGCTCGGCGTGATCTTCGGCGGGGCCGTGAAGGCGCTGTTGGGCGGGATGGTGGCGCTGGCCCACCGGGCCGCCACCCGCCCCGATCCCTTTCCCGCTCCCGAGAGCCTCCCCTTCGCGGCGGCGGTGGGGCTCCCCGTCCTCGTGCCCGGCCTTCTCGCGTACCTCTTCCCCGGGTACTTCACGGCGTATTGGCCCCTGGCGGCAGGGGTCCTGAGCTTCCTGGTCCTGGTGCTGGTCCGGGCGGCCGCGACGTTCGGGGAGAGCGCCCCCGCGGAGCCCGAGCCCCGGGCCGGGCCCGCCGCCGTGGCCGCCATACGGTGGACGTGGCCCCGTGCCCTGATCTACGGCTCCTTCGGCATCGTTCTGGTGGGCACCCCCTTCGCCGTGGGGCGCGACACCGTTCCCTTCGCCTTCCTCCACCCGGTCCAGGCCGGCGGCGCCGCCCTCGAAGGGACGCTGAAGCGCCTCCGGCCCGACGCCGCCTTCTTCCGCGTGGACGTGGGGCAAGGGAGCCTGGCGGTCATCGAAGCGTCGGTGGAGCCGTTCTCCCACACGTGGCTCCGGCTGGACGGACGCCGCCTCGCGATGGAGGGTCCGCTGACCCTGCCCGCCGGCGTGCACTGGCTGGCCGTGGAGACCGACGACGCGGCCTTCAGCAACGGGCCCGTGGACTTCGTCGCCGGCCTCAACCCCCGCCCCGTCCTCCGGAGCGGAGACACGCTGTCGGGGGCCGCCGACGGCCTCCGCTTCATCGAGACCCGCCTCTCCCGGGCGACCGGCTCCCCCGATTCCACGGGATGCCGGGCCGCTCCCGCCTGGCACTCCCACCGGTATTCGGGCCGCGTGGGCGGCGTCATCCCCGGCGGCGGAAGAGGACTCGTGGTCGAGCTCCGTGTGCTGCCTCTGAACTACAACGCCGCCGCGGGCGACGTGAGGTTCGCGTCGCTGTGCGTGCTGGACGGACGTCCCGCGGTCCAGGTGGGCGACAGCGCGGGCACGGTACCCCTGCGGTTCGCGGCGGCGCCGCAGACGGTGGACACCACGGGGACGCCGCTCCGCGTGGCGGTGGACTCCATGGGAGCCTGGGGCGCCGAGGTGCGGCTCATGGTGGACACCCACCTGGGCAGGGCCGGCCTCCAGTTCGACGACGTGCCCCTCCTCCTCGCCATGAAGGTGGACACGGTCCGGCGGGTGGATCCCTACCGGCTCCTCAACGAGGCCCTGGCATGGGGTGACTCGGCCCGCACCAGCCGGGGGCCGGAGGCCCGGGATCCCCGGGCGGAGGCACGCTTCGTGGAGCTCACGGCCCTCGCCCTCCGCGAGAACTCCGAGTTCCTCCCCAACGACGTGTGCTGGTGGGGGGCGCTGGACGGGTTCGCCGCCGTGGTCATGCCGGCGTGCGAGCACGCGGTCTCCCTGGCTCCGGGCCTGCCGTGGGTGCGGGACAGCCGGGGCATCGCTCGGGGCCTCCTGGGGAACGCCCAGGGGGCCATGGAGGACCTGGAGGCCTTCATCGCCGCGGGTGGCACGTCGGGGAACGCCGAGGCGTTGAACGTGCGCCGGGAGCTGGTGGAGGGGCTGAAGGCCGGCGTGGACCCGGCCGAGCTGTTCGGCGCCGAGCTGCGGGCGCGCCTGCGCAGGACGAGCTGACCCTCCCGCGGGCGCGCCCGGCCGGCGCGCCACCCTGGCGGCGCACGACCTCCCCCGGTATTCCTCCCCCCGAGGGGCACCGGTCTTGGGGCCGGTCGCCTCCGGCCGTCCCAACGCAGCGAGGTGTTCCATGCGCGCCCTGACCCGCCTCTTCGTGGCCGCCGTACTGGCGGCCGTGTGCGTCCTCCCTCTCTCCGCCCAGGCTCCCGCCGGCCCCGAGGCTTACGCCGGCCTGCGCTGGCGCACCATCGGCCCCGAGGGGAACCGCTTCAGCGCCGCCGCCGGCATTCCCGGCGACCCGCTGACGTACTACGTGGGCGCCGCGTCGGGGGGCATCTGGAAGACCACCGACGGCGGCGTGAACTGGCAGCCCGTCTTCGACGGCCAGCCGGTGCAGTCCATCGGCTCGCTGGCCGTCTCGCCCAGCGACCCGAACGTGGTGTGGGCGGGCACCGGCGAGGGGAAGATCCGCTCCCACATCTCCGTGGGGCAGGGCGTGTACCGCTCCACCGACGCCGGACGGACGTGGACGTTCCTGGGACTGGCGGAGACGGGGCGCATCCCACGCATCCTCGTCCATCCCTCCGACCCGGACCTGGCGTACGTGTGCGCCCTGGGCCACGCCTACGGGCCCCAGCCCGAGCGGGGCGTCTACCGCACCCGGGACGGCGGGACGACGTGGGAGAAGGTCCTCTTCGTGAACGAGGACACCGGGTGCTCCGACCTGGCCATGGACCCCACCAACCCCCGCATCCTCTTCGCGGGCACCTGGCAGCTCGAGATCCACACCTGGGGCCGCACCAGCGGCGGGCCCGGCGGCGGCCTCCACGTGAGCCGGGACGGCGGCGACACCTGGACGCGCCTGGAGGGGGGCGAGCTGCCCAGGAAGCCGGTGGGGAAGGTGGCGGTGGCCATCTCCGCCTCGGACCCGCAGCGGGTCTTCGCCCTCTTCGAGACCGGCGACGGCATCCCCTGGGACGGCAACGCCACCGAGGACGGCCAGCTCTGGCGCTCGGAGGACGGCGGGCGCACGTGGGCGCTCGTGAACCGCGACCGCAACGCCATGGGGCGCCCCCACTACTACTCCCGCATGGCGGTGAACCCCGACGACCCGGACGAGACCTACTTCCTCACCGCGTCGTTCTCCAAGTCCATCGACGGCGGGCGCACCATCGAGGTGATCCCCCGGGCGCAGGCCCCCGGCGGCGACCACCACGACATCTGGATCGACCCCACCGACGGCGACCGCATGATCGTGGCCCACGACCAGGGGCTCTCCATCTCCCAGAACCGGGGGCGCACCTGGTACCGCCAGCGGCTGCTCAACGCCCAGATGTACCACGTCACCGTGGACACCGAGATCCCCTACAACGTGCTGGGCAACAAGCAGGACGAGCCCACGTACCGCGGACCCAGCAACAGCCGCCTGGGCGGGCGGGGGATCGTCCGCGGACAGTGGCACGCCGTGGGCGGCGGCGAGAGCGGGTGGGCCACCCCCGACCCGGTGGACCCGAACATCGTGTGGTCCTCGGCATCGGGCTCGGGGATGGTGGGCGGCATCGTCGTGCGCTACGAGGAGAGCCGCCGCCAGTTCCGCTCGGTGGAGGTGTGGCCCGAGCAGAGCCGCGGCGCCGCCGCCGGGGTGAAGTACCGCTTCGTGTGGGACGCGCCGCTGCTCATCTCCCCCCACGACCACAACACCGTGTACGTGGGAAGCCAGCACGTGCACCGTACCCGCAATGGCGGGCAGAGTTGGGAGGTCATCAGCCCCGACCTCACGCTCAACGACAAGAGCCGGCAGCAGGCCTCGGGCGGACTCACGGGCGACAACATCGGCGTGGAGTACGCCGGCGTTGTGTACGGCCTGGCCGAGTCGCGGCTGGAGCCCGGCCTCCTCTGGGCCGGCACCAACGACGGGCTCCTCCACCTCACCCGCGACGGCGGCGACACCTGGACGAACGTCACCGCCAACATCCCCGGGCTCCCCGCGTGGCTCTCGGTGCGGAGCATCGCGCCGTCGCGCTACGACGCGGGCACGGCCTACGTGGCCATGGACGGGCATCAGGTGAACGTCCGCGACCCCCACGTCTACCGCACGCGGGACTACGGCCGCACCTGGCAGAAGATCACCAACGGCATCCCCCGCTCCATGCTGAGCTACACCAAGGTCATCGCCGAGGACCCGGTGCGCCGCGGCCTCCTCTACCTGGGGACGGAGAACGGGATCTACGTCTCCTTCGACGACGGCGACCTCTGGCAGCCTCTCCAGATGGACCTCCCCCACGCGCCCGTGTCGGGGATCGTCGTCCAGGAGCACTTCAACGACCTGGTCATCAGCACGTACGGTCGGGGCTTCTGGATCCTGGACGACCTGGCGCCCATCCAGCAGCTCACCGCCGAGGTGGCGGCGTCGGCGTCCCACCTCTTCGCGGTCCGCGACGCCTACCGCTTCCGGAACATCACCGCGCCTTCGTCGTCGTACGACGACCCCACCACCGGCGAGAACCCCGAGTACGGCGCGTCCATCAACTACTGGCTGAAGGGCCCCGCCGCGTCGGCGCCCCGCGTCGAGATCCTGGACGCCTCGGGAGAGGTGGTGCGCACGCTCCGCGGCACGAACCGCGCCGGCGTGAACCGGGTGCACTGGGACCTGGAGGACGAGGCCAGCATGCAGGTGCGCCTCCTCACCAGCCCCATGTACGCCGAGCACATCCAGGTGGGCCCCGAGGGGCGGAGCGCCCAGGGTGTGGGGCGGATCTCCATCCTCATGCCGCCGGGCACGTACACGGTGCGCCTCACCGTGGATGGCGTGGAGCACACCCGGCCGCTCCGTGTGCTCAAGGACCCCAACACCGCCGGCACCGAGGCGGAGATCGCCGAGCAGGTGGCGTTGCTGCGGGCCATGCGCGCCGACCTGGAGCGCGGCGGCGAGGCCGTGCACCGCATCGAGGCGGTGCGCGTCCAGCTCCAGACGCTGGGACGCTTCACCGACGACGCCGAGGTGAAGTCGGCGGCGGCGGCGCTGGAGGCCAAGCTCGTGGAGGTGGAGATGGAGCTGGTGGACCTGCGCCTCACCGGGCAGGGGCAGGACGGCATCCGCTTCGAGGCCCGGACGCTGGGCAAGATCGGCTACCTGGCGGGCGGCCTCGCCGGCGGCGACTTCCGCCCCACGGACCAGCAGGTGGAGGTCCAGGGCATCCTGAACGCGCAGGTCTCCGACCATGTCGACGCGCTGGACGCGCTCCTCCGCTCCGACCTTGCGGCCCTGAACCAGATGCTTCGCTCCAAGGGGATGACCATCATCGCGGACGGAGGCATCTGAGTGGCGGGACGCGCGTCGCGTGGGTGACGGTGTGGGGAAGGCGGCGCCGGGGGGCGCGGAGGCCCCCGGCGCCGCCGCGCTTGCGGACAGGGTGCGCGCCCGGGCCCTGGAGCTGGGCTTCGACCTGGTGGGGGTCACCACGCCCGACGCGTCGTGGCACATGGACGCGTACCGCGACTGGCTCGCCGCGGGCCGCCACGGCGAGATGGCGTACCTGGCCCGCCCCGACGCGGTGGCGCGGAGGGAGGCGCTTGAGAAGACCCTGGCGGGGGTGCGGAGCGTGGTGGTGGTGGGGCACGAGTACTTCCAGGAGGACCCGGAGGGCGTCCCCGACGACTCGTCCCGGGGCGTCATCGCCCGCTACGCCCGGGGGCGCGACTACCACAAGGTGGTGAAGAAGAGGCTCACCACCCTGGGGAGGTGGCTGGAGCAGGAGGTCGCCGCGGCATCGGGGCCGGGTGCGTCGGCGGAAGCGTCCGGAGCCGTCGCTTGGCGCGCCTACGTGGACACGGGGCCCATCCTGGAGCGCGAGCTGGCCCGACGAGCCGGCCTCGGGTGGTTCGGGAAGAACACCATGCTCATCCACCCCCGGAAGGGATCGTACTTCTTCCTGGGCGTGCTCCTCACCGACGTGGAGCTGGCGCCCGACGAGCCCTTCACCGCCGACTTCTGCGGCTCGTGCACGGCGTGCCTGGACGCATGCCCCACCGGCGCGCTCCTGGGGCGCGACGAGCACGGCGCGCCCGTCCTCGACGCCAACCTCTGCATCTCGTACCTCACCATCGAGCACCGGGGGGCGATCCCCGCGGGGCTGCGGCCGGCCATGGGGAATCGGATCTACGGGTGCGACGTCTGCCAGGAGGTGTGCCCCTGGAACGAGCGCTTTGCCCAGGTGGCCGCGGAGCGCGCCTACGCGCCCCGGGAGGCGTGGGACGCGGTGTGGGACCGGGACGGCGGCGAGGGCGTTTCCGCGGAAACGTCGTGGGGCGAAGACCCGCTCACCGAGGCGGTCATCCCCACCACCGACGGTCCCGCCCTCGTCGACCTCATGCGGATGGGCCAGGACGAGTGGGACGCGTACACGCGCGGGTCGGCCCTGCGGCGGGCCGGGTACGCCGGCTTCCTGCGCAACGTGGCCGTTGCGCTGGGGAACCGGCTGGCCGGACTCGACGTTCCCGACGCCGAGGCCATGGGGGTGCTGGTGGGGGCGCTGGAGGACGAGGACCGGGTGGTGGCGGAGACGGCGGCGTGGGCGTTGGGGCGCGTCGGGGCCACACGCGTCTAGCCACCGGGGGGCCTCCGGCCGCGAGCCGCTCGGCAGCGGGGGCGCCGCGCGCGGCCCTCGCAGCCAGTGACGGTCTGGGGCCGAGCGGCTGGCGGCGATCCCCATGACTACTATGGTGCTCGCAGCCAAGGACCCGGCGGCGTCGGTCCACGGCGGCAAGCGCCGCGATAGCGATGGTGTGCGCAGCCAAGGCTCCGGGGCCGGCGATCGGCGGCTGCGAAGACCGTGGTGGCGCGCCGACAAACGGCCCCGGCACGGTGGTGAGACGGGGTCCCATGGGCCCACCGCTGCCCCCCCCGCCAGGGCGCCCATGCCCGAGGCGGTCACCCCTTGGGCGTCCGGGCCCCCAGAGCCAGGCACAGACGCGCGAGCACCTTGTCGGGCTCCCTGGTGAGCTGTCGCGGGGTGAAGCGGAGGACCATGATCCCCCGGGCGGCGAGGGCGGCCGCGCGGCTGCGATCCTCCTCGAAGGCCGGTCGCTGGCGGTGGAACGCATAGCCGTCGATCTCGACGGCGAGCCGGTAGTCCGGAAACAGCAGGTCGACCTCGATCCCGTGGATCCTGGCGTTGGCGGTGGGCTGTGGAACCCCCGCCCTCCGCAGCCTCTTCAGGAGCAGGGCCTCGGGCTGAGAGCGGGTCAGCTCCGGTGCCGCGATGTCGTCGAGGAGTGCCTGTAGCCTACCGCGACCCGGGCGACCGGGATAGCGCCGGGCGACGGCCCGGACCTGGTCGAGCGTGACGAGTTCCTGCCGTTCGGCCTGAGCCAGGGCGCGCTCGAGGTCGTATGGGCCGAGACAGGCGGCGAGGTCCAGGATGGTCCGCGGGCCCGTGGACACGGCCAGCCCGCGTCGTCCCTCGACCTCATCGGCGGGGAGCCGCCCGACACGGTGGAGTCGGACACCGGACCGCGGACCCCGCAGGGTGCGCGGGCCCGACACATGGACCGGCTCCCCGGGCCGGGGCTCGGGCACGATGCGAAGGATCCCGGCTGCCGTCTGGTGCGTGAGGACGGCCTGGTCACCGCAGGCGAGCAGCGCGGCGGCCTCGGCCTGGTACTTCGGCGTGGTGGGTCCCGTCCCGTACACACCCCGGTGCAAGGGCCGAAGGGTGCCGATCCGGAGCCGGTGCTCGATGGCGCCCCGCGACAGCCCCGCCGCCCGGAGCTGTTCGCGTCCGACGACGCCGTGCTGCCGCGCGGCGATCTCCAGGATCCGCATGTCCGGGTGGAGGACGCCCATCCTTCAGCGTCGCCCGGTTTCCGGGGCGCGGACATGGCTGGAGGGGCCCGCAGCCGGTGTCGCCCCTGTCGGACGAGGACGCCCTGGTTTCCGAGACGGCGGGGGCCGGCGAAAGCCGCGGCCGACGGCGAGTGGATGCCCGGCGGCCCCTCCGGCCGGTACGGGTCCGCCTTGCGGGCATGTATCACGCGCGTGATCCACTACCTGCATGAGCAAGGTGACCATTCGGGGTGCTGCGAAACCACGGGGGGCGGGCGCTCCTCCCCCACGTCGACCCCCGGGCACTCCGGTCCGACATCGACTCGATTCCCGCTGGCTGACGTGTGACGGCCTCGCGCCGATCCGAGCGGGGCGTGTTGGATACGAGCACGCTGCTCAACCTGCCCGGTATCGACAACCCGGAGCTCTGCCCCCTGGAACCGTTGATCACGGCCATAACCCAGACCCCTTCCCCTCGACGCCGGCGCCGCGCGGGCGTTCGGTCGGGTCGCCGCGTCGCTTCGTCGATGGGGCCGCAAGCCCGCTGCGCGTGCGTACGACGCGATGATCCTCTCCTGCTCGTCGGCGCCGGTCACGGTCCAGGAACCACCCGAGTCCATGGAAGGGAGAGGCCCCACTCGCCGGCTCCAGCACCCGGGCCTCTCCGCGGCGGTGAGGATGTCGGAGTCACCGTCCGTCATCGTGAGCATGTGGCGGGCGGGTCGAGTCCGTTCCTGGCTCCCCGAAGGAGCTTCGATCCGAGGATCGTGGATCGCGCGGGGCACCCGAACGGCCGCTCGGGATTGAGCCGGCTGGCGACGGGCCCTGGGCGGCCGATCCGCGGCGGGCAAGGCCGATGCTGGCTGAGACGGCCCCCGTCGCAGGAGGAGGTCACCCGCGTCGTGGGCCTGCGAACCTGCGCCGGGACGCTCCGTCCTCGCCGTCCGGGTCGAATGACACGATCATGACCGGGAAGCGCTCCGAGAGTCCCGCGATGACATCCCTGGCGGGGGCTCGGTCCGCGGCGCCGGGCTCGACCTCCCACGCGGTGTAGAGGTCGCCGAAGGCCGTCCCCGGTTGGTAGTCGAAGATCACTCCGCAAGCGTCCGGTCGGAGGTCGGCATCGACGGCGCCGTCCATCTCGAGCACACCTCGCAGCCACTGGCACTCGAAGGTCCTGCACGACGCGGGACGCCGGTCGTAGATCCCACACCCCGACGCACCGAGGTGCCGGCAGGCCTGCCAGGGGCTCTTCCGCAGTTCGTGGACGCTCATCGCGCGGCAGCAGGCGGAGCAAGGACCGCAGGCGCGGGGGGGAGGGGGGCGCATCCGGTCAGTCACAGATGGGCCCGCGCAGCCGACTTCAGCGCCGTCACCGCGAGGATCTCCTCCTCGTCGAGTGTCTCGCGCCCCAGCAGCGCTGCCGCGAGCTTGTCCAATGCGACCCGGTGCTCCTGGAGAAGCCGGAGAGCCGTCTGATGGCAGTCGGTGATGATGCGGCGCACTTCTTCGTCGATGAGCCGCGCGGTCTCCTCACTGACCGCATGGCTCCCCTGATGACCGCTCGGCGAACCGAGAAACGAGTTCTCCCGGGGAGCTAGCTGCACCATGCCGAGGCTATCGCTCATACCCCACCGCGTGACCATCCTGCGCGCAAGCTCGGTGGCCTGCTCGATGTCGTTCTCAGCTCCGGTCGTCCTGGTGCCGTAGACCACCTCTTCGGCCGCCCGGCCGCCGAGGGCGCCGATGATCCGGGCGCGGAGATACGACTCCGGGTAGTTGTACCGATCGGCTTCCGGGCGCTGGTACGTCACGCCCAGCGCCTGTCCGCGGGGGACGATGGTGACGCGGTGAACCGGGTCGGCACCCGGGACCACCAGCCCGAGAATCGCGTGGCCGCCCTCATGGTAGGCGATCCGCTCGCGTTCGTCCGGGCTGAGCAGCAGCGGGCGCTCGGGGCCGAGCACGATCCGCTCCAGGGCGTCCAGGAAGTCCCGCTGGCGCACCGCGTCGTCGTCGCGGCGCGCCGCGCGGAGCGCCGCTTCGTTCACCAGGTTGCGCAGGTCGGCCCCCACGAGTCCGGTCGTGGCGGCGGCGATCTCGCCCAGACTGACATCCGAGGCCAGTGGTGTGCGCTTCGTGTGGACCTCGAGGATGGCCTCGCGCCCGCTCCGGTCCGGCGGATTGACGACGACGCGCCGGTCGAAGCGACCGGCTCTCAGCAATGCCCGGTCGAGGACGTCGGGCTGATTGGTGGCGGCGAGGACGATGATTCCCTCGCGTCCCGAGAAGCCGTCCATCTCCGTGAGGATCTGGTTGAGCGTCTGCTCCTGCTCGCTTCCCCCGCCGAGCGCGACCATCCCTCGTGCCCGACCAATGGAATCCAGCTCGTCGATGAAGATGATGGCCGGCGCGCTCTCTCGTGCCTGCTTGAACAGATCGCGGACGCGGGCCGCCCCGACGCCCACGATCATCTCGACGAACTCCGAGCCGCTCATGGAGAAGAACGGCACGCCTGCCTCCCCCGCGACTGCCCTGGCCAGGAGGGTCTTTCCTGTGCCGGGTGAGCCGACCAGGAGCACGCCTTTCGGCGCGGTGCCGCCCAGGCGCGTGTACTTCTGCGGCGTTCGTAAGAAGTCGACGATCTCGACCAACTCGCCCTCGGCCTCGTCGATGCCGGCGACGTCGGCGAAGGTGATGCGACCGCCCTCGGTCGGTTCGAAACGACGCGCCGTGCTCGTTCGTACGCCGAAGAGGCCGCTCACGCGACCCCCGCCCTGTCGGGCGGCGCGCCGGTACAGCCACACGTAGACGCCGATGAGGAGGAGCGAGGGCCCGAAGCTGTACGAGAGATTCAGCCACGGGTTCCGCTCGCTGATGGGCTTCGCACGGATCTCCGTTCCGTGCTCGACGAGCAGCGCCTCGAGCCCGGGATCGAGGAAGGACGGAAGCGTCGTGGTGAAGTCCGCGATAGAGTCCGAGCGAGCACCGGGCGGGTGCAAGGATCCCATCGGCTGGACCACGGGAGACCGGAACCGGCCCGTGAGGCGCTCGCCTTGGCTGAAGACCGTGGCGACATTTCCCCTGACTGCCTCGGCCTTGAACACAGTGTAGGGTACCGTGCGGACCTCCGGGCCCGGGAACAACAGGCGCGTCATGAGGAAGTTGGCCGCGAGGACGGCCAAGAACGTAAGCCAGGCCCGTCGCGGGAGCTGCGGCGGCTTGACGCGACCCACGAGGTCGCCATTCGCGAGGCCGCGATCCGTCGGCCCGGATGTATGCAAGTCCCTGCGTTCCTTGTCCATTGGGGATCCTCCCTCGGTCCAACCCGAGGGTCGTGAGGCTCTCGTGTGCTTTGGGTTAGCTCGGTGGCGGCCGCGAGCCGTCGGCGAGTCGCAACAGGTCGGCGCGAGTCGCCTCCACCAGTTGACTCAACACCCGACCCCGGACGTTCGCGGGGCCGCCCGGGAGGTTGTCGAAGCGGAAGCGACGCAACGCCAGGAGGTACGTCGCCCCGGAGTCTGCGCCCGCCCTCGTGTCCACCACCGCGAGCAGCTCGAACGCGCCCTCCAGGTAGTGGCTGGCGTATAGCTGCTTTCGTGCCAACAGGGCGGTGCTCGGGGACGGCGAGTAGATCACAACGTGATTGAGGGTGAGGAGCGGACGGAGGCGGGGCAGGCGGTCCTCCGACCAGTACAGGAGCTCTCGCACTCCCTGGGGACGTCTGGACGGATACGTAACGAGGTACCGCTGAAGCTCCGGCGCGTATTCGTAGACAAGGGGCGAGTCGTCGAGCAGAGCCTCAAAGACCTCCCCGGAGCGCACCCCGCGCAGGTCATCGAAGGGCGGGGTGGCTGCGTTGCCGCGTGCCCGGTAGTCGGCCGCCAGTCGCAGTAGTCCGGCGCGCACCAGACTGTCCGCCTGCGCCTTGGCGGTCGGTCCCGACCAGTCGACGCGGTCCAGGAAGGACCGCATGGCCTCGGCCGGGAGCTTGAAGTCGCAGTCGCCGGGATGGCAGTCGCGCAGACTCTGGTACTCGGAATCGTCGAGCGAGGCGCCAAGCACGTCCGCGTCGGTCGCCGGGTCGGACAGCAACCCGAACCGTTTCCCGCTGGCGGCGAGAAGGCCCTGGACGTCAAGCGCCCGGGTGCGCACGACCTCTGAGTCATCGGTGACGCGGACGACTCCTACGACCGCGACGTCACGATCCGTCCCGCCGGGAAGCGAGTGGACGACGACCTGGCCCCGGGCGACGCTGTCGAGCTGCGTTGTCCGGAGGCCGATACGGCGGAGGTACTGCTCGACGGCGGACTCCACCTGCCGAGGCGGAGCCTGAGCGGCAGAGCGGCCGGGACCCTGATGCGCGACCATGCAAATCGCGACTGCCAAGGGCGCGTACCTCACTTCGGGTCCTTCGGCCAGGCCGGCCGTCGGGTGCGGTGCCCGTCGATCGCCTGCCGCAGCGAGCGGGCAAGTGGCCCGAGCGCCAGGGGCTTGGTGAGCACCGTCGCTGTCCGGGGCAGTTCGATCCCCTTTTCGGAATCGGTATAGCCCGTCATCAGGATCACGGGAAGGCCCGGGCGCACCTCCTGCACGCGGAAGGCGAGTTCCGTGCCTCGCATCCTCGGCATGACAACGTCGGCGAGCACGAGATCGACTCGATGCGACCCCGTCACCACCTGCATGCCGTCCTCGCCATCGATCGCCAGGAGGACTTCGTACCCGATTCGAGAAAGGAGTCGGCGAAGGGCCGCGCGTACGTCGGTCCGATCGTCGACGACGAGGATGGTCTCCCCGGGGAGGGCGCGAGGAATGTCCTCCGTGGTTGGCCTTGCGCGCGAGACGCCCCCCTCCGCCCGTGGCAGGCAGATCCGAAACACGGTGCCCTCGCCTGGCTCTGAGTCCAGGGTGATGCGGCCCTTGCTCTGCTGAACGATTCCGTAGACCGTTGCCAGCCCGAGCCCCGTGCCCGTGGCCTTTGTCGTGAAGAAGGGCTCGAAGGCACGCGCGCGGGTCTCCTCCGACATGCCCACCCCATCGTCCGCGACCTCCAGGTGTACCTCGTCGGCGTCGACGCGCACCCGGATGGTCAGGGTGCCTCCCGTCGGCATGGCATGCCGCGCATTGACGCTGAGGTTCACGAGCACCTGTTCGAGCTGCCCTCGATCGAAGAACACGTGCGGCGCGGGGACGCCGTCGTGCAGGGCGGTCTCAAGCACCACGTCCTCACCCAGGATCCGCCGGATCAGAGGCTCCAGCTCGCGCACGGCAAGAGAGAGGTCCACCAGGCCGGGCTGAAGCACCTGACGTCGACTGAAAGCCAGGAGTTGGCGCGTGAGGGCGGCCGCGCTCTCGGCCGCCGTGGCGATTGCCGACACGTCCGGACGAGTCGGGTCCGAGTCACTCATGTCCTCGAGAAGGACCGAAGCGCTGAGCATGATGACGGACAGGAGGTTGTTGAAGTCATGCGCGACTCCGCCGGCGAGGTTACCCAATGCCTCCATCCTCTGCGCGTGGAGATACCGATTCTGGAGGTCGACCCGCTCCGTGATGTCGCGGCTATTCACGACCACTCCCGCTACTGCGGGATTCGCCAGGGCGTTGGTCGCGGTAGACTCCAGGATCCTCCAGCGGCCAGCCTTGTCTCGCAGGCGGTACTCGACGGTGGGACGGTCGGTGTGATCCTCCAGCGCGCGGTGAAAGGCCCGCCGCACCTTGCTTTTGTCGTCGTCGTGAATGGCGGAGAAGATGTCGCTGCCGCGGAGTTCCTCCACCGTGTACCCGAGGATGCGTCCGGACGACGGCCCCGCAAAGACGATGACCCCCGTGACATCGACCACGACGACGATGTCGGTGGCGTACTCGAGCAGTGAGCGGTAGTGCGCCTCCCTCTGGGCCAGTGCATCCTCGGCCTCCCGCCTCCCGCTCTCTCCCTTCTTGAGCTCGGTGATGTCCACGGAGATCCCCAGCAGATACTGGGGCATGCCTGCCTCGTCCCGGATGGCGACTTTTCTGGTTCGCAGGATCCTGAGGCCCATGGCAGGGCTGAGAATCTCCTCCTCCGCGATCTCCAGCGGCGCATGCGCCTCAAGTGCCTCCCGGTCCTTTTGGGTGAAGAAATCCGCCTGCTGCGCCGGGAAGAGGTCGTAGTCCGTGCGTCCGAGGAATGCGCTGCGGGGGATTCCCAGCAATTCCTCGCCCTCGCGGTTGAAGAGCACGAAACGGAGCGACTTCGCCTCCTTCACGAAGACCATCGCGGGCAGATGCTCGACGATGGCTTCCAGGAGGCGACCATCGTCGGCAGCCGAGTCCGTGACGGCCGCGCGGCGGCGCAGCCGGCGGAGCGCCTTGGGGCATTGGAGGCGTTGGAGCCAGGCCGGTCGAGGGTTCCTCATCGGACGGTGCCCCGAAGCATGACGTCGATTGCGGTTTCGGAGAGCGACACGATGTCGCCCCCGTCCAACCAGTCGCGATGCGGTCTTGCGACATGGAGCGCGGCGAGCCCATGGAGGGAGCCCCAGAACAGACGCGCCAGCCGTTCGGGATCTCCGAGGTCCGGCCGAAATCGGTCCTGTGCAGCCGCTTCACCAATCGTGGTGAACAGGAGGAGGTATGCGTCATCCACCGGGGCGCTGTCGACGGCGCCCGCTCCCAGTGAGTGTGGTGGCCGGAGCGTCATGAACAGGAAGGCGTACTGCCGGGGGTGCCGCACGGCGAAGTCCAGGTAGGAGCGACCCATGCGGCGCAGCCGCTCCAAGGGGTCGCTCACCGAGGCAACGTGGAGCAGGAACGCGGTGGAGAGCCCGCGGAAGTCGCGAACGCAGACCTCGTGGAGCAGATGCTCCTTGCTCTCGAAGTGTTGGTAGATGGCGGTGGCGCTGTACCCGATGTGCCTGGCGATCGCGCGCATTGACATGGCCTCATGGCCGCCCTGCGCGAAGATGTGACGTGCGGCGTCCAGTATGCCGTCTCGAAGGTCATTCTCCCGCCGCTGCATTGCGGGGCCACGCCGTCTCCGTCGCTTGGTGCCCATGGGACGAAGATCGCGGAGAGCGGCGCTCCCGTTTATGGCGAGACGCGCCGCGAGACTGGCAGGAGGCGCCAAACGGTGGCCGGGGGGCGGATCGCGGGCGGCGCACGGGCGCGGCCTCGTCAGTCAGAGCGTCCTGCGATACTGTTGGGGCGTCGTCCCGGTCCAGCGCTTGAACGCGCGAAAGAAGGTGCTGGGCTCTTCATAGCCGAGGAGGAACGCGACCTCCTCGACGGGCAGGTGCCGGTCTCGCAGGACGGCAAGCGCCACCGACTTCTGCACGTCCTCGATCTCCTTATGGACGCTGGTGCCCTCTTCGGCGAGACGCCGCTGGAGCGTGCGCGGGGCCAGACCAAGGGCTTCGGCGACGTGATCGAGCGTGGGCTTGCCTCCGGAGAGCGCGTTCCACACTACGGCCCGAACTCGATCACGGGTGGTGGTGCCACCCACCAGGGAGCGGAGCAGCGCGTCTGCTTGCGCGCTGAGGTATCCCGCCAGGGACTCATCGCCGCGGGGGATGGCACGTCCGAGATCGCGCTCCGCGAACACCACCTGGGAGAGACGCCGCCCAAAGTGGAGCTCACAGCCGAAGAGCTTGCTGTGGGCGAGCGTGCCAGGAGGTTTCGGATATCGAAACGAGACCTCGACTGGTGAGAAGTCCGAGCGGGTGAGCTGACGGCAGAGGGTCACCAAGAGGCCGAGGCGGAAGTCCTCCATAGAGCGACCGACGGCAGACTCGGCCAACGTCACGGCCACGCGGCTGTCGCGTACGGGGTGGAGCTGCACGTCGAGGGCGCCGTGGACGAGCCGACAATACCGGTGAGCACGAGCGAGGGCGACGCCAAGGGTGCCGCTGAAGCTCATGACGTACCCGAGGAGTCCCAGATCGCGGGGCTGTCCGGCGGAAGCCCACCGCAGCCCCACGTCGGGGTCGTGGATCGCGCGTGCGACGACTTGCCATACCGCCACCAGGTGCGCATAGGGCACCCGCGCGTTGGCGTCGGTGAGATCCACGCCTTGGAGTCCCGCGGCCTCCGCCATGAGGTCTCGGCGGACTCCCTCACGCACCGCGAGTTCAACGACGTTGGCGACGAGCTGAGCCAGCACCGTTTCCGCTGCGGGCGCAAAACGACGGGGGCGAGGCTGGGTCGGCACCCGGTCTCCTCTTGAAGTACGCCGGCACGCCGCAGAGGCGGGGATCCAAGATAGCCGAGTCAGGGAGTACTACAAGGGTGGCGCGGGTTGTCATTCCCGTGGCGTCGGGTGCCATGAGAAGGAGGCCCCCGCGTCGTCATCGTTCCTCCCACGGCCGAGGAGTCGACGACGTGGCTTCCTCGACCGCCCTACCACGGACCCTGCTGGACCAGGAAGAGAGACAATGAGGCGGGAACTGATCGCCCTCACGCCGTCTGTGCCGCCCAACCTGGCGTTGCGTTCGGTGCCCCAGCCCAAGGCGGGTGCCGGACAGGTACTGGTCCGTGTGCAGGCGACCTCGGTCAACCCAATCGACGTCAGGCGTGCCGGGGGCTACGGGAGGCGGTTGCTGCGCCTGAAGGGCGCCTCGCGCTTTCCGCTGGTTCTCGGCAACGACGTTGCGGGCATCGTCGAGGAGGTAGGGACGGGCATCCGTCGCCTGCGACCTGGGCAGGCGGTGTTCGGGCTTGTACCCACGGGGCCGGGGGGCGGCGCGCATGCGACGCACATACTCGCGAGGGAGGACCATCTCATGCCCGCCCCGGCGGGTTTGGCACCCGCCGGCCTGGCCACGCTGCCGTACTCCTTCACCACCATGTGGCTCGCCGTGCGGGCGGCTGGCCTTGGCCCCGAGAACGCCGCGTCGCGCCGGGTACTCGTGAGCGGAGCGTCAGGCGGGCTCGGTCGGCTGGCACTCCAACTCCTCCGCGGATGGCAGTGCGACACGACGGCCGTCTGCGACCCTGAGCGAGCCGGCGAGGCCCTCTCCCTCGGGGCCAACAGCGTCGTGGAAAGGGGCACGCCGGAGGTTGCAGGGCTGCCGTCCGGCTTTGATGTGGTCCTGAACTTCGGCTCCTGGGCGTCCGAGCCCACGCTTGTCTCAAAGCTCGGCACCTCGGCTCTGGGATACGCCACGACCGTGCACCCCTTGCTTGCCAACCTCGATGCGCTCGGGTGGGGAAGAGGTGCCGCCGAAAACCTCCGTACTTGGAGGGCGATGAGGGCGGCGACGAGGGCTCGTAGTGCCGCCGCGAGCTACTCATGGGTCTTGTTCGGGCCCCAGCGGGCGGCGCTCGATGTCCTCGAGCGGGGCGTCGGAGAGGGGAGCTTCGCTCTGCCAGTAGGCCTCGCCCAACCGTTCGACAATGCTGCGGCCGTCTTCGATCACGTCGCTCGCGGGGGAGATGGCCGCGGCGTCCTGCTGCCGTAGGGAAGACGTCATGATGCGCATCGACAGGATCCTGTGCCCGGTTGACTTCTCGAAGATGTCCCTGGACGCACTTGCGACGGCGCGGACTCTCGCGCGGCGGCACCGGGCAACGCTGTACGTGCAACACGTATTCCAGTTCCAGCCCATGCCCTTCGAGTGCTACGCCCCTTCGACGTACCTGGCCGACCGCTACGTGAGTTCGCGGGAGGCTGCTCGCGGAGCCCTTCGGGCGCTCGCCGAGTCGAGCGACAGCACGGACGAAGACGTGCGATGGATCATGTCGGACGGTCTGGTGGTCGACTCGATTCGCTCCCTGGCTCGCAGGGAGGGAGTGGACCTCATCGTAATGACGAGTAAGGGGCGCGGGTCGGTAAGCGACAAGGTGGCGCGCGGGGCGCCGTGCCCGGTGGTGGTGAGGAGGATCCGCCACGGGATCGCTGCGGACACGCGCGCCATGGATGGCACGATACGGTTGCGCCGGGTGGTCTTCCCCACGGATCTCGGAGGTCCGGCTACGGGGGCACTTCGATACGCGCTCAAGGTGGCCGAGGAGTACGGTGCCGAGGTCACCCTTCTCCACGTGGTGGAGAGGGGAAGGCACGCACGCCGCCCCCATCGACTGACTGCGACCGCCGCCAGGCGGCTCGGCGGCATGGTCTCTGCGTACCCGTCGGTGGCTACGACGGTCGTGCCCGTCGTGCGAGAGGGAAGAGCCCATGAGCAGATCGTCCAGTACGCCACGGCGACTCGGGCCGACCTGGTCGTGATGCCCGTACGCGCCCGAAGCTCTCTGGAGCGGGTGGTCTTCGGTTCGACGGCCCGCCAGGTACTGAAGCAGGGACCGTGCCCGGTGATGACCGTCCAGACGACGTACTCGGCGGACTCGCGGGGCGAACCGCGAACGGTGGCTTTGTCATGAGCGCCGCACCCGAACGCACACGCCCAAGCGACGTCGGCGGGTCGGTCGCACCCGTGCGGTGCGGCTGGTGCGGCACCTGGAGAAGCGCGGCGGACCGCGAGCTGGGAGAACGGCGGCAGTCTTCTGTGAGCCACGGGATCTGCGCCGAGTGTGCGGAGCAGGTGCTGGCCGCGGGCGGTCTCTCCGAACCACTAGCGTGACATGGGCGACGCATCGTTGGGTTACGGAGAGCCGGAGACGTCGGAGTCACGGAGGCTGCCGTCGCGCGTCTGCACTGGAGGCCAGGGGGCAAGGCCCAGCAGGATCCCCGTGCGACGAGTCCGCTGGCACAGGCGCCCTGCTCAACTGGGGGAAAAGGGGGACGAGTGAACGTGGCGTGGATTCTACAGGGGCTGCTCGCCATCACGTTTGCGGGTTCGGGCATACGGAAGCTCGTGAAGACGAGGGAGGACTTGCGGGTCAGGGGCGGGAGCATGGCCTGGCTGGACGAATTCGGGACCTGGCAGATGCGCACCATAGGGGCGCTGGAGGTCCTCGGTGCCGTAGGGCTCGTGATTCCGACGCTCACCGGAGTTCTCGTCTTCCTCACCCCACTGGCCGCTGGTGGGCTTTTCCTGATGATGCTGGGCGCGTGGGTCACGCACATGCGCCGCGGGGAGTTCGGAGCCGCCATTCCCAGCGTGGCCCTGGGTACGATGGCACTGTGGGTGATCGTCCTTCGTCTCTGACCAGAGGGCCACGTGTCGCCCGAGTGCGCGGAGCGAGCATACCAAGAACTGAGCTCCAAGGAGGAAGGAGGAGCATCATGAACGGAACACGGCGGCCTCGGGTGGGGCTCGCTCTCGGAAGCGGATCGGCGAGAGGATGGGCACACATCGGCGTCATCCGCGTGCTTGAGGAAGCGGGCATTCGTCCGGACGTCATCTGTGGGACGTCGATAGGAGCCCTCGTCGGCGCGGCGTATGCCGCGGGTGAGATCGATCGGCTCGAGGACTGGGTGACCGGGTTGGGAGTCGGGGACGTGGTGGGCTTCTTCGACCTGTCGCTGAGCGGCGGCGTAGTCAAGGGAGCGCGCCTGATGGACTTCCTTCGCCGCGACTTCCAAGGGCTCCTGATCGAGGAGTTGAGGACACCCTTCGCAGCAGTCGCGACTTCTCTCAACACGGGTGCGGAGGTCTGGCTTCGACGGGGCTCAGTCCTCGACGCAGTCCACGCTTCGATCGCCTTGCCTGGGTTGTTCGCTCCTGTGCCTCGGGAGGACTCGTTCCTCGTCGACGGGGGACTCGTCAACCCTGTTCCGGTGTCCGTCGCGCGCGCCATGGGTGCGGACGTCGTGATCGCCGTCGATCTGGGGTCCGATGTCCTGGGCCGGCGTTTTCGGCCCCATCCGGCGCCCGGCGGCTCGGCGGAGAGGGCGCCAGGCCTGAGGGGCAAGCTGCGAAGCCGGGTGCCAGGGGTCGCGACGAGGAAGGCCGGCAAGGAGCCTGCCATGCCGTCCCTGGTGGACGTGCTGGCGGGCACCATGGACATCGTACACGTGAGGATCGGGCGGAGCCGCATGGCCGGAGACCCACCCGACGTGCTCGTGACACCTCGGCTGGCGCATCTACGGCTGCTCGACTTTCATCGGGCGAAGGAGGGGATCGATGAGGGGCGGCGCGCGGCCGAGCGCGTTGCGGACAGTGTAGCGGCGCTCGCCGAGCTGCGGAGGGGAGGCCAGACATGAGGACACCCTGGCTCGGCGCATGCGCCCTCTTGCCCCTCGGGGCCCTTTCCGGGTGCGACCAGACCCTTCCGGCTTACGGTGACGTTACGAGCATCATCGCCGTGATGGCGCCTGACGTCTGGGCGAGCGTCGGGGACGACCTGAACCGAGGGCTCGAACCCACGGTCCTGACGGTCCGTGACGAGCGGACCTTCACGGTCACCTACCAGGACCCGTCGGGTCCCGCCTGGCGGGACCTCCGCCGCCTTCGGCAGCTGCTGCGGGTCGGGACGGGCGACGAAGCCTGGATCCAGCCGGCGCTCGATGCCTTGCCGGTTCCGTTCACGGATCCCGGGCTCTATCGGGCCTACGATGTATGGGGGAGCGGGCAACAAGCCGTCATCGTTCTCTCCGAGCCCGGCCGGGAGGTAGAGACGGTGACGGCCTATCTGCCTGACATCCACCGCATGCTCGACGCCCAATTCCGGCAGTACGCGGTCTATCGGATGTTCCTCACCGGCCCCGACTCCGCGCTTGCCGACACGCTCGTGAGAACGGCGGGCTTCAGCGTGATTGTACCGAACGTCTACGACTGGGAGCGTGGGGACTCGACCTACACCTTCCGCAACGACAACCCGGATCCGTCCGAACTCATCCGGCAGGTGACGATTACCTGGCGCTCTGCGAGCTCCGGAGGGAGCCCGGAAACGGGCGCAGTTCTGGCGTGGCGCGCCAACCTCGCGGCTTCGTACCGGGAGCCCCAGGACGTGGACCTGAGCATGATGCAGACGGGGCGGGTGACGGGGCCGAGATGGGAAGGTCTGCAGATCCAGGCGCTCTGGGTGAACCCCCCCGCGCAGGGCTGGCCCGCCGCAGGGCCGTTCATCACCCGCTGGGTGTCTTGCGGCGAGCAGGGTCGAACCTACCTGCTCGACGCGTGGCTCTACGCCCCCGGCAAGCGGAAGTACGAGTACATGATCCAACTGGAGACCATCCTCGATTCCTTCCGCTGTGACGGGCCGGCCGGCGCCACGGCGAGGCCCGCGCCGTGAGCGAGGGCTCGCCCATGGCGAACGCCAGATCAGGAGCGTCACGACCAAGCCCTCGCCCTGGTTCGTGAGCGCGGTCGCGCGATGCCGCGCGCCGATGGCGCGCTCAGGCCTCCGCGGACCTTCCCGTATACGCGACGCCGAGCCGGAACAGAGCCCACAGGACCCCGGTGACGGCGGTGGCGATCATGGCAAGCGCAAGATCGGGCTGGAAGAGGCGCAGTGTCTCCATCGGCACGCCGAACAGGCGTGGGACCAGGAAGACGAGGACCCACGCCGCGCCCAGGGTCGTGAGCAGCGGGAACCACAGGCTGAAGACCCCGAAGGGCCCCGACTTGGCGCGGAGCGCGGCGCGATGAAGCCACGCCCATGCGATGCTCAGGAGGAACACCAGCGGGAGCAGGGCCAGCGAGACGAAGGTCGCCTTCTGCCCCCAGCGGCTCGGTGCGCCGTCGTAGTCGAGACCCAGGGCGCTGGCGGTGAGGCCGTCTCGTAGCGGGGCCGTCTCTCCGAAGCCGATCCCGCTGGCCGCGTTCACCAGCACGACCACGCCCTTCTTCTCCTTCGGCATCATGGTCAGCAGCGTTTCGAAGCCCGGGCTGGCTCCGGAGTGCCAGACCGTACCCTCCTCCAGATTCAGGAACCACCCCAGGCCATAGAAGGGGGAGGCATCGCCGGCCGGCTCCATCATCGCCGCCTTCGCGCCGGCGCTCACGATGTCGGTCTCTCCATTCATCATCACCAGCATGTAGCGCGCCAGGTCGCTGGCGCTCGCGACGATCCCGCCCTGTGGAGCCGTTCCAAGATCCGTCCTGCCGCGCTCCAGGGGACGTTTGGTCCCGAACCAGGGCCCGTGCCCCGTGGCCATGGCGGAATGGCGCTCCCCGTCGGAGACGAAGCTGTGGTCCATGCCGATGGGCTCCAGGATGTGCGCCTCGACATAGCCGGGGAACGGCTCCCCGCTGACCACTTCGATCAGCCGCCCGAGGACCTGGTAGTTCGCATTGGAATACTCCCACGCTTCGCCCGGCGGGGAGGCAGGGTCCATGGCCGCCAACTGGGCTGCGCGCCGTGCAATCGGGTCCTCCTCCGCCGAGGGCCCTCTTCCCAGGGCGAGTCCCTGGAAGGTGGAGAACCCGCTCGTATGGCTGAGGAGCTGGCGGATCGTGATGGCGTCTGCGGGCCCGTCGGCGAACGCCGGCAGATGGCGTGATATCGGGTCGTCGAGGGACAGCTTGCCGGCCTCGGCGAGCTGCATCACGGCCAGGGCGGTGAAGCTCTTCGAGATCGAGCCGATGAGGAACGGTGTGTCGGGGGCGATGGGCTCATCGCTTCCCAGGCGCTTCACGCCCGTCGCGCCGACCTCCGTGACCTCGCCCTGCTCGACGACCGCATAGGCGACGCCCGGCATCCCGGGGGCGTCGAGGTCTCCGAGCCGCCGCTGGGCCACCGCCTGAAAACCCTCTCGTGCGCTCTGGGCAGACAGGGGCGGCACGGAGGCGAGAAGGCACAACCCCAGCGTGAAAAGCAGCTTTCGCATCGTTCTCCTGCGTTGAAGGCTCGCCGCCGCCCCGGCGAAGCCCGCTCGCGGTGGACACTTGGCGGCCAAGTAGTATAAGCCGACTCCCGTGGACGCACTGAAGGGCCGTCCTCTCGCCCGTGCGGAGGGACGGGCACATCCCCCGGGACTTGGGGCCCCAACGGCCACCGGAGCACTCTCCTTGACAGCTTAGGAGAGTGCGATAGGTTTTCCTAACTCACTTAGGAGAACACATGTCCGGCCATGCCAGCCTTCTTCCCGGCACCCTCGACCTGCTCATCCTGAAGGCCGTCTCCTTGGGAGAGACCCACGGGTACGGCGTGCTCCAGCGCATCGAGCAGATCACTGGGGGCGCCCTCGAGATCCAGCAGGGCGCCCTCTACCCGGCGCTCTACCGGTTGGAGCACCAGGGGATGATCCGCGGCGAGTGGGGCAAGTCGGACAACAACCGCCGGGCCAAGTTCTACCGGCTGACCGCGTCGGGACGCACCCGGTTCGGGGAGGAAGAGGCCGATTGGATGCGCCTGGCCGAGGCCATGGCCATGGCCCTCGACGCGCGGCCCCAGGAAGGTTGACGTGTCCAGCGCACCCCGCCCTTCCCTCCTTCGCGGACTCCTGGCTCGAATCCGCTCCCTGTTCCGCGGCCTGACCCGGCGCACGGACTTGGAGGCGGAGATGTTGGAGGAGTTCCGCCACCACATCGAGATGCGCACCGAGGATCTCGTTCGGGGAGGACTCCCGCGGCCCGAGGCCGCGCGCCGGGCCCGTCTGGAGTTCGGCCACGTGGAAGCCCACCGGGCGCAGGCGCGCACATCCCGGGGGCTCGGCGTCTTCGACCAGGTCCGTTTCTCGTGGATCGACGTGAAGCTGGGCATGCGGATGTGGATGAAGTTCCCGGTCCTGACCCTTGTATCGGGCTTCGCCCTGGCCATCGGCGTCCCCGTGGGGCTCGCACCCATCCACCTGGCAAACGCCGTCGTCGCCCCCATTCCCGAGGACCCGGGGAACCGCGTACGGGCGCTCCGGCTCTGGGACCCCGTCACGCGCGGCGTGATGTCACCCGGGACCGATGACTTCCGGATCTGGTCCGAGTCCTTGTCCACCTTCTCGTCGCTGGGTGCCTTCCGTACCTCGACGTACAACGTGGCGTCGGACGACGGACGGGCGGCACCGGTGGCAGGCGCGTGGGTCACGGCCTCGGCGTTCGACATCCTCGGGCGGCGACCTCTCCTTGGGCGGACCCTGGACGCCGCCGACGAGGCGCCCGCGGCGCCCGACGTGGTGGTGCTGGGCTTCGACCTGTGGCGTGCCCGGTTCGGAGCGGACCCCGGCATCATCGGGCGTACCGTCCGCGTCGGGCGGGGGCAGCGCACCGTGGTGGGCGTCATGCCGGAGGGCTTTCTCTTTCCAGTCAGACAACAGCTCTGGCTCCCCCTCCGTGCCGCCACCGACGACGCGTCGCCCCGGGGTGCGGGCCTGGGTGTCCTGGGCCGGCTCGCCGAGGGTGTGACCGATGAGGAGGCGCAGGCGGAGGTGGCCGCGCTCCGACCCGCGGATCCCGTCGACGTCGTGGCGGATGCCCACCCGCGGATCCAACCCGAGGTCGTCCCCTACGGGCTGGCCTTCATCGGGCTCCCCCGGGGAGGGTTCACGTCGGAGCCCGGGTTCTACTTCTTCCAGGTCCTGGCCCTGGTGGTGCTCCTGGTGGCGTGCGGCAACGTGGGCATGCTGGTGTTCGCCCGAACCGCCACCCGCTTCCGCGAGCTCGCCGTGCGCACCGCTCTCGGCGCGAGCCGGGCGCGCATCCTCTCCCAGATCTTCGTGGAGACGCTTCTTCTTGCGGTCGTGGCCGCCGGCGTGGGCGTGTTCTCCATCGACTGGGCGCTGGGCCGCATCAACCTGGCCGCCATCGCGGGAGAGTCGGCGCTTCCCTATTGGCTGTCCATCCGCCTCACCGGCCGCACGCTCGCGTGGGCACTGAGCCTGGCGTGCGTGAGCGCCACCGTGGCGGGGGTGGTTCCCGCCCTGCGCATCACCGGCAGGAAGATCCAGCAGGGAATCCAGAGGACGGGCGCCGGCGCGTCGGGGATCCGCTTCGGCGGGGTAACCGGCGTCCTGGTGGTGGTGGATATCGCGCTGTCCGTTGCCGTCGTGGGCTTCGCCCTGGCCGCGGCCGAGCGGCTCACTGACCGGCCGGCGGCCGAGGCGCTGGCGGGCATCCCGGCCGAGGAGTTCCTGGCCGTCCGCGTCAGGATGCCGGTGGATCCTCTGGACGCCGAGATGGGAACCCACGGCTCTGAGATCGCCGAGCGGCTGGCCGCGGCCCAACGCGCCCTGGTGGAGCGGCTCCTGGCCGAGCCCGGCGTCCGTAGCGTAGCGGTGGCCGACGCACTTCCCCGGATGGAGCATCGCTCCCGGCCCGTGGAGGTGGAGGGGGATGATGGCGCCCCCCGGTGGGTCCGTGTCGCGCGCGTGGACGTGGACTACCTCGAGGCCCTGGGCACGCCCATCCTGTCGGGCCGGGCCTTCCACCGGATGGACCTGCAGGGCCCCGCCACCGTGGCGATCGTCAACACCGTGTTCGTGGAGCGACGGCTGGGGGGAGGGGAGACCCTGGGCCGTCGGGTGCGCTTCGCCGGCGGACGGGACGGCGAGGCCGGGCCGTGGATCGAGATCGTGGGCGTGGTGGGGCACCTGGGTTCCAACATGGTGAATCCCGCAGGTGGCGAGGCCGTCTACCTCCCGGTCGCGCCCGGTACCATCAATCCCGTGCAGCTCGGAATCCGCACCCCCGGTGCCCCGGAGGACCTGGCGCCCCGGGTGCGCCAACTCGCCGAGGAGATCGACCCCACGCTGGTGGTGGATGCGCCGGTGGCGCTGAGCCGAATCAACCAGGGGGACTGGTACCTCTTCGTCGCCCTGGCCGCGGGCCTTCTGGTTCTCGTGGCTGTCCTCCTGGTGCTGGCGGCCTCGGGGATCTACGCCATGATGTCCTTCTCGGTCTCGGAGCGGACGCGGGAGATCGGGATCCGCGCCGCCCTCGGCGCGTCGCGACGCGCCCTGGTGCTCACGATCATGCGGCGCTCCCTGACCCAGATCGGGATCGGTGCGGTTCTCGGCCTCCCTCTGGCCGGCCGGATCTACTTCGTACTTCGCCAGGACGCGGGGCTGGGCTCGTCACCGATCCTGGCGGTGGCGGTGGCCCTGGGCGTAGCGGTGGGTGTCGTGTCCTTGGTGGGCGTCGGCTCCTGCCTGGCCCCCACGCGCCGGGTGCTGGGCATCACCGCCGGGGACGCCCTCCGGGCAGAGGGGTAGGCGCCGAACCGGCTTGCTGACGAGATGCCCTGGGGCGACCACCGGATCCGGAGGTGGCCACGCTGTCCCGCCGCGGAGCTACGCCAGCTCCTTCCGCCTCGCCTCCAGGGCCTCGCCCACGGCTCGCACCGTTTCCGGCGGAACGCCCGTCCGAAGCGCGTAACGGGCCCAATCGGCCACCACCGACTGCGCCTGCTCCACCGTCTCCGCCGCATCCCTCACGGAGAAACGACGCCCCAGCTCCAGGAGGTCGGCGCGCGTGATCCCCGAGAGCTTGTCCGCGAGCCTCATCTGGTGGCGGGCCGTGTACCCGCTCCCGGCGGCGAAGGTGACGTCGTAGGCCGGCGTGAGCCTCCATCGCCCTTCGGAGTTCATGTGGAAGGAGAGGTTCTTCACGTGGTCGTCCTGGTTCCGGGCAACGACGTTGAAGACCGCGCGACGGTACCCCTCGTTCACCGCCGCCTGCGGCATTCCGAGGGCGAGGATGGTCCTGAGGTACTCCTCGTACGAGCTGGCGCCGGGCTCGTTGTAGTCCACGTGGAGCAGCCCACCCAGGGTGTGCTGGTGGAGGCGTCCATCGGGCGCACCTTCGGCTCCGAGGTCGAAGCGGGGGATGAGGAGGTGGGCGTAGCCACCGCCCGCCTCCAGCATGGCGATCTCGGCCATGTCCACGCCGGCGTCGCGGGCCATCAGGGCGTACGCCGCCTCCACACGGTTGTAGGGCTGCGGCCGTCCCATCTCGCCGGGGGGTGCGTCGGGACCCACGCCGTCGAACTTGAGGATGGCCTGCACCGCCCCGGCGCGTGGCGCGGCGAAGGCCGAGTGCACGGAGCCGTCCGCCGGGTCGTGCTGCACCACGGCCTTGGGCCGCATGCCTCCCGCCGACGAGCCGATGCGGTAGATCTCCGGTACGGCGACCGAGGGCGCTCCGCCCTGGACGATGGCCCGGGCATCGGCCACCAGGCGGGCCAGGTCCAGGGCCTGCTCTTCGGCCGCGGCGAGCCCGCCGGCTTCGGCCGGGTGGAAGGTGAGCGCGCCCACGGCACGCTCGCCCACGTAGAGAAGGTGCTGCACGGGGGACAGCGCCCGCTCCTGCTGGCCACGGGCCGTGTAGTAGGCCCGGATGACCTGACGCCCGAAGGCGTCGGGCAGGGCATCGGCCAGGACCCCGGGCAGCCCCAGGAAGGACTCCTTGCGACGGAGTTCGTCGAAGCTCACCGGCCCGGTGAGGCCCAGGGGGAGGTGTCGCGGCGAGATCTCGAGTCCGGAGCGGCGGAACTCCGCGTCGTATTCGAAGACGATGCGGCCGGCGTCGTCCTCGGTGACGGCGCCCACGGTGCGCCCCCAGAGGCGCACCTCGGCGAGGGCGAACCGCGACTCAGCCACGTCCCTCCTCCCTGCGGCGGCGCTCCAGCAGCGTCATGGGGCTCACCGACGGCTCCGGGATGAAGGACTCGAGGGCGGCCAGCCGGCCGTACACGCGGAGGAGCCGGACAACCGTCGCCAGCTGCGGGTTCTCGCCCTGCTCCGCGCGGCTCACCGTGCGGCGGGACAGGGCAGCCTGCGCGGCGGCCTCCTCCTGGTTGAGGCCGTGGAGCTTGCGCAGGGCCTGGAGCCGGCCGCCCAACTCCGCCATGATCTCTCCGTCCGTTCGTGCCGCGAGATCTAAATGGCTCATTGTGGCTCCTCAGTGCGGAATTGCAACTTTTACGTCTCAGTAGAGGATGGGGGATCGGCTCTACGGGCGCAAGGGAAGACGTGCGCCATATACGACTCGTATGTGGCGAAATGGCTCAATCTGAGATATATAAGGCGCACAAGAACCGCGATATACGAGACGCGCAACGCCGATCCTGGCCATCGCTGCACCTTCCTCAGGACGAGCTCACCATTCCCCGCGGACCCCGCACCCGCACGATCGTGTTCCCCAAGAAGCTCCGACGCTACCTCCGCCGGCTCTGGGAGTCCCGGGGGGGTGGGTTCTACGGACTCGTCGCCGCCCTGACGTTTCTCTACCTGGAGGCGGTGAGCCTCATCGGCGACTTCGCGCGGGTCGGCCGGTGGGAGTGGTTCGACCTGGGGTGGTGGATCCAATGGGCCGTGAGCAACCTGGTGGAGGCGGCGCTGAATACCGTGTGGGCGGCCCTCTGGCCCCTCACCTGGATGCAGCACTTCGGCATCGGGCTGCTGTCGGGAGGCTTGCTCGCGGGTACGTACCTGACGTATCGCGCCGTCCGGCCCTCGGTGCTGCGCCTGCTCCGAGACCCTGGTGAGGACCCGCCGCTCCAGCCGACCGCGGGGACCGACCCCGGGGGGGAGAGGGAGTGAGGGAGCGGGCCGGCCCTGCGTGGGCTCACCTGCGCCTGTAGTAGCCGTCGAACACGGTCGACCCGCCCTGGGTCCAGTGCTGGCGGACGCGCCCGTCGTCGAGGACGGACCAGGTGACGACGTCGCGCGCGCCGTCGGCGCGGGCCATGGTCCACCCGCTGCCCCGACGCACCGAGAGGGTGACCACCTCCACGGGGGCCCCGTTCATCTCACCCTGCCAGATTCCCCGGAGCGCGCCCTGGTCCTGGGCCACGACCAGGAGACCCGTCGCGGCCACCCACCTCCTCGGTGGTGGTCCACGCCCCCTCCAGGAAGGCCAGCGCGACGGGTGCGTACCTCGCTCCCGCCCTCGGCCTCACCAGCGTCGTCCGCTTCGATGATCTCACGGCAATGCCCCAAGCTCCTGGGTTCTTCTCGGGGGAAAATGTGTAAATTTACACACTGTGGAATTTTACGCATTCAGCGGCTATCGTCAAGCATGACCCAGGACCCCCTTGCCGGGCTCAGCGCCCGGGAACGCGAGATGTTCGACATCGTCGTCCGCCTCGGCGAGGCGACCGCCGCGCAGGTCGGGGCCGAGATGGACCGCCCGCCCACCAACGCGACCGTGCGTTCGACGCTTCGCATCCTCGAGCGGAAGGGGTGGCTGGCCCACCGCCGGGACGGTGCGCGCTTCGTCTACCATCCCACCCAGGCGGACGAGGGGCTCCGCAGGAATGCGATCCGTCATCTCGTGGACACGTTCTTCGGGGGCTCGGTGGCCGAGGCCATGAGCGCGCTGCTGGACCAGCGCTCGCGGACGCTCGGCGAGCGGGAGAGGCAACGTCTGGACGAGATCGTGCGCCAAATGGAGGAAGGGGAGGAGGAGCGATGACGGGTATCGAGTTGGCGTGGAGTGCCGGCGTGGCCGGGGCGACCGTCGGACTGGTCGCGCTCATGGAGTACCTGTTCCGGAATCGGGCCGCGGCATTCCACCACGCGCTCTGGGTGGCCGGGCTGGCTCCGCTGGCAGCCGCACCCGTGGCGTTCGCCCTCGTCGGCCTGGGGGAGGCGGGGGGCGACCTGGCTCCCGCGGGGGGCGCCACGTTGTCGTGGACCGCGGCCCCCGTCGCCACCGGGGACGCGTCGATGGGGTGGACCCTGGCGTGGGCCGTCCCCTGCGCGGTCCTGCTCCTCCGCGCCCTCGCGGGTTGGTACCTGGCGGAGCGTCTGGCTCGTCGAGCTCGCCGCCTCCGCGCGCCGGAGTGGCGCTCCGACGCCCTCGCCGCCGCCCGGCGGCTGGGCCTTCGGACCGTGCCGCGGCTCGCAGTCAGCCCCGAGATCCCCGGGCCGGCGGTGGTGGGCGCGTTCCGGCCCACCCTCTTGCTGCCTCCCGCGTCCGTCCATGCGCCGCCCAGGACCCGTCGGGCCATCGTGGAGCACGAGTTCGCGCACGTGGCCCGTCGTGACCTCCTGCTCACGAGGCTCGCCGCTCTCGTCCGGGCGCTCCACTGGTACAACCCCCTGGTCTGGTGGGCCCTGCGCCGGCTGGATCTGACGGCCGAGTGCGCGTGTGACGACGCCGTCCTCCGAGGAGGCCTGTCACCCCGCCAGTACGTGCGCGTCCTGGTGGACGCGGCTCACCCGCCCCTCGCCTCGCCCGTCCTGGCCGGCACGGGCTTCGGAACCGCCCCCATCGTGAAGCGGGTCGCCGCGCTGGCGTCTCCGCGACGGTCGCGGCGGGCCCTCGCCTCCCGCGAGCGGGGCCTCGTGGCGCTCCTCACCGCCGCGGCGCTCGCGCCGCTGGTGGCGGGCTGCGTGATGGCTTCGTCCATGTGGGGCGAGCGCACCGTGCATCTGGGTCCCAACTCCGCCTACACGTTCACGCCCGAGGCCCGGGAAGCGACCCGCTTCCGGCTGACATCGCCGGCGCCATGACGATCTCCGGATAGGCGCGCGCCATCATGGATGGACCACGCCACCGACCATGACGTCGATGAGACGTCTCGGCTCGATGTTCGTGACCCGTCCGCCGAAGTCCGCCCGCGAGGTGCCGATCCGTCCGCGCACCCCGAAGTGCGGCGAGAGCTTCCGCTCGAGGCCCACGCCGAAGCGGAGCAGCCCCTGCCCATCGCGCTGTTGGTAACGGACTCCCTTCTCGACGACGTCCACCTCGAAGTCCCTGCTCACCTCGGACAGGTACAGGTGCACATCCGTCTCCCGTCCCGGACCGAACGATTGGCCCACCATGAGCTCCCAGTGGCGCTGCGTCCGGTTGCGGTAGCCGACCTCGAGGGGGACCGAGGCGTCCTCGTGGCGGAGGTCTCCCTTCGCGGCCCCGAAGCCGATGGCGATGCCTCCGACCAGGCCGAACGAGGTCTCGGCCCGGATGCCCACGCTGACCGTTCCCACGGCCCTTCGGGCCTGGGCCAGCACGTCCACGCCGGACACGAGGGCGCCACCGATGATGTTCTGGCCTCCGACGTCGAAGGAGAGCACGAGTCCGACGGAGCCCCGCGACGCGGCGCTCTGTGCCCGGGTCTCCCCGGGGACGCACGCCGCAATCGCGGTGCTGGCCGTCAGGAGCAGCGCGGCACGGAGGAGGGCTGGCCGGGAGGACGGGAGCATGGGGCGCCTATCGGCGGGAGAGGTGGATGGCCGCAGGGGGAACGACGGGTGGCTCGACGAGTCGCCGTGCTCCGGCCGGGACCAGCGAAGGGGCGGTTTCGATGTTGCCGAGAAGGAGGAAGGGCTCGGCGCCGGCGTAGCTCACGGCGTAGTCGAGGTCCTCCAGGGCCCCGACGGTGACCACGCTCAGCGGCGCGGGCACCCCCGGCGTGAACCACCCCGTCATCAGCTCGTTGCGGAAGGAGGTCTTGCGCCAGTGGTGGTTCAGCGTGTTGGCGGTGAGCGCCGTGGTCGCGCCGTTCTCGAGGGGGACCTTGGCTCCGGTGTAGCTGGCTCCTCCGATGAGGTCGAACGCCTTGCGGGCATGGGGGCAGGAGAAGTGGGTGTCCTGGACCACCTGGTTGGGCGGACCCGAGGAGGGGAGCGCGAGGCACGAGCGGGCGAAGCCGCTCGGGGTCTGGATGTTGAGGATGCCGGGGACGAAGCCGAGGGCGTGCACCATCTCGTGCAGCGCGAACTCGCGTCGGAGGTCGGGGCCGATGGCGGCGAACTCGGCTTCGTCGAAGCGGACGAACCCGACGATGGTCTGCGTCCCGGGATCCCGGATCAGGCACGGGTAGCCCTGGGCCCCGGCTCCCCCGAGGCCGTCGATGGCCTCGATGGTGACGAGGATGAGAACGTCGTCCACGACTTCGTCGAGGGTGGCGGCGGGCCCTCTGCCGCTCCGAGGGCAGACCGGCGTGTCCACCAGCTCCTCGTCGGGGAGGTCCTCCCAGATGATGGACTCGATGATGGCCTCCGCGGCTTCCACGGCGGTGCGGCCCTCCATCGACGGCTCCGTGATCCAGCGAAGCGTGAGGTCGAAGGTGCGCGGCTTGCCTTCCGCCCTGAAGATCACCGGGTCGAGACCCTCCGCCGCGGCGCGGAGCTCGCCCACGCCCTGGGGCAGAAGCCACGAGGCCACCCTCGCCACGCCGTCTTCGCCCGTCGTCTCCCGGGACGGCTCGGCCGCGGAGCCACCACTGGCCGTGAACGTCACCGCCACGCCCGCGACCGGTGCGCCGTCGGCGTCCACGGCGCGGACCTCGGGCAGCTCGTTGACCCGGGCACCGGCCGGCCCGACCTGATCCACCGGGCTGAGCGCTTCGAGGCGGACCGCATGCGGCGTCGGCGGGAGCAGCTCGTCGGAGCAGGCCCAGGCGGCCAGGACCGCCGCCGCCACCAGCGCCCGCGCCGGCGTAGGGGGGAAGGCGCGCCCCCGTGTCCAGACGCTCATGGCCGACCTCCGTTCCCGGCGTCTCGGTGAACGCCGGACGAGCCCGGAGCGATCCGGCGGAAGTACGAGGTCGCACCCCAGGACTTGGCTCGCAGCTCCATCCCGGTGGCGACGCCCTCCGGACCCCGGCTGAAGGTGGCGGCCACCACGCGATCGCCGTCGACGCCGAAGCCCTCACCGATGCCCGTGGGGATGAGGGGCATCCGCCCGTGCCGGGCGTGGCGCAACTCCAGTCCCTCGGGACCCAGGACGACCTGGTACACGGCGTGGAGCTCGTCGCTGACGTACCACCCCACGTACGGCGCCGCCGACGCGGCGTCGAAGGGAGGGAGCGCGACCCGGGTGCCGACGTCGCGGCTGGTGCGTGCCCCCTCCCGCGCGCGCACCACCTCCAAGCGGTCCGCGACGCCGTCGGGACCAGGGGCGAACGTGTATCCGTCCCGGAGCGGCATCATGACGAAGCTCCCGTCCGGCATGGGAAAGAGGGGGATGAAGGGTGGTGAGCCGTCGCGGGCGAACTCGAGCTTCCCTCCCTCCGTCCGCACCACCAGGACCGAGCCGTCTTCGAAGCGGTAGGTGCCAGCCGCGCCGCGCAGCCGTTCGGCGGGCACCCGGACGCCCTCGGACTCGGCAGGCGGGGTCCGGAGCATGCTGTCGGTCAGCATGATCATCCTCGGACCGGCCGTGGCCTGCCTCGGAGGCTCCAGCTCGTCCCGCAGCACGAGGTCGGCGGCCAAGCGCGCGACCCGCGCCGGGTTCACGATTCCCGGCGAGGCGGACGCCACCGCGACGGCGAAGTCCAGGTCCGGGAACACCTCGAAGTACGACTCCGTGGCCACGCCGCTCCCGCCGTGACTCCAGGTCCGCCGGCCCCGGTACTCGCCCAGGCCGATGCCCCACCCGTAGGAGATGGGCTCCCCGGAGGCGAGGCGCCCCGGCTGGGTGATCCGCGCGGTGGCTCCCCCGTCCATGGCCGGGAGGAGGAGGTGGGCCGCCCACCGCATCATGTCGTCCACGGTGGCCACCAGCCCACCCGCCCCGAGGTAGGTGTCCACGTCGCTCGCCTCGAAGCGCCCGTCGGCACCGCGGACGTACGGGAGGGCCCGATGGGGGACCACCGCGTCCGGCGAGCCGGGAAAGCTCGCCGAGGCCATGCCCAGCCGGCGGAAGACCGCCGAGTCCGCGTAGGCCGGAAACGTCATGCCCGATATCCGTGACACGATCTCCGCCAAGAGCGCATATCCACCGTTCCCGTATCCCTCGAACTCGCCCGGCGCCCACCGCAGGTGCCGTTGATCGAGGAGTACCCGGAGGACGTCGTGGTCATGCACGGCGTCTCCGCGCCGCCACCCCGCCAGCGCCAGCAGGCCGTCGGAGTCCTCGAGTCCCGACGTGTGGCGCAGGAGCTGGTCGAGGGTCACGTCGGCGCCCGACAGGTCCAGCTCGGGAATGAACCGCCGCGCGGGATCCTCGGGAGAGAGCGCCCCGGCTTCGGCCAGTTGGGCCAGCGCGAAGCCGGTGAACTGCTTGGCGACGGACGCCCAGTCGAACCGGGTGTCGGGTCCGGCCGGAACCATGCGCTCCAGGTCCGCGTACCCGGCGGCCCTGCGGTAGATCATCCGGCCCCGGTGGAGGACGGCTACGGCCACGGCGGGCGCCGGCCTCCCCTCGTCGACGGCGTCGAAGATGGAATCCAGGGCGCTGCCCAGGTACTGAGCGTGGCCCGCCCCCGGCAGCGAGAGGAGGCTCGCCGCCACCAGTCCCCACACCCGCCCCGTCATCGCCCCGCGGGCTTCGCGAACCGGACGACCTCTTCGCTGCCGCCGCGCTGGATCCCGAGCGCGACCTCCCCCCCCACTGCGACGCGCCCGTACAGCAGCTCGAGCCCGGCCAGCGCGGCGATGGTCTGCCCGTTCACGGACACGATCACGTCGCCCACGCGCAGGCTCACCAGGTCGGCCGCGGGATCCGAGCCCCGGAACACGACCGCCGGCATCCCTTGCTCGTTGTTCCGGATGTGCGCGCCCGCGATGACCACCTCCGTGGCGCCGCCGCCCGCTGGCGAGGCGGTGCTCCATGCTCCGGCGCCTCCCGAGGGAGAGGTGACGACCATGTGCTGGAGGGGGGCAGCGTGAGGCGGGCGGGGGAAGCGCACCGTCTGCGAGGCGTTCCCCCGGAGCACGCCGAGGACCACCTCCTCCCCTTCGGCGATGGCGTCATAGGCCGTCGTGAACGCGTCGAGGGCCGAGACCGAGGCTCCCTGGATCGAGACGATCCTGTCCCCCTCCATCACCGGTGCCGTCTCCGTGGCGGACCCGGTGCCCTCCACCACGCCCCGCACCACGACCTGATCGGCCTCAAGGCCCAGCACGGCCATCCGTCCGCTCGGCAGGACCACGACCGCTCCGTCCCCACGCTGCATCATCATCTGCTGGGACGCCGCCAGGTCCGGAGTCGCCACAAGGGCCACGGACATGGCGATGACCGCCCCCATCGCTCGGAGGGCCCCGGCCCTCGCGCCGTCGTCCCCGCCGGAAAACGCCCCTCCTCCTGCTCCCATCGTCCCCTCCCCGGTCATATGTGTAATTTTCCACACTGTGGAATTCTACACATACGGAGATGGCGGGGTCAAGCGATGGAGGCGAACAGGACCCGCCCGCGGGTATCCTCCACGATACGAGCCTTGCGCACCTCGACGCGTCCCAGCTCCGTGGAGATGCGCACGCGGGACTCGTGAGGCGTGGGCCCCCAGCGTGGTGGGCACCCAGTGGTAGCAGCCGGCCAGCGCGAGGGTGAGCCGGCGGTTCCGCGAGCACCGCCGGTCGCCCTGGCGACGCCAGGGCCCTGCCTCTCACCGACCCAGCCAGTACGTCGCTTTGACCTGGAAGACGTTCGAGGGCCGGTCCCCGAGCATGGCGGACCAGGCGTCCTTGAAGTCCCACGCCCCGGTGGGGCTGTAGCCGGACCGTCGCTGGGTCCACACGAAGAAGACGGTGGAGCCGGGTCGGTACTCCCAGCGAAGCACCGCCGTGCCGCGCAGCGAGCGCACGGTGAAGTCCGGGTTGGCAAGGGTGAACGGGGCGGCCGCGCCCGCACCGTCTGGATCGATGGCGTAGCGGTCGGCGGCCTCGTCGTAGGCCACGGTCCCCACGTCCCTGCCGAAGTCCAGCTTTCGGATGCTCCGCGGCTCGGCGAATTCCCGGAAGGAGGTGTAGTCGCCGTTGGCGATGAAGGGCTGGGCGTAGAGCTGCAGCGTCAGGTCGGGTGTGAACGTCCAGTTGATGCGCGTGTCCAGCGACACGGTCCGGGTCTTCACGAAACCGAAGACGTAGCGGGTGCCATGGAAGGCCGTCGCCGTGGGGTCGCTCACGGCGGCGACGTACTGGGCGTCGCTCTCGTCGCGGGAGTAGGTCGGGGAGACCTGGATGAACACGTTGCTCGCGGGCTTGAGGGCGAGACCCGGCTGGATGTCCAGGGAGCGGGTGGGCGCGTCGATGCCGCGGGCGACGTTCACGGAGACGTCGAAGACGGCGCGCCGCCGTGCGTCCGTGGACACCTGGAAGTGGCCATAGTCGTAGCCAGAGTGCTTCACCACCGGTCCCCCTCGCGTGAGCCGGTCGTCCAACGCGGTGAGGTTCCGGATCCAGAAGGCCCGCACGTTCCAGTAGTTCGGCAGCTCCATGCCGTAGTAGGCCTGGATCTGCCCGTAGGTGCGGTCTCCGTCGTAGTTGTACTGCGTCGCGGCCCCGAAGCTGGTGAAGATGTTCCGGTACCAGCTCGTGGGGGTGGTCCAGTTGCCGGCGATGTTCCCGTTGAACCAGAGGTAGTCGGTGCGGCTCAGGAAGGCGAGGTCGTTCACCTCGAAGCCCGGGCTCCTGATGTTCGCCATGGCCTCCCAGAGCAGCGTTCCTCCGTCCTTGCCCACCCGGGTGTACATCCCGTACCCCCGCATGGACGTCGCCGTGGAGTCGTAGCGCGTGCCGAAGAGACCGTCGCCCGTCACCTGGCGGTCCGGCCGCTGGTAGTAGTGGGTACTGGAGCGCTGGGTCGCCGCGAGGGCCTCGGGTGAGCCGGCGACGCTGGAGAAGAGCACGCCCCCCATCCACGAGTAGTCCCTACGATTCCAATAGTGGCGCCAGTCCACGCCTAGCGCCTCGGCGTGACTGTGCAGCCGGTCGCCGACGACTTCGTCGGTCGTGCGGCGGGCCGTGGACGTGAAGATGCCGCCGATCCAGGTGGATCCCTCGTTGAAGTCCCTCTTCGCCCGCCCGACGAAGTAGTTGGTCATGGGCTCCACCACCTGGGAGCGCTCGTCGGCCCCGGGGCTGGGGAGGTAGTGGGCGGTCTCCCGGTCCGTGAGGGCGTTCAGGATGCCGATGGTGTACCCGCTCCCGGTGCGGCCGGTGATCTTCACGGCACCGAGGATGTTGGTGTTGTCCGGCGTGTCGGCGTAGGCGGAACGCCCTCGGACCCAGCCGTCGAGCTGGGGCGGCCGGCCGACGCGCCGGGTGTAGAACGCCGAGAGGCTCGACATGTTGCTGCAGAACATGCACCGCGACCCGCTGAAGCTGAACGCGCTCCGCCCTTCGACGAAGAAGGGGCGCTTCTCGTCGTAGTAGGTCTCGTACGCGCTCAAGTTGAGGACCGCCGGGTCCACCTCGACCTGCCCGAAGTCGGGGTTGAGCGTGGCGTTCAGGGTCAGGTTCGACGTGAGGAGGACCTTGAGGTCGCCGCCCACGCTCACGTGCCCCCGGCGGTCACTGTGGTAGGGGTCCCCGCCGGCGGCGCGCTCGAAGGTGCCGCCGGCCACGGCGTAGGGGAGGGCCTCCATCTGCCGGGGACGGTGCGTGATCTCCACCTCCTCGAGGCTCCCGTAGAACGCTGGTCCTCCTGAGGCGTTCCGTCGCCAGAACGACCACATGTCCTGCTCGTTCAGGTGATCGACATAACGCCAGACCTGGAGTCCCCAGACCTGCGCCCGGTCCCGACTGAAGCGGAGCTGGCTGTAGGGGATGCGCATCTCCGCGCTCCACCCCTCCGCGTCCACGTGGGCCGCCGCCTCCCACACCGGATCCCAGGAAGCGTCGCCGTTGAACTGATCTCCCTTCACGCCCGCCGGATTGACCTCGAACCATGCGTTGTCGATGCGGTTGTGATAGGGGTCGAGGGAGACGATGAGCTTGTCGGTGGTGAGGGAGTTGAAGGAGCCGTTGTCCCCGCTGGCGTCGAGGAGCTGGTCCCGCCGGGCCAGGGGCGCGGCCACGCCCCCGGGCTGGCTCAGACGGGCGCCGACGTAGAGGGCCGCGTCGTCGTACAGGAAGCGGACCTCCATGGGGAGCGTGGCGGCCATGCCCTCGTCGGGCTGGAACTGGCGGAAGTCGGTGATGGGGGTCGCCCGCTGCCACGCCGCCTCGTCCGGGCGGCCGTCGATGGAGATGGACCCCTCCAAGCGGACGGCGCCGGCGACGGGGGGCGGCGCGTCCGGCCGGGTCGCGGGGGCGGCCTGCGCCCAGAGGGAGCAGGGGAGACCGACCAGGGCCACGAGAACGCCCGTACGGACAGGGCGGATATTCGTCATGATTCGCTGAAACCCACGTTGGAGCGGTGCGTCGTCCTCTCTTCAGGTAGGACAGGACGTGCGTCCGAAGGGTTGTCGGCTCACGAGGTGATCGGGGTGCGGCCGCCCCACTCCTCACCGACCACCCAACCCGGCGCCCCCGTGCGGGTGGCGCGATCCTGCCCTCCCCCCTACCGCCCCGCCCATCACGCCGGTCCCAGGGCACGCGCGAAGAGTCCCACTCCGGAGACCGTGCGAAGGCCACCCCGATGGAGTAGTGTCGTTGCGATAGGGTATGATGCACGCTGCATACGTCGTGCACAGTGCGAGCAAGCCCCCTGTCGAGGTACCATGCCAGGCCCCGGAGCACAGCCGCGGAAGCGTCGGAGGAAGGCCTCGTCGAAGGAGGCCGAGAGCAGGGACGAGGCCCCCCGCTGACGCACGACGACGTACTGTGTGCCGCGGTGCGCGTGAACCCCGCGCTCCGCCTCCGGAGCCAGCGCGCGCTACCGTACCATGGAGGAGGCGTTCGACTGCGGCCTGCAGCGGGTGCTCGACGGAATCGAGATCTACGTCCGGAACACCGGTGGGGAGACCTGAGACCATGCTTCCGATCTTGCTCCTCTTCAGCCTCGCGAGCGCGCCCTGTGAGGGCCCCGGCGTCGACCCGTGGCTCGCGGGCCTCCACCAGCGGGTCACCGCCGACGACGGCCTCGCGCTCTTCGCGGCGCGGGCCTACGGCGAGCCCACGGCCTGCGAAGGCGGGGTGACGGCGGAGTTCGACGGGCTCGAGTTCGGCCGCATGACGCTCACGTACCCGGGAGGGATCACGCTCGAGGTGGAGACGTTTCCTCCCGAGTCGAGCGTCGTCACCCTCAGGGCGCCTCTCGGCTTCGCCGACGCCGACGTGATCCGCGGGGTGCTCCGCGACTACGTGGCCCGGATCGGCCTCTCCGTCGACTGGTCCACCCCCACGGTCACGACGGAGGGAGCGGACACGGTCCATACCTTCCACGACCCGCTGCCCGGCCTCAACGCCTCCGCGTCGCTCTTCCTGCGCGACGGCGGAATCGTGGGCGTCCGCGTGAGCATGGCACCCTAGCGACACGCCGGCGGACCTGGAAGTCAGTCGCCCTTGGAGCCCTGCCCCGCGCGCCAGCCTCCCGGCGTCTGTCCGGTGATGCGCTTGAAGGTGTGGCTGAAGTGCGCCGAGTCGGCGAAGCCGCATACGTACCCGATGGCGGTGACGTTCAGGTCCGACGTGCCCAGCAGGCGCATCGCCTCCGCCACCCGGACGCGCACCACCGGGTCCGAGAAGGTGAGGCCAACGGCGGCGAGCCGGCGCTGGAGCGTGCGCAGGCGTGCAGTTCAACCACGACTGGGCCGAGACCAGCCCCGGCGACCGCGCCCGCTGGGCCCGCACCGAGATGGCGGTCAACATGCTGGCGCCCACGCTCCTCACGGCGCTCCTCCTGGACGACCTGCGCCACCTGGGCGTGGCCCGCTTCGTCCACGCCCTCTCGCGGGTGGCTCCGGCCCTGGCCACGGCGATCCTGAAGGGGAGCTGAGGTGGCGGCCCCGTCAGGGCGCCTTGACGCCCCGGCCTCCCCCTGGGTAGATCGCGGACACGCGCACCCACCGCACGCCTTCCACGGGGTCCGTCATGATCCGCCGGTCCGTCCGCCGCGCCGCCGCCCTGCTTCCCGCCCTCCACCTCCTCGCCTCCGCCCCCGCCTCCGCCCAACAGGACCGGCCCATTCCCGAGTGGCTGGTGCTGGGCACGTACGCCGTGGTGGAGGGCAACGAGCGGGTAAGGCACGCCTATCTCCCCGGGGAGGCGGGCGTGGCGCCGGTGCGCGACGAAGTCACGGATGGTCGGAGGTGGCTGCACGCCGCTGCGGACGTGGGCAACCTGGGCCGGCTGGACCTCCTGCCCGTGCTCGAGGGGATCACCCCGGTGGCCAACGCCGCCGGGTATGCGTTCACGTGGATCGTGAGCCCCGAGGACCGCACGGTGACGCTGGCCTTCGAGTCCGACGACGACCTGCGCGTGTGGCTCAACGGGACGCTGGTGGTGGACCACGAGGTGGCCCGGGGCGTGGGGAGCGGTACCGACACCGCCACCGTACGCCTGGCCCGCGGGGCGAACCGCCTGCTCCTCAAGGTGGTGAACCGGGGTGGAGGCTTCGGGCTGGGCGGGCGGCTGCTGGCGGAGAGCCAGGACGCCGTCCTGGACCTGGGCCTCGTGGCGACGCGCCCGCAGGGCGTGCCGGTGGCGGCCGCCCCCGCTCCCGCGGTGACGCTCTCTCCCCCCGCGGTGGCCGCGGCCGCCGTGCTGGACGCGGCCACCGGGGAGCTGCGCATCCCCCTCACGGTGCGCGCCGCCCGTTGGGGCGGCCTCGCGGGCGCGGTGGAGGTGGGGCTCGCGGGACGCACCGCCCCCCTCTCCCCCTCCGCCGAGGGCGAGGCGGCGACGGTGGAGCTGGCCACCACCTGGTCCGAGTTGGCGGCGGCGGCCCGGCGCGGTGACTCGGTGGTGGCGGTGGGGGGTGGCCACCGGCATGGGCGCCCCCTGGACGCCGGCGCGGTGCTGGGAACGCTGGGGCGTCCCCTCACGGTGGAGGGGTGGCGGTGGCGCGAGGCCGGCGGCGCCTGGGCGCCCCTCCCCGAGGCCGACGCCTACGGGGTGGACGAGGGTGTACGGCGGCGCGCCGCCGAGCTGGGCTTCGCGACGCGCGTGCCCCCGGGGCTGAGCGGTCTCGGCCTGCTCCTCGACGCCGCCGAGTTCCCCGCCGCGGCCACGTTCACGGTGAACGGAAGGGCGGCGGCCCGCGACGGGCGGGGGCAGGTGGCGCTGTGCGCGCCGTGCTCCGAAGGGGACAGCCTGATCGTGGGCCTCGCCCCCGGGGGCGAGCGGTGGTGGGACCCGCCCCGGCTCGTGGTCCCCGACGCCGGGTGGCACGAGATGGAGCAGGGCGCGCGCTGGGCACACTTCTTCCTCGGGGACGGCGCCGTCGGGGCGCCGGGCCGCGACGTGGCCACGCGCCTCTTGGCCGCGAGCACCGAGCCCGGAAAGGCCACCTACCGGGAAACGGTGTCGGCGTGGATGGCGCGCCTGGCGCCGGCGGCCGGGACGCTGCGCGCCGACACCATCGACCTGGTGGAGAACTCGCACATCGACGCGGCCTGGCTTTGGCGGTGGCCCGAGACGGTGGACGTGGTGCGCAACACCTGGCGCTCGGCGGCCAAGCTGCTTGCCAAGTACCCCGAAGCGACGTACGCCGCCTCGGCGGGGGCCTACTACGAGTGGCTGGAGGACTACGAGCCCGCGCTGCTGGCGGAGATCCAGGCGCTGGTGCGTCAGGGGCGCTGGGAACCGGTGGGCGGGTGGTGGGTGGAGCCCGACGTGAACGTGCCCTCCGGCGAGGCGCTGGTGCGCCAGGGCCTCTACGGGCAGCGCACCTTCCAGCGGCTCTTCGGCGCGCCGGCGCGGGTGGCGTGGATCCCCGACACGTTCGGCTACGCCTGGACGCTCCCCCAGATCTTCCGCGGCGCAGGCTTCGACTACTTCGTCACTCAGAAGCTCCGTTGGAACGACACCGACGCCTGGACGGCGGACAGGAACCTCTTCTGGTGGGAGGGCCGCGACGGCACGCGGATCCTCACCTACGTCCCCTACGGGTACTCCCACCACCTGGAAGAAGACCGCCTGGGCGCCCAGTGGATCGCCAGCCGGGACAGCACCGCCGGCGGGGGCATGATGGTGCTCTACGGCGTGGGCGACCACGGCGGCGGCCCGACGCAGGAGATGCTGGACCGGCGCAGGGCGCTGGAGCGCGTGCCTACGTACCCGCCCCTGGCCGGCGACCTCCCCCACGCGTCCCTCACCCGCATGGAGCGGCGCGGCGCCGCGGCGGCCCCCGTCATCGCCGACGAGCTCTACCTGGAGTACCACCGGGGCGTGTTCACCAGCCAGGCGCGGACCAAAGGGTGGAACCGGCGCCTGGAGAGCCTCCTCGGGGCAGCGGAGGCGGCGGCGGCCCACGCGTCCACGCTGGACCCGGGGGACGCCTGGTACGACTACCCACGCGGCGCCCTCACCGACGCCTGGAAGAAGACGCTCTTCAACCAGTTCCACGACATCCTCCCCGGCTCGGGCATCGGCCCCATCTACGTGGACGCCGAGGCCGACTACCGGGAGGCCGAGCGCCTCGCCACGGTGGCGCTGGAGCGGGCGGCGGAGCGCGTGGCGTCGGCGCTGGACACCCGACCGCCCGTGGAAGGCGCGCGGCCGTGGGTGGTGCTGAACCCGTCGGGGCGGGACCGCTCGGGAACGGTGGCGATCCCCTGGAGCGGATCCGCGCTCCGTGTCCTCGACGGGGACGGCGCGACGCTCCCCTCGGCCGTGCGCGGGGACACGCTGCGCTTCCGCGTGCGGGGCGTGCCTGCGACCGGTGGGAAGGTGGTTTTCCTGACGGAGGATCCAGCAGGAGCCGCCGACGCCGGTTCCGCCGGAGCGGGCGCGTCGGCCCGCCCGACCGCCGGGCCCGTGGTGCTGGAGAACGCGGCGCTGCGCGTCACCGTGGACGCCGCCAGCGGCGAGCTGTCGTCGATCTGGGACAAGGCCCGGGGTCGCGACGTGCTCCTCCCCGGTGGCGGCGGCAACCGCCTGGCCACCATGGAGGACCGCCCCCTCCAGTGGGACGCGTGGAACATCGACGGGGTGGACGGTCCCTGGGACGCCGCGGCGGATACGGTGCGCATCGGCACGCCCGTGCGGGATGCGCTCGGCGTCTCGGTGGAGGTGCTCCGCGCAGACCGCCACGGGCGCTACGTGCAGCGCCTGGAGCTCCCCGGCGACGAGGCCCGCCTCGACATCGAGACCGACGCGCTCTGGCGTGCGGACCACCGCTTGCTCAAGGCGTCGTTCCCTCTGGTGGTGGGCGCCGACAGCGTGTGGGCCGAGATCCCCTACGGCGCCATCGCCCGGCCGGCCGTGCCCCTCACCCGGAAGGACACCGCTCGGTACGAGACGCCCATGCAACGCTGGGTCGACGCGTCGTCCGGAGGGTGGGGCGTGAGCCTGGTGAACGACTCCAAGTACGGGTACGACGTCCGCGGGGACACGGTGCGCCTCACGCTCCTCAAGGCCGCGACCTGGCCCGACCCCGAAGCGGACCGGGGGGCGCAGCGCTTCCGCTACAGCGTGGTGGTCCACGAGGGCGACTGGCGGGCAGGGGCCACCGAAGCCGTGGCCGACGACGTGAACCAACCCCTGCGCGGCGTGGCGGTGCCCGTGCACGAGGGGGAGGGGCGGGCCACGGGGCTCGTCCGGGTGGACGGCGCCGAGCTGGGGGCTCTCAAGGTGGCCGAGGAAGGGAACGACCTGGTGCTGCGCATCGTCGAACGCCACGGGGCGGCCGCCACGGCCCGGCTCGAGCTGCCGTGGCCCTTCGAGTGGCAGGAGGCGGACCTGCTGGAGCGGCCGACGGGTGCGTGGCGTGCGGCCGGCGACGGTGCTGAGATCTCCTTGGGGGCGTGGGAGATCAGGACGGTGCGGGTGCGGAGGCGTTGAGCGGGGCCGGCCCCTCGACGAATACCTTGTCTATCTAGGCAACGCCCCTTATTGTCATGCCTAGACCCACTAGGCATGACCCCCGAGGGGACAAGGCGATGGCCAGGGAACGCAACGCCCTCCTCCACGGCACCGTGGAGGCGCTCATCCTGAAGACGCTGGGCCACGGCCCGCGCCACGGGTACGCCATCGCCCGCTGGATCGAGGACGCCACGGGCGGGGAGATCCAGATCGAGGAGGGCACGCTCTACCCGGCCCTCTACCGCCTGGAGGGCAAGGGGGTGCTCCGCGCCGAGTGGGGGCGGTCCGAGTTGGACCGACGGGCCAAGTTCTACCACCTCACGCCCCGGGGAGAGGCCCAGCTCCGCGACGAGGTGGAGGCGTGGACCCGCTTCTCCGCCGCGGTGTCCGCGGTGATGCTGGCCTGAGGGAGGGACGGGAGGGGGGATGGCGAGGAAGATCATCGCTCCGGGGCTCGTGCGGTTGGGCCGCCGGGTGGTGGCGTGGGTGTTCAAGATGCCCGTTGAGGAGGAGGTCGAGGAGGAGATCGGCTTCCACGTCGAGATGCGGGCACGGGAGTACGAGCAGCGGGGCATGCCTCCCGACGAGGCGCGCCGGCTGGCCGAGGCGCGCCTCGGTGACGTGGAGCGGATGAAGTCGGATCTCAGGGACCTGGGGCGGAGGAGGGAGGGGACGATGGAGCGGAAGGCGTGGTGGGCCGAGACGACGAGGGACCTGAGGTACGCCCTGCGGCAGCTCGTGCGGCAGCCGGGCTTCACGGTGGTGGCGGCGCTGACGCTGGCGTTGGGCATCGGGGCGAACACGGCGGTCTTCTCCGTGGTGAACGGCGTGCTCCTGCGGCCGCTCCCCTACGCCGAGCCGGAGCGCCTGGTCTCGGTCTCCACCGCCTTCCCGACGCTGGACTTCGCCAAGTTCTGGATGTCCCCGCCCGAGTACTTCGAGCTCCGGGAGTGGAACCAGTCCTTCTCGGACGTGGGCGGGTACCGCACGGGCACCGTGAGCGTGGAGACGGCCGACCAGCCGCTGCGCGTCACGTCCGCCGTGGCCACGTGGTCCCTCTTCCCGACGCTGGGCGTGCAGGCGGCGCTGGGGCGGACGTTCAACGAGGACGAGGACCTCCCGGGCGCGCCCGGCGTGGCGCTCCTCTCCCACGGCCTGTGGGAGCGGGCCTTCGGCGGCGACCCCCGGGTCATCGGGACCTCCATCCGGGTGAACGGCCAGCCCGCCACCGTGGTGGGCGTGCTCCCCGCGGGCTTCGACGTCGAGGACGCCGGCGTGGACATCTGGGCGCCGGTGGGCATCGACCCCTCCGACCACGCCAACCGCCGGGGGAACCACTTCCTCAACGTGGTGGGCCGCCTCTCGCCGGGCGTGACGCTGGAGCGGGCCCAGGCCGACCTCGACCGCCTCGAGCTGCGCTGGCAGGAGGAGTACGGAGGCACCCACGCGCCCAGCACGGACAACCACCCCATGCAGGTGGCGGACCTGCGCGCCGAGCTCCTGGGCGACACCGAGACCCCCATGCTCCTCCTCCTGGGCGCCGTGGGCTTCGTGCTCCTCATCGCGTGCGCCAACGTGGCCAACCTCCTTCTGGCCCGCTCGGAGAAGCGGCAGCGGGAGGTGGGCGTGCGCATGGCGCTGGGCGCGGGGCGGGCCCGACTGGTGCGCCAGTTCCTGGCCGAGGGCGTCACGCTGGGCCTGGCCGGCGGCGCGCTGGGGGTGGGGCTGGGGTGGGTGGTCCTCCAGGCCATCCTGAAGGTGAACCCCGACATCCCCCGGGCGGAGGGGATCCACCTGGACGGGCTCACGCTGGCCTTCGCCGGAGCGCTGGCCGTGGGCACCGGGCTCCTCTTCGGGCTGGCGCCCATGGCCACCACCGCGCTGCCGCGCCTCTCCGGCGTGCTGGGCGAGGGCGGGGCCCGTTCCACCGGCGGGAGCCGGGGCACGCGGGTGCGCAGGACACTGGTGGTGGCGGAGGTGGCGCTGGCCATGGTGCTCCTCACCGGCTCGGGGCTCATGCTCCGCAGCCTGGACGCCCTCATGGAGGTGGACCTGGGCTTCCGCCCGGAGCAGCTCCTCACGTTCCAGATCTCCCTTCCCAACGCCGCCTTCCCCGAGCCGGCGGCCGTGGCCTCGTTCTACGAGACGCTCCTGGACCGGGTGCGGGCGCTCCCCGGCGTCACCGCCGCCACGGCCATGTACGGCCTTCCGCCCCAACGGCAGGTGGACGCCAACGACACCGAGTTCGAGGGCTTCGTCCAGACCCCCGACGGGCCCGCCCCCAACGTGGACTACTGGACCGGGGTGGAGTCTGGGTACCTGGAGACGCTGGGCGTGGCGCTGGCGGAGGGCCGTGGCTTCCAGCCCGCCGACGCCGGCGGCGACGGCCTGGTCATGCTCGTGAACCAGCGCCTGGCCCAGACGTTCTATCCGGGAGAGAGCCCGGTGGGGAAGCGCATCCGGCCCTGCTGCGGCGACGACAACCCCTGGTTCACCGTCGTGGGCGTGCTGGCGGACGTCCGCCAGCAGGGCGTCCACGAGGAGCCGGGCACCGAGCTCTACTTCTACAACCCCCAGATCTCCCGCGTCGCGTTCGCGTACCGCACCATGGAGGTGGTGGTGCGCGCCCAGGGCGACCCGCTGGCGCTGGTGGGCCCCGTGCGGCAGACGCTGCGGGAGCTGGACGCCTCCATCCCCATGGCCAATGTGCAGACCATGGAGAGCCACGTGGCGACGACGCTGGCCCGGCCCCGCTTCCTGTCCCTCCTCCTGGGGCTCTTCGCCGCCATCGCGCTGGCGCTGGCCGCGGTGGGCACGTACGGCATCATGTCCCACGCCGTGGCCGCCCGGAACCGGGAGATCGGCATCCGCATGGCCATGGGCGCCGAAGCGGGGAGCGTGCAGGGGATGATGCTCCGCCAGGGCGGCGCGCTGGCAGCGGCGGGCCTGGTGCTGGGCGTGGGCGGTGCCTTCGGGCTCACGCGCCTCCTGTCGTCCCAGCTCTACGAGGTGAGCGCCACCGACCCGAGGACGTTCATGGTGGCCCCGCTCTGCCTGGCCGCCGTGTCGCTCCTGGCGTGCTGGATCCCGGCGCGGAGGGCCACGCGGGTGGACCCGGTGACGGCGCTCCGGGAGGAGTGAGGGCGGGTGTAGGGTGAGACGGGCGCGCGTGCCCAGACCTTCCCGCTACAGCGGCACCTCGCGCTCCACGCCGATGGCTTCCAGGAACGCGGCGTCGTGGGAGACCACCAGCAGCGCGCCGTCGTACTCACGGAGCACGTCCTCCACCTCCCGCATGCTGTCCAGGTCCAGGTGGTTGGTGGGCTCGTCCAGGGGGAGGAAGGACGGGGGGCGGCTGGCGCCCACGGTGCACGCCAGCGGGGCCAGCGCCCGGGTCTCCGGCGAAGAGGGACCGGCCAGGGCATGGTGACTGCTTCCGGGACGCCAACCCGTCCAAGGCGAGACGCAGGAGCGTGGTCAACCCGTCGCAGGGACGACTGACGGCGCCGCCGCGCGCACAGCCTCGCAGATCCGGTGGGCCACCCGCATCGTCCTGGGCATGCGCATGGCGTTCATGCCCAGCGCGATGCCCAGCCCCTGGTCCGGGTAGAGGCGCAGCTCGGAGGTGAACCCGGCCCCGCCGCCCTCGTGGTTCAGGAAGCGGACCCCCCCTGCCGAGCCCACCTTCCACCCCAACGCCACCCCGACCCTCGACTCGATGCCCGCCGCCCCTTCGGCCACCTGCGTCTGCATACGCGCCGTCGTGTCGGGACGGAGGGCCGCTCCACCGCCCGAGAGCTGGCTCACGAGGAAGCGTCCGAAGTCGGGCATGGTCCCCACCAGGCCTCCGATGGCCGAGGTGGCCAGGTCGTACTCCCGGAGCTCCACGAGCCGGCCCACGCGCCGTCCATAAAGGCGCTCGCCCAGCCCGGGGAAGAGGAAGCGGAGGACGAGGCGCATGGGGTCCGCCCGCTCGAGCGTTCCCACGGCGGCCCGGGCGCGCGTCTCGGGCGTAAGGCCGAAGGACGCGTCCATTCCCAGGGGTGCAAGCACGTGGCGGAGCACGTACTCCCGGTACTCCACGCCCGAGACGCGCCGGATCACCTCGCCCAGCAGGGCGTAGTTCACGTTCCGGTACTCCACCCGCTCGCCCGGGGCCCGCGCCGCCACCAGCGGGTACGCTGCCAGCGCCTGGGCGGCGCCGGGAGGCTCGTCGGGAGGGAAGGAGACGCCCAGGAGTCCCCGCAGCGACTCCTTGAGGCCCGAGCGGTGGCTCAGCAGGTGGAGGAGCGTGATGCCCCGGGCCCCTTCCGCCCCGGGGACGTGGCGCTCCACCAGGTCGGAGAGGGAGAGGAGCCCCCGCTCCTCGAACTGGAGCACGGCCACCGCCGTGAAGAGCTTGGTGCCGGAGAAGAGGCGGTAGACGGTGTCGGCGGTGGCGGGCCGGGTGCCGGCGGCATCGGTGCTCCCGAAGCCGCCGGACCAGACGGGGCCCTCCGCCGTCACCAGCGCGAGGGAGCACCCGGGCACGTGCGCCCGGGCCAGCTCGGACAGGACCACGCCCTCCAGGCGGCTGCGCAGGACGTCCATGCTCGGCCTCCTCACGCGGCCGCCGCGCCCACGGGGGCGCGGGGCCCCGCGGCGACGACTCCGGAGTCGAGGAGCCCGGCCTCCGCGGCTTCGGCGAGGGCCGCGTCGGATACAGCCAGCACCCGCTTGCCCCGCGCGCCCCCCTCCTCCAGGTCGCGATGGGAGTCCCGGACGTGCTCCAGCGGGTACGCCGCGGTCACCGACACGCGCAGCGCTCCCCGGGTGGCCTGGTCCGCCAGCCACGCCAGGTCGCCGCTCCGGGGGCGCACCACCACGAAGCCGAAGCTGCGCATCCCGAGCCGCCGGCCCAGCCACCCGGTGAGGGGCGCCAGCGCGAAGACGGGAAGGCTCGGCGCCACCGCCACCCACCGGCCCCCGGGGGCCAGGAAGTCGCGGGCCAGCCGCACGGGGCCGCACCCCACGCAGTCCAGGACCACGTCGAAGCGGTGCCCGGAGAGGGAGAGGGTGGCGGCGTCCAGCACCATGTCCGCCCCGAGCGTGCGCGCGTGGGGAAGGGCGCCCCGCCGGGCCGCCGCCGTGACGCGGGCCCCCAGGAGCTTCGCCACCTGGACGGCGGCGCTCCCCACGCCTCCGGCGGCGCCGCGCACCAGCACCCGCTCGCCGGGGCGGACGCGCGCCACGTCCCGCAGCGCCTGGAGCGCCGCCGAGCCCGCGAGGGGGAGGGACGCGGCCTCGAGCCAGGAAAGCCCCGCGGGCGCGGGAGCCACCCACGCCCGGGGCGCGACCACGTAGTCGGCGGCGGCGCCTCCGAGCACGCCGTCCAGGAAGCCCCACACCGCCGTCCCGACGGGGAGGTCGGACACGCCGCTGCCCGCCTCGGCCACCTCTCCCGCGAAGTCGAAGCCCGTCCCCCGGGGAAGCGTCCGGCCCGCCTGGAGCCCCAGGGCCCCCGAGCGGATCATGGCGTCCTTGGGGTTGAGCCCCGCCGCGTGCACCCGGACCAGGACCTCGTCCGGACCGGGGACGGGCACGGGGATCTCGCGGACCTCCAGCACGTCCGGGTCGCCGTACTCCTGGAACCGCACCGCCCTCATGGCCTCCCTCCCTGCGTTCATGCGCCCTCCTCCGGGTACAGGATCCGTTCCCACCCCGGCGCGGAGCCGCCCCGGGGCTGGACGGAAAGAAGGGGCCGGCCGGTTAAGGCGGCGGTCGCCCCCTGCGAGCCCGCCCGCTTAAGCGCCCCGTAATCCCCAGGGACGATGCTTTCCACCGGGGCGCGGCGCGGGGCCGCTCCCCGTTTTCCATGGATCGGAATCCGAGGCGGGAGGGTGGGGCTATGAGCAGGAAGACGATGATGCGGCGGTGGCGCAGGTCTCTGGTGGCTGTGGAGGTGGCCCTGGCGGCCGCCGGCCTGGTGGCCTGCGACGGGCCCACGGAGGTGGTGACCGAGGTGGGGGCGGTGACGGTGTCGCCGGCCCAGAAGGCCCTGCTGGTGGGAGACTCGGTGGTGCTCAGAGCCGACGTGCGGGCTCCCGACGGCACCCCCATGGAGGGGGTGGCGCTGGCGTGGACCGTCTCGGACACCACGGTGGCCCGGGCGACGTTCCAGGCGAACCGGGCGGTGGTGCGGGCGGTGAAGGCGGGGAGCGTGGTTGTGCAGGCCGGCGCGGGCGGCAAGAACGGCCGCGCGGAGCTGACGGTCTCGGAGGCTCCCGGGTCCCCGGTGGCCGAGGTGCGCCTCACTCCGGGCGCCGTCGTGATGTCCGTGGGCGAGCAGCGCGCCTTCTCCGCCCGGGCGTACGACGCCGCGGGCGGGGAGATCACGGGGCTGGCCACCACCTGGGTGAACGACTCCCCCGGCGTCCTGGCCCTGTCCGACGCCGGGGTCGCCACGGCCGTGGCGCCGGGGTACGGCCAGGTGACGGCGAAGATCGAGGGCGTCTCGGCGAGCGTCGCGGTGACGGTGACGGCTCCCGAGCCGGCGCCGGCGGTCCTGGTGGTGGGGGCAGGGGCTTCCACGCTCCGGGCCGGGCAGCAGGTCGCCCTGCGCGCGGTGCTCCTGTCGTCGGCGGGCGACACACTCCCCCTGGCGGGGATCCAGTGGGCGGGCGCGGGCTCCCTGTCGGTGGCGCCGCTGGCGGCCACGGGGTACGCCGTGGGCACGGCCCAGGCGGCCGGGACCGGCACGGTGATCGCGCGCGTGGGGCAGGTGGAGGGGCGGCTGGTGATCCCCGTCACCGCCGGCGAGGCCGTGTCGTCCATCCAGATGCGTCCGGAGACCCTTCTCGCCGAGGTGGGGGTGGACATCACCCTGGGGATCCACGCCTGGCATCCCGACGGCGCGTTCTTCGCCGACCCGGCGGCGTCGTGGGTCAGCTCGGACCCGACCATCGCGGTGGCGACGGGGACCGGACCCCGAGGCGTCGTCCGTGGCCTGCGCGCGGGCACCGTGGAGATCACCGCGGCGGTGGGCGGCGTCACGGCCCGGTCCGTCGTGACGGTGAAGGCCGCGGGCCCGGTGGGGCACGTCATCGTCACGCCGGCGAAGGGCGGCATCTGGGAGGGCTCGCTCTACCGCATGCGCGCGGCGACTCTCTGGGCCAACGGGGGTGAGCTCCCCGGGCAGCCCGTGGCGTGGTCGGTGGAGGACACCACGGTGGCCACCATCGAGGCCGACGGCCTCCTTCTGACGAAGAAGCCCGGAACGACACGCGTCTTCGCCCGGAGCGGTGGCCGCCAGGGCGTCGGCGAGATCCGCGTCCACGCCACCCCCGGCGACGTCATGGTCTTCGACCTGGCCCCCACCGAGGGGCCTGCCGGGGAATGGCGTCCCCTCGTATCCCTGGGCGATACCACGTGGACGGACCCCGAGGGCACCGCGCACGTCGCGCACCGCTTCCTCGTCGGCGGTACGCTCGAGGTGATTCGGGCTCCGGAGTCCCGGTGGACCCAGGTGTTGAAGGTCGAGACGATGGTGATCTTCCCGTCGGGACCCAAGGTGGTGGCGCATACACTGCTCAACCACCAGGGCACCTGGGGCTTCGGATTCGACGATCCGTGGCACCTGTTCTTCACCTCCACGGAGCGCACCGGGTATGGCTTCGAGGGCAAGATGCACGAGGCGGGGCGCTTCGTGGTGCGCCAGACGCTGGAGGGGCCGAGCGCACTCGACTTCACCTGGCTCCTCCGATGAACCGCCGCGCTCCCGTGGAGGCGGTGGTCCAGGTGGGGGACACGGAGACGTGGTACGTCCGCGCGGGGCGGGGCCCCGCGGTGATCCTCCTGGACGGGACGGCGGAGCCGTCCAGCGGGAGCCGGGTGTTCGCGGTGCTGTCGGGGCGGGGGCGGGTGGTCTGCCCCCGCCTCCCCGACGGCGGCCTCTCGGCGCGGTGGCTCGCCGGGCTGGTGGACGGGCTGGGGCTCTCTCGCCCGGTGGTGGTGCTGGGGGGAGGGTGGGAGGCGTGGGACGAGGAGGCGCTGGGAGCCCTGCGGGAGTGCGGGGAGGCCTTGGGTCCGGTGTTCGTCACCGGTCCCGGGGACCAGGACGTGGAGGCCCTGCGCTCGCTCCTCGGCGAAACGGAGGAGTGAGCGGGGAGGGTGGCGGGATTGACCCCCCTCGGAGGAGCCTCCCACATTCCCTGGAGTCGTCTGCGGGAGGGACCCGGGTCGGGTCCCTCCCGTTCGACGTTCCGGACCCTCCCCGCATGCCGAAGCGCGAAGCCAAGACCCCGCCGGCCCCGGCGCCGCTCCCCACGGAGCTCACCAGCTTCGTGGGGCGCGCGCGTGAGATGGAGGACCTGGAGGGGCTGCTGTCCCGCTCGCGCCTCCTCACGCTGACGGGGGCGGGGGGGAGCGGTAAGACGCGCCTGGCCCAGGCCCTCGCGGCGGCCTGGCCGCGCCGCGCTCCCGGCGAGCCGGTGGCGTGGGTGGAGCTGGCGCCGGTGGAAGACCCCGCCCTGGTGCCGACGGCCGTCGCGGAGGCCCTCGGTCGGAGCGAGGACCTGCGCCGCCCCGACGACGAGACCCTCGCGCGCCTTCTCGGCGACGAGCCCCGGCTCCTCGTGCTGGACAACTGCGAGCACGTGGTGGACCGGAGCGCCTCCCTCGTGGACCACCTGCTGCGCGCCTGCCCCGGCGTGCGCATCCTGGCCACCTCCCGCGAGCCCCTTGCGGTGCAGGGGGAGCGCTCCTGGCTGGTGCCCCCTCTTTCGCTTCCCGCTTCCGACGACCCGGCGGCGCTCGAGGCCTCGGAGGCGGTGCGCCTCTTCGTGGAGCGGGCCCGCGAGGTGGCCCCCGACTTCGCCGTGGGCGAAGCCAATGCGCTGGCCGTCGCCGAGATCTGCCGGCGGCTGGACGGGATCCCGTTGGCCATCGAGCTGGCGGCGGCCCGGGTGCGCCTCCTCGCCCCGGAGCAGATCCGCGACCGCCTGGACGACGCGTTCCGGCTCCTGGCGTCGTCGAGCCGGACCGCCGTCCCCCGGCACCGCACCCTCCGGGCGGCCATGGACTGGAGCCACGAGCTCCTGGGCGACGCCGAGCGGGTCCTCCTCCGGCGGCTCTCCGTCCTCCGGGGGGGCGGCACGCTGGACGCCGTGGAGGCCATCGGGAGCGGCGCGCCCCTCGCGGCCGAAGACGTCCTGGACACGCTGGCCCGCCTGGTGGACCGGTCCCTCGTGTCCGTGCGGGAGCACCAGGGCGCGTCCCGGTACTTCCTCCTGGAAACGGTGCGCCAGTACGCCGCGGAGCGCCTCGCGGAGAGCGGCGAGGCGGACGGCGTCCACGGGCGCCACCTGGGCCACTACCTGGCCGTGGCGGCGGAGGCCGAGACCCGCTTCCGCACCGCCGCGCGCCTCCACTGGATCCCGCGTCTCCTCCCCGACATCGACAACCTCCGCGAGGCCCTCGCGTGGAGCCGCGCCCACGCGCCGGCGGCGCACGTGCGACTGGTGGCGTCGCTGGGGTGGTTCTGGTTCTCCACGCGGCACTGGACGGAGGCGAACCGGTGGACCGCGGAGGCCCTGGAGATGGAGGAGGCGGGGCGGCCGGGGATCGACCGGGCGCGCCTCCTCTTCGCCGCCGGCCTCTTCGCCACGCTCCAGGCCCGCACCGGCGAAGCCCGCCCCTGGCTGGAGGAGAGCCTGGCGCTGGCCCGGGAGGCGGGGGACGCCTCGCTGGAGGCGTACGCCCTCACCTACCTGGGCATGCTCCACGGGCAGCTCGGAGGCCAGGAAGGCGTGGAGCCGTGCCGGCGGGCCGTGGCGTGGTTCGAGGCCCAGGGGGACCTGTACGGTCAGCGCCTCTGCCACCTGCTCCTTGGGACGATGGCGGGGCTGCGCGGCGACCTGGAGGAGGCCCTGGCCGAGAACCTGGAGGGGATCCGGCTGGCGCGGCTCTTCGGCATGCCCCGGGAGCTGGGGATCTCGCTGCAGAACACGGCGCTGGTCCACATCGTCCGCGGGGAGTGGGCCCTGGCGGAGGCCCGGGCGCGGGAGTCCTTCGAGCAGTTCCGCCTCGACCCCTCCCACCTCTTCATCGCCACCTCGCTGGACTACCTGGGCGAGATCCTGGGCCAGCAGGGCCGACTGGCCGACGCCGCCCGCGTCCTGGGGGCGGCGGAGGCCACGCGGGAGATCGTGGGCGCGGCCCGCTTCCCCATCAACGAGCGCCGCATCGCGGCCAAGCTGCCGGGCTTCGAGGCGGCCGCCGGAAGCGGGGCGTGGCTGGCCGCGTGGAAGGAGGGGCGGGCGCTGGCCCCGGACCGGATCCTGGACGAGCTGCCGGAGGCCGGCGCGGGGGTGGGGGCCGAGACGGCTGCCCCCGCGTCCGTCGCCGGAGCCCGGCCCGCGGCCCCGGCCCCGGCCGCGCCGGCGTCCCCCACCCCCGCGGCCGACGGGGACTTCGACCTGGCGGTGCGGGCCCTGGGGCCGTTCGAGGCCCGGGTGGACGGCGGCGACTTCGACGCCGACCGGTGGAGCTGGGCCAAGCCCCGGGAGGCGCTGGTCTTCCTCCTCCTCCACCCCGAGGGCGTGACCCGCGACCGCCTGGGCGGGGCGCTCTGGCCCGACGCGCCGCCCTCGCGCCTGAAGAACAGCTTCCACGTGGCCCTCCACCACCTGCGGAAGTCCCTGGGCCACCCCGAGTGGATCACGCTCCAGGGCGACCGGTACGCCCTCGCGCCCGGCGTCCGCGCGTGGATGGACGCGCGGGCCTTCGAGGAGGCGGTGGGCGAAGCCGGGGCGGACCCGGAGGCGCTCCGGTCGGCCCTGGCGCTGTGGGGTGGGGAGCTCCTCGAGGGTGAGGCGGTGGGAGCTTGGGTGGACGACCACCGGGACCGCCTGGGGCGCCTGGCCGACGAGGCGTGGCTGACGCTGGGTCGGGCCCTGGTGGAGCGGGGCTCGGACCCGGAGGCCGCGGAGGCGTTCCACCGGGTGGTGGTCCGCGACCCTCTCCGGGAAGACGCGCACCGGCACCTCATGGCCGCCTGGTCGCGGGCCGGTCAGCGGAGCCGGGCGCTCCGCCACTTCGAGGAGCTGGCGACGCTGCTCCGCGACGAGTTGGACGCCGACCCCGAGGCGGCGACGCTGGCGCTGGCCGAGGAGCTGCGAGGAGGCGAGGGGTAGGCCCGCGACGACCTCACTCGTCCCTGAGCGCCACCACCGGATCCACCAGCGTCGCCCGTCGGGATGGGATCCAGGCCGCGAGGGCCGCCACGCCGAGCAGCAGCGCCGCCACCGCGGTGAACGTCAAGGGGTCGGTGGCGCTCACGGACACGAACAGGCTCCGCGCGACCCGCGTGACGGCCAGCGAGGCCGCCAGCCCCAGGCCGATGCCGGAGAGGGCCAGGAGCAGCCCGTGGCGGAGGACGAGCTGCACGATCTCCCCTCCGGTGGCGCCGAAGGCCATGCGGACGCCGATCTCCCGGTTGCGCTGCTCCACCGAGTACGAGATGACGCCGTAGAGCCCGAGGGAGGCGAGGATGAGGGCGATGACGGCGAACGTCCCGAGGAGCGCCAGGACGAAGCGGGTCGGCGCCATGGCCCGCGACACGCTGGCCGTCAGGGGCGCCAGGTCCGAGATGGGGACGTCCGGGTCCAGGGCCGCCACCGCCTCGCGGAACCGAGGAGCCAGGCCCGCAGGGTCCACCGCGGTCCTGATGGTGAACGTCGCGGGGAGGAACGCCTGGAAGATGTAGGGGACGTACACCGTCTCGCGTCCCTCCGCGGCGAGGGAGGTGGACCGGACGTTCTCCACGATGCCCACGATCTGGACCGGGGCGCGCTCGAGGGAGAAGGTCTGCTCGTTGAAGTGGTCCAGGAGGACCTCCTTGCCCAGCGGATCCTCGTCGCCGAACGCGCGCTCGGCGAACTTCCGGTCCACCACCGCGACGCTCAGCGCCTCGGGCACGTTGTCGGAGGGCAGGAGCGAGCGGCCGGCCACCAGCCGGATTCCCATGGCCTCGAAGAACCCCGGGAGCGTCACGCGGATGTCGGCCTTGTTGGATTCGTAGGCTTCGTCGGGATCGCCCGGGCGCCCGTACGCCGTCACCGAGTACTGCTCGGCGCCGGCCAGGGGGAGGGGCGCGACGCCCCCCACGCTCTCCACGCCGGGGACGGCCTCCAGGCGCCGGGCGAGATCCGTGTAGAACGCCGCCCGCGTGGCCGAGTTGTAGTACTTGGTGAACTGGAGGGGCGCGGTGAACGTCACCACCCCTTCCGCTTCGAAGCCCGGCTCCACCCGCTTCAGGGCGGAGAAGCTGCGGAACATGAGGCCGGCGCCGACGAGGAGTACGAGGGAGAGCGCCATCTCGGACACCACCAGCGCGGTCCGGAGCTTGTTGCCACGGACGCCGCCGGAGTCGCTCCCCCGGTCCTTGAGCGCGCCGGCCAGGTCGGCGCGCACCGCCCTGTGGGCCGGTGCAAGCCCGAACGCGAGGGCCGCCGCAGCCGTGATGAGGACGGTGAAGACCATGACGCCCGGATCCATGTCGATGGCGCTCTCCATGCGGGGGAGGTTGCCGGGGCTCAGGGAGGCGACCACCCGGACGCCCCACCACGCGAGGATTGCGCCTCCCGCGGCGCCGGCCACCGCCAGGACGGCGCTCTCGGTGAGCATCTGGCGGATGATGCGGCCGTGCCCGCTGCCCAGCGCGGCCCGCACCGCGATCTCGCGCTCGCGGCCGGAGGCCCGCACCAGCAGCAGGTTCGCCACGTTGCCGCACGCGATGAGAAGGACGAACGCCACCGAGCCGAGGAGCGCCAGCAGGGTCGGCCTCGCGTGCCGGACCACGTCGTCGTGCATGCCGGCGACGACGATGTTGAGGCCCCGGTTGGCGTGGAACTGGTAGGTGTCCCGGAGCCGGGCGGCCAGCGCGTCCATCTCCTGCTGGGCCTGCGCCGCCTCCACCCCGTCCTTCATGCGTGCCACCACCGTGAGCCACGAGGCGTCGCGGGCGAACTCGGAGATGTTCGAGGGGAGCACGCCCCACGCGTCGATGTTCGTGGGCATGGCCGCGTCGGCGGGCAGGTAGACCTGGAAGTCGGGGGGCAGCACGCCCACCACCACCGAGCCGAAGCCGTCCATCTGGATGGTCCGCCCCACGACGGAAGGGTCGCCCCCGAAGCGGCGCTGCCAAAGGGCGTGGCTCAGGACGACCGTGCCGGGCGGGAGGTCGGGGTTGGGCGCGCCGAACATCTCCGGATCCACGTAGATCGCGTCGTCGGCGGCGAAGATCCGGCCGAGGTGCGGGCGGACGCCCAGCACCTGGAAGATGTTCCAGGTCGAGTAGGCCGTGATGATCTGCTCGGCTGGCCCGTCACCCGTCAGGGTGCCGGGAATGGCCATGGCGCCGGCGAACCCTTCGAAGAGCGTGGTCTCCTTCTCGAAGTCCTGGAGGTCGGGCCCCGAGACGAGCACCCTCGTCGGGTCCGAGCCGAGACGGGTCCAGATGAGGGCCAGCTCCTCGGGCTGCTCGTAGGGCAGGGGCCGGAAGACCACCGCGTTGGCGACGCTGAAGATCGCCACGTTGCTGCCGATGCCCAGCGCGAGGGTGACGACGAGGGCCGCGGCGAACAACGGGTGCCGGGCGTGGGAGCGGACGGCGTAACGCGCGTCGCGGAGGAATTCCACCAGCATGGAAGGCCTCGGAGGTCGGGGACATGGCGCGCCACCCACCCGCCGTGCGTGGCGCCGCCAGGGATCCTTCTCGGGAGCCGGCTCGCCTCCCGTGGAGGGGCCGGCGGGAGACAACGATGCCGAAGAAAACCCGAAAACGCCAGCTTTTTCTTTTCTCCGGCCCTGGCCTAACTTCCCACGGCCTCCCGCGTCTCCCCGCTCGAGGAGGGTCCGTCCCCATGCGCCGATCCCTGGTGGCTCTCGCGGCGTGCGCCTGCGTCGCCCTTCCCCGCTGTGCCCCGGAAGCCCCGCGGGCACCGCGCCCCACCCCCGACTTCTCCCCGGTGAGCCGCGTGGACTCGGGGCTCGCGGTGGCGGTCATGCTCTCGGCGTACAGTACCACGCTCCTCGCCGACGGCCGGGATCGCGCGCTCCTGCGCCTCGCGGTGACGGACAGCCTGAGCCGCGAGATCACCTCGGCGGCGGACAGCCTGCGTGTATATGTGACCGGAGCCGGCGCCATCGCCGCCGAGGACGGGACACCGCTTCCCACGGCCACCGACACGGCCGGCGTCGTCTACACGCCCGTGCAGCTCGTGGACGGCGTGGCCCGCCTCGCCTTCCGGGCAGGGACCACCCCGGACCGGGTGAAGGTGGAGGCCCGGGGCGACGGGATGTTCCCCGGCGGGCACGAGATCCACACCATCCCCGCCGACGTGCGGCTCCTGGCTCCCACCCCCGAGCAGCTCCCCCCCACCACGAAGGCCGTGGCGCGGATGATCGGCGCCGACGTCTCCTTCCTCCCCCAGATCGAGAACCGGGCGGGGCGCTTCTTCCAGCGCGCGCCGGGCTTCTTCGAGGACGGACAGCCCGTGGACGCGGTGGCGCTCCTGGCGGGGCACGGCTTCAACACCGTGCGCCTGCGGATCTTCGTGGAGCCGGGCGACGAGGCGGGCTACTCGCCGGGGCAGGCCTACTGCGGCCTCGACTCCACGCTGAGCATGGCCCGGCGGGTGAAGGAGGCGGGCATGGATCTCCTCCTGGACTTCCACTACAGCGACTACTGGGCGGACCCGCAGCAGCAGAACAAGCCGCGGGCTTGGGCGACGCTGGACTACCCGGCGCTGCGGGACACCGTGCGGAGCTACACCGCCTCGGTGCTGCGCGCCCTCGAGGCCCAGGGAACGCTCCCCGCCATGGTCCAGATCGGCAACGAGGTCAACCACGGGCTCCTCTGGCCCGATGGGCACATCGGCAACCTGGACCAGCTCGCCGGGCTCCTCCAGGCGGGGGTGGAGGGCGCGGAGGCCGTGGCGCCCGGCATGCCCGTCATGATGCACATCGCGCTGGGCGGGCAGAACGACGAGGCCCGTTTCTGGCTGGACAACATGCTGGCCCGGGGGGTGCGCTTCGACGTGCTGGGGCTCTCGTACTACCCCCGGTGGCACGGGACGCTGGAGGACCTGCACCGGAACGTGCACGACCTGGCCGAGCGGTACCACAAGCCCGTCAACGTGGTGGAGTACTCCGACTTCAAACGCCAGGTGGCGGACATCGTCTTCGGCCTCCCCGGCGACCTGGGGAAGGGCACCGCCATCTGGGAGCCGTTGGGCTTCAACAGCGGGCTCTTCGACAGGGAGGGGAACGTCACGCCGCTGATGCAGGTCTACGACAGCCTGGCGGCGGAGTACCTGGGGCGGAGGTGAGGGCGCGCGCGGCCCAAGGCGGGCCCCGGCCCCCGATCGCCCTGCCCTACCTGTGCCGCTCCGAGAACCGCCGCGCCTTGGCCCGGTTGCCGCACACCTTCATGTCGCACCAGCGCCGGCTCTGGTTCCGGCTCTGGTCCAGGAAGAGCCAATTGCAGTCGTCTGCGGCGCACTCCTTCACGCGGTGCCGGTCGTGGGGTGAGGTGAGGAGGTCGGCGGCGGCCAGGGCCACGGGCCAGAGCACCTGGTCCAGGCGGTCGCTCTCGGGCCACTCGAAGGCGTAGGCGTCCGCCTCCTCCACCAGGCGGCGTTGGGCGCCGGCCTCGCCCGCCTCCCGGGCCACGCGGTCCAGGTCGGTCTCCGCCGGGTCGGGGCGTGCGAAGAGGCGGAAGACGGCCTCGCGCAGCTCCCTCGCCCGCTCCAGGACCGCCGCCGCTCCGGCGGAGTCCATGGCGGCGGCGGCCCGCAGGCGGCGACCCAGGGATTCGGGGGCCAGCCCCACGCGCTCCGCCCACGTCACCAGGTCGCCGTAGGCAAGGAGCTTCTCCCGCAGCCCGCCGGCTCCGTCCCGCCCGCTGGCGGTGTTCACGAAGTCCAGGGCGACGTCACCCCCCACGAGGTCCATCGTCTCGACGGGCTCGAAGTCGGCGTCGTCGTGCATAACCCCCATAAGCCTGTTGACAGGTTATTCCCGGGCCGCTATCCTTCCGTGGCCAGATAACCAGTATAATCGGTTTTGGTGGCTAGTCGGTCAAGGAGGCGGGGATGGGCCGGGTCAGGGAGGTGGTGATGCGGTGGGTGGAATGGTGGGCCGAGAGGGTGGCGGCGAGCGGCGCCTGGAGGGGGCCGAAGTGAGGGCGGGGGGGAGGGTGGCGCTCGTCGCCGCGTTCGGCGCGGTGTGGTTCATCTGGGGCTCGACGTACCTGGCCATCGCCTGGGCGGTGGAGGGGATCCCTCCCCTCCTCATGATCGGCGTGCGATGCCTCCTGGCGGGCACGGTGCTCTACGCCTGGGGCGCCGCCCGCGGCAGCGTCCGCCCCAGCCCCGCCGATTGGGGCGACGCGGCGCGGGCGGGGATCCTCATGTTCGTGACGGGGCAGGCGGTGCTGGCGTGGGCGGAGACCCGGGTGCCCTCCGGGGCGGCGTCCCTGCTCATCGCCACGGAGCCGCTCTTCATCACGCTCCTGGCGTGGCGCCAGGCGTCGTCCCGGGGCGTCATCGGCGGGGCGCCGCGCCCGGCGCAGGCGTTGGCGCTCCTCGTGGGCCTGGTGGGCGTGGCGGTCCTCGTGCTCCCGGGCGTGGGAGGGGCCGGGCTGGACCTGGTGGGCGCCGGGGCGGCGGTGGCGGCCTCCTTCTCCTGGTCGATGGGGGTCGTGCGGGGCTCGGGGCGGCCGGGGATCCCCGCCGGCCAGACCGCCGGCATGCAGCTCCTGGCGGCGAGCGCGGTCCTGCTCGTCCTCGCGGTCGGCGCCGGCGACCTGGGCGCACTCCCGCCGGGGGGACCCTCGCCCCGGGCGCTGGCGGCCTTCGCGTACCTCGTGGTCCTTGGCTCCGTGGTGACGTTCGGAGCCTACGTGTGGCTGCTGGGCCGCGTGGGGCCGGCGCGCCTCTCCACCCATGCGTACGTGAACCCTCTCGTGGCCGTGGCGCTGGGCGCGGTCCTCAACGGGGAGGCCGTGACGGCGGGGCTGGTGGGGGGCGCGACCCTCATCCTGGGCTCGGTGGTGGTGCTGCTGCGGGCGCCCGCGCACGCGCCGCCCGAGGTCGTGGCCGACGCCGTGGCCGCGGACGTCCGGCTCACCGTCCCCGAGGCGCGCCTCCCCGAAGCCGTGACGGGGTGACCTCGGCCGTTGAGGTCACCGCACGGATCCGTACGTGGCGAGAGCACTCCTGGGAGGGCGGCGCGTTCCTTCGACGGATTGAGGGGCCCGGTGCGGTGCCCCGTTCCGGTTGCTGCACACCCGGGATCTGACCTGCTCCTGCAGACCGTGCCCCAAGTGGTCATCGTCTCAAGGCGTATACCTCAACCAGCTCCACGCCCAGTGGGCCTCGCGACAACAGCAGAGCGCGATCCTCGTCAAGGTCCAGGACGCGCGCATTCCTGGGAACCTCGATCGCCCGCTGCGGCCGCCCTTCGCGATCGATCGCTACCCACACCGAATTCTTCTCAACGGGAGATGGGTACGACCGCACCCACAATCGTCCGTCGCGGCCACCAAGCACATCGGAGAACGGAGGAAGTCTCGGGCGAACCGGCAGGTTATCGAGCAGACGTAGGTCGAATCGCTTCACACGTTGCATCGCGCCGGTCGAAGGCCTGACGTCGATGGCTGCACGGAGCGAATCCCTCACGAAGGAAGCCCATCCCCTTCCCACGGGTGCCGACACCGACGGCAGCGAAATGGTCCTTTCGTGTCCAGTGCCGTCGAACTCCGTAAGCACAAGAGAGTCGGTAGTCGCAATATACGCCGCTTGGGACGTCGCGGCCGCGACAGCGGTGCGGCCAAAGATGATCGGCAGCCCACCGTGTATGTGGTCATCGGTTCTTGCCGCCCACTGCTCCTCGCCGGGGCGGGAAGTCCTCAATGTCAGCTCGCCATCCCTCAAATCGTAGGCCTCAAACACGATCGGCAACCGGACCTCGCGAGGACCTTCAGCCCCCACACCCGGATAGCCCATGGTCTGATGCTGGACGAGCGCGTTGTCGCCGAAAGCGCCCACCAATGTGGTGAAGCCAAGAGGCTCGATGCGCACGTTGCGTACATACTCCCCGTCCGCATCAAGGACAGTGAATCGCGACAACCCGATGTCCCATACCAGGAGGCACTCGTTGTAGCGACTAATGCCATACAAGGTCTTGTAGTCGCCCGGTCCCTCGCCCTCCCGCCCGTGTCGCCAGACCAGGTTCCCCCGCTGATCCAAGAATAGAACCTCGTTTGAGTGAGCAATGGCTACGCCGCCACGGAAGAACACGGCGTTCCTCACCCGATGCAACGTGAGATCGCCGTTTCCGCCGACTGAGAACGTAGGATCGGGGGAGAGCCGCATGAGCTCTTCAGCCGACGCGAAGATGTCTGCTACCGTCGAGGCCTCGTCAGAGTGCTGTCCGCCCTCTGATGACAGATGGCATGCGCCGCAAAGAAGGGCGACAAGTAGCCCTGCGAAGAACACTCCGACCGCATCGGTAGCCCGCCGCTTCTTCGCGTTGCTACGAGTCGTGGAGAAACGAGAGCAATTGCTCCTCATCGAGGCTACCCACGTGTACGCGGTCTCTGGAGAGGAAGGTGGGAGTGCCCGACACGCCCAGTATCTCAGCCAGCGTCCTGTCGTATGATAGACGCTGTTCGGTGTCGGTGGCGTCGAGGCAGAGCTGGAAGGCGCCAAGGTCGGGAATGGCAGCCTGCTTGGCCAGACGCGACCAATCTCCGGTCTCGCGCCATTCGGTTGTCTCCAGGAGGAGAAGGTGCATCTCCTTGAATCTGTTCTGGCTTTCGGCGCAGAGGGCAGCACGCGCTGCTCCTTCCGCTCTGGGATGGATGCTGGCCAGCGGATAATGTCGGATTCCCAACAGAAGGCCGCTGTCCGCTGAAGCTGCGGCTTCCATGGATGCGTGTGATAGCCGGCACGCTGGGCACTCGTAATCCAGAAACAGCACCACCTTCACTGTGTCGGCATCTTCACGACCCCAGAGGGCCTTCGTGGCGGAGAGTTCTTCCCAATTCTCTCGCGCTAGCTGCACCAGTCGAGCACTCGTTCGCCAGCGGTCGAATCGCTCACGAAAGGGGCTGCCGGGCACGGTGAGAACATACGCAAGGCACGCCAGCAAGATGCCATTGAAGAGATGCTCTGAGAACTTGGCTCTTCTCTTACTCATGGACGGGAATAGGTCAGTCAGGAATGAGTCGTCCTTCGCCGGCGGGCCGGCAAGCTGCTCGCCGACGCGCCGACTCGTTCCCACCTTAGCAGTCCGCCTCGACCCACCCCTTGCCGCAGGACACAAAGCACTGGCCCTCGTAGTCACACACCTGGATGTTGCTCCCGTCGTTGCAGAACAACCCGTTGTGTTGCTCTGTCTCCCAGCACGCAAAGGCCTTTGCGGTAGCCGGCGTGGAGGCGACTGCCGCGACCACGGCGGTGAGTAGGATCTTCCGGACTGTTCTTGTGTCAAGCCACATATGCCCCCCGAGGGTAAAGAGATCTTCCGGGCACGAACCTCGGCTTTCCGCAACGCGGAATACCATGTGAGCGTGCCGGGTCGCCGGTCAGAATACCACTCAGGGAGGTCCGTGCGAGAGGGCGTCAGTACCGGGAAGATGAGCCGGACTATATGTCGGCTTCGCGGAGGCGCCGCCGTCGCCGTTGTCGGCGAAGGAGAGTCTCGATATCCACATCGAACTTCACGGCAGCCTGCAAGAGTGCCCTTCTCTCAACTGGCTCACCTCTTGCCCGAGCCGCGGCCAGCGCCGCATCGACGGCCAACGCCACACCCATCGTGCACACCACAGGATCTTCCCAGAGACTGTCTTCCGCGATCCCTCTTGCTGCGGCGTACTCCCTGAGCGTGCGTCTCTGATGAGGCGCAAGCGCTGCGTCAACGGCCTCCCAATCCGCGTGGATCCTCCTCATGACCCATCCTCGCCCATACTAATACAATGCGTCGCAGACGCTGAAGCTCTCGCGAGTGATTCATTTGGGGGGGCGCACGTCTCGCAGGCGGCCACATGAAGTCGCAGCGTACCGGCGAAACGCGGACCAAGCACAGGGGGTGCTGAGAAGTGGCACATTGCAGTATAGCCAGCAAGACAGGTGTGGGTAAAGTGTGGCCACGGCATATGGTCCCGATGGGGTTACGGTGCATCCACGACATCGCCGCTCATGGGTAGTCTGCGAGTGGCGGGCGCTGGAGCCGGGGTGTGCTCGAGGGGACCGGCGCTGTCCGCGCTCCGCCCCCCCAGGGCCAATGCGGCGCTCTGGATCCGGAGCCCTCAGAGCATGGTGGTCAAGGGCGTCCACGACCCTCCCTTGTGCCCTTGCGGAGCCCAACTGGGATGGAGCGCGCGGCTTCTCCCGGGGCGCCGGCGGTGCGTTCGTCATCGGGCGCCGACTGAGCGAGGCCCTCGCGATGCTGGGCGTCGAGACGTCGCTTCATGGCTGCATCACGGTCGGGTCGGCGCGTGTGCGGGGCGTCGAGCGGACGCCCGGTATCGACCTTGACCCACCACTGTGCCGACATCCGTGCGGTCGCCGAGGCCTGCCTGGATCGTGGCGGACCCAATTGGCGGCATGGGCTGACACGGAGCACCCCCTGCTCGGCGAGCGGCCACGAGGCCACGGGAGGCGTTCGATCTCGTCGGTCGCGTGACGGGGGGCCCGTACTACGGTGGGGTAGCGCTCGGTGGACTCTACCGGACACCTGGCTCCTGCTCTCGGCGACGAAAGAGGGGCCCCGCGCTGGTGCAACGGCTCCATCAGCGAGCACCTGGATGCGCTCGGTGACGTAATCCCCGGCGTGGCTGTGTACGGGCCTGATCGTCGATTGCGCCAGGGAGGTCACTGTGGCAATTGGGGGCTGAGAGGTTCGGGCCCGAGGGGACGGCCCTCTGCGCCGTCCATGTCGACCTCTCGGCTTTCCGGAACGCGCCCGCACTCCTAGCTTGCCCCATGGCTCCCCCGCCACGGCGGACAGCCTGCGCCCCGGCGCGGGCCCGCCCCCGCAAGGAGCCTCGCCATGCCTGCCAAGAAGACCCCGCTGTCGGCGCGCACCCTCGACGCGACGCCCGACGTGGTGGATTTCCGGGACCGGATGTTCGTCCCCACGCTGGTGGACGTGCCCCTCGCCCGCTCCCTGGACGACTACCGGGCCGCGGGCGTCCCCGTCCTCGACCAGGGCACCGAGGGCGCCTGCACCGGGTTCGGCCTCGCCGCGGTGGTCAACTACCTGATGCGCACGCGCAGGGTGGTGCCCAGCGACGACCGGGCCAGCCCGCGCATGCTCTACGAGATGGCCAAGCGCTACGACGAGTGGCCAGGGGAGCGGTACTCCGGCTCCAGCGCCCGTGGCGCCATGAAGGCGTGGCACAAGCACGGCGTGTGCGACGAGGCGCACTGGGCGTACGACCCCAGGAAGCAGGATCCCCGGACCTTCCCCCGACGGTGGGTGGACGCGTCGCGCCGCCCCCTGGGCGCCTACTTCAGGGTGAACCACAAGGACCTGGTGGCCATGCACGCGGCCATGGCCGAGGTGGGGATCCTCTACGCCACCTGCTCCGTCCACGAGGGCTGGGGGAACGTGGGGACCGACGGCCGCATCGAGTACTCTCCCAGCAACCGCGGCGGTCACGCCTTCGCCATCGTGGGTTACGGGGACGACGGCTTCTGGATCCAGAATTCGTGGGGCGAGCGCTGGGGCAGGAAGGGCTTCGGCTACATCTCGTATGACGACTGGCTCCAGAACGGCACCGACGTCTGGGTGGCGCGCCTGGGCGTGCCCATCCGCGTGGCCCGCGCCGCGTCCTCCTCCACGGCCATGGGCCTCGCCGCCAACAAGGAGCAGGGCTCGTACTTCCACGATACGCGCCCCCACGTCGTGAGCCTGGGCAACGACGGGCGCTTCCGGGCCAGCGGGATGTACGGCACCGGCGAGGACGACGTCCGGGAGATCTTCGAGGTGGACTTCCCCCGACTCACCGAGGGATGGACCACCAAGCGACTGGTCCTCTACGCCCACGGCGGGCTCGTGCCCGAGGCCTCGGCGGTGCAGCGCGTCAACGACCTCCGGGACGCGTGCCTGGCCAACCGGATCTACCCGATCTCCTTCATCTGGAAGTCGGACTTCTGGACGACGGTGAAGAACATCCTGGGCGACGCGACCCGCCGCCGCCGTCCCGAGGGCGTCCTGGACGCGGCGAAGGATTTCCTCCTGGACCGGGTGGACGACGGCCTCGAGCCCATCGCCCGGGCGGTGGGGGGCCGGATGCTCTGGGAGGAGATGAAGGAGAACGCGCTCATGGCCTCCTCCTCGGAGGAAGGCGGCGCCCGCGTCACCGTGGTGGAGCACGTGCGGCGCCTGATGGAGGCGGACCGGAAGTTGGAGGTCCACCTCGTGGGGCACAGCGCGGGGAGCATCTTCCACGCGGGGGTGCTCACGCTGCTGCGGGACCTGGGCATCAAGGTCACGTCGTGCACGCTGTGGGCCCCGGCCTGCACCATGGACCTCTTCAAGCAGGCGTATCTCCCGGCCATCCAGGCCGGCGACGTGGAGCGCTTCGCGCTCTACACGCTCACGGACCGGGCGGAGCGGGACGACCACTGCGCCCACGTGTACCACCGCTCCCTCCTCTACCTGGTATCGAACGCCTTCGAGGAGGACCCGCGCATCCCCCTGGTGCGCGACGGCGTGCCCATCCTGGGCATGCAGAAGTTCGTGGAGAAAGACACGGCGCTCATGCGCCTGGTGAAGTCGGGGAAGGTGGACTGGGTCCGCTCGCCCAACGAGGAGCCGGAGAGCAAGCCGGGGGCCGCCACCTCCTCGAGCCACGGAGGCTTCGACGACGATGAGCCCACGCTCCGCTCCACGCTGGCCCGCATCACCGGGCGGAAGACGGCCCCCCGCGTGGACGCGCCGTCGCCCTCGGCGGCGGGGCTGGCGGCGCGGCGGCGGCGGATGCGCTGACGGGGTCGGCAGGGCGGGTTGAGGTTGCTCGTCCCGGCAGGAGTATGCATACTGGATCGGCTCGATGCATATCCATTCTGCCGTTTCTATGCGTACGACCCTCGACCTCGACCGGGACCTCCTCAACCGCGCGAAGGCGGCGCTGAACGCGGCGACGTTCACCGAGGCCATCGAACGCTCCTTGGAGCACGCCATCGCCCGTGCGGAAGTCGAGGCGCTGCTCGACACCGTCGCGGGCGAGGACCTGGTGTGGGACCTGGACGACCTGCGGGCCTTCAGGCACCATGGTCGTGGCGACGCTCCTTGATGCCTCCGCCTTCGTCGCGTTCCTGCGCCGCCGCGCGCCGGTCGGCACGGAGGCGGTGCGGGAGGCGGCCCTCGCGGCGATCCGCGGGCGGTCCGCGGTCGTCGCGGCGGTGACCGTGACGGAGCTCCTCGTGGGTGCGCGGGACCAGCAGGCCGCGCGCACCCTGAGGGAGCTCCTCGACCGTCACCCGGTCGTGGCGGGCGACCGCGACATCGCCGAGCTGGCCGGTGAGCTGGGTCGTGCGGCCCGCGCGGCCGGCCAGACGCTCCCCCTCGCGGACCTCATGATCGCCGCGACGGCGATCTACCTGGGTATCCCGCTGCTCACCTGCGACTCCGACTTCGCACGCGGGCGCGTGCTCGCGGCGGGCGGTGGCGACGCCGGCCCCTGGCGGGGCTTCGAGCTCCATCCCGCATCGGCGGTGGGCTGACGCCCAGGCGCCCAGGCGCCTCAGCCTAGATCCACCCCACCACCCACATGACGTACACGGCCGCCATGGCCACCACGCCGTTCACCAGCGTGACGCCCCCGAAGGAGAGGAGCGCCGAGCGGAGCGACATGCGCGAGAGCGACGTGCACACCCAGAAGTAGCTGGAGTTCACGTACTTCACGATGATGGACCCGGAGGCTCCGGCGAGCATGGTGGCCTCGGGGCTGAGCCCGAGGGTCTGCATCATGGGCGCGGCGATGGCCGCCGCGGTGATGACCCCCACCGTGGTGGAGCCGGTGATCATGTTGCCCACCACCCCCAGGATGAAGGGCAGGAAGATGGCGGGGAGCCCGGTGGCGGCCACGGCCTGGGCGACGGCGTCCACGGCGGGCGTCTGACGCAGGATCTGGCTCAGCGAGCCACCCAGCCCCGTGACCATGATGATCATGGCCGACGTGCGCAGCCCGCTCTCCACCCACGCCGACGTGCGGTCGGCGGCCTGCTCCCGCTTCGTGTTCCGGTACGCCAGCAGCACGCCGATGGAGAGCGCAACCACGGGCCATCCCAGGTACTGCATGAGGAGATTGGCCACGTGGTCCTCGGGGAGGGAGAGGGCCGCGAAGCTCTGCCCCGCGATGAGCGCCAGGGGGATGAGGATGGGGGCGTAGGCCCGCGCCGTGGAGGGGAGCTCCGCCTCCCGCCCCTGGTCCACGAAGGACTGGCCCACGAACTCCTTCGAGGGTGGGGACTCGAGGTGGGGGCCCACGAGCATGGCGAAGGCCCACCCGGCCAGGGACGAAACGAGCGTGGCCAACCCGCCGAAGAGGATCACCTTGCCCACGTCGGCGTCCACCAGCGCCACGGCGGCCAGGGGCCCGGGCGTGGGCGGCACCATGGCGTGGGTGGCCTGCATGGCGCCCACCAGCCCCGTGGCCATGACGCTCATGTTCACCCCCGTCTTCAGCGCCGCCGAGTGGACCAGGGGGTTGAGGATGACGTAGCCGACGTCGGAGAAGATGGCGATGCCGATGACGAAGCCGCTGAGGGTGAGGGCCAGGGGCATGCGCCGCTCCCCCACCCAGCGGATCATGGTCCCGGTGATGCGCTCCACGCCGCCGGTGTGCTTCAGCGCCTCCGCCAGGATGGAGCCCAGCACGATGACCACCGCGATGCTCTGGATGGTCTTGCCGAAGCCCACCTCGAAGGCGTCGATGTACGTCGCTCGGTCCAGCCCCGGGACCGCCGCGAAGAGGAGGATGGGCACGAGGAGCGCCAGGAAGACGTGCCACTTGTACCGGGTGATGAGCAGGAAGAGGAGGGCCACCACCGCGGTGAGGCCGGCCAGGGCGACGATGACGCTCTCGGTGATCATGGGAGGGTGACCGCCTTGCGCAGGAGGAGGGCAGGGTGGAGGGCGCCGCGGCCGGTGCCGTGGCCGATCTGCTGGCGGCACGAGACGCCGGTGGCCACCACCAACGCGTCGGCTGCGGCCCCCTTCACCGCGGGGAAGAGGCGCTGGGCGCCGATGGCCATGCTCACGTCGTAGTGCTCGCGCTCGAAGCCGAAGGAGCCGGCCATGCCGCAGCACCCGGCGTCCAGCACCTCCACGGTGGCGCCGGGGATGGCCTGGAGGAGGCGCACCGTTCCCTTCATGGCGTAGGCCGCCTTCTGGTGGCAGTGGCCGTGGAAGACGATGGGCCGCCCCGCCACCTCGGCGTCGGGGTCGGGGCGGAGCGTGCCGTCCTCCAGGGCGTCGGCGAGGAAATCGTCCACCAGGCGCGCCTGGGCGCCCACCGCACGGGCGGCCTCCGCCTCCTGGGCGGTGCCCGAGCCCTCGGCGAGCTGGGGCACCTCGTCCTTGAGGGTGAGCACGCAGGACGGCTCGCACCCGGTGACGGGCACGCCCGCCGCGGTGTCGGGGCCCAGCCGCGCCAGGAGCTTCCGGTGCCCCGCCCACGCCTGGTCCAGCATCCCCTTGGAGATCAGCGAGCGGCCACAGCACACGCCGGTGACCAGCTCCACGTCCCACCCGGCGGCGTCCAGCAGCTCGATGGAGGCGCGCCCGATCTCGGGCTCGGTGTAGCTGGTGAAGGAGTCGGCGAGGAAGAGGATCCTCCCCCGCTCGGGGACGCCCTCGCGCCGCCCTCGCGCCTGGCGCGCCGCGTCGAAGCCCTCGAACCAGCGCGGGAGCGTGTCACGGCGGAAGCGCGGCAGGGGCCGCGCCCGGTGGATCCCCGTGACCTTCTCCATGAGGCCCCGCACCGCCGGCAGCGCGGCGGGGAGGTTGGTGAGGGGCGCCAGCGCCGAGCCCACCCGGTTGAGGAGCCGGGCGTTCCCGAAGAGGCGGGTGCGCAGGGGCACGCCGTGGATCGCGTGGTGGTGGGCCAGCGCCTCGGACTTGAGCGTGGCCATGTCCACGGAGAGGGGGCACTCGGACTTGCAGGCCTTGCACTCGAGGCACAGGTCCAGGATCTCGTGGAGGCGTTCGTCGCCCAGTGCCGCGCGGGGGTCGGGCATGGACAGCGCGGTGACCAGCGCGTTGGCGCGCCCCCGGGTGGAGTGCTCCTCGTCGCGGGTGGCCATGTACGACGGGCACATGGCCCCGCCGCCCCCCGGCGACTTCCGGCACGCGCCGATGCGCATGCACTGGTTGGCCGCGCCCCGCATGCCCCCCTCGCCGAAGGCGTACCACGTGGCCAGGGGCGGGGCCGGTGGCAGCGCCGGGTCCCGGAGGTGGTCGGTCATGCGCGGCGTGTCCACCTTCTTGCCCGGGTTCAGGCGCCCGTGGGGGTCGAAGGTGCGCTTCACCTCGCGCATGAGGCGGGTGAAGTCGGCGCCGAAGAAGCGGGGGCTGAACTCGCCGCGGGCCAGGCCGTCGCCGTGCTCGCTGGCGTTCATGCCGCCGAACTCCATCACGAGCTCCAGCACCGCCTCCGCCACCGAGCGCATGCGCTCGGGCTCGCCGGGGCGGGCCAGGTTCATGAACGGGCGGATGTGGAGGCACCCCGCCGAGGCATGGCCGTAGAAGCCCGCCCGGAGGCCGTGCTCCTCCAGGATGCGGGCGAGGCGGCGCGTGTACTCGGCCAGGCGCTCGGGAGCCACCGCCGTGTCCTCCACGAAGGCGATGGAGCGCTCGCCCCCCTTTCCCGCCGACATGAGGAGGCCGAGCCCCGCCTTCCGAAGCGCCTGGAAGCCGGCCCGCTCCCGGGCGGTGCGGGCGTCCAGCGCCGCGTACCCCCGGCCCTCTCGCGCCCACCGCGCCCGGAGGCGCTCCGTGGCGGCGGCGGCCTGGGCGGGGTCGTCGGCGTAGTACTCCACGGAGAGGACGGCGCCCGGGTCCCCCTGGAGGAGCGCGGCCAGGTGGCGGTGCACCGCCGACGCCCGGGCCAGGTCCAGGATCATCCTGTCCATGAGCTCCACCGTGGTGGCGCCCTCCTCCAGCGCCACCGGCGCGGCCTCGATGGCTTCGTCCACGGTGGCGAAGTGGCCGATGAGCGCGGCCACGGCCTTCGGCTTGGCCACCAGCTTCACCGTGGCTTCCGTCACCACCGCCAGCGTCCCCTCCGAGCCCACCACCAGGTTGGCCAGGTTGAAGGGTCCGGCGTCGGGGAGGACGCGCTCCAGCCGGTACCCCCCCGAGCGGCGCCAGTGGGGGGGCATGGCCCGGCGGATGACGTCGGCGTTCCCGGCCGCGAGGCCGGGGATCACCTGGTAGAGCCGGCTCTCCAGCGTGTCGCCCCCGGCCCGGCGGGCCACCTCGCCGGCGCCCAGGGGCTCGAAGCGGGCGGCGGTGGCGTCGGAGAGGACCACGTCCAGCGCGTGGACGTGGTCGATGGTCATGCCGTAGCGGGCCGAGCGGGCGCCGCACGAGTTATTGCCGATCATGCCGCCCAGCGTGGCCCGGTTTCCCGTCGACGTGTCCGGCGCGAAGAGGAGCCCCTGCGGGGCGACTGCCCGGTTCAGGTCGTCCTGCACCACGCCGGGCTGGACGCGGGCGAGGCCCGCGTCCCCGTCCACCGACACGATCCCGGTCATGTGCCGGGAGAGGTCGAGCACCACCGCGGGTCCCACCGTCTGCCCGGCCAGGCTGGTGCCGGCGCCCCGGGGGAGCACGGGGGCGTCGAAGCTCCCGGCGATCTCCACCGCCGCGCGCACGTCGTCGGCGTGGCGGGGGAAGACGACGCCCAGGGGCTCGATGGAGTACATGCTGGCGTCGGTGGCGAACATGTGGCGGCTGTACGTGTCGAAGCCCACCTCGCCGTCGAGGCGGCGCCGCAGGGCGTCCTCCAGCGCGCGGCCCTTCTCCTCTATGTGGTGCATGACCCTCGGTCTCCGATTGACGCTTCTCTCGGCATGCTCCTACACTCCGGTGCGTCCCGCCGCCGGCGCACCGCCGGGCCTCCGGGGCGCGTTCCCTCCAAGGAGATGAGGCCGCCGTGTCCCGACCCCCCACCGGATGGCATTTCCTCCAGCTCCCCGGCCCCACCAACGTCCCCCGCCGCGTGCTGGAGGCCATGGCGCGTCCCACCATCGACCATCGCGGCCCCGAGTTCCCGGAGCTTACCCGCGAGATCCTCGAGGGAATGCGCTGGGTGTTCCGTACCGAGCACCCGGTGGTGGTCTACCCGGCGTCGGGGAGCGGCGGGTGGGAGGCGGCGCTGGCCAACACGCTGAGCCCCGGCGACCGGGTGCTCATGTTCGAGACGGGCGCCACGTCCCGGCGGCTCAGGGCCCGCATGATGCTGTCGGGGTGGGTGTCGAAGGCCCGCACGAAGACGTAGAGGTTGCCCTCGTCGTAGGCCACGCGGAACTCGGTGCGCTGGGACGGCTCGGCGTCGGGCTCGGGGTCGAACTGGCGGAACCGGTCCATGGGGAGGGACCGGGCCCACACCGCGTCGGCGTCCAGGCCGTCGATCTGCGGGCGCTGGGCCGCCAGGACCGCGGCCACCGCCGTGGGCGGAGGGCCTTCGTCGCGCTGCGCCGGCTGTGCCGCCACCTCCCGCGTGCCCATCGCCACCGCCACCGCCGCCACCACCGCGCCCACGAAGAAAGTCCGCACGCCCCACCCCCCTGCCACGAGCCCAGGCTGCTCCCAGACAGGTTGGATGGGTGGAAGGGCCGAATGGTTTCAATGGCCGTTCGGGGAGGCGCGGCGGACGGGGGTCGGGGCCGGGGCCGCCTTCGCTATATTCCGAGGTTCATCCTCCAGGCGACGCCCCAAGACTCCGCGACCATGAGCAAGTCACCCCCCATCATCTACACCTGGGCCGACGAAGCCCCCGCCCTGGCCACCTACGCCTTCCTGCCCGTCATCCGGGCCTTCGCCGGCGCCACCGGCGTGCCCGTGGAGACGAGGGACATCTCGTTGGCGGGCCGCATGCTGGCCGCCTTCGCCGACGTGCTCCCCGAGGGCCAGAGGGTCTCCGACGACCTGGCGGAGCTGGGGCGGCTGGTGGAGAAGCCCGAGGCCAACGTCATCAAGCTCCCCAACATCAGCGCCTCCCTCCCGCAGCTGAAGGCGTGCATCGCCGAGCTGCGGGCCCGGGGGTACGCGCTGCCCGACTACCCGGAGGAGCCGAAGACCGACGCCGAGCGCGACGCCAAGGCCCGGTACGACAAGGTGAAGGGGAGCGCCGTGAACCCGGTGCTCCGCCAGGGGAACTCGGATCGGCGGGCGCCGAAGTCGGTGAAGGACTTCGCCCGGGCGAACCCGCCCCGCATGCGCGCATGGCCCAAGGATTCGAAGACCCACGTGTCCACCATGGCCGCCGGCGACTTCCGCGCCAACGAGAGGTCGGTGACGCTGGCCGCGGCCACCACCGCCCGCATCGAGCACGTGGCCGCCGACGGCGCGGTCACGGTCCTCAAGGAGTCCCTCCCCCTCGAGGCCGGGGAGGTGCTGGACGGCACGTACATGAGCCGGAAGGCGCTGGTTTCGTTCCTGGAGGAGCAGGTGGCCGACGCCCGCGCCCAGGGCGTCCTGTTCTCGCTGCACCTCAAGGCCACCATGATGAAGGTCTCCGACCCCATCATCTTCGGCCACGCGGTGCGCGTCTTCTTCAAGGACGTCTTCAGGAAGCACGCCGCGACGCTGGAGAAGCTGGGCGTGGACGCCAACAACGGCTTCGGCGACGTGGTGGCGAAGATCAAGGCGCTCCCCGAGGCGGAGCGGGCGGCCATCGAGGCCGACGTCCAGGCCGTCTACGCCAAGGGCCCGGCCGTCGCCATGGTGGACTCGGGGCGGGGCATCACCAACCTGCACGTGCCCTCGGACATCATCATCGACGCGTCCATGCCTCCCATGATCCGCGACTCGGGGCGGCTCTGGAACGCCAAGGGGGAGCTGCAGGACACCAAGGCGGTGATCCCCGACTCCAGCTACGCCGGCATCTACGACGCGGTGGTGCGGGACTGCCAGGCCCACGGCCAGCTCGATCCGTCCACCATGGGGAGCGTGCCCAACGTGGGGCTCATGGCCCAGAAGGCCGAGGAGTACGGCTCCCACGACAAGACCTTCCTCGTGCCGTCCGACGGGCGCGTGCGCGTGGTGGACGCCGACGGCAACGTGCTCCTGGAGCACGCGGTGGAGGCCGGCGACATCTGGCGGGCGTGCCAGACGAAGGACGTGGCCGTGCGCGACTGGGTGAAGCTGGCGGTGACCCGCGCCCGGGCCACGGGCGCGCCGGCGGTGTTCTGGCTGGACCGGGGCCGTGCCCACGACGCCGAGCTCATCGAGAAGGTGGAGGCGTACCTGGCCGGGCACGACACGGCGGGGCTGCGCATCGAGATCATGGCCCCCGAGAAGGCCATGGCCTTCTCCCTGGAGCGCATCCGCCGGGGCGAGGACACGATCTCGGTGACGGGGAACGTGCTCCGCGACTACCTCACCGACCTCTTCCCCATCCTGGAGATCGGCACCAGCGCCCGCATGCTCTCCGTCGTGCCCCTCCTCAACGGCGGCGGGCTCTTCGAGACCGGCGCCGGCGGCTCGGCGCCCAAGCACGTCCAGCAGTTCGAGAAGGAGGGGCACCTGCGCTGGGACTCGCTTGGCGAGTACATGGCGCTGGGCGCCTCCCTCCAGCACCTGGGCGAGCGGTTCGGCAACGAGGGCGCGCTGGTGCTGGGCGACGCGCTGGACGCGGCGGTGGGCGAGTACCTGAACAACGCCCGCTCGCCGGAGCGGGACGTTCACCAGCTCGACAACCGGGGGAGCACGTTCTACCTGACGCTGTACTGGGCCCGGGCGCTGGCGGCCCAGACCGCCGACGCCGCCCTGGCCGGGCGCTTCGAGCCGGTGGCCGCCGCGCTGGCCGAGAACGAGGACACGATCCTGGCGGAGCTGAACGGCGCCCAGGGCGCGCCCCAGGACATCGGGGGCTACTACATGCCCGACGCGAAGAAGGCCGACGCGGCGCTCCGGCCCAGCGCCACGCTCAACGCCATCGTCGAAGGCGTGTAGGCGCGGCTCAGTCGGTCCGCAACGAGCGGGCCGGGTCCACCGAGGCCGCCCTCCGCGCGGGGAGGAGGGCGGCCAGGAGGGCGGTGGCCAGGAAGAGGGCGCCGGCGCCGGCCAGGCTCCAGGGGTCCGTGGGCTCCACGCCGAAGAGGAGGCTCCGCACCAGCCCGGAGAGGAGGAGGGCCGCCCCCGCCCCCGCCACCAGGCCCGGGCCCACCGAGGCGAGGACGCGGCGCAGCACCAGCCGCCCGATGTCCGACCGCCGCGCCCCCAGGGCCATGCGCACGCCGATCTCCCGGGTGCGGCGGGTCACCGCCAGGGTCGTCACGCCGAAGATGCCCACCACCGCCAGTGCCGACCCCAGGAGGGCCAGCGCCGAGAACATCTGCGCGTTCATGCGCTGTACGTAGGTGAAGCCCCGCACCACCTCGGTGTAGGGAATCACGTTGACGATGGCCACGTGGCTCTCGTACGCCCGCAGCCACTGCCTGAGGCGGGGCGCCGCCACCGCCGGGTCGAGGGTGACGGCCACCGTGAGGGCGGCGCCGGACGCCCAGCTCTGCTGGGGGTTGGCCAGGTACACCACCGGCTCCGGATCCACCAGGAAGTCGCGGATGCGGGCGTCGCCCACCACGCCCACCACCTCGTAGGCGGGGCCCGGGACGCCGTCGGCGTCGAGGCGCCGGAGGGTGCGCCCCAGGGCGTCGCCGCCGGGGAACCAGCGCCGCGCAACGGCCTCGTTCACCACCGCCACGCCGGGAGCCCCGAGGGTGTCGGCCAGCGTGAAGTCCCGGCCCCGCAGCACGCCGATGCCCAGGGTCTCGAAGTACCCGGCCACCACGGTGGCCTGCACCATCTCGGCGTCCTCGTCCACTCCGTCCATGCGGAACCGGGCGGCGGGATGGGGCGAGAGGGGCGCCTGTTGGGAGATGGCGGCCGACGCCACCCACGGCTCCTCCGCCAGGCGCTCGGTGAGGGTGCGGAACCAGAGGCCCCGCTCCTCCACCGTCACCCCCGTGCTGCTCGTGGAGATGTAGCTGGCCAGCAGCCGCTCGTGGTCGAAGCCCGAGTCGAGGCTCCCCGCGTTGGAGAGGGAGCGGACGGTGAGGGCCGCCACCACCAGGAGCACGAGGGACAGCATGACCTGCGCCGAGACGAGCAGGTCTCCGGCGCCCGGCACGCGCCACCCGCCCAGCGTCGCGGGGCGGGCACCGTCGCCGTCGCCCGCCTTGAGCACCGCCGCCAGGTCGCCGCGGCCCGCCGCCAGGGCCGGGACGAGCCCCGCCAGGAGGGTGGCGGCGAGGGCGGCCAGGACGGCGAACGCCACGACCCGGCCGTCCACGGTCACCTGACGGGCCGCGTTCTCGTTCCACACGCTGGGGCGGGCGAAGTACGAGCCCAGGCGCGCCGCCGCGGGCCCCGCCAGGAGGAGGGCGGCTCCGGCGGCGGCGGCGGCGAGGAGCAGGCTCTCCAGGAGCGCCTGCCCCACCAGCCTGGCGCGCGAGGCGCCGAGGGCCGCCTTGAGGGCCATCTCCCGCCTCCGCCCGGCGGCCATGGCCAGGAGCAGGTTCCCCACGTTGGCGCACACCAGCAGGAGGAGCCCCGCGGCGGCGACGAGCATCATGCGGACCGTCCCCGCCTCCGCTGCCCGGGCCCTGGGATCGATCCAGGTGGCCGGGGCCAGCGCGGCGCGCCGGGGGCGGGACGCCTCCCGCGGGTACGCTTCGTCCAGCCCCGTGGCGAGGGCGTCCAGCCGCTCGGCGGCCCGACCCGCATCCACGCCCTCCGCGAGGCGCCCGTAGACGCGCACCAGGGGCACGTCGCGCCTCTGGGCGGCCTGGTCCCAACTGGTGTAGCGCGCCTTGAACGGCTCGAAGGGGAGCCACGCGTCGGGCCTGTACGACGCCAGCGACCCCTGGAAGCGGGGTGACGCCACCCCCACCACCGTGTGGGGCCGGAAGTTGAAGTAGACGGTGGCCCCCAGGACGCCCGGGTCGCCGTTCCACTGGCGCTGCCACCACGCGTGGGAGATCACCGCCGCGGGCTCGGCGCCGGGCCGGTCGTCCTCCGCGGTGAGGGGGCGCCCGGCGCTCATCTCCACCCCCAGGAGCTGGAAGGCGTTGCCCGACACCGCCTCGAGGAAGACCACCTCCGTGGACTCCTCGTGGCGGATGCTCGCGGCGTACCCGGCCTGGATGGCCGCCAGGCCCTGGAGGACGTCGCCGGAGCCCCCGGCGTAATCCAGGTAGTCGAGGTACGACACGTCGCCGAAAGGGTCGTCGTCCGTGGCGTCGAAGACCCTCACCAGCCGCTGGGCGTCCACTCCGGGAAAGGGCTGGCGGAAGCCGTTGGCGTAGGTGACCACCCCCATGCCGGCCGAGAGGCCCAGGGCCAGGGTGAGGACGGCGACGGTGGTGTGCAGGGGCCGGCGCAGGAGGCTGGCGAGGGCGGCGCGGAGTCCGTTCATGTCCTTATTATGGGGCTGTCCCCCCGACCCCGCCCCCCGGAGGCACGCTCGATGAAGCGCAGGGACTTCCTCAGGACCACCGCCGTCGGCGGGACCGCGGCCCTGGTGCTCCGCTCCGTCCCGGGGTGCACGCCGCGCCCGGCGGGACCCGCCTCCCTGGCGCTCCCCTTGGACGAGGGGTGGCGCTTTCACCTGGGCGACGCGGAGGGAGCCTCCTCCGCGGCCTTCGACGACGCGGCATGGGCGCCCGCCACGCTCCCCCACGCCGCCCGCGTCGAGGCGCTGGTCACCGGAGCGCCCGGCTCCGACACCTGGCAGTGGCAGGGGACCTGCTGGTACCGGAGGACGTTCGCGCTGGACGCCGAAGCCGCGGGGAAGCGGGTCTTCCTCCACTTCGACGCCGCCATGAGCGTGGCCGACGTCTGGTGGAACGGCGAGCACCTGGGGCGGCACATGGGCGGGTGGCTCCCCTTCGCCTTCGACGTCACCGACCACGCCCGCCCCGGGGGGGACAACGTCGTGGCCGTACGCCTGGACAACACGGACAACGCCCTCACCGGACCCAAGCCCCTGGCCCAGCTCGACTTCAACCCGTACCACGGCCTCTACCGGCACGCGCGGCTGGTTCTCAAGGACCCCCTCCATGTCACCGACCCCCTCCTCGTGGACGCGCCTGCCTCGGGGGGGCTCTTCGTCACCTTCCCCCGGGTGTCTCGGGAGGAGGCGGTGGTGCGGGTCCAGACCCACGTCCGCAACGACGGCGCGGCCGAGCGTCGCTTCCGGGCGCGCGTGGTGCTCACGGGCCCGGGCGGGGAGGAGGTGGCGTCGGACGTGGCGGAGCCGGTGACGCTGGGCGCCGGGGGTGAGGCCACGCTCGTCCAGGAGCTCACGGTGGCGCGACCCCGCCTCTGGGACCTGCGGGACCCCAACCTCCACGAGGTGGCCGTGGAGCTGGTGGACGGGGTCGGTGCGGTGGCGGACCGGGGGACGGCGCGGGTGGGGATCCGCCACTTCGAGATCTCCGCCGAAGGGTTCTCCCTCAACGGCGAGCGCCGCTTCCTCCGGGGGACGAACCGCCACCAGGAGTACCCGTACGTGGGGTACGCCCTCTCCGACGCCGCCCAGTGGCGCGACGCCAAGAAGATCAAGGACGCGGGCTTCGACTACGTGCGCCTCTCCCACTACCCCCACGCCCCGGCGTTCATGGACGCGTGCGACGAGCTGGGGCTGGTGGTCATGGACTGCATCCCCGGGTGGCAGTACTTCGACCGGGAGAGCGAGGCCTTCGCCGCGCTCCAGCTCGACAACTGCCGCAAGATGATCCGCCGGGACCGGAACCACCCGTGCGTCATCCTGTGGGAGGTGTCCCTCAACGAGAGCTGGATGACCGAGGCGTTCATCGCCGCCTCCCACGCGGCGGCCCACGAGGAGCTGCCGGTGGGGCCGTGCTACACGTGCGGGTGGACGGAGGGGTACGACGTGTTCATCCAGGCCCGCCAGCACGGCGGCTGCGTGGACGTCGCCGGCCGGGCGTGCGTCGTCTCGGAGTACGGCGACTGGGAGTACTACGCCCAGAACGCCGGCTTGAACCAGGGGGCGTGGGCCGACCTGGCCCCCGACGAGGCCAACAGCCGCCAGCTCCGCGGCCACGGCGAGCGGGCCATGCTCCAGCAGGCCACCAACTTCCAGGAGGCCCACAACGACAACCGGAAGACCCTCGCCTTCGGCGACGGACTCTGGGTCATGTTCGACTACAATCGCGGATACGCCCCTGACGTCGAGTCGTCGGGATGCGTGGACCTCTTCCGCGTGCCCAAGCTCTCCCGCGCGTTCTTCCGCAGCCAGCGGGACGCAGGCGAGGTCCTCCCGGTGGCGGAATCGGGCCCCATGGTCTTCATCGCGTCCTGGTGGGACGAGCGCTCGTCCACCGACGTGCGCGTCTTCTCCAACTGCGACGAGGTGGAGCTGTTCCTGAACGGGGTTTCGCTGGGGCGGCGGAGCCCCGACGCCGGCCGCACCTCCACGCACCTGGCGCACCCGCCGTTCACGTTTCCGGTGGGGCGCTTCGAGGCCGGGACGCTGGAAGCGGTGGCCTGGCTGGAGGGGCGCGAGGCCGCGCGCCACGCGGTGCGCACGCCGGGCCGCGTGGCCGCGCTGGCGCTGGAGCACGACCTGGAGGGGCGGGGCTTCGCCCAGGGGGCGAAGGACGTGACGTTCGTGCGGGCACGCCTGGTGGACGCGGAGGGGACCACCGTCCACGCCGCGTGGGAGAACGTCTTCTTCGGCGCCACCGGGTCGCTGGAGCTGGTGGGCGCCAACCCCTTCTCCTCGGAGGCGGGCGTCGCCTCCATCCTCCTCCAGGGTGAGGAGGGGGCCGCCGGGGCGGTGTACGCCCTGGCGGTGGTGGAGGTGGAGGGGCGCGCCCAGGTCCTCTCGGCGGGCCTGGGCGTGGGCGCCGCCCCCGCCGCCGGGGAGATCCGCGTCACCACCGACGGGAGCGAGCCCACGGCGTCGTCGTCGGTGTACGCCGGGTCCCTGGAGACGGCGGCGCGGGTGCGCGCCGCGTTGTTCGCCGCCGGTGCGCCCGTTGTCCTCGCCGACGGCGCTGCGCCCCGCTTCCGCATCCCGGGGAGCACGGCGCCCCGGCGGGAGGGGTGAGGCCGCGCGTCAGACCAGGAGCGCCACCTCCGCCACCAGCCCCGGCCCGAAGGCCAGCGCCACCACCGGCCCCGGCGCTCCCGCGGTGCGGAGGCGATCCAGGATGAAGAGGAGGGACGCCGACGACATGTTGCCGTACTCGGCCAGGACGTCCCGGGACACGGAGAAGGCGTCGCGCTCCAGCCCCACCGCCTGACCGAAGGCGGTGAGCACCCGGGGCCCGCCGGGGTGGACGGCCCAAGTCGCCACGTCCTCCAGGGCGACGCCCTGCCCGGCGAGCCACCCGCGGAGCCAGTCGGCCACGTGGGCGCGGATGAGGTCGGGGACCGCAGCCGAGAGGGTCATGCGGAAGCCGTGGTCGCCGATGCGCCACGACATGGCATCCGCCGAGTCGGGGAAGATGAGCGTCCCGCTGGCCGCCACCCTCCAGCCCTCGTCTCCGGTGCTCGCGGGCACGCCCACCAGCGCGGCGGCGCCGTCGGAGAAGAGGGCGTTGGCCACGAGTGCGTTCGGGTCCCACGTGTAGGCCAGGTGGAGGGAGCACAGCTCCGTTGCGCACACCAGCACCCGCGCTTCCGGGTGGGCGCCGGCCAGCGACGAGGCCACCCGCAGGCCGTTGAGGGCGCCGTGGCACCCCATGAACCCCACGTGGGTGCGCTCGACGCCGGGCCGCAGGCCCAGGCGCCCCACCAGGGCCGCGTCCAGCCCCGGAGCGAAGAAACCCGTGCACGACACGGTGACCAGGTGGGTGACCTCCCCGGGCTGCAGCGCGGCGTCCGCCAGCGCCCGCCGGGCGGCCGCGGCGGCCAGGGGTGGGGCGTCGGCCTCGTAGCGTGCCATGCGCGCCGCCGTGGACGGACCGCCGTCGTCCGGGTGGGCCGCCGGCGCGTAGAACGACTGGCGCGCCTCGGGCGGCGGGCCCGGCGGCCCCAGGAGCACCGAGTGGCGCGTGCGGATCCCCGAGCGCGCGTGTAGCGCGTGTATACTGCGGGGCCGCCCTCCCGGTGGGAGGAAGGAGAGGAGGAGGGAGGCGGCGTCGGCCTGGTCGATGGCGTGCGCGGGCACCGCGACCCCCATGCCCACGATGCGCAGGCTCATGCCGGCCCCGCCGGGACGCCGGGGGCGCGTGCCGCCCGGTGGACGAAGGGGGCGGCGACGCCGGGCACGTGCCGTACCACGTGGAGCCCCACCCGGGACAGCGCGGGGCTGCGCAGCGCCCTCGAGACGCCCCGGCACAGGCGGGCCGCCGCGCCCACCGTGTCGTCGTGGGCCCGATCCCACGCGGCGACCAGGCCGGGCCGCCACGCCCGGATCCCCTCCAGGGCGATGGGGGTGAGGGCCCGGGCGCCGGCGAGGGCCCACGCCATCCCTTCGCCGGTGAAGGGCTCCACGTACCCGGCGGCGTCGCCCACGGCCAGGAGGCGGTGGGCGCCCCGGGTGGGGACCCGACGGCCGAGGCGCGGCGTTCCCCGCCACCCGGCCAGGGGCTCGGCGGGGAGGGCCGGGAAGCCGGCCTCGGCGAGGATGCTCGCCACCCGCGCCTCGGGGCGGACGGCGCCGCCGGCGCCCACGCCGGGGCCGTCCCCCGGGTCGAGGGCGGCGCTCACGTCCAGCGTGCCGTCCTCCAGGCGCACGGCGCCCACGTACCCGCCGGCGGCCACCGCCATGTGGATCACGCCGGGCTCGTAGCTGGGCTCGCAGCCGGGCTCGTAGCTGGGCTCGCAGCTGGGCTCGTGCGCGGAGATCTCGGCGGCGAACAACGCGCCGAAGCCGATGCGGGCACCCGGGTCCGGGGCGGGGGCGCGGCTGCCCAGCGCCTCCGCCAGCAGGGGGCTTCCCACGCCGTCGGCGGCCACCAGGAGCCGGGCGCGCACGGTGTTGCGCCGGCCCTCCGCCTCCAGCTCCAGGACGCGCCACTCCTCCTCGACGCCGGCGAGGCGCGCCCGGGCCGGGGCCAGGAAGGTGGCCCCGGCCTCCACCGCCGCCCGGGCCACCGCGGCGTCCAGCGCCGCCCGGGAGACGGCCACGGACGGCCCAAGGGGGACGTGGGCGCGGGTTCCCCACCCCGCCAGGCGAAGGGTGTGGAGGGGGGCGGGGCGCAGCGCCCGGAGCGCCGGGCCCAGCCCGGCGTCGGCGAGCACCTCCTGGGCGCCGGGGCTGAGGCACGACCCGCACACCTTCCAGCGGGGGAAGGCGGCCCGGTCCAGGAGGAGCACCGCCGCGCCCGCGCGGGCCAGCTCCAGGGCGGTGAGGGCGCCGGCGGGGCCGGCGCCCACCACCACCGCGTCCCAGTCGGCGGGGCGGCGGCTCACGCCCGCCTCCACGAGAGGGCGAAGCGCTGGGGCCAGCACCCGCGGAGGCGGGCTCCCCGGAGGCCCGCGTCCCGGGCCAGCTCCTCCGCCTCGCCCAGGGTGAAGGCCCCGGCCACGGAGCGGAGACCGTCCACCCGGGCCACGTCGGAGCGTGCCACGGTGTGGAGCGTGAGGAAGGCCAGCGCGTACCCCGCCGCGGTCCTCCGCAGGTCCTGGACGAAGACGGCCCCGGCGGCCTCCCCCATACGCGCCAGGAAGGCCACCGCGGCGGGACGGGCCAGGTGGTGGAGGAAGAGGGAGGAGCAGAGGAGGTCGTACCCGTCGGGGAGGGGGCCGGAGACGACGTCGGCCTGGAAGAAGTCCACCCGCGTCGCCCTCGCTTCCGCGTCCCGGCGGGCCCGCTCCAGCGCCACGCCGCTCCGGTCGCACCCGTGGATCTCCACGGGGAGGCCGGCGGCGTCGGCCCGCCGCTTCACCGCGATGGCCACGTCGCCGCCGCCGCAGGCCAGGTCCAGCACGCGGAGCGGTCGCCCCCGGGGCTCCATGGAGAGGATCTCACGCCAGAGCCGCCCGGCGGTCCCCGAGAGGAGGTTCACGGTGCGCAGCGCGTCCAGCGCCCGGAGGTGGGGGCCGGCTTCCAGCTCCGGGTCGTCCATGAGCTCGGGCTGGAGGCGCCGCCGGCGCAGGTCGGGGAGCAAGGCCGCCTCGGCCCGATCCCTCACGGGTGCGTCCCCGGGGGGACCGGATCCCGGGCCCCCCTCACCAGCCCCGGCGCTCCCGGAGCCGCTCGATCTGCGTCACGTGGTGGTCGCCGTGCCAGGCGTACATCTGAAGGAGGAAGTCGACGTCGATGTCCCCGATCTCCGGGTGCTTCACCGTGCGGGCGAAGTCGGCCTCGGACAGGGAGCGGAGGAGGCGGACCCACCGCTCGTGCAGCCCCCCCAGGATGTCCAGCGAGGCCGCCACCGGCACGGCGGTGACGTCGGCCTGGCGGGCCCAGCGCTCCTGGTCGTAGGGCTTGATGGTGGGGTGGTCCTCGGTGAGCGCCAACTTGATGCGCACGAACGCGTTCAGGTGGGAATCGGCCAGGTGGTGGGTGATCTGGCGGGGGCTCCACCCCCCATCCCGGTAGGGGGTGTCGAGCTGGGGGTCGTCGAGCCCCGCCACCGCCGTCCGCGCCCGCCCGGGGAGGGCGGCGATGCGGTCGACGTGGCCCGCGCGGGCGTCGGCGGGGAGGGGAGCGGGCTGGGGCTGGAAGCGGCCGATGGGGTACTGGATGTCGCTCATGCTGCGGCTCCGGCGGGAGGTGGAAGTCGGATGATGCGGGGGGCTCGGGGCCCGCGCCACCCCGGCGGGGCCCTCGTCACAGCGTCCGCGCCCACGCGCCGGTGCGGGCCAACGCCTCGTCCCGGGAGAAAGGGGGTGTCCATCCCAGCACCTCCCGCGCCCGGGAGGAGGGGTAGGGGTTGTCCACGCTGGCCAGGCGGGCCGAGCGGGACAGGGAGAGGTCCCGGGCCCCGGGGATGCGGAAGCCCAGGGCGTCTCCCGCCCGGGCGCCGGCGCGGGCCAGCGCGCCGGGGATCCCCACGACGAGGGGCCGGCGCCCCACCGCCCCGGCCAGCGCCTCCAGGAGGTCGCGCAGGGTGACGGGCACGTCCTCGGTGACGTTGTACGTCCCCGCCGGCGCCCGCCCCAGGAGCGCCCGCTCGGCGGCCTCGGCGGCGTTGCCGGCATAGACGGCGGCCAGGCGCGTGCGTCCGGTGCCCAGGACGAACGCCACCGGCCGACGCACGAACGCCAGGAGCCTGGGCACGAAGAGGCGGTCCCGCTCGCCGTACAGCGCCGGGGGCCGGAGGACGGTCACCGGGAGGCCGCGGTCCGCGAAGGACGCCACCACCGCTTCCCCCTCCCGCTTGGTCCGTCCGTAGAAATCCACGGCGCGGAGCGGCGCCGTGAGGGGCGTGTCCTCGCCGATGGGGGCGGGGGGGTCGCCGTACACCGCCACCGACGAGACGTGCACGGCCCGGGCCGCGCCCGCCAGGAGGGCCGCCTCCAGGACACGGCGCGTGCCCTCCACGTTCACCGCGCGGACGACGTCCAGGCTCGGCCCGCCGTAGATGTGCGCCGCCGCGTGGAAGACGGCCTCGCACCCGTCCATGAGCCGGGCGAGGCGGGCGGGGTCGTCCTCCAGGCTCCCCTGGGCAAGAGCGCACCCCAGCCCCCGCAGGTGGGCCACGTCGGAGTCCGGGCGGTGCAGCGCGACGACGTCGTGGCCGGCCTCCCGCAGGCGCTCGGCCAGGTGTGAACCGAGGAGGCCGGTGCCTCCGGTGACGAAGAGCCTCAGGGGCGCGTGGGGAGGAAGGTGGCTGGGCGCCGCGGGAGGATCCCGCGACGCCCAGCCCGGAATGTCACATCCCGCCCTGGCTGGAGGGAGGCACCATCCCCTTCAGCCGCATGTACGTCACGATGTTGCCGTAGTGCTCGAAGTTGTGGCCCATGTTGAACGCCAGCACCGAGAGGCGCGTGTGCTGCTGGCCGAAGAACTGGACCGACTCGCCGGCCTTCATGGCGTCCATCATGTACGCCGACTCGCACGACGCGAAGGCGCCCTTGAGCGCGGAGACGATCTCGGCCTTGGACATGAGCTTCTCGGCGTCGGGCGCCGAGGCGCCCTGCATGCCGGTGGCGCCGGAGCAGAACATGCGCGTGGCGTTGGCCACGTGCCCCACGATCTCGCCGAAGGAGCGCACCTCGGGGGTGGGCTTGAACGAGTAGTCGGCCTCGGGCATCTGTTCGGCGGCGCGGGTGATGAAGCCCGCCACCTGGTCGTGCAGGCCGCGGATGGCGGCCAGGGACATGTCCTCTCCGTGGTTCATCTGCGCCGAGGCGGGCACGGCCACCAGCAGGGCCGCGAGGGTCATACAGAAGCGCTTCATGCCTGGATCTCCTTGTAGGCAGGGAAGGGTGGGCGACTCCCAATACGCGAGGAGCCCCCGCGGGTTTCCGGCGTCAGGCCGGCTCCAGAGCGGACACCCGCGCCTGCACGTAGCGGTTGGAGAACGAGATGCCGCACGTTGGCGTGCCGGTGATGTCGGGGTCGCAGGCGATCCGCGTCTCCCAGGCCGCGTCGGGAGGGAGGCGTCGGGCTCCACGGTGAAGCGCTTGCCGGAGTTGTCCACGCTGGTGCGCCTCGTACCGCCCTCCCGTCGCCCCGAAATGACGAGCGGCGGAGGCCGAGGCCTCCGCCGCTGCCGGATCCTGCTCCGCGCCGAGGTGGTCATGGGTTCCGCCTTCGGCCGGCGCGAGGCGCGGATCCTTATCCTGGACTCCGTGGCTGGGGCAGCCGGTGGCAGTCGGAGCAGGTCTTCTCGGGCTTGTGGTCCCCGCGGTCGGTGTGGCACGAGAGGCACAGCGCCCGGGTCCTTGGGGCTCCGCGGATCGCCTCGGGGGCGTTCTCGTGGCACCCGGCTCCCGCGCATCCCAGGTGCGACTGGGCGTCGTGGGCTCCCGGCGCCGGGGTCTCGTGGCACTGGGCGCAGTCGGACGTGGCCTCGTGGTGCTGGAGGTGGCACCCGGAGCAGTCGGCTCCGGCGGCCGTGCGGAGGCCGCTCCCCCGGGTGTGGCACGTGGTGCACGCCACCGACCCGTGGTCGGTGTGATCGAAGGGGAGGAGGCGCAGCGGCCGGTCCAGCGACCCGATGCGGATGTCCAGCGACCGCGTGACCATTAGCTCCGCCCCCGCCAGCAGCCCGGGCGCGTGACACGCGTCGCACGTCTCCGGGTTTCGCTGGTCGTGGTGGCACGACCGGCAGTCCTCCAGCGTGACCACGGTGAGGGTGCCGTGCTGGTCGCCGGCGCCGTGGCACCGGCTGCACGCCAGGAGGTTGTGGTCGGCGTGGACGAACACCGCGGGGGCGGAGAGCCCGTGGGTGGAGGACGCGTCCGCCCAATCCACCCGCGTCCCGCCGCCCTTGTGGCACGCCGCGCACTCGGCGCCGTTCTCGGGCACGCGGAAGGTGTGGGCGGTGTGGCAGTGCACGCAGTCGGCCAGCGCGTCGGCGTGGACGGTCCGGTGGAAGGGGCTCAGCGCCGCGGCGCCCGAGTGGCAGCCGGCGTCGGTGCACGAGCGGGTCACGTTGGCGGGCACGCTCGCGTTCCACATGTCGTGGCACGTGGCGCAGATGGCCCCGTGGGGCTCGTCCCGCGAAACCGGGACGTCCAGGCAGTCTCCCGGGCGCCGGGTGAGGCAGCGGAGGTCCTCGTTGGGGATCGTGTCCCGGAGCTGGGGACGGACCTGGAGCGCCGCGCCCCCGCCGCCCATGGCGGCCGTCAGGGTCAGGCCGATGCCGGCCGCGACTCCCAGGAAGCCGGCCGCCCTCATGCTACGCGTCGGCCAGGACATGCTGATCCTCCTTTCCCAATAGCGGTGAGCGGGCGACCACGGGGACCTCGGGGGTCCAGGGCGCCTGCTGCGGATGCCTGGGGAGGGCCTCCTCGCGGGGGGAGGGCCCGGCCGTGTCGTGGCCGGCGCCCTCCGCTGACGAACCGCGGAGGATGGGGAACAGCTTCACCATCAGAACGTAGCCGAGAATCTCCGCCGAGATGAAGCCGAAGGTCACGGCGAACTCGGCGAGGGACGGAAAGTACGACCACTGCTCGCCGGGGTTGAAGGCGAAGAGGAAGGTGGAGAAGCGATAGAGCGCTCCACCGGCCACCACCAGCCCGGCCATGCCAACCAGGAAGCGGGGGCCTGCCACCTTCCTCCGAAGCACGAGGAGCAGCGCGGGCAGCACGAAGAGGGACATCTCCAGCAGGAAGAGGAGGCTGTACCCGTCCATGCGGGTGACCAGCCCCCACTCGCCGGCGCGGACGATCTCACCGACGCGGATGGCCGCGTACGTGAGGAGCACCACCGCGATGGGCAGCGCCAGCGCCCGGAGCATGGGCGTCTCCTGCGGGCGCTTGAACGCCCTGGCGGAGATGCAGCATTCCAGCGTCACCGCGGCGTACCCCATCCCCACCACGGACACCAGGAAGAGGAGGGGCAGCAGGGGCGAGTGCCACAGCGGGTGCAGCTTGTGCCCGCCCATGAGCATCATGGAGCCCAGGGACGACTGGTGCATGGTGGGCAGCAGGAGCCCCAGCGCGATGAAGTAGGGGAGTGCCTTCTCCAGCCGCGGCAGCACCGCGAGGGCGACCCTGCGCAGCGTGGGTACGCGGCTCTCCTTCCAGGTCTCGAGAATCGCGGGCGACACCTCGATCCAGAGGACGATGGTGTAGCACATGATGCACAGCGCCACCTCGAGGAGGATGGAGCTGAAGTTCCACTCCCAGAAGAACATGGGGATGCGGTAGAAATTCCATGGCCTCCCGATGTCCACGAGGACGCTCAGGCCTCCCAGCGTGTAGCCGAAGGCGCTGGTGAGGAGCGCGGGGCGCACCAGGGGGTGGTACTTGCCCCGGTTGGCCACGTAGACCAGGAGCGCCATGGCGTAGCCGCCGCACGCGAGGGCGGTGCCGGTGACCACGTCCATGACGATCCAGAGCCCCATGGGGTAGCCGTCGTTCAGGTTCGTGGCGGCGCCCAGCCCCATGGCGAAGCGCCAGAGCACCGTGACCACGCCCAGGACGGTGAAGAATGCCAGCGTGAGGGTGGTGGGGGTCACCAGCTTCCCGCCCACGGGCACCGACTTCTCGGTGGCGTGGTGGGCCTGCTCCTCGGCGTGGAGCTTCTTGGTGTTGCGCCGGACCACCGCCCCCAGGAGGGCGAAGACCGCCAGGGGCGCCGCGAAGCCCCGGTAGAGGGTGTGCTGGATGCTTTCGGGGAGCTCGGGCACCGACTTCTCGCCCAGGGGCGGGAGCCCCAGGTCGGCGAAGGAGACCCCGGCCTTGGCCAGGTACAGCACGCCCGTGCCGCCGCCGTCGCGCTCGCCGAAGACCTTGGGGTTGTAGGTCCCGGGGTGGGCGTCGATGCGCGCGTGGGCCTCGGCCAGCATCTCCTCCCGGGTGCCGTAGACGAGGGCGCCGCGCCGGCACTGCTCCACGCAGGCGGGGGCGAGGCCCTCCGCCCGGCGCTCGGGGCAGAGCTGGCACTTCTGCAGGCTGGGGAGGGGCGTGTCCCACTCGAAGCGGGGCACGTTGTAGGGGCACGCGATCTGGCAGTACCGGCACCCGACGCACAGGTCGCCGTCCCACACCACCGCGCCGTCGGCGTCCTTGTGCATGGCGCCGAGCATGCACGCGCTCACGCACGCCGGGTCGACGCAGTGCATGCACTGGACCTTCCGGAAGCACGACGCGTCACCCAGGTCGAAGCGCTGGAGGACGGTGGGGGCCGTCTGGGAGAGGGCCGGCGTGTCGTTGAGAACGGGGTCGCAGTCCCACGAATTCGCCTCCGCGCAGCCGCGGATGCACTCGCGGCATCCGATGCAGCGGGAGGAGTCGTACAGGACCGCCTTGGCGTCGGGCGGCGCTACCTTGGCCCGGGACTTGGCCGCCCCCTTTTCGGGCAGCAGGGCCGTGGCGGCGCCGGCCGCCAGGGTTTGAAGGGCGAGCCTCCTCGAGATGCTCATTTCTCGCTCACGGTTGGGTGTGCCGGGGGCCCGGGGAGACTCCGGGTAGGGGTCTCCGCGACGCGCCCCCCTCGTCGTGCGACGGGTCGTCAGGCGCGCGCGTGCCGTGCCATCCAGGCCCGAAAGGGCGAGTGCACGCAGAACAGGCCGATGGCGCCCAGGAGCGCCACCACCGCGACGGCGACGAAGACCGTGCGCAGCACCACGACCGTGAGTGCGAGGAAGGGAAGGGCGACCGCGACGAGGACTGCCGCGCCGCACCATCCGAGAGCGTTTCCGATCCTATTGATCAGGGGTCCCATGACCGCCTCTCATGCCGAAGGGGATGTTGCTCGACCCCCTATCGTGCAAGACGCACACCACTTCGTGCCTCGGAGCGTGGGCGCCGAAAACCGTTGTGGGAGAAGGGCTCTGGGAGGGGTCCTCAACAGTCGTCTTCGCCGGGTGGCGAGAAAACGTTGGGGTATTCAACAGCGAGTGTTGGAGATTTCAGCAGTCGTCAATAGACGAACTGGCTCACCAGCTCCACGTAGCCGGGGCCTCCCAGGACCTGACGGAGGTCGGAGAGGGGGTCGGCTCCGCCGGCGGTGTTCCACGCGTTGGCGGCGGGCTCGACGAGGAGCCGGAGGGCGAGGGCGCGCCGGAAGAGGAACACCTCGTCCCGGGCGGATTCCCGTGCTTCGGCCGCGGGGCGCAGGCCGAGGATGCTGCCGGCGTCCAGGCCCTGGATCTCGGCGATCCATCCCTCGCCGTACGGGTCGACGACCGCCAGGCGGGGGTCGTGGAGGAGCGTCTCGTTGGCCCGGAGCAGCTTGCCGCTGAGGGGGGCGTTCAGCGTGAGCGCCTCGCCCATGCCCAGGTCGATGTCGCAAAGCGGCATGCCCCGGATCAGGGCGGAGCCCCGATCGGCCCACTCCACCGCCACCGCACACCCCACCAGGGCGGCGGCGAAGGCGTCCTGCCCCACCCGCCAAACCCGCTGGTCGTCGTGGGCCGCCGCCTGCACCCACAGGTGGCCGTCGGTATAGAGGCGGTCCTGGGGGAAGAGGTCGGCGTCGGTGCGACGCTCGGCGTGGGGAGCCACCAGGGCCGGGCCCTCGGCAAGGGTACCCCGGAGCGCGGCGTCCAGGGGGCAGTGCTCGCAGTCGTAGCCCCGGTCGCAGAGCTTGTAGCTGATGAGGCCCGCGCTCATCCACACGCACGGGCGCGCCTCGGGGGCGAGGACCTGGAACGACATGAGCGGCTCCTGGGGAACGACGACCCGCCGACGCCGGACGTGGCGCAAGCCCGCGTCGTCCCACCGGTCCCCCATGCAAGGGGAATACCACGGCCCACCGGCACCCGTTTGCGTTGTCCCGGTTGGGTTTTCCCGCTCCCGGCCCGGCCGGCGGCCACCGCGCCGGCGTTGAGAAGTCCAACGACTTGTGAGATTTTTCATCACCTGCCCAGGTCCCCGCTGCGCGCGCGGACCTCCGGGCCGCGCGCACCCAGGGAGTGAATGAATGGTCGCGCGGCTGAAATCCTTCCTCCCCTCCCTGGGCATCCGGCTGTTGGTCCCCCTCTACCTCTCGGTGGGGGTGGTCCTGGCCGTCCACGCCTACGTCAGCTTCCGGTCCACGAAGGACCACTTCCTCTCCCTGGTGGGCGGGGAGGCGCACCGGTCCAGCGGGCTCATCCGCCGGGCCACCCACGACGGCATGCTCCTCAACCGCCTGGACGACGTGCAGGCCACCATCGAGCGCATGGCCGAGGGGCCGGAGGTGGCCGTCATCCGCGTCTATTCCCGGGAGGGGACCATCGTCCTCTCCAGCGACCGCGGGGAGATAGGCCGCCAGGTTCCGCTGGGCGCCACCCCCTGCGCCGCGTGCCACGGCAAGGACGACCTCCGCTCACCTCCCTCGACCGAGGCCGCCGAGGTCATCCAGGATGGGGCCGAGGAGGTCCTGCGCCAGCTCTCGGTCATCGAGAACGAGCCGGGGTGCTCGGTGGGGTCGTGCCACGCCGCCGACGCGGGGCAGAGCGTCCTCGGCGTGCTGGACGTGGAGATGTCCATGCTGCCCGCCGAAGCGGCCCTGGACGCGGCGAGCCTGCAGCTCCTGTGGACCACGCTCTCCCTCCTGGCGGTGGTGGCCCTGGTCTCGGCTGTGATCTTCCACCGCTTCATCCGCCAGCCCATCGCGCGACTGCAGGCGGGCGCCCGTCGCATCGCCGGCGGGGACCTGTCCACCCGGATCGAGGTCACCGGGGGGCACGAGCTGGCGCACCTGGCCGACGACTTCAACCGCATGGCCGAGGACCTGAGCAGGGCCCAGCAGGAGGTCGAGGTGTGGTCGTCGACCCTCGAGGAGAAGGTGGACCAGCGCACCGAGGAGCTGCGTCGGGCGCAGCACCAGGTGCAGCACATGGAGAAGATGGCGTCGCTGGGCAAGCTCTCCGCCACCGTGGCGCACGAGCTGAACAACCCCATCAGCGGGATCCTCACCTACGCCCGGCTGGTGGAGCGGGAGTTGGACGACCAGCCCCTGGAGGGGCCGGTGAAGGAGGAGATGGGGCGATACCTGTCCGTGGTGAAGCAGGAGTCGGCGCGCTGCGGGTCCATCGTTCGCAACCTCCTTCTTTTCGCCCGCATGGACGGAGGTCAGATGGCCACGGTGGACCTGAACCAGGTCGTCGACCGCAGCCTCATGCTGATACGCCACCACATGGAGATCACCGGCGTGCTGCTCGAGACACAGCGCCTCGAGGGGAACGCGACGCTGTTCGCCAACGGCGACGAGCTGCAGCAGGCCATGGTGGCCCTGCTGGTGAACGCCGTGGAGGCCATGCCCGACGGCGGCAGGCTGTGGGTGGCGCTGGAGGGCGATGGCGACGAGGTGCGGGTGGAGGTGACGGATACGGGCACCGGGATTCCCGCCGACGCCCTCCCCCACATCTTCGAGCCCTTCTTCTCCACCAAGACCAAGGAGAGCGGCGTGGGGCTGGGCCTCGCGGTGGTCTACGGCATCGTGCACCGCCACGGCGGTCGGATCACCGTGGACTCCACGCTGGGAGAGGGAACCTCGTTCCATATCGTCCTGCCGCGGAATCCCCTGGGCGGGCGCGAAGCCGCGGGGGCGGACCCCGCCGAGGCCGAGCACGCGGGTACCACCGGATCGCAGGCGGGCTGAGGCCCGGAGGAGCGACTTGCCATGAACGACACGCGCGCACGGATCCTGGTGGTGGACGACGAGTTCTCGGTACGGGACTCCCTCATGGCCTGGTTCCGCAAGGACGGCCACGACGTGGTCGTCGCATCCAGCGGCCAGGAGGCCCTGGAGTGCTTCGAGGCCGGGCGCTTCGACGTGGCCGTGGTGGACATCAAGATGCCGGGCATGGACGGCGTGGAGCTGCTCGAGCAGCTCCGGAGGCAGGACGGCGAGCTTTCGGTGATCATGATCACCGCGTTCGCTTCGGTGGACACGGCGGTGCGGACGCTCAAGCTTGGCGCCTTCGACTACGTCACCAAGCCGGTAGACCCCGACGAGCTGAGCCACCTGGTGCGCCGCGCGGTGGAGCAGCGGCGTCTCAAGGAGGAGAACGTCCAGCTCCGCGAGACCATCGACGAGTTCGTGGCCGGCGACGTCATCGTGGGGGACAGCCCTCCCATGAAGAAGGTCATGGAGCTGGCGGAGAACGTGGCCAAGACCGACGCCACCGTGCTCATTCGCGGCGAGAGCGGCACGGGCAAGGAGCTCATCGCGCGGGCCATCCACGCCAACAGCCGGCGGCGCTACGCGCCCATCATCGCGGTCAACTGCGGCGGGCTGCCCGAGACGCTCCTGGAGAGCGAGCTGTTCGGCCACGAGCGGGGCGCGTTCACCGGTGCCCAGTACCGGCGGAAGGGGCGCCTGGAGATGGCCGACGGCGGCACCCTGTTCCTCGACGAGGTCGGCTCCATCAGCCTGAAGACCCAGGTGGACCTGCTCCGCGTGCTGGAGAGCAAGGAGTTCACCCGCATCGGAGGCACGAAGTCCATCAAGGTGGACTTCCGGGTCATCTGCGCCACCAACGAGGACCTGGAGGTGGCGGTTGAGGAGGGGCGCTTCCGCGAGGACTTCTACTACCGCATCAACGTGTTCGTCATCGAGGCGCCCCCGCTGCGCACGCGGCGCTCGGACATCCCGCTGTTGGCCAACCACTTCCTCGAGCGGTTCGCCCGCCAGATGGACAAGCGCATCACCCGCATCAGCCCCGAGGCCATGAAGGCGCTGGAGGCGTACGACTGGCCCGGGAACGTGCGCGAGCTGTCCAACGCCATCGAGCGCGCCATGGTGGTGGGGCACGGGCCCGCGATCCGGCCCGACGACCTGCCGGTGCGGTCGCTCCCCCGCGTGGCCCCCGACGAGGCCGACTCGCTGGCGGAGATGGAGCGCCAACACGTGGCCTCGGTGCTGGAGAAGACCGAGTGGAACATCACGCGGGCCGCGGAGGCGCTGAGGATCGACCGGGTGACGGTGTACAACAAGATCAAGAAGTACGGGCTGAAGCGCTGACCGCTCGCGGAGGGGCGGGTCCGAAGTCCGGGCCTACCTCCCGGCGAGCTCCGGCGATACCATGCCCCCCATGACTCTCGTCCCCTACGTCGCGCCCCTGGTGGTCGCGGCGCTCCTCTGCACCATCTTCATCGTCGTCGCCTCCCCACAGAGGGCGGTGCCCGGCGTGCGTTGGTTCGCGGTGTTCATGGGGACGCTGGTGGTGTGGACGCTGGGGTACGCCGCAGAGATCGTGCTCCCGGGCGCGGGGCTCAAGGTGCTGGCGGCCAAGCTCCAGTACCTGGGCATCGTCCTCGTGGGCTTCTCCTGGCTGGGCTTCACCACCGAGTACACGGGGCTGTCGTGGTGGAGCCGGCGCAACGTCCTCCTTGGGCTGGCGATTCCCGTGGCCACGTTGGCGCTGGTGTGGACCAACGAGGCCCACGAGCTGGTGTGGGCGTCGGTGGGCCTCACCACCGGAAGGCCCTACACCGTCCTGGCGCTGGGCCACGGGCCCTGGTTCTGGGTGCAGGTGGCCTACTCCTACGCGTGCCTCCTGGTGGCGCTCGCGCTCCTCGCCCGCATCGTGCTCGTGCGGCCGCCCCTCTTCCGGGGCCAGGCGCGCATCCTCCTGGTGGCGAGCCTCCCCCCCTGGATCGGCAACGCCCTCTACGTGACGGGCGCGGCGGACACGGACCTGGACCTCACCGTGTTCGGCTTCACCGTCTCCGGGTTCCTGGCCGGGTGGGCGGTGCTGCGTTGGAAGTTCCTGTCGATCGGGCCCATCGCGCGGGACACCATCGTGGAGGGCATGTCGGAAGCGGTGGCGGTCATCGACGTGGAGGGCAGGGTGGTGGACGTGAACCCGGCGGCCCTCCGCATCCTGGGCGCGGACCCCGACCGGGTGGTGGGGTGGAGCGCCGCCGAGGCCCTGGGCCGCTTCGCCCCCAGCCTCGATGCCTTGACGCCGAGCCGGCGCACGGTGAAGGGGCTCAAGGGGGAGCGGAGCTACGACTGCGAGGTGGACCCGCTGCGCGACGCCCGGGGCGCGCACCGTGGCTGGACGCTGGTGCTCCACGACGTCACGGAGCGGGCCGACGAGGCGGAGGCGCTGCGCCGGGCCCGAGAGGCCGCCGAGGACATGGCCACCGCCCAGCGGGCGTTCCTGGCCAACATGAACCACGAGCTGCGCACCCCCCTCAACGGCGTCATGGGCATGCTCCAGGTGCTCATGCACTCGGACCTGGACGACGAGCAGCGCGGGTACGCCGACGTGGCGTACGCCTCCAGTCAGGCGCTCCTGGCCCTCCTGGACCGGATCCTGGAGTTCTCCGCCCTGGAGATGGGGAAGCTGGAGCTCGCCGAGGCGCCCTTCGACCTGGCCTCGGTGGTCCGTCGCTCCCTGGAGGGCGTGGCGGGAGCCGCGGAGCGGAAGGGCTTGGAGCTGCGGCTCGAGGCGGGGCCGGACCTCCCGCCCCGCCTGCTGGGAGACGCCACGCGGGTGGGGCAGGTCCTCTCCGGGCTCCTGGACAACGCGGTGAAGTTCACCGCGCGCGGCGGCGTCGAGGTGAAGGTGGGCGTGGTGGAGCGGAACCCGGACGGAGTGCGCGTGCGCGTCGACGTGGCCGACACGGGCATCGGGATCCCCACGGAGCGCCTGGAGGCGATCTTCCAGGGGTTCGTCCAGGCCGACGGCTCCTCCACCCGCCGCCACGAGGGCGCCGGGCTCGGGCTGACCATCGCCCACCGCCTGGTGACGCGCATGGGGGGCGAGCTGCGGGTGTCGAGCCAGGTGGGCAGGGGAAGTACCTTCTGGTGCGAGATCCCGTTCAAGACCGCCGCGTAGAAAGGAGACCGGGGAGCACGTGGAGCACGACGCCATCGCCGTCATCGACTTCGGGGGGCAGTACGCCCATCTCATCGCCACCAAGGTCCGCCGCCGCGGGGTGCTGGCCGAGATCCGCCAGCCCGAGGACCCCCTCGAGGCGTTCCATGGCTTCAAGGGCATCATCATCTCGGGGAGCCCCAGCCTCTCCTCCCACGGCGAGGACTCGGCGTACACCGACGTCTACCGCCTGGACGTCCCCATCCTTGGCTTCTGCTTCGGCCACCAGGAGATCGCCAAGCGGTACGGAGGCGAGGTGGTCCACGGCGGCCGGGAGTGGGGTCGTGCGGACCTCCACATCCAGGGGGAGCACCCCCTCTTCAAAGGCCTCGAGCCCGTGGAGCAGGTGTGGATGAGCCACTACGACTCGGTGGTGTCGGTGGGCCCGGAGTTCCGCGAGCTGGGGTACTCGGTGAGCGACCAGGAGGGCAACGGGCACCGGTACGCCGCCATCGGGTCGGACACGCTGCGCCGCTACGGCTTCCAGTTCCACCCGGAGGTGGACGACACCGTCCACGGCGACGACATGATCGCCAACTTCGTGCTGGAGATCTGCGGCTGCACGCCGTCGTGGTCCATGGACGCGTTCCTGGACGCCGAGGCGGAGAAGGTGAAGGCGCAGGTGGGGGACGAGTCGGTCTTCCTGCTGGCCTCGGGGGGCGTGGACTCCACGGTGGCGGCGGTGCTCCTGGGGCGCGCGCTGGGGCCGGGGCGCCTCCACCTCCTCCACATCGACAACGGTCTCATGCGCAAGGACGAGAGCGCGCAGGTGCTGCGCATGTTCCAGGAGCTGGGGCTGGACGGACACCTCCATTTCCGCGACGCGTCCGACGCGTTCCTCCAGGCGTTGGAGGGCGTGGTGGAGCCGGAGGCGAAGCGGCGCCGCATCGGCGACGCGTTCATCGCCGTCTTCCAGGAGGAGGCCGAGCGGCTGGGCATCGCCCACCACCTCCTGGGCCAGGGCACCATCTACCCCGACACCATCGAGACCGGCGGCACGCGGCGCGCCGACACCATCAAGACGCACCACAACCGGGTGCCCGTCATCGAGGAGATGCTCGCCCGGGGCCGGGTGGTGGAGCCGCTGGCCGAGCTGTACAAGGTCGAGGTGCGGGAGCTGGGTGAGCGCCTGGGCATCCCCCGGGAAGCGCTCCGGCGCCACCCCTTTCCGGGGCCGGGGCTGGGCGTGCGCGTGCTGTGCGGCGACGGCACCCCCGACACCGAGGGCTTCGACGCGCTGGCCCCCGCCGCCGAGGCGCTCGCGGCCTCCTTCGGCTTGAGGAGCCTCCCGCTGCCCATCCGCTCCGTGGGGGTGAAGGCGGACCTGCGCGCCTACGAGCACCCGGTGCTCCTCTCCGGCGAGGTGCCGTGGACGCGCCTCATCGAAGCGGTGTCGGCCATCACGGCGCGGGTGCCGGGCGTGAACCGCTGCGTCTGGAACCTGGGCCCCGGTCACCCGGCCTCGGCGCGGCCCATGGCGGGCACCGTGACGCGGGCCCGCCTGGACGTCCTCCGGGAGGCGGACCACGTGGTCATGGAGGCGCTCCGGGCCCACGGCCTCTACGACGAGGTGTGGCAGTGCCCCACCGTGCTCCTCCCCCTGGCCCTGGGCGAGGTGGAGGGGGAGACGGTGGTGGTCCGGCCCGTGCGGTCGCGCAGGGCCATGACCGCCACTCCGGTGGAGCTACCCGGGACGGTGCTGGACGAGCTGCGGGACCGTATCCTGTCCCTGGGCGGCGTGTCGGGACTCCTGCTGGACGTCACGTCCAAGCCACCCGGAACCATCGAGTGGGAGTGACGTCATGACCAGAGCGACGGCGGCGGCAAGGCTCCTGGCGGTCCTGGTGGCCGCGTGCGGAGGAGACGCCGCCGAGGAGGCGGCGCCCGAGGTCCTGGTCCTGGAGTCGCCCCACGTGGCGGTGCTGGTCGGGACCGACACGGTGGAGGTGTTCACTCCCACCCTGCTGGCCTACTTCGCCACCGACCTGGGGACGGGCGACCCCCCCTCCGGCCTGCTCCTGGCCGCCGACGCCTTCCAGGCCACCCTGCGGGACGCCACCCCCGGACTCGAAGCGCTGAGCGTGCGCGTCCTCCCCGCCGGCGACGTGCCCCGGCCCCTGGGGATTCCCCCCGAAGTGGACAGGGACGCGGGGCCGAGCCTCCAGCCCGGCGGCGCGGGCTTCCTCCTCGTCCTCCCCCGGGGGAGGATCCGGCGCCTGGACCGCTCGGCCAGCGGATCGGACCTGGTGTGCGCCGCGGCGCGTCTCATGGAGACCGCGGCGCCACCCCAGCTCGGGCGGGACTGCGGCTAGCCCTTCAGCACCTCACGGAGCACCGCCAGCACCCGGTCGGCCTCGGCCTCGGTGAAGACCAGCGGGGGCCGGAAGCGGATGGAGCGGGGCCCGCACACCAGCACCGCCAGACCGCGGTCCCAGCACCCCAGCCGCACCTTGTTCCGCGTCTCTCCGTCGGGGAGGTCCACGGCCAGGAGCAGCCCCTCGCCCCGCACGTTGGAGACGCCGGGGAAGTCCTGGGCCAGCGCCTCGAGGCCCTTCTTGAGGTAAGCGCCCACGCGAGCGGCGTTCTCCACCAGCCCGTCCTCGTCCATGATCTGGAGGTAGCGGGCGCAGCGGACCATGTCCACCAGGTTCCCGCCCCACGTGGAGTTGATGCGGCTGGAGACCCGGAACACGTTCTTCTCCACCTCGTCGACGCGTCCGGTGCTCATGATGCCGCACACCTGCGTCTTCTTCCCGAAGGCGACGATGTCCGGGGTGACGCCGGTGTGCTCGTAGGCCCACATCCTCCCGGTGGTGCCCAGGCCGGTCTGAACCTCGTCGAAGATGAGCATGGCGTCGTGCTCGTCGGCGACCTTCCGGAGCCCGGCGAAGAACGAGGGGCGGAAGTGGTGGTCGCCGCCCTCGCACTGGATGGGCTCGATGAGGATGCCCGCGATGCCGTGGGGGTCGGCGGCGAAGGCCGCCTCGATCTCGGCGAAGGCGTTCGCCTCCCTGGCGTCCATGTCGGCGTCGGAGAGTCCCGGCTCGATGAAGGGCGAGGAGATGCGGGGCCAGTCGAACTTGGGGAAGTCGCGGGTCTTGGTGGGGTCGGTGTTCGTCACCGAGAGCGTGTAGCCGCTCCGCCCGTGGAAGGCGTCCTTGAAGTGGAGGATCTTGTCGCCGCCCCCCTCCACGCCCCTGGCCTTGTTCTTCTGGACCTTCCAGTCGAAGGCGACCTTCATGGCGTTCTCCACCGCCAGCGCGCCGCCGGCGATGAAAAAGAGATGCTCGAAGGGCGCCGGCACCGCCAGCGCGCGGAAGATCTGCACGAAGGCGGCGAACTGCCGGGAGTAGATGTCGGAGTTGGCCGGGTTGGCCAGCGCCGCCGTCATGAGGCTCCTGCGGAAGCCCTCGTCCTCCATCTTCGGGTGGTTGTGGCCCACCGGGAGGGTGGCGAAGTACCCGTAGCAGTCCAGGTACTCCTTGCCCTCCAGGGCGCCGACGATGGTGCTCCCGTGGGACTTCTCCAGGTCGATGACCAGGTGGAAGCCGTCCACGAGGATGCTCTGCTTCAGGATGGGGAAGACCTGGTCGGCTGCGACCTTGATCTCGGGCATGGTGGCTCTCCGGAGCGTGTGGGATTCGGGCTGGGGGTCGCCCGGCCGCGGGGGCCGGGTACGAGCGGGAGCCCGGAGAGCGTTGGAAGGAGGACGCGCCGGGCTCAGCCGCTCCGGAGATTGGGCGGTGCGAAGATGCCCGGGCGGGCATCGCGGGGGCGCGGCGAGGTCATGCCGAAATCTAGGCAGATTCCGGGGGCGCGCCCAGGCCGCGGGCGGCGGCAGGGCCCTACTTCAGCGCCGCGTCCAGGACCCGGCGGAACTCGCCGGCGGGGAGCGCTCCCTGCACCATCTGGCCGTTCACGAAGAACGTGGGCGTGGAGCGCACGCCGGTGCGCTGGGCCAGGGCGTTGGCCGCCGTGACCCGGTCCGCCGCACGCACGCCCTCGTAGCACGCGGTGAACGCGTCGCCGTCGGCGCCGGCCACCACCGCGTAGCTCCGGAAGAGCTGGTCGGCGTAGGCGGTGCCCTTCCACACGTCCTGCTTGGCGAACAGGGTGTCGTGCATGGCCCAGAAGGCCTCGTCGCCCTGCTCCGCCACGCACGCGGCGGCCTTCATGGCCTCCACGCCGTTGGGGAACATGCCCAGGACGAAGGGCACCACGCGCCAGCGCACCTTCCCGGTGGCCACGTAGTCCCTGCGGAGCCCCGGGAGCGTCTCCAGGTGGAACTTCCCGCAGTACATGCACCCGAAGTCGCTGAACTCCACAACGGTGACCGGGGCGTCGCCGGAGGCCATCTCGTGGTACAGCTCCTCCAGGGGGATGTCGGGGGGCGGCTCCGCGGTGGCCACCAGGGGCGAGGGGCCGTTCTCCCCCGTGGCCACCACGGTGCGCCGGGGCGCCACCATGAGCAGCGCGAAGAGGGCCCCCGGGACAACAAGGCGGACGGCGAGGCGGACGGCGGGGTGCACGGTCATGGCCGGGCCTCCTCGGCCAGGAGCTCCTCCACGGCGCGGCGGAGCGTCCCCTCGCTGAAGACGCCGGCCACCACCTTCCGCACGCGCCCCTGCCGGTCGACGAGGAACGACTGGGGGAGCGCGTCCACGCCGCCGTAGCGGAGGCGGACCTCGTCGGAGGCCATGGCCACCGGGTAGGTGATGCGGTTCTCCCGGACGAAGGCCTCCACCAGGCCGGCGCCTCCCACGTCGGTGGCCAGCCCCACCACGGCGAAGCCCCGGTCCTTGTAGTCGTCGTACACCGACTGGAAGCCCGGCATCTCCAGGCGGCAGGGCGGGCACCACGTGGCCCAGAAGTTCACCAGCACCACCTGGCCGTCCATCTTCGCCAGGCTCACCCGCTCGCCCTCGATGGTGCGCAGGGAGAAGTCGGGAGCGGCGGCGTCCATGGCCACCACGCCCACCTCCTGCGGCGGGAGGACGCGGAAGAGGAACGCGCCCACCACGAGCGCCCAGAGGGTGATCTCGGCGCGGCTGAACCAGCGCTGCTGCTTCGGTGTCATGGCCATGGTCGGGCGTTCTGCGGGGTCGGCTAGAAGCTGTAGCATTGTAATATATCTATATCATAGTGCGTAGGCGGCCAAGACCCGACCCCGAGGTGGCGCGGTTCGTGGAGGTGGAGGGGCCGGGCGCGCGTTACATTGCGTCCCTCCGGAACCCGACCCCACCCGCCGCCCGCCCATGTCCTTCCGCATCCTGGTCACCGACGAGATCGACCCCCAGGGCGTCGCCCTCCTCCGGGCCGTGCCCGACTTCCAGGTGGACGAGGTGCCCACGCTCCCCGCGGCCCAGGTGCTGGAGCGCATCGGGGAGTACGACGCCTTCGTGGGGCGGAGCGCCACCCGGGTCACCGCCGACCTCCTCCGCCGGGGCGGGCGCCTCAAGGTGGTGGGGCGCGCCGGCGTGGGCGTGGACAACATCGCCATGGACGTGGCCACCGAGCTGGGCATCGCCGTCATCAACGCCCCGGCGGGCAACACGGTGGCGGTGGCCGAGCTCTTCTTCGGCGCCGTGCTGGGGCTGCTCCGGGGCATCGCCCGCGCCGACGCCTCCATGCACGCCGGGCGCTGGGAGCGGAGCCGGCTCATGGGCTCGGAGCTGAAGGGCCGTGCGCTGGGCATCGTGGGGCTGGGGCGCATCGGCTCGGAGGTGGCCCACCGGGCCCACGCCTTCGGCATGTCGGTGGCGGGGTACGACCCGTACGTGGGCGGCGAGCGGTTCACGGCGCTGCGGGTGAGGCGCGCGGCCACGCTGGAGGAGCTCCTCGCCGAGGCCGACGTGGTCACGGTGCACACGCCCCTCACCGACGAGACGCGGGGGCTCCTCGACGAGGCCCGCCTGGCCCGCCTCAAGGACGGCGCGGTGGTGGTGAACATGGCCCGGGGCGGCATCGTGGACGACCAGGCGCTGCTGCGGTCGCTGGAGTCGGGGCGGCTGGGGGGCGCGGTGCTGGACGTCTACGTGAGCGAGCCCCTCACCGGCGAGCACATGTTCAGCGCCCGCGCCGACGTGCTCCTCACGCCCCACATCGGCGCCAGCACCCGCGAGGCCCAGCGCAACGTCGCGGTGGACGTGTGCGAGGGCGTGCGCGACGCGCTGCTGAAGGGCGACCTGTCCCGGTCCCTGAACGCCGCCCTCGACGCCGACGTGGCGGCGCTCTCGCCGGCGCTGGAGCTGGCGCGGCGGGCGGCGGTGGTGGCGCGGGCCATCCTGGCCAGGCGTGGCGCCCCCTCGGTGAGCGCCGTGACCCTCAAGACCGGCGACGACCTCACGCCCGCCGCCGCCGCCCTCCTGTCCGCCGCGGCGGTGGGGGTGCTGGAGGGCGTGGTGGACCTGGGGCGCGTGAACCTCATCAACGCCCGCTCCGTGGCCGACACCCGGGGCATCACGCTGGGGACCGGCACCGGGGGCGTGCCGCCCCACGCCCGGGCCCTGGAGGTGCGCCTCGCCGCCGAGGGCGGTGAGGAGATCCGCGTGGGCGGGGTGGCCCCCCTGGACGCGGCGCCCCGGCTCACGCGCATCGGCGACTTCCACGTGGACGTGGTGCCCCGGGGCACGCTCCTGGTCCTCACCAACGACGACGTCCCCGGCGTCATCGGCCACGTGGGGACGATCCTGGGGGCGGCGGGCGTGAACATCGCCGAGTACCACCAGGCCCGCATGGCCCCCGGCGGAGAGGCGCTGGCGGTGGTGTCGCTGGACGGCGCGCCGGCGCCGGAGGTGAAGGAGGCGCTCCGGGCCCTCCCCCACGTGCGCTCCGTGACGCTGGTCCGCTTCCACCCCGGCGCCGACGGCGACGTCGCGTGGGGGCCGTGACCCGCTTCCGTTCGGTGATCCTGGACGCCGACTCCACGCTGGCGTCCATCGAGGGCATCGATTGGCTGGCGGAGCGCCGGGGGCCCGACGTGGCGGCGCGCATCGCCGCTCTCACCGACGACGCCATGGCGGGCCGCGTCCCCCTGGAAGACGTGTACGCGCGGCGCCTGGAGATCATCGCGCCCTCGGCCGCTGAGCTGGAGGCGCTGGGACGGGCGTACGTGGACGCGGCGGCGCCGGGAGCCGTCGACGTCGCTGCCCGGCTCCGCGCCCGGGGCGTGGCGCTCCGGGTGGTGAGCGGCGGGCTCCGCGTGGCGCTCCTTCCCCTGGCCCGGGTGCTGGGCTTCGCCGACGGGGACGTGCACGCCGTGGACGTGCGCTTCGACGGCGGCGGTGCCTTCACCGGCGTGGTGCCCTCGCCCCTGGCCACGCAGGAGGGGAAGGCGCCGGTGGCCCGGGCGCTGGCGCTCCCGCGCCCGGTGCTCGCGGTGGGGGACGGCGCCACCGACCTGGCCATGCGCCCCGAGGTGGACGCCTTCGCGGCCTTCGTGGGCTTCGTGCGGCGGGAGGGGGTGGTGGCCGGGGCGGACCACGTGGTGGGCTCGTTCGCCGAGGTGGAGGCGTTGGTGCTGGGGTAGGGGGACGCCGGGCCGCGGCCCACGTGTCCAGACGGAGGGTTTGACAGCGTCCGCCTCACGATCTAGAATTAGGCGCACCTAAATTTTGTCCCCGAGCCTGGTCCCCGTCACCCATGGTCGATCCCGCCCTCGCGCTCCTCGTCTTCGCGGCCCTGTCCGCCGTGGCCGCCGCGCTCCTCTGGCCCCGCCGGGGCGTGGGCGCGCGGTGGCTCCGTCTCCGGCGCCTGGACGAGCGCGTGCGCCTGGAGGACGCGCTCAAGCACGTCTACATGTGCGAGCGCCAGGGGCGGGCGTGCACGCTGGAGAGCCTGGCCGGCCGCCTGGAGATCTCCGTCACCGACGCCGCCGACCTGCTGGCGCGCCTGTCCCACCTGGAGCTGGTGCGCGCCGACCAGGACGTGCCCGAGCTCACCCAGGCCGGGCGGGCCTCGGCGGTGCAGGTGGTGCGCACCCACCGCCTGTGGGAGCGCTACCTGGCGGACCGCACCGGCATCCCCGCCGGCGAGTGGCACGACGAGGCCGAGCGCATGGAGCACGCCCTCTCCGTGGAGGAGGTGGACGCGCTGGAGAGCCGCCTGGGGCACCCCCGCTGGGACCCCCACGGCGACCCCATCCCCACGGCGGCGGGCGATCTGCCCCCCCTCCGGGGCGCCTCCCTCATGCGCGCCGAGGAGGGCGCCACGGTGGAGGTGGTCCACGTGGAGGACGAGCCCCGGGCCATCTACGACCGGCTCCTCGCCCACGGCCTGGCCCCCGGGGCCCGCCTGGACGTCGTGGAGCGCACCGAGCGGTCGGTGCGGGTCCGCGCCGAGGGGCGGGAGTGGACGCTGGACCCGGTGGAGGCGCGCAACGTCACCGTGCGGGCCCTCCCCACGGGGGAGCGGGCCCGGGAGTCGGGGCTCACGCTGGCCGACGCGGGCCGGGGGGAGACGGTGCGGGTGGTGGCGCTCTCGTCGGCGTGCCAGGGCACGCAGCGCCGCCGCCTCCTGGACCTGGGCGTGGTGCGCGGCACCGAGATCACCGCCGAGATGCGGAGCGCCGGCGGCGACCCGGTGGCGTACCGCATCCGCGGCGCCCTCATCGCGCTGCGCCGTGAGCAGGCCTCCTGGGTGCTCGTGGAGCCCGTGGCCCGTCACGAAGCCGGAGTCGCCTGATGCCCACGTTCGAGCAGCAGCGCGCCTCCAGCCTGGTGCGCCTGGGCCTGAGCCCCGAGAAGTGGGACGTGCTCGTGGCGCTGGCGGGCAACCCCAACGTGGGGAAGAGCACCGTCTTCAACGCCCTCACCGGCCTCCGGCAGCATACCGGCAACTGGCCCGGCAAGACGGTGGTGCGCGCCGAGGGCGCGTTCGCCCACGGAGACAAGCGCGTGAAGGTGGTGGACCTCCCCGGCACGTACTCGCTGCAGGCCGGGAGCACCGACGAGGAGGTGGCCCGGGACTTCCTCCTCTTCGGCCGCCCCGACGTCACCGTGGTGGTGGTGGACGCCACGCGGCTGGAGCGGAACCTGAACCTGGTGCTCCAGATCCTGGACATCACCGACCGGGTGGTGGTCTTCCTCAACCTGGTGGACGAGGCCCGGCGCCACGGCATCGCCGTGGACGCGGCGCGCCTGGAGAAGGAGCTGGGCGTCCCGGTGGTGGCGGGGGTGGCCCGGGAGCGCGCCGGCGTCGACGAGCTGCTGGAGAAGGCCCTGGCCGTGGCCACGGGGGAGCTGTCCACCCGTCCCTACCGCGTGGAGCGCTACGCCCCCGAGGTGGAGGGCGCGCTGGAGGCCCTCACGCCCGTGGTGGAGGAGGCCTTCCCCGGGATCCCCAACGCCCGGTGGGTGGCCATGCGGCTCCTCAACGCCGACGAGGCCGTGATGGAGGCGGTGCGCGCCGGCGAGCTGGGGAACGGGCAGGGGGGCGCGGACCACGCGCCCGCCGCCGACTTCCACCGGGAGCGCGTGCTGGAGGCCGCGCGCGCGCTTCGCTGGGAGCTTCCCCCCGACTTCCACGACGCCATCATGGAGCGCACCTACGCCGCCGCGCAGGAGGTGGCCCGGGGCGCGCAGATGCGGGGCGTGAAGAAGGCCGGCTTCGACCTGGACCGGACGCTGGACCGCCTCCTCACCAGTCGCTGGCTGGGCTTCCCCCTGATGCTGGGGATCCTGGCGGTGGTGTTCTGGCTCACCATCGCCGGGGCCAACGTGCCCTCGGCCATGATCGCCAGCTTCCTCCTGGACACGGTGCACCCGTGGCTGAAGGGCGTCGCCTCGCCCCTCCCCTGGTGGCTGTCGGGCTTCCTCTTCGACGGCGTCTACCTGGCCACGGCGTGGGTGGTGAGCGTCATGCTCCCTCCCATGGCCATCTTCTTCCCCCTGTTCACGCTGCTGGAGGACTTCGGGTACCTGCCCCGGGTGGCCTTCAACCTGGACGGGCTCTTCAAGAAGGCCGGAGCCCACGGGAAGCAGGCGCTCACCATGTGCATGGGCTTCGGCTGCAACGCCGCCGGCGTGGTGTCCACGCGGGTCATCGACAGCCCCCGGGAGCGCCTCATCGCCATCATCACGAACAACTTCTCGCTGTGCAACGGACGCTGGCCCACCCAGATCCTCATCGCGTCCATCTTCATCGGAGCGCTGGCTCCGGCGGGGGTGGCGGGGCTGGTGTCGGCGTCGGCGGTGGTGGGGATCGCGCTCCTGGGGATCGCGTTCATGTTCCTCACGTCGTGGGGGCTGTCACGCACCGTGCTCCGGGGCGAGGCCACCACGTTCAGCCTGGAGCTGCCCCCGTACCGGCCGCCCCGGATCCTCCAGACGCTGTACACGTCCCTCATCGACCGCACGCTCATCGTGCTCTGGCGGGCGGTGGTGTTCGCCGCGCCCGCCGGGGCGGTGATCTGGCTCGTGTCGAACATCCACGCCGGGGACCTGAGCTTGGCGGAGCACTTCGTGGCGTGGACGGACCCCTTCGGGCTCCTCCTCGGGCTCAACGGCGTGATCCTGCTGGCCTACGTGGTGGCCATCCCCGCCAACGAGATCGTCATCCCCACGGTGCTCATGCTCACCGTGCTCACCAGCGGGCTGGGGGGGGGCGCCGGCGCGGGCGTGATGTTCGAGCTGGACTCGGCCACCGCCACCGCCGACGTGCTCCGCGCCGGCGGGTGGACGCTGCTCACGGGCGTGAACCTCATGCTGTTCAGCCTCCTGCATAACCCGTGCTCCACCACCATCTACACCATCTACAAGGAGACGGGGAGCGCGAAGTGGACCGCCGTGTCCGCGCTCCTGCCCCTGGGGATGGGCTTCGTGGTGTGCTTCCTGGTGGCGCAGGTGTGGAGGCTGGTGGGGTAGGGGAAAAAGAGCCCTCTGGCGCGGCCCAAACGGGGACTCCATCGTTTCGGGAGCGGGCTTTCCCCGTCCAGGAGGCTGGCATGAGGCCGACTGCTCACGATGGCCCCCGCGCTGCGTGGATGCGCCGCGCGCACGGCCTCGGGGCGCTCCTCGTATTGCTCTCCACCCCGGGCACCCTGGGGGCCCAGAGCTCCCCGGAGAGGCTCCAAGCCGTCCGGCGGTTCGGCTCCCTCGACGGCCCCCTCGCGTTCACCGAGATCGGCTCGCTCGTGGCGGTGGACACGGTCCTGTGGGTGGCACAGTCCCGGGAACACGTGATCCGCGTCGTCACGAAGACGGGTCGCCTGCTCCAGACCCTGGGCGGACGTGGGGACGGACCGGGGGAGTACAGGCGCATCGACAACCTGGCGTTCGTCGATGGGGAGATCGTCGCCACGGATCTGGGGCAACGCCGGAGCACGTTTTACGACCCCGCCGGCAAGGTGCTCCGCACCGCGCCCCTGCCTCCGGCGCCTACGTGGGGCCTGATGCGCTGGCTCGGCGCCCCGTATGCGGCGGTGTCGGGCCGAATGGTCCTGACGGCATCGGTCCCGGGCGTCGGCGAGGACGCGGCCCGCCTGCCGGTGGTCCTCGCTGATTCCAGGGGCCAGGTCCTGGACACCCTCGCCTGGTTCGACCAGAACCAGGTCGGCGTCATGATCGAGCGGGACGGGCGGCGTGTGGGCTTCCGCCACCCCTTGCAGAGGCAGGAGCTCCACAGCGTCAGCTCCGATGGCCGCTCCTTCGTGGGGTACGAGCAGCGGGGCGACTCGTTGAGCGTCACATGGTACGACCTGGCGCGGGGGACGCGCGCGACCCGGCGGGTTCTCGCCCCGCCTGTCCGCGTTCCCCGGGCCTACGCCGACAGCACGTGGCGGGCCGTCATGGAGACGTTCAACGCGCGGGGCTTCTCGTTCACCCTGAGGGAGGTGCAGGCGGGTATGCGCTTCCCGGCGACGTGGCCAGCGGCGAACACGGTGCAGGCCGTCCCGGGAGGGGGCGCGTGGCTACGGGAGCCGGCCTTCGGCGGGAGAGCGGTGACGTGGCGGTTCCTCCACCGGACCCTTCCGGTCCACATCCTCGTCCGGCTCGATCCCAGCGCGCGCATCCTCGACCAGGACGAGCGCTTCGTGTGGGCTACCGTGACCGACGAGTACGGGGTGGACTACATCGTCGCGTACCCGGTGCCTGACGCGGTGCGGGCAGCGCTTGGGGGAGGATCGTAGGGGAGACCCGAGGCCTCTCCCCCCCTTCACCGCACCCGCAGGTCGCTCACCACGATGCGGTGGTCCGACGTCCGGCCCGACAGCTCCCGCTCCAGCCCCAGCTCGGCGAGCTGGGCGTCGGTGAGGTCGCCCGAGTCGAAGACGAAGCCCCCCGTCCACTCCAGGGCCGCGTCGGCGTAGAGCGTCACGTCCAGGCGGCCGGGCGCGAAGGGCCCCCGCCGGTCGTCCACCCAGGTGAGGAGCGACGCCTCGCCCAGGCGGCGGGGCCCGGCCAGCGTGAGGTCGCTCCCGTCGGCGTCCAGCCCCCGGGCCAGGATGGAGAGGGGCGCGCCCGACCCCACCACGTTGAAGTCGCCGCCCACCACCACCGGCGCCCGCCCACCCGGGCGGGCCGACGCCGCGTCCACGTGGCGCCGGAGCGTCTCGGCCTGGAGGTCGCGGATCCGGTCGTGGGGGCTTCCCAGGTACCCGGCGCTCTGGAGGTCCACGGGGACGAAGAGCACCTCGGTGCCGCCCACGTCCACCCAGGCGCCGGTGGCGGACATGTGGATGCGCGCCTCCAGGTCCAGCATCCGGTGGGCCGCCTCGGGCACCAGGGGCCTCAGGCCGTCCAGCGCGCCGGGGGCGTATTCCACGCGGGCCATGGTCGGCTCCTGGCGGACGGCCCGATCCCGGGCGGCCACCACCGTCTTCTGCCGGCCGCCGGCGCGGGCGTACACCCATCGCCACGTGCCCAGAGTCGCCAGGTCGGGGTGGGCGAAGAAGGCGGCGAGGAGGGAGTCGGAGATCTCCTCGTAGACCTCGTCCAGGAGGACGACGTCGGGGCGCACCGCCGCCAGGAGGCGGGCGTGGCCCTCGGGCTGCCGGAACGACCCTTCGGCCACGTTCCACTGGGCCACGCGCACCGCGCCCTCGGCCTTCCGCAGGAGGGGCTCGAGGGTGGGCGCCCACGGGTCCGGGCCCGCCGCCGTCGCGAAGGCGTATGCCGCCGTCTCCGTCTCCTCCACCACCGCTCCCTCGACAGTGACCACGAGCTTCAGGCGCACCGCCGGGCCCATGCGGCCGAAGCCGTCGGGAGCGCCGCCGCGCGCAATGCGGAGCTCGAAGCGGTCCGTCGCCCACGTGGGGAGTGCCGCTACCCGCAGGTCATAGGACGAGCGGGAGGCGCCGGGACCGTCGGGCCCCACGGGGCGCAGCGCGAAGCCGGTGCCATACCCGCCGGGCTGGGGCTCCGCCGTCTGGGAGAGGTCCAGCACCACGTCGGCGCCCTCCAGCCCGTGGGCCGGCCCGCCGGTGGCCGCGTCGCCGTCGGCGTCCAGCACCAGGTGCAGCGTGCCCCGCATGGCCTGGACGTTCACCGGCCGTCCCACCCGCACCGAGAGGTAGAGCCACGCCGGGTCGTCGGCGGCCTGGAGGGTGGTGAGCTCCACCGGGGAGGTGGAGGCGGCGTCCACCGGGTCGACGAGGAGGACGGGGACCCCCGCCCAGTCGTCGAAACCCCCATCGAGGACGATGTCCGCGGAGGTGCCGGGGACGGAGGCGTCGCCGGGGGCGCACGCGGCGCACGCCAGGAGGGCGGCGAGGGCGCGGAGGCGCGCTGCTGTGAGGGTCAACGCGAACCCAGGAGGTGAGGGATCTGCCGGGCGGCTTCCGGCCGCAGGAGGAGCAACGCCCGGAAGACGGCGGCATGGGCCCCGGGATCGGCGCCACCTTCCGCCCACCGCTGCGCCACCAGGTCCCGCCACCGGAGGAGCTCCCTGCGGAGCGCGGGACGTACCGGTCCCGACACGGTCAGGTCGGTGAGGCGGAGCACCCGCTCGTAGCCCCGGCGCAGGCCCTCAGCGTCGCCGGCCGGCACCTTGCCCGTCCGGTTCATCTCGTTGCCGATCATGAGGATCTGCTGGTCGAGGGTGAAGCGGGCCCAGCGCGCCTCGTCCAGCCCGGCGTGCTGGGTCATGGGAGAGCCTCCCCACGGCCGATGAGCCGGTACGTGACCTCCCGGACACGGGTGCGGACCCCCTCGTCCCGGATCTCCATGCTGGGGTTGTCCTGGGAGGGGCGGATGTTGATGAGGGACGTGTACTCGATGCACCCCTCCTCACCGCGGCCGGGGTAGTAGTTGGCGCCCCAGAGGTCCCTCTGTGCGCTCCCGTCCTCGAGGAGCAGCGCCTCGGCGTCGGCGTGGAGATCCCCTCCCAGCGCCGCGATTCCCCGCTCCACGTCCACGACGTACTTCACCATGTCCTCGAAGAACCGGTCCACCAGAACGCGGAGCGCCGAGGGCTCCACGGGATCGGTGAGGAGGAGGATGTCCGGGACGTCGGCCATGGGCGGCGGGCAGGAGGAACGAGGGGAAGGGGCCCCAACGTTACGAAGCGGCGCCCCGGGAGGCTACCGGGACGGCGCGGCGCCTGCCCTCCAAACCCCTACAAACGGAGCGGGCACCCCCCCACCCGCCCCACCGTTTCATCCCGGACGGCCTCCCCCCATCTTTATTGTGCCGTCCTTCACGCGACGTCCGGGCACCGCCCGGCCGCCCCGGTGGCCTGCCCTGGCCATCCCACCGCGGCCGACCCTCCTCGCCCGAACCGGAGGGTTTGTCATGCTCGAGATCCGGATCCACGGCCGGGGCGGCCAGGGTGGAGTCACCCTGGCCAAGCTCATCGCCACGTCCCGCTTCCTGAAGGGGCAGTCGGTGCAGGCCTTCGGCCTGTACGCCGCCGAGCGCTCCGGCGCCCCGGTGCAGGCGTTCTGCCGCTTCGACGACCAGGTCATCACCAACCGGAACCTCATCTACGAGCCGGACCACGTGGTGGTGCTGGACCCGACGCTGGTGGGGCCGGCCATCCTGGGCGGCCTGAAGCCGGGGGGGTGGATCCTCCTCAACACCGACCGGGGGCCGGAGAGCTTCGCCACCGACTTCCCCCGTAACCGGGTGGCCACGGTGGACGCCACCGCCATCGCCCGGACGCACGGGCTGGGGACGCGCTCGGTGCCCATCGTGAACACGGCGCTGGCCGGCGCGGTGGCCCGCCTCCTGGGCTTCCCCCTGGACGAGATGCTGGACGCGCTGGCCCACCTGGGCTTCGGCGGCGGGAACGTGAAGGCCGCCACCGACGCCCATGCCGCCGTGGCCACGTCCGATGCCGTGGAGCGCGCCGCGGCCACCAACGGCCGCCCGCCGGCGGGGACGGCGATGCGCATCCCCGGCCTCCACACCCACGCGGGGGGTGACCTTCCCCAGGTGATGACGGGGCAGTGGGCCAACGAGCAGCCGAAGCGCCAGCAGTACGTGCCGCCCTGCAACCACGTGTGCCCCGCCGGCAACGACGTGCAGGGCTTCCTCCACGCGCTGGCGGAAGAGCGCACCGACGACGCTCTCGAGATCCTGCTGCGCACCACGCCCCTCCCCGCCACGTGCGGGCGGGTGTGCCCGGCGCCGTGCATGGCGTCGTGCAACCGCATCGAGCTGGACGGCGCCGTGAACGTGCGGGAGCTGGAGCGCTTCGCCGGCGACAAGGGCGACGTGACGCTGGTTCCCGCCGAGCGGCGCGACCAGCGCGTGGCCATCGTCGGCTCCGGCCCCGCCGGGCTGGCCGCCGCGTACCACCTGGCCCTCTACGGCTACGGCGTCACGCTCTACGAGGCGGGGCCGAAGCTGGGCGGGCTCCTCCGCACGGGGATCCCCGAGTTCCGCCTCCCCCACGACGTGCTGGATGCGGAGATCGAGCGGATCCTGGACCTGGGCGTGGAGGTGGTCACCGGCGTCTTCGTGAACCGGGAGCGCCTCCTGGAGGTGGCCGCGACCAACGACGCCGTCCTGGTGGCCACGGGCCTCCAGGAGTTGAGAGCGCTCCGCCTGGGCACCGGCGAGGACGACCTGGTGGTGCAGGGCATCGACTTCCTCGACCAGGTGCGGGGCGACGCCGCCCCACGCATGGACGGGCAGGACGTGGTGGTGGTGGGCGGCGGCAACACCGCCATGGACGCCGCCCGCTCGGCGCTCCGCCTGGGCGCGGCGTCGGTGCGCGTGGTCTACCGGCGCACCCGCGCCGAGATGCCCGCCATCCGCGAGGAGATCGAGGAGGCGCTGGAGGAGGGCGTGGCCATCGACTTCCTCACCCTCCCCGTGGCCATCCAGCGCATGGCGCAGGCCGACGGCGACATGGGGCAGCCGGAGATCATCTGCCGGCGCATGGAGCTGGGCGAGCCCGACGCGTCGGGGCGCCGCTCGCCCGTGGAGGTGAAGGGCTCGGACTTCGGCCTGGCGTGCCACAAGGTGATCCTGGCGCTGGGCCAGTCCCCCGACCTCTCCGTGTTCCCCGAGGGGACGGAGGTGCGGGAGGGCACGAAGCTGCTGGGGTTGCTGGAGACGCCCGTCTACGCGGTGGGCGACCTGGCCACAAACGACGGCACGGTGGCGGCGGCCATCGGGAGCGGCCGCCGCGCCGCGCTCCACATCCACCAGACCCTCACCGGGGAGGTGGTGGTCGTCGGCGAGCGGACGCGCGTGCGCTCCGACGTGGACGAGTGGCACGACGAGGTCATCAAGGCCGACGCGCTCCGCCTGCACCTCTTTGAGCGCCACCCCGCCGAGGAGAGCGACGCGCTCGACCCGGTGCGGCGGCGCACCACGTTCGACGAGATCCACCACGGCCTCACCGACCCGTCGGAGGCGAGGCGGTGCCTCTCGTGCGGCGTCTGCAACGAGTGCGACATCTGCGTGACCTACTGCCCCGAAGGGGTGCTGAAGCGCGTGGGTCACGACCTGGTCTTCGACTACGCCTACTGCAAGGGGTGCGGGATCTGCGTCACCGAGTGCCCCCGCAACGTGGTCTTCATGAGCCACCTGTAGGCCGGAACCGGAAAAGGAACGCGACATGCCTCTCGAAGTCGTCACCGGGAACCACGCCGCCGGGCACGCGCTCTGCGTGGCGGGGGAAGCGAACCGGACCGCCCGGGGCGCGGCGTGCGGGATCTATCCCATCACGCCGCAGACGGAGATCGTCGAGCGGGTGGCCGCCTACCCCTTCAGCAAGGGGCGGGTGGTGCCCGTGGAGAGCGAGCACTCGGCCATGGGGGTGAGCATCGGCGCGTCGGTCTCCGGCGCCCGGGCCTTCACCGCCAGCTCGTCCAACGGGCTGGCCTACATGGTGGAGAACATCATGGTGGCCGGCTTCTACCGGCTGCCCATCGTGCTCGTGGCGGTGAACCGCACGCTGGGCCCGCCGTGGAACATCTGGGCGGACCAGGGCGACACGCTCATGCTCCGCGACTTCCCGTGGGTGCAGCTCTACGCGTCGGACAACCAGGAGGTCCACGACCTCACGCTCATGGCGTTCCGCCTGGGCGAGGATGCGCGGATCCTCCTCCCGGTCATGGTGTGCATGGACGCCTTCATCGTCTCCCACACCCAGGGCGAGACCGACCTGGCCGAGCAGGAGCAGGCCGACCGCTTCCTCCCGGACGTGGAGATCCCCCACCGCCTGGACGACGCCAACCCCCGGGCGCTGGGGAGCATGGTCTGGCCCGCGGGCGCCGTGTCGCACCGCATGGACATCCACGAGGCCATGGAGCGGGTGCCGGCGGTCTGGGACGATTGCCGTGCCGCGTTCCGGGACGCGTGCGGAAGGGACCCGGGGGGCGCGCTGGAGGCGTATCGCACGGAGGACGCCGAGACGGTGCTGGTGGCCTCGGCCACCATCGCCACCACGGCCCGTCGCGTCGTGGACCGCCGCCGCGCCGCCGGCGAGCGGGTGGGGCTGGTGAAGATGCGCATGTTCCGCCCCTTCCCGGAGGCGGCGCTCCGCGAGGCGTGCGCCGCGGCGAAGCGGGTAGGCGTGCTGGACCGCGACTACGCCGCGGGCCTGGGCGGCGTCTGGTGGCAGGACTGCCGGGCGGCGTTCCAGGGGCACCGCGACGACGTGCTGCTCCAGGACTACCTCATCGGCGTGGGCGGCGGCGACGTGACGCCCGAGCTGGTGGAGAAGGCGCTGGACGACCTGGCCGCGCGGGAGAGCGCCGGCCCGCCCGAGTGGGCGGACCTGGCGCCGGAGAAGGAGGTGGTGGCATGAGCACGGTGCTGGAGCGCGGCGGGAGCGCCGCCGACTTCGTCATCCCCGACATCCCCTGCACCGAGGAGTGCCTCCTCCGCACCGGGAACACCAACTGCGGCGGGTGCGGCATGAGCCTGGGGCTCAACATGCTGGGCCGCGCCCTGGCCGAGGCCGGCGAGACGTGCCAGCTCGCCATTCCCGCGTGCTGCGGCATCGTGGCGGCGGGGGCGTTCCCCACGTCGGCGTACTCGGCGCCCACGGTGGCCACCACCTTCGCCGGGGCCGCCGCGGTGGCCTCGGGCATGGCGGCCATCCGCGAGATCAACGAGGAGAAGGGCCAGACCATCGTCTGGGCGGGCGACGGCGGCACGTACGACATCGGGCTGGCCACGGTGTCGGCCACCGCCGAGCGCAACGACGACATCCTCTATATCTGTTACGACAACGAGATCTACGGGAACACCGGGGGGCAGCGCTCGTCGGCGACGCCCCCCGGCGCCCGCACCAGCACCACGCCCACGGGAAAGCAGGAGGCCAAGAAGGACATCGTGGGCATCCTGGCCGCCCACGGGATCCCGTACGCGGCGACGCTCTCGGTGGCCCACCCCGAGGACTTCCGCCGCAAGCTCCACACGGCGTTCAAGACCCGGGGGATGAAGTTCCTCCTCATCCACTCGCCGTGCCCCACCGGCTGGAAGTCGGAGCCGGGCGACTCGGTGCACCTGGTGCGCCTGGCGGTGCAGTCGGGGCTCTTCCCCCTCTACGAGGTCTTCGACGGGAAGCGGTGGCGCATCAACGTGGAGCCCGACTGGACCGACCCGGCGGAGTATTTCGCGCGGCAGCGGCGCTTCCGGAAGGACGAGGTGGACCTGGACACGACGCGGCGCGTGTGCAGGGAGAAGTACGAGCGGCTGAAGGTGCTGGCGGAGGCGTTCCCGGCGCGCTAGGGAGTACGGGCGCCCGGCGGGGGCGCCCCCCGTTCGGGAATCGCGCGGCGCGTCTGGGTACGGGCGCCCGGCGGGGGCACCCCCCGTTCGGGAATCGCGCGGCCCTGTTACCCACGGGGTTTCAGACGTGAGTGATGGAGGCCTTGCTGCGCTGCGCGGGGTCGTCCGGACCCCCGCGCAGAGCTTCCCTCAGGGGGGTGCCCCCGCCGGGCGCCCTACTTTCGCGGACCTGGTGTTGGGACCCTCGCTTCGCGTCGGCGGGGTGAGACTACCTTCTCGGGTCGGGGACGCGGGTGGGGGTTCCCTTGAACTGCTTCGAGGCGTCCCCGTCGGGCGCGGAGCCGATCCCCAGTTGGCCTTCCGTGTCCGAGCCCCAGCAGTAGGCGTCGCCGGCCGTGGAGATCCCGCACGCGGTGTTGCCGCCGGCGGCGAGGGACCGGAAGCGGATGCCCCCGTCCACGGGCACCGGGGTGGACGACCGGGGTCCCGCGTCGGGGTGCCCCAGCTCGCCCTGGTCGTTGTCTCCCCAGCACCAGGCCTGACCGTCCTGGGTGAGGCCGCACGAGAACTGGAAGCCGGAGGCGATGGACGTGAACCGGTGGCCTCCCGCCACGGGAACCGGGGCGTTGGCAGGAGGGAGGGGGTTCAGGAAGGTGAACATCACGTTCCAGCCCCAGCAGTACGCCGCGCCCTCCAGAGTCAGCCCGCACGTGTGGTAGGAGCCGGGCGCCAGCGTGCGGAAGCGGAGGCCTCCGGCCACGGGCGCCGGCTCGGACCGGCTCTCCCAGGTGCCGTCCCCGAGCTGTCCCTCCCGGTTCCCCCCCCAGCAGTAGGCCGCTCCGTCCGTCGTGACCGCGCACGCGTGACTCGAGTTGCTGGTGAGCTCCGCAATGGCGAGTCCACGCACCGTGAGCGTGACCTCGGGCTTGAGCGCCTTCCAGCACACCAGGTCGCCGGTGGTCTCCACGCCGCAGGTGGTGTGGTTCCCGGCGGCCAGCGCGCGGAACGATCGGTCGGGGAGGACCACGGCAGGGGGAGACACCTCGTCGCGGGGCAGGAACCCGTTCCGGCCCCAGCACAGGGCCTTCCCGTCGGACGTGAGCACACAGGCGTGGGTCCACCCGGCGATGACGCGGGCCACGGGGGCGGACGGCGGCGCCGGGACCGGGGTCCGGCTGGGGCCCGAAGGGGTCTCCCCCCAGCAGCACGGCTCACCCCCGGTGACGCCGCAGGCGTAGCCGAAGAGGGCGCCGAAGCCCACCGCAACGGACGTCCACTCCACGGCGGACGCGTCCTCGTCCTCCGGCCCGACGAGGTCGGCGCCGCCGCACGCGGAGGTGGCCGCGGCGAGGGCGAGGATGACGCAGGCGAGGGGGTGGGGCTGGGACGGGACGTGGCGGGACGTCGGTGACATGGCGCGATCCTCCACCGGAGGAGACCGGCTGACGCTCCAACCTGCGCGGACAGCCCCTGGGGAGGTGTCGTACATCCGACGTAGGCGGGCTGCGGTGAGTACGTAGCGCCGCCCTTGCCTCGCTCCCGGCCCCGGTCTAGCGTCCCGTCGTGCCGCCGCGTGGCGGCCCCCGCGGCGCCGGGGCCTCCGGGCCTCCCTCTCCGGCGCATGGACTCGCGCTCACCCACCGGAGGTCCCCGTGCAGCCTGCCGCCACCACCCCGCGCAAGCTCCCCCCGACGGCGTACGAGCTGAAGCCGGGCCAGACGTACACGCCCTACACGTACGGCGAGACCCTCACCGAGTTCACGTGGAAGGCGGTCATCACCGGGATCTTCCTGGGGGTGCTCTTCGGCGCGGCCAACACGTACCTGGGGCTGCTGGCGGGGCTGACCATCAGCACGTCCATTCCCGTGGCGGTGCTCACGGTGGTGGTCTTCCGCGTCTTCACCGCGGCCGGGCTCCAGCACTCCATCCTCGAGTCGAACATCTCCCAGACGGTGGGCTCGGCGTCGTCGTCGGTGGCGTCGGGCGTGCTCTTCACCATCCCGGCCCTCTTCCTCTGGGGCATGAACCCGGCGTGGGCGCAGATCACGCTCCTCGCCATGGCCGGCGGGCTCATCGGCGTGCTGTTCATGATCCCGCTGCGCCGCTACCTCATCAAGCAGGAGCACGGCCAGCTGCCGTACCCCGAGGGGATGGCGTGCGCCGAGGTGCTCGTGGCCGCCGAGGGTGGCGGCAAGCAGGCCCACGGCGTTTTCTGGGGGATCGGCTTCGGGATGGCGTTCCAGCTCCTGGTGCAGGGCGCCAACGTGGTGCGGAGCACGCTGGACGTGGCGCTCCCCTTCAAGGCCAGCCTGGCCGCCCGGGTGAACGCCCCCCTCCTGGGCGTGGGCTACATCCTGGGGATCCGCATCGCCACCGTGATGGTGGCCGGCGGCCTCCTCTCGTCGGTGATCCTCATCCCCGCCATCGGCCTGTGGGGGTCGGGGCTGGAGGAGCCCCTCTATCCCGAGACCGAGCGCCTCATCCGCGACATGTCGGCGGGGCAGATCTGGGACCGCTACATCCGTTACATCGGCGCCGGCGCCGTGGCCACCGCCGGGATCATCACGCTCATCAAGTCCATCCCGACGATGATCGAGTCCTTCAAGCTCGGGCTGGGGCAGATCTCCCGGAGGATGGGCGCGGCCCTCCCCGAGGTTGACCGCACCGAGCTGGACCTGGGCTTCAAGACGGTCGGCATGTGGCTGGCGGCCATCCTGCTGGCCCTCACCCTCATCCCCGGCGTGCTGGGGTACCTGGACTCCATCGTCGCCCGCGCGGTGGCGTCCATCTGCATCGCCATCTTCGCGTTCTTCTTCGTCACGGTCAGCTCGCGCATCGTCGGGCTGGTGGGCGTCACGTCCAACCCCACGTCGGGCATGACCATCGCCACGCTGCTGGGCACCGCGTCGGTGTTCTACTTCCTGGGGTGGACCGACGACTTCGGGAAGGCCACCGCGCTCATGGTGGGCACGGTGGTGTGCATCGCCGCGTCCATCGCCGGAGACACGTCCCAGGACCTGAAGACCGGCTACATCCTGGGGGCCACGCCCCGCCTCCAGCAGCTCGGCGAGATCGTGGGCGTGATCACGTCGGCGGGGGTGGTGGCGCTGGTCATCATCATCCTCAACCAGGGCACCCCGGGCGGGCTGGGTGGCCCCGAGCTTCCCGCCCCCCAGGCGGTGCTCATGAACCTGGTCATCACCGGCGTGCTGGAGCAGAGCCTCCCCTGGGGGCTCATCTTCCTGGGCGTCGCCATCGCCGTGGTGGCGTTCCTCTTCAAGGTGCCCACGCTCCCCTTCGCCGTGGGCGTCTACCTGCCCCTGTCCACCATGGGCGCGGTCTTCCTGGGCGGCCTGCTGCGCTGGGCCCTCACGCGGAAGCGCCCCGAGGAAGAGTCGGAGTCGCGGCGGGAGAAGGGGATCCTCTTCGGGTCCGGCCTGGTGGGCGGCGGCGGCCTCACCGGCGTGGTGCTGGCCATCTGGGTGGTGACGGTGCGGGGCGGCAAGCCCATCGTGGGATGGCCGCCGGCGGTGTCCAATGGTGTGGCGATGCTCCTGGCGACGGCGGCCATTGTGGCGGCGCTGGGCGCCATGGGGTGGTACGCCACGAGGAGGGACGAAGCATGACGACGACCATGCGGCGTTCCCGGCTCCCGACCCCTCACCGGGCCCTTCCGGGCCTCGCCTTCACGGCCCTCGTCCTCGGCGCCGGCTGCGCCGACGATCACACCGCCCCCTTCAACGACGCCATCGCCGAGACGGCGCTGCGCGCCGACGTGGAGGCGCTGGCCCACGACTCGACGCGGGGCCGCCTGGTGGGGACGCCGGAGGTGGCCGAGGTGGCCGACTTCATCCGGGGGCGGTTCGAAGCCCTGGGGCTCGCCCCCGCCGGCGACGGCGGCACGTACGACCACCGCTTCGACATGAGCTGGTTCAGGCTGGGCGAAGGAAACCTCCTCACCGTGGCCGGCGCCGGAGGCGCCCGAGCCCCCGGCCGGGGTTGGACCCCCCTCAACGTGAGCGCTTCGGCTTCGGTGGTGGGGGAGGTGGCCTTCGCCGGCTACGGCATCGTCGAGCCCCGCCTGGGGTGGGACGACTACCAAGGCGCCGACCTGGCGGGGAAGATCGTCCTCGTGCTGGAGCGGGAGCCCGGCGTGGACGACCCGGAGAGCCCCTTCGACGGCCTGGTGACCGCCCACGCCGCCCGGGAGTGGAACAAAGCGCTCGCCGCGCAGCAGCACGGCGCCTCCGCCATCCTGTTCGTGCGGGACGTCCACGCGCGCGCGGACGTGGACGACTGGGGGGCCGCCCACGCCGACGCGTGGCCCGCCGAGCCCCGGCGCATCGAGCGCTTCCTGCTCCGCCCCTGGGTGGAGGCCGTCACCATCCCCGGCGCCTTCGTCTCGGTGGAGCTGGCCCGGACGCTGGTGGAGGGGAGCGGCCGGACGCTGGAGGATCTGGCCCTGGCGTCGGAGGAGGCCGAGAGCGGCCTGGGCGTGGTGGAGCTGCCCGGAAGCAGAGTGGCGCTGAGCACCGCCGTGGAGCGCCACGTCACGCCCGGGCGGAACGTCCTCGCCATGGTGGAGGGCTCGGACCCGGCGCTCCGCGACGAGGCCGTGATCATCGTGACGCACCACGACCAGAACGGCACCGCCGGCGACACCGTGTTCAACGGTGCCGACGACAATTGCTCTGGCACCGCGGGCGTGCTGGCGGTGGCGGAGGCGTACGCCCGCGCCGCAGCCGAGGGACGGCGCCCCCGGCGCACGGTGGTCTTCGCCATGACCGACGCCGAGGAGCGGGGGCCGTCGCTGGGCGCGTGGCACCTCACCCTGGCGCCGCCCTTCCCGCTGGAGAGCACGGTGGCGGTCTTCAACGTGGATATGATCGGTCGCGACCAGGAGGTGCCGGAGGACGGCGACCGGCGCTTCAACGGGTTGGAGCCCCAGACGGCGGAGAGCAACGCCAACGCGGTGAACATCCTGGGCTACAGCCGGACGCCGGCGCTGGCCGCGGCGGTGGAGGCGGCCAACGCGGACATCGGGCTCACGCTGCGCATGCGCTACGACAACAACCCGTCGAACCTGTTGCGACGCAGCGACCAGTGGCCGTACCTGCAGAGCGGGGTGCCGGCGGTGTGGTTCCACACGGGGCTGCACCCGGACTACCACACGCCTTTCGACGACGCGGAGCGGCTGAACTACGCGAAGATGGTGAGGATCGCGAGGCTCATCCACCAGGTGAGCTGGGAGGTGGCGAACGGGGAGGCGCGATTCGCCGTGGAGCCCATGGGGTCTCGGCCGGCCTCCTAGGGCGCGTGTTGGGGTACGGGCGACCGGCGGGGGCACCCCCCGTTCGGGAATCGCGCGGCCCGACTACCCACGTGGTTCCAGACGTGAGTGATGGGGACCCTCGCTTCGCATCGGCGGGGTGGGCGGGCCCCTCCGTTGCCTACGCCGACGCTTCGTAGGCGGTGCGGATCCAGGCGACGAGTTCGGCGTCCACCTGGGCGGGGTCGGTGACGTCCACCTTGTACTGGCACATCCCGCCGGGGGGGAGGGCCACCAGGCGTCCCGTGGGCTCCACGCCCTTCATGTTCAGGCCCACCTCCACGCGCGTCTTCGACGGGGGGCCGACGGTGGCGAACTGCTTCTTCCGGCGCAGACTCACGTACGCCTTCTTCGGCGCGACCTCGAAGTCGCCGAAGGCGGCGACGGCGGCCATGACGGCGTCGTGGATGGGGCGCAGCTCCGCCTTGGGGCCGGCGTAGATGGCGTCGAGGGGATCGTCCGCGCCGCCCCCGCCCGGCTTCCCTTCCGCCCCCTCCCGGTAGAGGTGCACCACCAGGTTGGCGTCTCCGTGGCCCATCCCGAGGTCGGCCTTGAGCATGTCGCGGATCTGACCGTGCTTGTCCAGGCCGCTGCGCCGGATGACGTCGAAGAGCGCGTCGAGGGACTTGCCGGTGCGCTGCTGGATGTTGGTGAGCTGGGTCTGCGTCGCCTTGTCCATGGGGCTGCCTTGTGTGGTGGTTCGAAGGGGGCCTCACGGTAGGCGCGGGCCTACACGGCGGCAAGCGGGGCGGTGGGTACGGGCGACCGGCGGGGGCACCCCCGTTCGGGAATCGCACGGCCCTTTCACCCACAGGGCTCCAGACGTGAGTGATGGGGGCCTTGCTGCGCTGCGCCGGGTCCCACGCGCCTCCCCCTCAGAACACGAACATCACGCCCACCTCGGGGGCCCAGTCCGGCGCCTTCTTCGTGAGGCCGAAGGCGCTGTTGAGCTTGAGCTTCACGTTGCGGGCCAGGAAGAGCTGCGCCTCGGTGATGAGCTCCACCTCGTCCTGCGTGCCTTCCACGGCGCCGTAGAGGCGGAGGCGTTCGCCCAGGCCGCGGACGTACTCCACGGCGTACTCGCCCAGCTCGGGGGTGCCGTCGGCGAAGCCGATGGACGCGCGCAGGATCGTGGTGCCCCAGGAGCGGGAGCGGGCCAGGCCCATGCCGTACTTGAACTCCCAGGACGACGTGCCGATGAGGCTGTTCTTCTCCTGGAGGGGGAAGACGGTCTCGAAGTAGCTGAAGACCTCGGCGGCCTCCACCGTCTCCTCGCGCCACCGGTAGCGGAGCTGGGCTTCCACGTCGCCCACGCCCGACGCCTCCAGCTCGGCGGGGAAGGAGGTGGGGTCGCCGTCGCCCTTGCGCTGGCGCGCGGTGATCCAGGCGGCCTCCATCTCCAGGAAGAGGCGGTCCGAGACGCCGTACCCCAGGAAGATCAGCGCCTCGTGTGCGCTGTAGGCGCCGAAGTAGTCGGCCTCGCCCTCGTAGCCCAGCTCGCTGGGCTGGTACTCACCGGCGTGGTTCCAGTAGTACTCGTAGTAGGGATAGACGAACAGGTCGCCCTTCTCGGCGAAGGTGGCGAACTGGGACGAGGGGACGCCGGCGCCGCCCCGGTCGCGCCGGCGGTACTCCTGGAACTGGGCCAGGGCCGGCCCGGCGGTGAGGGCGAGGAGCGCCGCGGCCAGCACCGTCCCACGAGCGTGGACCGCACGCTTCCCGCGCCCCGCGAAGGGCTTCCGTACCCGCATCGGATCCCGTGCCATGCCTCCCTCCTGCTCCCGAGGAGCGTCGGGGTGAGCCCGGGACCGGCTGCTACCCTGCGGAAACCCGCGCCGATCCCGTGATGACCCGCACCAGCTTCGCCATCTCCGTGTCGAGCGCGATCTCGGCGAAGCCTACGCGCAACACCCACGCAGGGTACTTCTGCACGAGCCGCACGGGCACGCCAGGGAGGATTCCCATGGACGCGAGCCGGGCGGCCCGGGGATGATCGGGATCGGTGAGGCATGATACGACGCCGGCGGCGCCCGTTTCCAGCGTCGTGACCGGGTGGCTCGGGCAGCAACCTGAGTCGCACTTGTGGACGGCCTGCACGGGAGGGCCGCCCTCGGGGCACGCGTCGTCCCACCCGGCGAAGCGCCGGAAGCCGTTCTTCATCCTGGTGATGAGGGCCTGGACCATGCGCTCAGCCTCGGGGGTGGATCATGGGGAGCGGCATCCCGCGCGGGGGAGCCGGCCTGGCCGTCTCGTCGTCGCCCCCCTTGAATCTACGCTTGAGGAACGAGATCCACCCCGGCGTTCCCGGGTTCTCGTAGCCGCAGTGGGGGCATCGCACCAGCCCGCACCCCGAGCCCACGGGGCACTGGCGGCACGCCGGCTGGCCCCGGTCCTCGTCGAAGGCCTTTCCGCAGAAGCCGCAGTTCACCAGCCCATCCCCCGGAGCAGGATGTTGAGCACGAAGCCCACGCCGAAGGCCAGGGGCGTGATGAGGGCGAACATGCCCCACGCCGTCTTCCACCCCCGCTCCCGGATCATCATGAGGAACTGGGCGATGCAGGGAATGAAGAGCGTGAGCGTCACCGCGGCCACGGTGAGCTGCACCACGTCCAGCACGCCGGCCTGGTTCAGGTCGAAGAGGCCGGCGGCGCCGTAGTCGCGGCGGAAGAAGCCGAAGAGGAAGACGGTGGCGGTCTCGGCGGGGAGCCCGATGAGCCCCACCACCGGCGTGAGCCCGGCGATGACCCACCCGATGAGGCGGGTCACGTCCAGCGCCCACAGCATGACGCTGGCCAGCAGGAAGAGGGGGAGCACCTCCAGGAAGTACCACTGCATGCGGCTGTACGTCTTGAGCAGGACGTTCCCGGGGCGGGGCAGGCGCATGGGCGGCAGCTCCATGTGGAACGACGCCGTCTCGCCGGGGAGCACCTTCGCCGAGAGCCACCCGACGAGCATGAACGTGCCCAGCAGGGAGATGAACCAGACGAAGAGCGCCTTGGGCTGGCCGGAGAGGATGGCCAGGATCACGCCGAGCTGGGCGGAGCAGGGGATGGCCAGCGCCAGGAGGAGCGTGGAGAGCACCCGCTCGCGCTTGGTCTCCAGCGTGCGCGTGACCATGGTGGCCATGGTGTCGCAGGCGAAGCCCAGGACGATGGGGATCACCGCCCGGCCGCTGAGGCCGATGCGCTTGAACGAGCGGTCCACCAGGAGGGCCAGGCGCGGGAAGTAGCCGCTGTCCTCCAGCACGGAGAAGAAGAGGAAGAAGCTCCCCACCACCGGGAGGATGATGGCCACCGCGTAGCGGAGCCCCAGCGTGAGCATGCCGTACTCGCCCACGAAGAGGCCGCGCACGCCCTCCCAGGGGATCCCCTGGAAGAAGCGCTCCACGACGGGGTTGATCCGCCCCTCGAAGAAGCCCTCGATGACGTCCACCAGCGTGCCGGCGCCGAAGACGCCCACGAACTGGTAGAGGCCGAGCCAAAGCACCACGAGGAGGATGGGCACGCCGGTGAGGGGACGGGCCAGCCAGCGGCCGAGTCGCTCGCCGCAGCGCACCATCGGCGCCCCGGGCGGGCCCAGGGCGGCCACCACGAGGGGGCGGGGGGCCCCCAGGGGCGCG
>BTVB01000001.1:323294-328353 GCA_045863275.1 Gemmatimonadota bacterium
AGAGGACGTCCTCCAGGAGGTCGCGCGCGACCTGCTGGCGCTCGAAGGCGACGCGGTACACCGCCGGGCCGCCCAGCGTGGTGGCGGCTTCCCGGGCCTCGTCCAGCGCGGCGCGGCCGCCGTCGGGCTCGGCGCCGGTGACGCACGCCGTGGCGCTCTCGTCGCCCTGGAGGAGGAGCGTGGCCAGCGCGGTGGGGTCCACCGAGTACGCGCCCTGGAGGCGGCCGCGCACCCGGGCGATGGCCGCGCCCACGCCGTTGGCGTAGTCCGGGGGCGGCGGCGGCCCCTGGGTCAGCGCCCGCTCCACGGCGTCGGCCAGGTCCTCTACGCCCTCCCCCCGCACCGCCACCATGGGCACCACGGGGATCCCCAGGCGCTCCTCGAGGAGCCCGGCTTCCACCGAGACGCCCAGCTCGCTCAGCTCGTCCATCATGTTGAGGACGAGGACCAGGGGGCGGCCACACCCCAGGAGCCCCAGCGTGAAGGGCAGGCCCCGCGGGAGGTTCTTGGCGTCGATCACGTGGACGAGGACGTCGGCGCTTCCCGAGAGGATGTAGTCTTCGGTGACCCGCTCCTCCTCGGTGCCCGGCACCAGCGCGTAGGCCCCCGGCGTGTCCACCACCTCCACGGCCCGCTCCCCCAGGTGCCCGTGCCCTCGGCTCAGCGCCACCGAGGTGCCCGGGTAGTTGGAGACCACCACGTAGGCGCCGGTGAGGCGGTTGAAGAGAACGCTCTTCCCCACGTTGGGGTTCCCCACCAACGCGATGCGCAGCCTGCCCGCCTCGTGGGGAGGCGCGCCGGGGGCGTGACAGCTCGGGTCGTCCGCCGGGGCGGGCGCCGTGAGGGTCGAGTCGGGGGCGGACGAGGCGGGGGTCAGGGCAGGACTCCTGGTCGCCGGGCGGATGCCGGCGCTTCTCTCTTTGTGGTTGAGAACCGTTCTCAACGAGAAAGATAAGCCAACGCGACGGAAGGGGAAACCGCCCCTGGGCGTCGTCTTTCGTCTTTCGCCCGTGGCGCGGACGGGCCTATACTTGTCGACGCTCCAACGGCGATCCGCCGAGCCCCCACGACCGTACCCTTCGGAGACCCCATGAGAAAGAGCCTTCTCACACTCTCTGCTGCCGCCCTCCTCGCCCTTCCCGCCGCCGCGGCGGCACAGGGCTTCGCCGTCGCCGGCCGGGCCGGGACGCTGGGCCTGGGCGCCGAGGGCGCCGTGGGCCTGACCGACAGCTTCGTCCTCCGGGGCGGGATCGGCCTCATCCCCCTCGAGGTGGACGCCACCTCGTTCTGGGACGTGGGCGACGACGTCGAGGCGACGCTCACGCTGCCCAAGACCTGGTTCAACGTGGGCGCGGACCTCTACCTGGGGAGCGGCTTCCGCATCGGCGGCGGGATGCTCTTCAAGCCCGATGACCCCGAGGTGGCCGGCTCCCTCACGGGCTCGGCCTCCATCGACATCGGCGGCAAGACGTACACCGCGACGGAGGTGGCCAGCGTCACCGGCACGCTGGACGCCAAGGACCAGGCTCCGTACGTGCTCCTCGGCTTCGGCAAGCACACCCGGAGCGGTATCGGCCTCTTCCTCGACCTGGGCGTCGCGTTCATGGGCGACCCCGAGATCGCCCTCACCGCCACCGGCAACAGCACGGTCATCAACTCGGCGGAGTTCCAGAGCCGGCTGCGCACCGAGGAGCAGAGCCTCAACGACGACCTGCCCACGTGGGCGAAGAAGTACTGGCCCATCATCAACATCGGCGTGAAGTTCGGCCTCGGAGGCTGATCCCGGCGCCGCACGCAGGCCGCAGCACCAGGAGCGCCCGCCCGGACCCCCGGGCGGGCGCTCTCGCATCCGGAGGAGGAAGGAGGGAGGAAGCGCCATGACCGCATCGCGTGAGGAGGTCCGCTTCGTCGCAACCGCGTCGGCGGGGGAGGTCTCCGGTATCCTGCTGCGCCCCCGCGGCGCCCGGGCCCTCTACGTCTTCGCCCACGGCGCCGGGGCCGGCATGGGCCACGCCTTCATGGAAGAGGCGGCCACGTCGCTGGCGGAGCGGGGGGTGGCCACGCTCCGGTACAACTTCCCCTACAAGGAGGCCGGCCGGGGCGGGCCCAACCCCGCGCCCGTGCTGGTGAAGACGGTGCGGAGCGCCGTTGCCGAGGCCGCCCGCCTGGAGCCCGGCCTCCCCCTCTTCGCGGGGGGGAAGTCCATGGGCGGGCGCATGACGTCCACCGCGGCGGCCGCCGGGACTCTCCCCGGGGTGCGGGGGATCGTCTTTTTCGGCTTCCCGCTGCACGGCGCGGGCAAGGCGCCCTCGGCGGAGCGGGGGGCTCACCTGGCCGAGGTGGGGCTCCCCATGCTCTTCCTCCAGGGGACCCGGGACAGCCTGTGCGATCTCACGCTGCTCCGGCCGCTGCTGGAGGGGCTCGCCCCCGCGCCCACGCTCCACGTGGAGGAGGCCGCGGACCACGGCTTCCACGTGCCGAAGAAGTCGGGGCGCACCGACGCGGAGGTCCTCGCCTCGCTGTGCGACCGGGTGGCGGGGTGGGTGGAGGAGGTGGTGGGGTAGGGAGGGGAGGGGAGGGGAGAGGAGAGGCGGGGAGGGGAGAGGAGAGGAGAGGCGGTATACCGATCGGCAAGCTACCGATCGGTAGGACCCGCGGATCACCCCGCAAGCGTGTGGGAGCCGACTCGGCCGATCTGCGCGAAGTGCGCATCGAAGGTGAGCACCAGCGCTCCGGCCCGCGCCGCGGTGGCCGCGATCCAGATGTCGTTGGTGGGCAGCGGGGTGCCCTCCCTCCGGAGGTCGGCGACGATCTCCGCGTAGTGTCGGCCAGCCTCGTCATCGATGGGGAGGACGCGCACGACGGGGTTCCCGAGAAACGTGCGGAGCTCGGCCTCGTTGCGCTCTCGGAATCCGCCCAGGAGAAAGCCCGTCCGGAGCTCCCCGAGGACGACGGCGGGGACGCCGATCCACTCGGCCTGGTCGAGGATCTCGACGACCCTCGGCTCACCCCGGCGGAAGTGGCTGTAGGCGGACGTGTCGAGGCAGTAGCGGCTCACGGTGCCCCGGGGGTCAGCGCCAGAGCTCGGGGTCCACCTCACCGAAGGGCCCGATGGCCTCCTCGAAGGCCCGGAACTCCTCCTCGGTCCACGTGCCTGCCAAGTCGGCGAGCCCGTTGGAGCGTCGAACGCCTACGCCCAGGCCCTGGCTCAGCAACTCGATCACCGTCTGGTTGAGGGAGGTTCCACGACGGCGCTTCTCCTCTTCCAGGGCCCTGGCCACGTCCGCCGGGAGGTTCCGAATGGTGAGCGCCTTCATGGGGGCTTCCTTGCGAGGTGCATTCAACGTTAGGAAGCTATGAAGGCACATCATAGATGTCAAAGAGGCTCCCCCCGCCCCTCGCCTCCCCGGGGCGCCACGTCCAGGGGGCTGCGGATGCGCTGGATGTGGCGCTGGGAGACGTGGGTGTAGATCTCCGTCGTGCGGACGCTGGCGTGGCCGAGGAGCTCCTGGATGAGGCGCACGTCGGTGCCGCTCTCGAGGAGGTGGGTCGCGAAGCTGTGGCGGAGGACGTGGGGGGTGATCGGCTTGGCGATCCCCGCCCGCTCCCGGGCCTCCGCCGTGACCTTCTGCACGCTGCGGGCGCTGAGGTGACGCGCCGGGCGGGCGCCAGGAAAGAGCCACCGACCCGGGTGCGCGCCCTCGAGGTAGCGGTCCACGAGGGCCAGGGCCGTCTCGGAGAGGAGGGTGCTTCGGTCCTTCCGACCCTTCGCGCCGCGGACGAGGAGGAGCCCCCGATCCCGGTCCAGGTCCTCCGGGCGCAGCTTCACCACCTCGCTCACGCGGAGCCCCGCCGAGTAGGCCACGGCGAGGATGGCCAGGTGCTTCGGGTTGCGCACCGCGGCCAGGAAGCGCCGCAGCTCGTCCGGGCTGAGGACCACGGGCAGGCGCCGCTCCCGGCGGGGGCGCTCCAGGGGGAGCTCCTCGACGCGATGGCCGAGAACGGTGGAGCAGAAGAGGCGCAGGGCGCTGATGAGCTGGTTGTGGTAGGAGCGGGACACCCCGCTCTCGCGGAGGCGCCGGAGGACGTGGGCGCGCAGCGCGGAGGAGAGGTCCTCGGCGCCGGCCGCGTCCTCGAGGAGACGGCGCGTGTGCGCCAGATAGGCGCGGCGTGTGCGCGTGGCGTAGCCCCGGAGGCGCATCTCCTCGTCGAAGCGCTGGAGGAGCGGGGGAGGGGGAGGCGACGCGAGGTGCGGACGGGAGGGGCCCTGGGATGGTGATGGCGGCGATGACCTGGACGCAGCTCGACCGCCGCTGCGCGACGGATCCCCGCTCGGGTGCGAGGCCCGTTGACGCGCGGGCGGACGGCTGGCGTTTCGGCTGCCCCCGGGCACCACTTCGACATCTGCCAGGGAGCGGATGACCTCCCGCACGGCGGGTGTATCCGGGACCCGCCAGACCTGTCCGTCCTGATCCCACCGGCAACCTCGGACGGCCTTGATGCCGGCTACCAGCCGCTCGTCATAGGGGAAGCTGAGGCGGATCTCGCCGTCGACGAGCGCAGCGCGCACGAGTACGCGGCCTGCGGCGGGGCGTGCGGGTCGGTGCGCCGGCACGGGCTTTGCGTTGTCCATGGAGGGATTCTCTTTCCCGTGTCGGGGAGGAGCCATGGCTGCTTGGGACGGACCCGGTCATGGTGCTGGCACCCGAGTATGTTGTGGCGCGAGGCGGGTCCGCCGGGGCATATTGGCCCCGGCCCGGCTCTGCGGGTCGGAGCAGGTCCCGCATCCGGTCCTCCGGACCGGCCCTACCCCACCTGCGCTCCCCCCTCGCAGGCCGGGCCGGAGGAGTCGGTGAGGCTGGCTGGTGGCTCACTGAGCCGGGGCCGCGAGTGAATCCTAAAGCCTTCACACGAAACGTCTCGGAGACCTCCGGGCGACGCCCCGATACACGAAACACGCAGACCCCCGGAATCGATCGATTATCAGCACTTCGCGAACCGACTCGTTAGCCGCCATGCCTTGATGAGCGGGTTCGGGTTGACGGGCGGTAGTACTGAG
>BTVB01000002.1:0-225380 GCA_045863275.1 Gemmatimonadota bacterium
GGGCCCACTCCCCCGGGCGAAGCTACCCCATGTCCGACGATCTGAACGCCCGGGCCGACGCCCGGCTGGAGGAGGCGCTGGCGGCCGAGGGCGCCCGCGACCCCCGCGAGTTCTATCGGGAGCGCCTGCGGGAGCTGAAGCAGGCCGACCCCGAGGGGTACGCCGCCGCGGTGGCCTACTACCGGGACACGCTCATCCCGGAGGTGGCTTCCGGCGCGGCGGAGCCCCTGTCCGCCTGGACCGAGTACGGGCGCCGGCTGGCCGAGGCGGTCTCCCCGGGGCGCACGGTCGCGGTGGACGGTACCGGCCGCGCCCATCCCTACGAGCCTCCCGCCCCCCGCGACCACCTGGTCCTCCACTTCCCGGGAGGGAAGGGGGGGAGGGCCCTCCTGGTGGGCCTCCCGGCGAGCCTCTCCCCCGCCCAGCGGGCCACCTACGACGTGCTGGTGGGCGGAAAGCAGAAGCTCCGACCGGAGTAGCCGGGGGCGGAGGGCGGAAGGCTACCGCGCGGCCCGCACCGAGACCACCACCCGGGGGGCGAACACGCCGTCCCGGCCCGTCGCCGCCACGTCCGGGTCGGCCACCACCAGGGGGGCGTCGACGCGCACCCTGAGGGGTGAGCCGGACCACCCCAGCTCCGCGCCCACCCCCGCCGAGGCGTAGAGGTGCCACCAGTCCAGCGCATTCCGCGCGGCCCCGGTCAGGACCTCGGGGCCACCGGCTGCGGTGGGGGGCGACCCGGAGCCCACGCCTCCGAAGAGCCGCCCCCGAGCCTCGATCCCTCCGGCCCGCGGGACCACCGTGAGCGTCGGCGTGCGCAGCTCGGCGGTGAGGGTCCCCAGCACGCCGAACCCCAGGCCGGGGTGGTAGCCCGGCAGCTCCCCGCCCCCCGCCGCCACGCCGTATTCCTCCAGGACGCTCCCCCCGCTCCGGAGCCAGGGATTGGCCACGGCCAGGTACGGGTCCCCGCCCGCCAGGAAGAACTGGCGCTCCCTGGGCGCGTTCCCCGCCGCCCACCCGTCGGGCGAGCGGGCCATGGCGGCGGCCACGAAGGCGCGGAGCCCGGCGCCCCACCCGTCCGGGAGCGCGGTGCGGGCCTGGGCGGCCACCTGCCCCCGCACGAAGATGCGGTCCCGGGTATCGAAGCCCGCCGAGCCCCGGGCCTCCACCGAGCTCCCGTCCTCCCACCGCTGGGCCAGCCCCAGCCCCACCTCGCCGGAGAACCGGGTGTCGGGGCTCCAGCGCCCGTCCGGGAGGTAGGCGTCGTCGTAGACCACGCCGACGGTCACCCGGGCTTCCAGGGAGCGCCGGGGACCCGACAGGGGACGGCGGCTCACGTCCCGCTCCGCGGAGAGGTCCAGGAACGCCTGCCCCTCCCCGGCGAAGAGCTCCAGCGCCGTCCCGTACCTGGGACGGTGGAACACGACGGGGTTCTCAACGCGGAGGTAGAGCGAGCCCGGGTCCAGCACGTCGGAGGCCCCCCCGCGGTCCGACACCTCCACCGCCGGGAACCCGACGCGGAGCAGCGCCCGGCGGATGTCGCCCAGGTACGAGGTCCGGGCCTGGAAGCCCCCCACCAGGCCGCCGCCGTCGGTGACCCACGCCAGGGGGAAGAGCCCCAGGGGGGCGCGGTCCCGGTACACGGGCAGCGCGCCCAGCGGGTTGTCCAGCCGCGCGGCGTAAGGGGACCCGCCGAACGGCCCCGGCGTCCACGCGTCGTTGAGGGCGTTCCAGTCGAGGATGGTCTTGAACGGATCCAGGTCCACCCGCACGGGGCGGAAGGGCGTGGCCACCCGGTGGACGGCCCGCAGCGCGTCGCCGGCCACCAGGGTGTCGAAGACCTGGTCTTCGGCGCTGAGGCGCACCGGGACGGGCATGCGCAGGTCACCCCTGCGTGCCACCTCCAGCTCCGTCACCCAGCCCCCGCCCTCCCGGTGGGGCCGCACCCCCTCGAGGGCGTAGTCCACGACGCCGTTGCCGTGGAGCCACTGGCCGAAGAACCAGTCCAGGTCCCGGCGGCTCACCTCCTCCGCCACCGACTGGAACGCGTGCTGGTCCACGTGGCGGAAGCGGTACCGGTCGTAGAACGTCCGCAGGATCTCCGCCATGACGGGCTTGCCCACCATCTCCCGGAGCATCCAGAAGACCAGCGAGCCCTTCGTGTAGATCATGGTCGAGTAGGTGCCCATCTCGGCGTAGCGCTCCGCCTGGAGGGTCACCGGCTCGGCCTTCCCCCGCAGCTCCAGGTCCAGGACGCGCATCTCGCTCCCCAGCCACTGGGCGCGGCCCCCGCCCTGCTCCTCGTTGAACCACGCCGTCTGGAAGGACGTGAAGCCCTCGTCCAGCCACCCCTCGTACCACTCGTTGTTGGCCAGGATGCCGTGGGTGTAGATATGGCCCACCTCGTGGAGGATGAGCCCCTGGGACGCGCTCCCGTCCATGACCACCATGGGGAACTCGGTACCGCCCCCCTCGATGCGGTGCACGTTCGTGACCTGCGGGTACGGGTAGTCCCCGAAGATCTGGTCCAGCCACCTCAGGGCCACGGCGGTGCGCCGCACCGCCACGCCCGCTCCCCAGGCCGCCTCGTCCCCGGGCTGGTAGAGTACGCGGATCACCACGTCGTCCCATGCACCCTGCTCGTAGATGTAGTCGGGGGAGGTGGACCACGCGAAGTGGTGCACGTCCCTGGCGTGCCAGCGCACCTGCTTCCGCCCGGCGGCCGGCGCGGACAGCAGCCCCAGGGGCTCCCCCGGCGCCAGCTCCTGCTGGGAGGGGATCCCGCACGTGCGGACGCCGTCGCGCACCACGCAGGGCGGGCCGTCCAGGGCCCCGTACCAGTCCCTCTGGTAGTCCACGGGCCCGCTCCCCGGCGCGGCGGCGCCGGCCCACCCCGGGTCTCCTTCCACGGGGACGCCGGTGGCGCCCACCACCTGGTCCCGGGCCAGGTCCATCGTCACGTCGTACGTGGCGAACTCGCCGTAGAACTCCCCCTGCCGGTAGAGGGGGTGGGCGCGCCACCCTTCCAGGTCGTAGACCACCACCCGGGGGTACCACTGGGCGAAGTCGTAGTGGCGGCCCCTACGCCCCTGGCGCCGGGCCACGGTGGACGGGCGGGCCTCCCAGTCGTAGTCCAGGCCGATCTCGCCGCCGGGGGGGAGGGGCGCGGGGAGCGTGAGGCGCACGATGGTGGAGTCGGGCGCGAAGGGGTACGTGGCGCGGACCTCCCGGCCGTCCACCGCGACCCGCGCCAGGCGCTCGAAGCCGTGCTCGTCGGGCCCCAGGTCCTGGAAGGTCCGGATCCCCCGCTCCAGGTCCGCCATGGCCCACGCAGAGTTGGGGCGGAAGGCGTTCAGGTACAGGTGGAGATGGAAGTCCCGCAGCGTGTCGGGAGACTCGTTGCGGTACCATACCCGGGCGCGCCCCCGGAGGAGCTGGGCGCTCTCGTCGAGGACCGCCTCGATGCGGTACGACACGCCTTGCTGCCAGGGGGTCGGCGCCTGCTGGGGCACGGCGACGGAGACGAGGGCGAGGGCGGGGACCAGGGCCGGGATGTGCATGGCGGGCTTCGTCGCGTCGCGAGGATCAGGTGCGGGGAGGGTTCGCCGACATGTCCTCCATGAGCGCGTCGGCATCCTCCGGGGGGCGGGTGGCCAGGCTCACCAGGACGGTGGCCACCAGCGAGACCGCGAAGGCGGGGATGAGCTCGTAGAGCCGGGCCTTGAGGGCCGGCGTGAAGTACCACACCACCGTCGTCAGCGCACCCCCGGCCAGGCCGGCGAAGATACCGGCCCGGGTGGTCCGCCTCCAGTACAGCGCCAGGATCATGGTGGGCCCCAGCGAAGCCCCAAGCCCCGCCCAGGCGAAGAGGACGAGCCAGAAGACGAGCTGCTCGGCCACCGCCCCCATCACGAGGGCCACGCCCACCAGCGCGGCCACCACCACTCGGGAGTACAGCACCAGCGTCCTCTCGGGAATCTCCTGTCCGGCCTTCACCACCTTCTGGTAGAAGTCGCGCACCACGGTGGAGCCCGCGACGAGGAGCTGGGAGTCGGCGGTGGACATGAGCGCCGCGAACACCGACGCCACCACCACGCCGAAGAGGATGGGATGGAGGTGCTGCTGGGCCAGGACGGGGTAGAGGTTCTCCGTGTCGGAGGCCGGCAGCGCCGAGGCGTCGGCGAAGAAGGCACGTCCCACCAGCCCGATCATCACCGCCCCGGCCCCCATGACCACGTTCCAGAACGTCCCCACCACTCCGGCGAACACGAGCTGCCGCTCCTCGGCGATGGACATGTAGCGGACGATGATGTGGGGGTTACCGGGGGAGCCCAGGCCGATGCCCACCAGCCCCAGGAACGCGCCGAAGGCCAGGGCGAACGGGTCGAGGAACGCGCCGTCGTGAGCCTGGAGCTGGGCGGACACGGCGCCCCACCCCCCGGCGTCGGCCATGGCCATGAGCGGCAGCACGAGCAGGCCGAAGAGCATGAAGAACGCCTGCAGCGCGTCGGTGACGCTCACCGCCAGGAAGCCCCCCAGCGTCGTGTAGACCAGGACGATCCCGGCGGTGAGGAGCACGCCCGCCAGGTTGGACAACCCGAAGCTCGCGGCGATGGCCTTGCCCCCGCCGGCGAACTGGGCGGCGACGTAGCTCACCATGAAGAGGAGGATCACCACCGCCAGCGTGAGGCGGAGGCGGCCGTCCCGGTCGCCGAAGCGAGTGGCGAAGAAGTCGGGGAGCGTGATGGAGTCGTGAATGCCGGCGAAGCGCCGCAGCCGCCGGGCGTAGGTGAAGAAGAGGACGGCCTCGGCCACCGTGTAGCCCACGCACGCCCACAGCGCCGACGCGCCGTTCACGAACGCCATCCCCGTGACGCCCAGGAGGAGCCACGCGCTCCTCCCCGAGACCACGGCGGAGAGGGCCACCACCAGGCGGTTCATGCGGCGCCCGCCGACGAAGAACTCCCCGATGCCGGCGCTGGAGAAGCGTACCGACAGGGCACCGATGCCCAGGAGGAGGACGAGGTACGCCACGAAGGCCGCCACGGCCCAACCGCTCACCGCCACCGTGGCGGCCACCCCCTCCTGCACCGCTCAGCCCCCCGGGGCCGGACAGGGAGCCACGCTCAGTCCTCCACCAGGTACGCCACGCCCCACGCGCCCACCCCCAGGTGGGTGGCGATGACCGGGGTGGCGGGCGCCGTGAGGATCTCCACGTCGCGGCCATAGCGGGCGCGAAGCGCGGCCGCCACCGGCTCGACGATGTCTTCGTTGCCCACGTGCACGACGCCGAAGCGGACGCTGGCCCCTTCGGGGATCTGCCCAGCCACCATGTCCAGCAGGGCGACCTGGGCCCGCTTCATGCCCATGGCCTTCCCCACCGGCACCACGAAGCCGCCGGCGTCCAGCGCGAGGATGGGCTTGACGCTGAGCATGGAGCCGAGGAACGCGCGCCCGCGCCCCACGCGCCCCGAGGCGAGGAGACGGTCGAAGGTGTCCACGGTGAAGATGATGCCCGACCGGCGGCGGATGGCCAGGAGCCGCCGCACGATCTCGTCGGGGGGCGTCGCCAGCTCGGCCAGCTCGCACGCCTTCAACGCGAGGAGCCCGGTGAGGAGGGAGGCGCCCAGCGAGTCCACCAGGTGGACCGGGGCACCGTGGAACCGTCCCGCCGCGGCCTGGGCCGAGGCCAGCGTGCCCGAGAGGGATGAGCCCAGGATGACCCCCAGCACGGCCTCCCCGTCCTCCGCCGCCCGGGAGAACGTCTCCAGGAAGTCGGCGGGCGCCGGCTGGCTGGTGGTGGGCACCGGCGACTCCAGCGCCAGGCGCGCGTGGAACTCCCGGGCGCTGATGTCCACCCCGTCCTTGTACGTCTCGTCGCCGTCCACGAGAAGGAGGGGCGTGACGTGGATCCCGTGGGCCCGGACCACCTCCTCCGGCAGGTCCGCGGCCGAGTCGGTCATGATCGTCACCGGGCGCCGGGCCAGCCGGACGTGGGCGTCGGCGGCCCGCTCCACCGCGTCGTGCTGGGCGTGCATGTCCTCGGCCTTGTGGGTCACCAACGTTCCCACGCCCCTCAGGTACGCGAAGACGTCCTCGGGATCGTCGGTGTGGATGTGGACCTTGAGCACGTCCCCCGACCGGATGACGATGAGGGAGTCACCGCGCCCACGGAGGGCCTCCCGCACCGTCCCCTGCCCCGGGAGCGCGTCGCCGCGCACCAGGGCCTCCGTGCAGAAGCGGTACTCGTCCACCGCGTCGGGAAAGGCGACGCGGGCCGCCGCCGCCTCGTCGTCCACCGCCGCGGGCCTCCCGTTGGTGGCGGCCACCAGCGGGTCGCCGTGGATGAAGAGGACCACCCCCTCCAGGAGGCTCACGAAGCCCTTGGCCCCGGCGTCCACCACGCCGGCCTTCTTGAGGACGGGAAGGAGGTCGGGCGTGCGGGCCAGGGAGGCCCGGGCCTCCTCCATGAGGTGCTGGAGCAGCTCCACGAAGTCGGCGTACCTCACCCGGTGCGCCGCCTGCGCCGTGTCCCGCATCACCGTGAGGATCGTCCCCTCCACCGGCCGCTCGAGAGCCTGGTGGAGGTTGTGGACCCCGGAGCTCAGCGCCGCGCCGAACTCCTCCGTGGTGATGCGGGCCCGATCGCGGAGGTGGTCGGAGAAGCCGAGGAGGAAGTGGGACAGCATCATCCCACAGTTGCCCCGCGCCCCGAGCACGGCTGCCTGGGCCGCCTCCCGGGCGACCGCGGAGACGGCCTTGTCGTGGTTGCCACGGAGGTGGTCGGCGATGGCGCGGACGGTGAGCGCCAGGTTCGTTCCCGTGTCGCCGTCGGGCACGGGAAAGACGTTGATGCGGTTCAGCTCACCACGCTGCTGCTGGGCGTACTCACAGGCCGCGACCAGCGACCGACGGAGTCGGGGGCCGTCCAGATAGGCGATTCGCATGCCCTGTAGGATCGGGGTAGCGGGGCCTCTACGCCAGCCACAACTTGGTGCTCCAGGGTAGATTCCCTTCCCGACCCCGCCAGGAGAGCACCCCGTGGACATGCCGGTCATCCAACACTGGATCGTGGCCGTGGCCCGAGCCGCCGATCTCTCGCGCGCAGATGAGCTGAGCGTCCCGTCCGACAGCTCCATGCGGGGCGCCTGGAGCGTGACGGCCATGCACACGGGAGTGACCGAAGCGGAGCTCGCCGCCCGGGTCGCGGCGCACTATCGGCTGGGCGTGGCGGACCTGGCCAGCGCGGACCCCCACGCAAGCCGGCTCATCCCCGGCCGCGTCGCCCGCAAGCTGCAGGTGGTGCCCCTCCGCTACACGGACCGCTGGATCTGGGTGGCCTCCGCCGACCCCGTGGCCATGGAGGCGGAGCGGGAGATCTCGCACGTGGCCGGCCGCAACGTCCACTTCGAGGTGGCTCCGCCCGAGGCCCTCGCCAAGGCCGTGGAAGGGGCCTACCCCGAGGGCGCAGAGCCCCCCCACCAGCTCCCCCCCCTGGAGCGCGCGGCCAAGGGTGGGCCCCACGTCCTCGTGGTGGACGACGACCGGGACACCCGGCTCCTGCTGCGGGAGGCGCTGGAGGGCGCGGGCTTCCGTGTCGCGGAGGCCCCCGACGGGCCCGAGGCACTGTCCCTCCTGGGAGGAGACGACCCCTTCGATCTCATGACGCTGGACCTCCAGATGGACCGCATGCACGGCCTGCAGGTCCTGAAGACGGTGCGGGGCCGACTCAGCCTGGCAACGCTCCCCGTCATCGTCGCCACCGGCTCCGACGACCCCCAGGTGGAGATGGAGCTCTTCGAGGCGGGAGCCGACGACTTCGTGGTGAAGCCCGTGGACCCGCCGCGGTTCATACTCCGGGTCAACGCGGTGCTCCGCCGCCGCACGCCGGACTGGCGGGAGGGGCTCTTCTAGCCCCCGCCACCGTCGGTCCAACCCCGGAGCCGGGCAGCGGCAACTAACCGAATGACCGCGACCGGTGTCCTAAGAGTATCCCATGAGCCCTCCATCGCCCCGTCCCTCCCGACTCGCCCTCTTCATAGCTGAGCTGAAGCGCCGGCACGTCGTGCGCTTCTCCGTGGGCTACGCTGCGGTGGCGTTCGTGGTGCTCCAGCTGGCGGAGATCGTCTTCCCGGCCTTCGGCATCGGCGAGACCGGGCTGCGGATCCTGGTGGTGGCGGTGGCCCTCCTGTTCCCGCCGGCGGTGGTGCTGGCGTGGATCTTCGACGTCACCGGCGAAGGCCTGGAGCGCACCGCCGACGCCCCCGGCCCCCGGGGCCGCCTGGTGCCGGGGCTGGCGCTCCTGGTCCTCTCGGTGGCCATCGTGGGCGGGGTGTGGCTCTGGCTGGCGCAGGAGGGGGTCCTGGAGCAGCAGGCGACGCCCCGGGGACGCCGCGCCGGGAACGCCGAGCCCGCGCTGGTGGCCTACGACCCCGCCGAGCCCGTCCGGGCCCTGGCGGTCCTCCCCCTGGACGACTTCTCCGGCGGCGAGGACGGAGCCTACTTCACGCTGGGGATGCAGGAGGAGCTCATCGCCCAGCTCAGCCAGATCCCGGGGCTGCGGGTGGTGTCGCGCACGTCGGTGCAGCGGTACGCCGGCGCCGACGTCCCCATCTCGCGCATCGGGCGGGAGCTCCAGGTGGACGCGGTCATCGAGGGGTCGGTGCGCCGTAGCGGAGACGAGGTGCGCATCACCGTCCAGCTCATCCACGCCGCCAGCGACACCCACATCTGGACGCAGCAGTACGACCGGGCCCTTCGGAACGTCCTCGCCCTCCAGAGCGAGGTCGCGCTGGACATCGCCCGCCAGATCCAGGCGGAGATCAGCCCCGAGGAGGCGTCGGTCCTCCAGCAGGTCGCCACCCGGGCCGTGGACCCCGAGGCCCAGGACGCCTACCTGAGGGGTCGGTACGAAGCCTCCAAGGGGACGCCGGAAGCGCTGGTCCAGGCCCGGAGCCTCTTCGAGACCGCGGTGGAGGAGGACTCCTCCTTCGCCCCCGCCCTGGCCAGCCTGGCGGGCACCCGGTTCCTCATCGGCCTCGCCGACTCGCTCGTCGCGGAGGAGGAGCTGACCCGGGCGCAGGCGGAGGCCGCGAAGGCCCTGGAGATGGACTCGGCGTCGGTGGAGGCCCGCGAGGTGCTCTCCCTCATCCGACGCAGCCTCCCCGTGCAGGTCCTCTCCGGCGACGCCGCCCGCGAGCTGGCGCGCGGCCTGCCGCGGCCCGGGCCGGGCTCCGGGGCCCCCGCCACGCCGGAGACGGGCGCCCCGCCGGTCCCCGACACGGCCTGGTTCCAGGCCCTCTCGGCGCTGGGGCGCCAGATCGAGTTCCAGGTCCGCTCCCAGGGGCGGGCCGCCGCCAACGACGCCGGCACGGCCCGCTTCGTGGGCGCCCGGGGACTCATGGCCGCCGGCATGTTCGACGACGCGGTGGAGATGCTCTCCGACGTGGTGGACGCCCAGCCCAACCTGGCGCCCGCGTGGGAGCTCATGGCCCGGGCGGAGATGGCCCGGGGCAACCTGGGCGGAGCCGTGGGAGCCGTGGAGGCGTGGGGCGCCCGGGGTGGTCCGGACGCTCCCGACGCCGCCGCGGTCAAGGCGCTCCGCAGCAACGTGGAGCAGGAGGGCGGCGTGGGCTTCTGGCGTTGGACGCTCAACCGCCTCGATGCCCGGAGCGCGGCGGGCGGGCGCGTGGCGCCCAGCGACCTCGCCGCGGCCCGGGCCGGAATCGGCGACGCGGAGGGCGCGCTGAGAGCCCTGGAAGAGGCGCTTGCTCAACGGGACCGGGGGCTGGTGAGCCTCCAGAAGGACCCGGTGTGGGACGACCTCCGGAACGACCCCCGGTTCACCGAGGTCGCCCGCCGGAGCCGCGGGATCCATGCCGACCCCCGGGGCCGCGACGGCCCGCTCCGGTAGGCCGCCGCGGGACCTCGAAGGCGCATCCGGGTACTTCCTCCAACGCCCCGCGCCCGGCGCGTGTCTCCGAGGCGTGCCGACCCTCCGATCCCACGCCCGCACCCGATGACACGGACACGACTGCCCAGGCCCCTTCCCCCCGGACCGGCCTTCCTGATCATGGCGACGCTCCTGCTGGGCGCCGACGGGGCGGCCGGCCAGGCCAACGGCGACGCCCTGCCGCCGCTCGTCGCGGCCCGCTTGGGCGACGGCGCGTCCGTGAGCGTGGACGGGCGGCTGGACGACGACGCCTGGCTCCTGGCCACGGCGGTGAGCGACTTCACCCAGCAGGAGCCGATGGAGGGGGGAGAGCCCACCGAGCGCACCGAGGTCCGCGTGCTCTACGACGCCGACGCCCTCTACATCGGCGCGAAGATCTTCGACGATCCCGACGGCGTGCTCGCCTTCCAGAGGCGCCGGGACGCGGGCCTTGGCACCGACGACCGCTTCATGTGGATCCTGGACACGTTCCGGGACGGGCGTACCGGGTACTTCTTCGAGATCAACGCCGCCGGCCTCATGGGCGACGGCATCCTGGGAGGTGGGGGCGGCGGCGGCCCTGGCGGCGGCGGGGGCGGCGGCGGCGTGAACAAGTCGTGGGACGGCATCTGGGAGGCCCGCGTGGCCCGCCTGGACGACGGCTGGTCCGCCGAGATCCGCATCCCCTTCCAGACGGTGAACTTCGACCCCGCCTCCGACACGTGGGGGATCAATTTCCAGCGCACCATCCGCCGCCGGAACGAGGAGATCCTCTGGCGCGGGCACCGCCGCAACCAGGGGCTCTGGCGCGTGGTGCACGCCGGCCGCCTCACCGGGCTCCAGGGCATGTCCCAGGGCGTGGGCCTGGAGGCCGTGCCCGCGGTGGTGACGGGGTGGAGCCACCTGGCGGAGGACGCGGACCCCAACAGCTACAAGCGCGACGTGAGCCTGGACGTGAACTACAACCTCACCGCCAGCCTGCGGGCGTCGCTCTCGGTGAACACCGACTTCGCCGAGGTGGAGGTGGACCAGCGCCGCGTGAACCTCACCCGCTTCCCCCAGCGCTTCCCCGAGCGCCGGGCCTTCTTCCTGGAAGGGTCCGGCGTGTTCTCCTTCGCACCGCGGAGCGGCCCCGAGCCCTACTTCTCGCGGCGCATCGGCCTCAACGAGGGGGAGCCCATCCCCATCACCTACGGCGGACGCGTCACCGGTCAGGCGGGCCCCTTCGAGCTGGGCCTCGTACAGGTGCGGACCGGGGACTTCACGCTCCACGACGACGAGGGGACGGTGCTTCCCGCCGAGGACTTCACCGTGGCCCGGGTGAAGCGGCGGCTGTGGGAGCAGTCGGCGGTGGGCGCCGTGTACACGCGCCGGGCCCCGTCCGCCGGCCCCGGCGGGTTCCGGGAGGCCACGCTCCACACGGCGGGCGTGGACGCGGACCTGAGCACGTCCCACTTCCTGGGGAACAAGAACCTGGAGATGGAGGCGTTCCTGGTCTGGAACTCCAGCGAGGATCCGGGGGCGTCTCCCACGTTCCGGGACCTCTCCGCCCACGGCATCCGCTTCAACTACCCCAACGACATCTGGACCGGGCACGTCTCCTACCGCCAGTTCGGGGCGGCGTACGACCCGGCCGTCGGGTTCGTAACCCGCAACAACTTCCGGCGCGTGGAGCCCCGCATCGCGTGGTCGCCCCGCCCCCAGAGCCTCGCGTGGCTCCGCCAGATGGACTTCTCCGTCCAGTTCCGGAACCTCTCCAACCTGGAGACGGGGGTGGTGGAGGAGCGCCAGTGGGACTTCAACCTGCTGGGGCTCAACTTCGAGAGCGGCGACAACCTGGACGTCTCCCTGGGGCGCACCTACGAGTTCCTGGACGAGGCCTTCGAGGTGAGCGACGGCGTGGAGATCGTCCCCGGGGGCTATACCACCTGGCAGCTCAACGTCCGGGCGCGCACCACCGGCCGCAGGCGGGTGTCGGGGAACGTGGAGTACGTGCGCGAGGGCTTCTGGAACGGGGACCGGGCGCGCTACGAGTTGGGGTTGAACATGCGGCCCAACCCGGGGCTCTCCTTCTCCACCAACCTGGAGGTCAACGACGTCGCCCTCCCCCAGGGGGACTTCACGGCCTCGGTGTACCGGGTGAGCAGCGAGTGGAACGCCAGCCCGTGGCTCAGCGTGAACGGGAACGTCCAGTACGACGACGTGAGCGAGGTCGTGGGGCTCTTCGCCCTCATGCGCTGGATCGTGCGGCCGGGCAACGACGTGTACCTGGTGTACACGCACAACTGGCAGGAGACGGACCCGACGGACGACCTGCTGGGCCGGCGCCGCTTCGTGACGCTGTCACGGGGGGCGTCGCTGAAGCTCAACTACACGTATCGGTTCTGAGGTCGGCTGGACGCCGCCCTTGACCCGTATCGGTATGGCCATATACTAAACCTTGCGGTTTATGATCATCAAACACCCTGCCCCTGCCGACGACGCCCTCGACCGGGCCTTCTCCGCCCTGGCGCACCCCACGCGCCGGGCCATCCTCACGCGCCTCGCCACGCGGGGCGCGGCGTCGGTGACGGACCTGGCGGCGCCCTTCGACGTCTCCCTCATGCAGGTCTCCAAGCACGTCCGCGTCCTCGAGGCGGCGGGGCTGGTGCGGAGGGAGAAGGACGGGAGGGTTCAGCGGTGCACGTGGGAGCCCGCAGGCATGGAGGCCCCCCTCGATTGGATCGAGGCGCATCGCCTCTTCTGGAAGAGCAGGCTGGATGCCCTGGCCGAGTACCTGGAGCGGGAGCCGGGGCCCACGACCCCCACGGATGGAGAAGTCGGACCATGACGAAGACCCTGCCCTCGGCCCTCTACCTCACCCGGCGGGTCGGCGCCGCGCCGGAGCGGGTGTTCCGGGCCTTCACCGAGGCCTCGGAGATGGCGCGGTGGTTCTGCCCGGACCCGAGGGCCACGGTTTCGGTGGACGCCGACGCCCGCGTGGGCGGCCGGTACCGGATCCGCATGGAGATGGCCGAAGCCACCTACACGGCGTCGGGGGAGTTCCGGGTGGTGCACCCACCCCACCGCGTGGCCTTCACGTGGGACTGGGAAGAGGAGCCGAGCCGCATGGGCGTCGAGACGCTGGTGACCGTGGACTTCGTCCCCGTGGACGGGAGCACGGAGGTCCGCCTCACCCATGCCGGGTTCCCCACCGAGGAGGCCCGGGCCGGGCATGACGAAGGGTGGACCCTCTGCCTGGCGCGCCTCTCCGGCGTGGCCCACGGGTGACGGCCGTAACGCCCCGCGCCCTCCGCCTCGCCGCCGCGGCCTTCGTCGCAGTCGCGGCGCGGCCGGCGGCCGCCGGCGCCCAGGACGCCACGTTCGCCATCCCCACCACCAACCCTCCCGCCGTCGTCGAGCAGCGGGTGGCCGCCACGGACGTCCGGATCTCCTACCACCGTCCCCGGGTGAAGGGGCGGGAGATCTTCGGGGCGCTGGTCCCCTGGGGCCGGGTGTGGCGCACCGGCTCGGACAACGCGACCCGCATCTCCTTCAGCCGCGCCGTGTCCCTGAACGGCGTCCCCGTGCCGGCGGGGGCGTACGAGCTGTTCACCATCCCCGGGCCGGAAGCCTGGACGGTGATCGTCCACCAGGACCGGTCCCAGTGGGGCTCCTACGCGTATGATCCCGCATACGACGTGGCGCGGATCTCGGCGGTCCCCGTCAGGCTGGACGCCCCGGTGGAGTCGTTCACGCTCAGCCTGGACGACGTCCGGGGCGACGGGGCCACGCTCAACATCTCCTGGGACCGCACGCGCGTGCCCGTGGCGCTCACCGTGGACGTGGCGGCCCTGGTGGACGAGGTGGAGGCCGAGCTCCGCCGCGCCGAGCGTCCACCCTACTTCCTGGCGGCCATGTTCTACTGGGAGAACGCGCTCGACCTGGCGCGGGCCGCCGAGCTGATGGGCCTGGCCGTGGAGCAGTCCCCGCGCCACATGGGAATCCTCCACCGCCAGGCGCTCATCCTCGCGGACCTGGGCGACACCGAAGGCGCGCTGCGCGCCGCACGCCGGTCCCTGGAAGAGGCGGCCGCGGCCATGCCGGAGCTCCGCGACGAGTACACGCGCCTGAACGACGCGCTGATCCGGCGTCTCGGAGGCTGAGGGCGGGGGGGCGGGGGTGCCGACGGCGCCGATCCGCCACTCGCGCCACCGCGTCGAACCCGGATCCGGATTGGGGGCGCTCAGTGCCCCGGATCCGCCAACCGGTGCCGGCACCGAGGCGCTCCTGGCGGATTGGCGTTGCTGCGTGCCCCCAACCCGCCACTCGGCTTCAGGCCGCGAACTCACTGGCGGATTCGCGCCGCCACGGCGGTGCGACCCTCGCCGCGCGCGGCCCGTCCTGTGCGGCGCCGACCCCTCGCCCCGTCGACCTCCCGCCCCGTCAGCTCCCTCCGGTCCACCCCGCCCCCCGCACCACGCGCCCGGCCATGACCCCCGTGGGCTCGCCGTCGGCGAGGGCGTGGCCGCCGTTGACGAAGACGTGGCGCACGCCGGTGGCGTACTGGTGGGGGCTTTCGAACGTGGCGTGGTCGGTGATGGTGGCCGGGTCGAAGACCACCACGTCGGCGAAGTAGCCCGGCCGGAGCATCCCCCGGCGGGCCAGCTTCAGGTTCCCGGCGGGGAGGGCGGAGAGCTTCCGCACCGCCTCCTCCAGCGTGAGCGCCCCCTCCTCGCGGACGTACTTGCCCAGCACGCGGGCGAAGTTGCCGTACGCCCGGGGGTGGGGGTTGGACAGCGTGTACGGCTCGCGGATCGCCAGCGCCCCCGCGTCGGAGTCGAAGCTCACCCAGGGCAGCGCGATCTGCTTCTTCAGGTTCTCCTCGGACATCATGAAGTAGACGGTGCCCACCCGGCTCCCATCCTTGATGACCAGGTCGACCGCGGCCTCCTCGGGGGAGGTCCCGTACAGCGCGGCGGCCTCCTCCAGCGTCTTCCCGGTGAGGTGCTTCAGCGAGTCGGCCTTGAAGCCCACCAGGAGCACCCGGTCGGGGGACCCGGCGGCCAGGAGCAGGTTCTCCCATGCGTCGGTGGGGGTGCGCATCTCCCGGATGACCCGGGCCCGCACCGCCGGGTCCTTCATGCGCTCGGCCCAGGCGTCGTAGCCGCCCTCCTGCACCCAGGGCGGCATGGCGGCGTCCAGCCCGGTGGCGCCGGCCGTGTAGGTGTACATGTCGGCGGTGATCTGGAGCCCCTCGGCCCGGGCCGCCTCCACCCTGGCGATGAGCTCGTCCATCTTGGGCCAGTTGGCCTGGCCCGCCGCCTTCAGGTGGTAGATCTCGGCGGGGGCTCCGGTGGCGCGGGCGATGGCGATGAGCTCGTCCACCGACTCCAGGAGGCGGTTCCCCTCCGAGCGCATGTGGCTGATGTAGGAGCCGCCGAACTCGGCCGCCGCCTCCATGAGGGCGATGAGCTCGGGCGTGTCGGCGTAGAAGGCCGGCGCGTAGATGAGGGACGAGCCCACCCCCAGCGCGCCCTCGCGCATGGCCTGGCGCACCAGCTCCTGCATGCGGGCCAGCTCCTCTGGCGTCGGCGGCCGGTCGTCGTACCCCAGCTCGTGGACGCGCACGGTGGTGGCGCCGACGAAGGAGGCCACGTTCATGGCCACGCCCTTCCGCTCCAGCGTCTCCAGGTACTCGCCCAGCGTGGTCCAGGTGACGTCGAACTTCAGGTCGCCCTGGAAGCGGACCATGTCGGCCTTCATGGCGTCGTTGAGCGGGCCCATGGACTCGCCCTCGCCGAAGACCTCCAGCGTCACGCCCTGGCGCAGGTCGCTCTGGCCGGTGCCGTCCTCCAGGAGGGACTCGGTGGCCCAGGAGAGCATGTTGACGAAGCCCGGAGCCACCGCGAGGCCCGTCACGTCCAGCTCGGTGGCGCCGCGGAGCGAGCCCACGTCGCCCACCGCCACGATGGAGTCGCCCTGGATGGCCACGTCGCCCACCACGCCGGGGGCTCCGGAGCCGTCGTAGAGGGTGCCGCCGCGGAGCACGACGTCCACGTCGGGCTCGGACGCGCAGGCGACGAAGGTCAGGAGGGCGAGGAGAACGGATGTGGCGCGGCGCACGGGAGCCTCCGGGAGTAGGGATGTCGGCTCCACTAGGCGGCCCGGCGCCGCGGGCGTCAAGCGGGGGTGCCGGCGCCCGGCCCCCTACGCCTCCTCGAACACCCCCGTGCTACGGTTCTTCTTCACCTTGTCCCACGGGAAGACGCGCCCGTTCATGGTGACGTAGACTCCCGGCGGAAGCACCTGAACCGCGGTGATGGCCCCGCCCAGGTTGAAGAGCCCGTCGGACGATCCGAAGGCGATGGGGATCATGGCGCCGGTGAGGACGATGGTCTTCCCCGCCACCTTCGCCGCCAGGAGGCGGGCCGTCTCCACCATGGTGTCGGTGCCATGGGTGATGACGATGTGGGGCTCGGGGGCCTCGGCGCAGTTGTGGGCGATGAGCTCCCGGTCGGCGTCGGTCATCTCCAGCGAGTCGATCATCATGAGCGTGCGCACGTGCACGTCCACCCGGCACCGCCCCAGCTCGAGCATCTGGGGGAGGTGGGTGTCTTCGAAGAACAGGCGCCCCCCGATCTCGTCGTACTCCTTGTCGAAGGTGCCCCCGGTGACGAAGAGGCGGATGGGCTCGGGCATGGCGGACGCGGACTGGGGTTCGGCGCCGCGACGGGCATCGCCGGCGCGCACGGATCGATACCCCGGAAGATCGCCGGGAAACCTTTTCCGGCTCAACCTCGTCTTAATATTCGACTTTGTCGAACATAAGGAGGCCGACGTGGGCAAGGGCGATTTCCTGGGCGAGTTCGAGCAGGTGGTGCTCCTGGCGGTGGCCCGCCTCGAGGGCGAGGGGTACGGCGTGTCCGTGCGCCGTGAGATCGCGCGCCGCACGGGGCGGGACGTCACCGTGGGCTCGGTCTACACCACGCTGGCCCGCCTGGAGGAGAAGGGGTACGTGGCCTCCGAAGAAGGAGAGCCCTCCCCCCGCCGTGGCGGGCGGGCGCGCAAGCACTTTCGCATCCTCCCCGCCGGCGCCGAGGCGCTGGCCCAGGCCCGCGGGATGATGGAGCGCATGTGGGACGGGGTGGAGCTGGGCGGGAGGGAGCGGGCGTGAGGCCCCGCCGGGGTCCCGAGCCCCCTGCGCTGGCCCGGCTGCTCCTGGCGCTCTCGGCCGAAGCCGGGAGCCGCGAGGCCCAGCTCGGCGACGCCCACGAGGAGTTCGAGGAGCGGGCCGCGCGCAGCGTGGCGGAGGCCCGGCGCTGGTACTGGAGACAGGCCCTGGGGTCGGTGGCTCCCAACGTGGGGCACCGGGCGCGGCGGCGGACGACGAGGACGAGAACCCCCAAAGGAGACGGGACGATGACCTCACTGGTTCGGAACCTCCGCTTCGCGCTGCGCGCCGCGCGGAAGAACGCGGCGTTCAGCGCGGTGGTGGTGGCCACGCTTGCCCTGGGCATCGGCGCCAACACCACGGTGTTCAGCGCGGTCTACGGGCTCATCCTGAACCCCTTCCCCTTCCCCGAGCCCGACCGGATCGTGGGCGTGGGCACGGCGTACCCCCGCCTGGGCCGGGACCTGGGCTTCTTCGAGAACCTCTCCCCCGCCGAGTGGCTCGACGTGAGGGACAACACGCGCACCCTCGAGGACGTGGTGGCGTGGGACATGGGCAACCGGCAGATCGCCGGGGACGGGCCTCCGCAGAACGTCTTCACCGGCTTCTGGTGGGGGGACGCGCTGCGCACCCTCGAGATGCGGCCCCACCTGGGCCGGGGCTTCACCGACGAGGAGCTCTTCCGGGGCGACCAGGTGGCGCTCCTGAGCCACCGGATCTGGCGGGACCGCTTCGGCGCCGACTCCACGCTGGTGGGGAGCACGCTCCTCATCAACGGGAACCCCCACACGCTCATCGGCATCCTCCCCGAGGGGGTGGTGCTCTACGGGATGGACCTCTGGACCATCATGCCCGTGGGGCCCCAGGTGTACCCGCGCAACCGCCGCCAGATGCAGGTCATCGCCCGCATCCGCGACGGCGTCTCCCTCCAGGAGGTGAACACCGAGATGGAGGGCATCGCCCGCCGGGTGCAGATGGCCCACGCGGGCGAGTTCGAGGAGTACGAGGGGTGGTCCATCCGGGCCGTGCGCTGGAACGAGGTGGCTTCCCAGACGTTCCGGACCGGCGCCTTCGTGCTCCTCGGGGCCGTGGCCTTCGTCCTCCTGCTGGTGTGCGCCAACACCGCCAACCTCCTGCTGGCGCGGGCCCAGGGGCGGCGCCGGGAGATGGCCGTGCGGACCGCCATGGGTGCGGGGCGCGGCACGTTGCTGGGCCAGCTCCTCACGGAGAGCCTCGTGCTGGCCGGCCTCGGCGGCGCGGTGGGGATCGGCCTCGCCTTCGTGGGCAACGAGGGCCTCCGCGCCCTCATGGCCACCCTGGCCCTTCCCATCGCAGGCTCCGTGGAGATCAACGGACCGGTCCTGGCGTTCACCGCCGCCGTGGCTGTGGGGGCGGGCGTCCTCTTCGGCCTCGTCCCCGCTTTCCAGGGCTCCCGGGGCGACATCGCCGGCATCCTCCAGGCGGAGGGGAAGGGCGCCACCGCCGGGGCCAGCCGTCAGCGAATGCAGCGGGTGTTCGTGGGCGTGGAGGTGGCGCTGGCCTTCGTGCTCCTGGCGGGCGGAGGGCTCCTGGTGAACAGCTTCGTCCGGCTGAACCGCGTGGATCCGGGCTTCGATCACGAGAACCTCCTCTCCATGCGCCTCACGCTCCCCCGGGAGGAGTACCAGGGCGACGCCGTGCCGGCCTTCTTCCGGGAGCTGGCCGAGCGGATGGAGGGGGTGCCCGGCGTGCGGAGCGCGGCGGCGGGCACCCAGTTCCCCCCCATCGGCTTCGCCCAGTCCGAGCTCTGGTTCGAGGGAGGCGCCCCCTCCGAGGACGCCACCCTTCCCCGGGCCCTCACCACCGTGGTGACGCGGGGGTACTTCGAGACGCTGGGGATCCCCCTGCGGGCCGGGAGGACGTTCGGCGCCGCCGACGCCGCCGACACCCCCCCGGTGGCCGTCATCAACGAGGCGGCGGCGCGGCGCTACTACCCGGACGGCAACGCCGTCGGGAAGCGTCTCAAGCTGGGCGGGCCCGACTCGGAGGCCCCGTGGTTCGAGATCGTGGGCGTGGTGGGCGCCACGCAGAACCGGGGCCTGGACCGCGCGGCGGAGCCGGAGATCTTCGGCCTCCACGACCAGCTCGGAGGGAACCAGAACCAGCTCTTCCTGCTGCTGCGCACCGACGTGGAGCCCGCCTCCGTCCTCCCGGACGTGCGGGCGGCGGTGGCGGAGATGGACGCCGACCAGCCCATCTACGCCATCCAGACGGTGGAGGAGGCCTTCGCGTCGTCCATCTCCACCCGGCGGGCGGTTACGCTCTTCCTCACCGTGTTCGGCGTCTTCGCGCTGGTCCTGGCCGCGGTGGGGATCTACGCGGTGGTCTCGTTCACGGTGAGCGAGCGCACACAGGAGATCGGGCTGCGCGTGGCCCTGGGCGCCGACGGCGGCCGCGTGCGCAGGCTCGTGGTGGGTCAGGCGCTCCTGCCCGTGGCCATCGGCGCCGCCGTGGGCGTGGGGCTCTCCATCCCGCTGGGGGCGGGGCTCCAGCGGCTCCTGTTCCAGATCTCGGGGAGGGACCCCCTCACGCTGGGCTCGGTGGCGGCGCTCCTGGTGGGGGTGGCGGCGGTGGCCAGCCTCGTACCGGCGTGGCGTGCCAGCCGCCTCGATCCGGTGGAGGCGCTGCGGAGGGAGTGAGGGGACGCGGGGAGGAAGCGGACGCGTCGACGATCTTGACGGCGTGAAGGCACCGGGAATAGCCTTCGCCTATCCTCCCTCCCTGCCCCATGGGGGGAGACCCTCCCCTGCCCCTCAGGATCCCATGAGAACCCCAGTGCTCGCGCTGGTCGGGTGCCTGTGCGCCGCACCCGTCTCAGCCCAGACGTTCACGGTGGTGGCACAGCCCTCCACCGCCACCATCTACCGCGTACGGCCGCACGACAACTCGCTGGTCTCCGTCGGGACGGGCTCGGCCCGGTTCAAGATCGAGAAGAACGATCCCAACACCGTCGTGGTGCGCCTGGACGGGTATCGCGACGTCACCCAGACGTTCGTCTCGGGCACCAAGTTCCCCGACAATCGGTTCAACATCTTCCTCACCAAGCGGGTGGTGAAGCTCAGCACCCTCCCCTTCGACGCCAACATCTTCGTGAACGGCGAGGGGCGGGGTCAGCGCACCGCCGAGATCGAGATCGAAGCTGGGCACACCGCCACCGTCCAGCTCAAGAAGCCGGGCTATGCGACGGTGGAGCGCGTGTACCGCCACGAGGAGGGCGGGGAGATGCCCCCCGCCAGCGACCGGCTGGAGCTCGTCGACCGCATGGTCTCGGTGACCACCGTCCCCGCCGGCGGCGAGATCCTCCGTGCCGACGTGAAGGTGGGAGAGGGTGACGCCAACGTGGTGGTCCCCCTCGGGTCCTGCGTGCCCGTCCAGGTCCGCAAGACCGGCTGGATCCCCGAGGAGCGCCAATACTGCAACAAGGAGGGCCAGCCCGAGCCCCCCATGGCGGACCGCATCGCGCTCCAGGGCCGCATGGTCAACGTCAGCGCCCCCGAAGGCGCGCGCATCTTCGTGAACCAGCGCCAGGCCGGCACCGGGAGCTTCCCCGTGCGCATCCCCGAGGGGAGCTGCGTCCTGGTGCGCGTGGAGCAGCCCGGCTACCTGGCCGAGAACCGGGAGTACTGTGCGCAGGCCAACGCGCCGGCCCCGCCCCTGGATGAGACCTTCGATCTCCGCCCCGACGACTCCTTCTCCGCGTCGGTGCAGAGCGACCAGGCCAACGTGAACGTGACCATCGAGGTGGCCAGGGACCGCGCCGAGGAGCAGGCCTGGAAGCTCCTGGCGTCCATCGTGCTCTCCTACTTCGACGTCCTGGAGAACTCGGACAGCGACACGGGCTACCTCCGCACCGCGTGGCAGATCAAGAACTACGGCGACGGCGAGGTCGTCATCCGCACGCGCATCATCGTGAAGCGCTCCAGCGTCTCGCCGCTGCGCTACACGGTGAAGATCGACAGCGAGCGGAATCGGATCCCCGGCGTGACGGTGAAGGAGGACGAGAACTTCGTGCCCTGGGACCGGCTCCTGAACACGTACAAGGACGTGATCTCGGAGATGCAGGCGCGGATGAACTAGCCCGGGCGGGGCACCCCCGGCCCCCTCCTCGGGTGGGCCGGGCGGCACCCGGCGGGTTCCGGCGCGGGGGTGGCGGGTGCAAGTTGAGGAACGCACCCGCCACCCTGACCCGCGCCCCGGCCATGTCGTTCACCGCCGTCCATCCCGCCACCGGCGAGACCCTCTCCTCCCACCCCCTCCTCCCCCGCGCCGAGGCCCTGACCCGGGCGGAGCGCGCCCACGCCGCCCAGCTTGCGTGGCGGGACACCTCCCACGCCCACCGGCGGGAGTGCCTGGAGATCCTGGGCGGGCTCCTCCGGGAACGGAAGGAGGAGTACGGCCGCCTCATGACGATGGAGATGGGCAAGCCCCTCCAGCAGGCGGTGGCCGAGGCGGAGAAGTGCGCGCTGGCCGCCGACTACTACGCCGAGCACGCCGAGGCCTTCCTGGCGCCCGTGCCCGCCAGCACCGACGCGACGAAGAGCTACTGGACGCACCGCCCCCTGGGGGTCGTGCTGGGCATCATGCCCTGGAACTTCCCGTTCTGGCAGGTGGTGCGCTTCGCCGCCCCCACGCTGGCGGCGGGCAACGCCGTCCTCCTGAAGCACGCGCCGTCGGTTCCCGGGTGCGCGCTTGCGCTGGAGAGGCTCTTCCATGAGGCCGGCTTCCCGAAGGACGTCTTCCAGAGCCTCTTCGTGGACACCGACACCGCCGGCGCCCTCCTCGACGACCCCGCCGTCAAAGCCGTGAGCCTCACAGGCTCGGTGCGGGCGGGCAAGGCCGTGGCGGCCAGGGCGGGGGCGGCGCTGAAGAAGTGCGTGCTGGAGCTGGGCGGGTCCGACCCCTCCCTGGTCCTCCCCGACGCCGACCTGGACGCCGCCGTGAGCGCGTGCGTCTACGGAAGGCTCCTGAACGCCGGCCAGAGCTGCATCGCCGCCAAGCGCTTCGTGGTGGTGGAGGGGGTACGCGAGGCCTTCGAGTCCAAGCTCCTGGCCCACATGCGCGCCGCCACACTGGGCGACCCCTTCGAGGCCGACACCGTGCTGGGCCCCATGGCCCGCGTGGACCTCCGCGACGCCCTCCACGACCAGGTCACCCGCTCGGTGGAGGCGGGGGCCACGTTGGCGCTGGGAGGCGAGGTGCCGGAGGGGCCGGGGGCGTGGTACCCGGCCACGGTGCTCACTGGCGTGAAGAAAGGCATGCCCGCGTACGAGGAGGAGCTCTTCGGCCCGGTGGCTACCGTCATCGCCGCCCGCGACGTCGCCGACGCCATCCGCATCGCCAACGACACCCGCTTCGGCCTGGGGGCTTCGGTCTACACCCGCGACTCGGCCCTGGGCGAGCGCATCGCCGCCGAGCTGCTGGACGCGGGGAGTTGCTTCGTGAACGGCATCGTGAAGTCGGACCCGAGGCTCCCCTTCGGGGGCGTGAAGGAGAGCGGGTACGGGCGGGAGCTGTCCCCGTTGGGGATCCTGGAGTTCACCAACGTGAAGACGGTCTGGGTGAAGTAGGGGGCGGCGCGTCACCCATCGAACAACGCACGTGCCACCTCCTCGATGGCGAGGATCCCACGGTGCTGTGTCGTGGGCTCCATGCTGACGAGGTAGAAGCTCTCCCGGATCGCGTCGGTCCGTCCCAACAACCTGACCCGGTAGCGGTCCAGGATCATCGCCTCCACCGCCGACGGGGCGGGAAAGACACCGTCGCCGGCCGTGCCGAAGTCCGTCAGCAACGAGGAATCGTCGAACTCGGCGGCAATGCGGGGCCTGATGTTGTGCCGTGAGAGCCACACGTCCAGGGCCCTTCGAAGAGGGGCGTTGGGCGTGGGAAGGAGCCACGGTGCGTGGTCCAGGTCTGCCGGGAATCCCGCGTCCTCCAGTCGCTCGGCGAGAGCCTCGGACGCGAAGAAGGACACACCGCAGGAGCCCAGGAGGTGGGTGTGGGCCCGCACGCCCGGATCCAGTGGGATCGCCCCCTCGGTGAGCACCACGTCGACCTGGTGGGTGACGAGATCCCCGACCAGCGCCAGCGGCGTGCCCTCGATCACCAGGAGCCCCATGGCCTCGTCGGCCACCACCGGCGCAAGAAGGAGCTGGACCAGCGGCTTGGGGATCCCGGGCGTGATCCCCACGGTCAGACGCTCCTCCACCCCCTCCGCCCCTTGCACCAGACGGTCCACCATCTCCGACCCCAGACGGAAGATCCGGTCCGCGTACTCGTAGGCCATGGTCCCCGCGGGCGTCAGGGCGAGGCGCCGTCCCTTCTTTTGGAACAAGGGGACTCCCAGAGCGTCCTGGAGCTTCTGGATCTGGGCGCTCACCGCCGGCTCGGATACGTGGAGCTCCGCCGCCGCCTGGCGCAGCGTTCCGAGCCGCGCGACGGCCCAGAAGTACCGGAGACCCCGGTAGCTCATCCGCACGGGAAACCCCCAAGGAATCTAAGGTTAACTATTAATGTTTTCTTAATTAATTACCCCATGAATTGGTCATAGAAATTAACAAACCAGGGGTCTAGCTTCCAGTGGTCACCCGGGGGTGGGCTCGCCGTCCGACGCCGACCGAGCCCCACCCCGATAGCCCGGGAGGAACCATGACGACGATCCCGACCTGGATGCCGACCAATCCCGAAGTCACCCCGGAGAGCCTCTGGCTCCCGCTGGCGATGGGCGCGGCGCTCGCGCTCCTCTTCCTCGGCGCGCGGGCCCTTCCCCGCCTCGCGCCCGGTTGGATCCGGAAGGCCCTTGGCGCCCGCCCCCTCGGACGCCTCGAATCCCCGGCCCTCACGACGGCGGCCCGCCGGATGGCGCGCGCCGCGGGCGTGGACGAGCTCGTTCTCCTGGTGGTCCCCCACCCTCAGACCAACGTCTTCGTCTTCGCCGGCCCCACGGGTACGCCCGTGGTCGCGTTCACGGAGGGGGCCCTCGGGACCCTGGACGACGCCGAAGTCGAGGCGGCCCTCGGAGTCGCGCTGGCGCGTGCCACGCACCCCGCCCTCGTGGAGTCCACCCTGGCCGCCGGCGTGGGGCTCGCTTCGAGCCACGCGGCAGGCCTCGGGCTGGTCTCCGGCGCGGAGGTCGAGCGGAGCCCCCTCGTCTGGCCGGTGGGGCTTCCCCTCCTCCTCCTCGGTTCGGTGCTCTCCCGGGGGTTGGCCGGGCCGCCTCCCGGAGCTCCGACCGATCTGAAGGGCGGCGAGCTGTCCGGCAGATGCCTGGAGATCGCACGCCTCCTCGAGCACATGGAATTCACGGCGCATGCCGAGCCCATGGCCGTCTCCGGCGCCGTGGCGCGGCTCGCCCTCGTTGACCACCGAGGCACGTGCGCACCCTTCTCGCTCCCTGGTCTCTTTCACGCCCCGCCCCCGTCGGCACCGCGGACGGCCCTGCTGCGCGGCAGCTCGGCTTCGCCCCGGGGACCCTCGCGGGCGCGGGCGGCCTGATCCCTCCACCGCCGACGCTGCCGACCCAGGTGTAGCCATGACGACGCGCATCCTGCACATGCCCCGCCCAGCGCTCCTCCGAGCCCTGCCCGACAAGGACATCCTGGCGGGCGCGCTCCTGGTGACCGCCACCCTGGCGGCGATGGTGTGGGCCAACTCGCCCTGGGCGACCTCCTACGGAGCCGTCTGGGAGCAGCGACTGAGCGTCGGCGTCGGCAGCCTCGCCCTGACCAAGCCGGTGGTGACGTGGATCAACGACGCGCTCATGGCCGTCTTCTTCCTCCTCGTGGCCATGGAGATCAAGCGCGAGTTTCTCCGCGGCAGCCTCTCCTCGGCGGAAAGGGCCGCGCTCCCGCTGGCGGCGGCGGCCGGAGGGATGGCCCTTCCCGCCGTCCTCTACCTCGCCATCAACCGCGGGGGCCCGGGGGAGGCAGGGTGGGGCGTACCCATGGCCACGGACATCGCCTTCGCCCTCGGGCTCCTCGCCATCGTCGCTCGGGGCGCCCCGGCGTCTTTGAAGGTCCTCCTGGCGGCGGTGGCCATCGCGGACGACCTGGGCGCCATCCTGGTCATCGCGGTCGCCTATACGTCCGACCTCGCCGGCGGCGCCCTCCTCTGGGCGGTCGCCCTCGGCGCCGCCCTTTTCGTCTTGAACCGGATCGGAACCCGATCCCCTTGGCCCTACCTGATCCTGGGCGTGGCGCTCTGGTTCGCGGTCCTCAAGTCCGGAGTGCACGCAACCGTGGCCGGCGTGCTGCTGGCGCTGGCCATCCCCATGGCGGACGCGGAGCGTGGCGAGGAGCACGGCCTCCTTGAGCGCCTGGAGCACGGCCTGCACCCCTGGGTGATCTACCTCATCGTACCCCTCTTCGCCCTGGCCAACGCCGGCGTACCCCTCAGCCCCGGCTCCTTGGGCCGTCTCACGGACCCCGTGGGCCTGGGGATCCTCGTCGGGCTCATCGTAGGCAAGCAGGCCGGCATCCTCTCCTTCTCGTGGATCGCGGTGCGGAGCGGAGTGGCCGCCCTCCCCGAAGGCGTCACGTGGCGCCACCTCCACGGTGTCGCCGCCCTCTGCGGCATTGGGTTCACCATGGCCATCTTCATCGGTAATCTGGCTTTCACCGACCCCGCGCTCCTGGAGCAGGCCAAGACCGCCATCCTGGCCGCATCCCTTCTCTCCGCGGCCCTGGCGAAGCTCCTCCTCTCCAGGGCTCTCGGAGGTACCCAGGCGGCCGAGGCTCCCACCCCCCTGGCCGCCCGTGTGCCCGCGAGCGACGCCGGAGAGACCCCCGAGCGCGACGAGGCGGCCTGAGGGGGCCCGAGCCCACGGCGCTCGGGCTCGGGCAACGGTCGGCCCTCCCCTCACCCGCTCCGCGCGGCGCAGGAGGTGATCTTCCCCTGCTCGCGCCCGGAGATCAGCCCGGCCTTCCTCCACCCGTCGGCCAGGGCCACCACGGCGCTCACGAAGGCGCCGTGATTGGCGCTCGCCGCGGCTGCCGCCCCGATGAGGTCCATGAAGGTGGCGCCGTCCGGAAGCACCTGGTTGGCGACGCCCGTTCCGCATCCTCCGAGCGCCACCTCCGGGCTCAGGTCCGACTCGGGGTAGGCATCGTCGGCGTCGAGGACACCGTCGCCGTCGGTGTCGCCCGGGACGATGAGCCCGATCTCGTTGATGGCGATCCACGAGGTGGGCTCGCCCGGCACGGCGGGCTCCAGGTCGGCGACCCAGATCCTGATCGCGGCCAGACGTCCTTCCCATACACGATGTACGTCTCCACCGCCGCGGGCAGGGCGTTCACCGAGAGGTGGACGCCCGACAGCGTCCGGGGGGCCGCGAAGTCCACCTGGATGAAGGCGTTCTCCGTGCCGCCCGAGTTCCACTGCCCCGACGTGTCGTTGCAGTCGATGGCGTACGCGGACTCGTCATACGAGGGGAACCACGAGAAGCTCGAGGCCGTGGCGGTGGCCGGCTGGGCGCATTCGTAGATCGCGCCGGCGATGAGCGTGAGGGCCGGCGTGGGGACGCCGAGCGCGGCGTCTCCGGGGGTGACGGCGGTGGGCGCGTCGCCGCAGGCGGTGTGGGCCGCGGCAAGGAGAACCGAGAGCAGGCGCTTCATGGGAAACGCTCCGGGCGAGGGGGCAGGAGCACCGCGAGCGTGGTGCAGGCTATCCGAAATCAGGCCCGGCCCGGTCCTGATCCTGGAAAGGAAACTCTCGAGTTCACCAACGTGAAGACGGTGTGGGTGAAGTAGGCCGCGGCTTGACGGCGGCGGGAGCGGGCGGTCTTATGCCGGCTCAACCCGAGTCCGTCCTCACCCTTCGACTCCCCCCCGCCATGCAGAACCGCCGTGAGTTCCTCGGCGCCGGGCTCGCTCTCGGCGCGGCTGCCCTCCTCCGCCCCTCCATGCTGGCGGCATCGCCCCTCGGGGGCGCGAGGGCCTCCGCCGCACCCAAGCGAATCCTGATCCTGGGCGGGACCGGATTCGTGGGACCCCACCAGGTGCGCCACGCACTCGCGCGCGGGCACCAGGTGACGATCTTCAATCGCGGCCGCACGGCCCCAGGCATGTTCGGGACCGACGTCGAGGAGCTCGCCGGCGACCGGGCCACCGACCTGGAGGCCCTCAAGGGGCGCCGCTGGGACGCGGTCATCGACGAGTCCGCCTCCCGGAGCAGCGCCCCCGAGTGGGTGAGGCTCTCCGCGGGCCTCCTCAAGGACGCCACGGACCAGTACCTCTTCATCTCCACGCGCTCGGTCTACCTCAACACCGCCCGCGTCCCGATGACCGCGGACGCGCCCGTGCGCACCCTGGAGAACAGCCCCATCGCCGAGGGCACGCCGCTCCCCTACGGCCACGCCAAGGCCTACGCGGAAAAGGAGGCCCACGCCGCGATGCCGGGCCGCGTCACCGTCGTCCGCCCCGGCCTGATCATCGGCCCGGAGGACGATACCGACCGCTTCACCTACTGGCCGGTGCGCATCGCGCGGGGGGGCGAGGTGCTGGTCCCGGGAGACGGGAGCGATCACGTGCAGAACATCGACGTCCGTGACCTGGTGGAGTTCACCATCCGCCTCGTCGAGGACGGGCGCTACGGCGTCTTCAACGCCGTGGGGCCGCACCTCGGGCAGCCCTGGCGCCAGTTCGCGGATGCCGTCCGGCGCGGCGTCGGCTCGGACGCGACCTTCACGTGGGTGGGCACCGATTTCCTCATCGCCAACGGAGCCCAGCCCTACGGGCGCGAGCTCCCCGTCTTCCAGCCCATGCGCGGAGACACAGCTGGCTTCGCGCGCTTCGACCTGACCCCGGAGATCCAGGCCGGGCTCAGGTTCCGGCCCACCGAGGTCACGGCGCGCGAGACCCTGGAGTGGTTCCGCACGCTTCCCGCCGACCGGCAGGCGGCGCTGCGTACCGGGTTCGCGCCGGAGCGGGAGCGGGCGCTTCTCGCGGCATGGAAGGCACGGGGGTAGCCGCGAGGCCCGGCCGCGGCCGGGACCGCGCCCCTACCCCTCGAGCCCGCTCCCCTCACGTCACGCGAACCGCCTCGAGCACCGCGTCGCCGTCGTGGACCGCGAGGGCCGCCCGACCCCCGGCGCGCGAGAAGACCACCCGGACCGACGGCACTCCCGAGGGGTGGAACGCCCCACCGCCTACGTGGACGAGGACGCGGGTCGCCTCCCCCCCGACCCGGATGGTGAGGGAGCCTCGCCTCTCGCCGACCTCCGCCCGCTCCTCCGGGGAGTCGCCGAATGCGTAGACGCCGGAATAGGCCGGGACCTCATCCGGTGGGAGCGGTACTTCGGGGGGCCGGGGATCCGCGGTGCCCAGGGACTCCAGGTACTCCACCACTGACGCGGCGGCCTCCTTCCCGGCGCGGGCGTGTGCCAGGAGGGTGATGCCGTGCGGACCCAGGATCGCCTCGACTCCGGGTTCCGCCTCGATCGCCGCGCGGACGGCGTCCACGCGCCCCAGCATGGCGAAGGTGAACAGCGTGGGCCGGGCGCCGTGCCCCATGAGGTAGGCCGCGATGTCGGGCCGGCCGACATGGGAGGCTGCGCCCAACGCGGTCTCCCAGTCGCCGAACCCCCAGTCCCAGGACGCGCGCGCAAGCGCTGGCCGGAGCTCCACGAGCGTGCGGACCCTCTCCAGGTCATTGTGCGCCGCTCCCACCACCTCCCTCACCAGGGCCGGGTCCTGCCGGGGGAAGCCGGCTGGAAGGGTGCGGGCCCCGCTCGGTCCGGCCGCCGGGCCCCCCGGGAATCCGCCGCCCAGGAGGGGGAGGGCCGGGGCTGCCCCCAGTCCGTACAGGAATCGCCGACGATCGAGAGAACGGTCCACGCAACACCTCCGGCCGGGGAAACGGGACGTGACGATGGGGGCATGCGGAAGATCCGTGCAATCGGGGAAGGCTGAGCAGGGGATGAGGAAACGCTGAAGACATATAAACTACAGTGCTACAACGCTTTAAGAGACACCGCCCGCGACACTGGACGCTTTACGGCGGGGCGCGGGCGGAGTACCTTGGCCGACCATGACCCCAGCTCGGCGCCTCCTCTTCGACGCCTACGCCTTCGACCCGGACACCGGTGAGATCACCGGCCCGGGCGGGACGCGCCGTCTCCAGCCGCAGCCCGCCGCCGTGCTCGCCCTTCTGGCGACGCGCTCAGGCACGCTGGTGACCCGGGACGAGCTCCAGCGGGCGGTCTGGCCCGGCACCAAGGTCGAGTTCGACCAGGGGATCAACTACTGCATTCGGCAGATCCGCACCGCGCTGGACGAAAGCGCCGACGCGCCCCGCTTCATCGAGACGCTGCCCCGGCGCGGGTACCGGTTCCTCGTTCCCGTCGTTGAGGAGGGCCTCCCGGCGCCGCAGCCGCGGCGATCCACGGTCCCGCGGGCGCTCGCCGGGGCCACCGTCCTCGCGCTGGCCGCCGTGTGGACGCTCCTGGGGCCCTTCGGGCCCCGCACCGGCGAGGCGGCGAAGGTACGGGTGGTGGTCCTCCCATTCTCCGACCCCGACTCCGCTGCTCCCCTCTTCGTCGACTTCAACCGCGCGCTCGGCGACGCGGTGGTCCTGGAGCTGACCGCCGCCGACCAGGGGCGTCTCGGCGTGGTCGGGCCCCTCACCACGGACCCCCTCCTCCGCCGCGGGGCGTCCGCAGCCGCCATCGGCGACGACCTGTCCGCCGACTACATCGTCTCCGGCGGGGCCCGGAGCCGGGACTCCACCGTCTTCATCCAGGCCATCCGGCGCCTGGACGGAGAGCACGTCGTGGCGAAGCGCTTCCCATGGGGGGGCCGGACCCCCGAGGCGGTCGCGGCCCAGGTGGTGGAGTTCGCCCTCCCGACCCTCGTTACCGACCCGGAAGGCGGGGGGACTCCGGCGGACGATCGTCGAGGGGGCGGGTAAGCGCGGTCAGGACGACCCCAGCTCCTCGAAGAAGTCGTTCCCCTTGTCGTCCACCAGGATGAAGGCCGGGAAGTCCACCACCTCGATGCGGTAGATGGCCTCCATGCCCAGCTCCGGGTACTCCAGGAGCTCCACCTTCTTGATGTTCTCCTGGGCCAGCACCGCGGCGGGGCCGCCGATGGAGCCCAGGTAGAACCCCCCGTGCCTCTTGCACGCGTCGGTGACCTGCTTGGAGCGGTTCCCCTTGGCGATCATGACCATGGAGCCGCCGTGGGACTGGAAGAGGTCCACGTAGGAGTCCATGCGCCCGGCGGTGGTGGGGCCGAAAGAGCCGGACGGCATCCCCTGGGGCGTCTTGGCGGGGCCGGCGTAGTAGACCGGGTGGTCCTTCAGGTACTGGGGCATCCCCTCGCCCCGGTCCAGCCGCTCCTTGATCTTGGCGTGGGCGATGTCGCGGGCGACGATGAGCGTCCCCGTCAGCGAGAGGCGGGTCTTCACCGGGTACTTCGACAGCTCGGCCAGGACGTCGGCCATGGGCCGGTTCAGGTCCACGGCCACCACCCCTTCCTCCCGCTTCTCCCGGTACGCCTCGGGGATGAAGCGCCCGGGGTTCCGCTCCAGCTCCTCGAGCCAGATCCCGTCCCGGTCGATCCTGGCCTTCACGTTCCGGTGGGCGGAGCACGACACGCCCATCCCCACGGGGCACGAGGCGCCGTGGCGGGGGAGGCGCACCACGCGCACGTCCAGGGCGAAGTGCTTGCCGCCGAACTGGGCGCCGATCCCCGTCCGCTGGGCCTGCTTCAGGAGCTCCTGCTCCAGCTCCACGTCGCGGAAGGCCTGGCCGCCCATGTTCCCCTGGGTGGGGAGGGCGTCCAGGTACCCGGTGCTGGCCAGCTTCACCACCTTGAGCGTGGCTTCGGCGGAGGTGCCGCCGATGACGAAGGTGAGGTGGTAGGGCGGGCACGCGGCGGTGCCCAGCGTCTTCATCTTCTCGAGGAGCCAGGGGACGAGCTTCTCCTTGTTGAGGAGGGCCTTGGTCTCCTGGAAGAGGTACGTCTTGTTGGCCGAGCCGCCCCCCTTGGCCACGAAGAGGAACCTGTACTCGGCCCCCGAGGTGGCGTGCAGGTCGATCTGCGCGGGCAGGTTCGTCCCCGAGTTCTTCTCCTCGTACATGGTGAGGGGGACGGTCTGGGAGTAGCGCAGGTTCTCCTTCGCGTAGGTCTCGAAGACGCCCCGGGAGAGGGCCTCCTCGTCGCCGCCGCCCGTCCACACCTGCTGCCCCTTCTTGCCGTACACCGTGGCCGTGCCCGTGTCCTGGCAGAAGGGGAGCACGCCCCCCGCCGAGACCTCGGCGTTGCGCAGCATGGCCAGCGCCACGCCCCGGTCGTTGGGGCTGGACTCGGGGTCGTCCAGGATGGCCGCCACCTGCTCCAGGTGCTTGGCGCGGAGGAAGAAGGAGACGTCCTTCATGGCCTCCTTCGCCAGGAGCGTGAGCCCCTCCGGCGCCACCGCCACCACCTCCTTGCCGTCGAAGGTGGCCACCGACACGTGGTCCCGGGTCAGGAGCCGGTAGGAGGTGTCGTCGCCGGCGAGGGGGAACGGGTCCTGATATGCGAAATCGGCCATGGTGGCGCTCCTCGTGCGTGGGTCACCCACAAGGCTAGAAAGGGCGGTCCGGGGAGGGAAGGCGTGGGGCCGGCGAGGGCTCAGTCGTAGAGCAGGTAGGGCGCGCTCCGGGCCCGGAACGCCTCCACCTCGGCCTGCCACGACGCGAAGATCCCGTCGGGCCCGGCGCCGGCCAGGAGCATCTCCTTCAGCCGGGGCGTGGCCACCAGCCGGTCCAGCACGGCGTCGTTCCAGACCAGCCGGTCGGCGTGGAGACGGTGCACCGCCCACAGGAGGGCGACCCCGGCCCGGTAGGGCTGGAAGGCGTCCCGGTCGGTGACCCGGAGGCGCACGCCCTGGAGGGCCTCGCCGGCCATCTCCGGCGGGCGGCCGTGGTAGGGCTTCTGCTCGGGGGTGAAGGCCTCGGCTTCGAAGGTCACCCCCGGTAGCCCCACGCCGTTGGCGAGAGCCGCCACGCCCTCGGCGTCGAGCCAGGGCGCACCCACGAGCTCGAAGGGGTGGTCAGTGCCCCTCCCCTCCGAGACGTTCACCGCCTCGAAGAGGCACGTGCCCACGTAGGCCAGGAGCGACTCCAGGGTGAGGAGGTTGGGCGAGGGCTTCCGCCAGACGAGGCCGGTCTCGTCGAGCCACATGCCCCGGGACCACCCCTCCATGGGCACCACGTGGAGCGTGGCCCTCACCCCGCCCCGGAGCATCCCCTCGCCGTTGTACAGCTTCGCCAGCTCGCCCACGGTGAGCCCGTGCACCACCGGAATGGGCGCGTAGGACCCGAAGCGGAAGAGGGAGGCCTCGTCGGTGACGAAGCCGTCCATCTTAAGGCCGGTGATGGGGTTGGGGCGGTCCAGGACCACCACCTCGATCCCCTGCTCCGCCGCGGCCTCCATGACGAAGCCCAGGACGTTCACGTGCTCGTAGAAGCGCGCCCCCACCTCCTGGATGTCGAAGACCACGACGTCCACGCCCTCGAGCATCTCCGGGGTGGGCTCGTGCACCTCCCCGTAGAGGGAGTGCTTGGGGAGACCCGTGGGCGCGTCGACGGTGGACTCGGGGTCCCGCGCCGCCGCGTAGTCGTTGGAGCGGACGTCGAACTCCATGCCGAAGAGCACGCGCAGCTCGGCCTCGGGCCAGGCGTGGAGGGCGTCGGCCAGGTGGGTGCCGTCGGAGAGGCGCCCGCTGTGGTTCGTCACCAGCGCGAGGCGCTTCCCCCGGAGGAGGTGGGCATGCTCGCCCAGGAGCCGGTCGGCGCCCACGACGACGGGAGACGGCGAGGCGTCCGGGGGCGCGTCGGATGCGGGAGCCGCACAGGCGGTGGCGAGGAGGAGGGCGAGGGCGGGAAGACGACGGGGACGGGTGCGCATGACGTCGAAGCTAGCGCCCTCCGGTCGCGACGCGCACGGCCCGAACCGGCGCTTGCCGCGCCCCGGACCCCGGCGTAGCGTGGCGCCATGAACAGACCCCAGCGCACGACCCGCTCGCGGCACTCCGCCTTCCTCCTCCTGGCCCTCGCCCTCGCGATCGCCCCGCCGACCCTCTCGGCCCAGGCCGCCGAGCCCTTCCCCGCCGGCAAGAGCCTCAGCGAGGCCACCTTCGACGGCACCACCCTCCAGCTCTACGCCTACAAGGCCTCCAACTACACCGGGGACGGCTTCATCGTCCTCCTCCACGGCGCGTCGCGGGCGGCGGAGGCCTACCGGGACAATGCCGCCGGCATGGCCGAGCGCTTCGGCACCATGGTGGTGGTGCCCCTCTTCGACGGCGAGCGCTTCCCCAGCCGCCTCTACCAGTTCGGCGGCGTGCAGCGCGAGGACGGGTCCTTCGCCGACGAAGACGAGCGCACGTTCGCGTGCATCCCCAAGCTCGTGGCGCACATCCGCGCCCGTGAGGGCGCGCCGGCTCTGTCCTACGAGATCCTGGGCTTCTCCGCCGGCGCCCAGTTCCTGAGCCGCATGGCCATCTTCATGGACACCGACGCCGAGCGCCTCCTGGTCATGAGCCCCGGCTCGGTCCCCTTCCCCACCCGGGACCTGGAGTACGGGCTGGGCTTCGGCGGGCTCCCGGAGGCCTTCTCCGGCGACGAGAACCTCCGCCGCTACCTGGCGCTCCCCGTCACGGTGTCGGTGGGCACGCGGGACACGGAGCTGGCCCAGCTCCCCACCGGCGAGGCCTACGCCCAGGGGGTGCACCGCTACGCCCGGGCGCTCCGCTGGTTCACCGAGGCCATGGAGCTGGCCTACCGGAACGAGTGGGCGTTCAACTGGCGTCTGGTCGTCCACGATGGGCCGGGGCACAGCCCGCCCCAGATGTTCAACCACGAGCAGATCGGCAACTCGCTGTACGGGCACCGGAGGTAGGAGGACGGCGAAGCCGGCGCGACCAGGCTGCGGGGCGGACCCTCGGGGGCCCCGGGGCGTAGGATACCTCATGGGACCCTCTCCGGTCGGATGTCGGAAGCTCCCCCTCCCCGCCGTGGGCGCCGCCGCGCTCCTCCTCGCGGTCCACCCCGCCTCCGCCCAGACGCTGGTGGGCCGCGTCCTCGACGACCTCACCGGCACCCCCGTGGCCACGGCGCGGGTGCTCCTGGTGGACAGCCTGGCCACGGCGGTGGCCTGGGCGGAGAGCGACGCCGATGGGCGGGTGGTTCTTCGGGCCCCGGGCACCGGCGTCTTCCGGATCTACGCCGACCGCCTGGGCTACGGCGACCTCCTCAGCGACACGTTCGCCCTCGCCGCCGGCGGCACCGCCGAGCTGGAGTTGCGCCTGGCGCCCCTCCCCGTGGAGCTGGACCCCCTGGTGGTCACGGCGCTCCGGCGGCAGACGAAGCTGGAGCGGCAGGGCTTCTACAGGAGGGAGGCCGCGTCCCTGGGGACCTTCTTCGACCTCACGGACATCGAGCGGTGGCGGCCCACGCTGGTGACGAGCCTGCTCCGCCAGGTACCCGGGGTCCACGTGGTGCAGGGGCGCTTCGGGGCCGTCGTCTACTCCCGGCGCGTCCGCACCAGGTGGGGGGCCGTGTGCCCCATGAAGATCGTCCTGGACGGCTTCCCCCTCGCGCCGGGGGAGGAGGGGCTGGACGGATGGGTCTCTCCCGACGCCGTCCTGGGCATCGAGGTCTACCCCGGCCACGGAGGCGTGGGCGCCCCGGTGCAGCACCGGGGCCCCGACGCCTACTGCGGCATCGTCATGGTCTGGACGCGCTGACGGCTCAGCCGCCCGCCGGGGCCGGCTGCAGCGCCTCCCACACCATGCGGCTCAGCTCGCCGATGAGGACCTCGGCCTCGTTGTCCACCGGCTTCCAGCTCCGGTCCTCGTTCTCGTTGGTGAAGACGCAGAGCACGTAGTCGCGCAGGCCCGCCTCGGGGGGGTCGGTGATCCCCTTCTCCGGGGGACGCGGCGCGTACACGATGCCGCAGTCGTTCCGACTCCGGCTCACCGACCCGGTTTTGTGCGCCACCACCACGCCGGCGGGGAGGTAGCGGGGGATCTCGTTGTACCCCCACGCCTGCTCCCTCAGCATGGCGATCATCTGCCGCGACGCCTCCGCCGACACCGCCTCGCCCTTGTAGAGTGAGACGAACATCCGCGCCGACTCCATGGGCGTGGTGACGCCCAGGCCGAAGGCCCGGGACGAGTCGGGATCGATGCTCGTGGCGCGGCTCCGCGACACCTTGGCCCACAGGCGCGTCGCCGGGTAGCCCAGGCTGTCCATGCGCTCGTTCACCGCCCTTATGCCCAGCTTGTCGACGAGGAGGTTGGTGGCGGTGTTGTCGCTCTGGGCGATCATGAAGGTGGCGGCGTCCTTCACGGTGATCCGCAGGGGCGCGTCGAAGTGCTGGAGGATCCCCGATCCCCCCACCCGGTCCACGTCCAGCATGACCAGGGGATCGCTCAGCGAGATGCGCCCCCGCTCCACCTGCGTGAACAGCTCCAGGAGGATCGGCACCTTGATGTTGCTCGCGGTGGGGAAGCGCTCGTGCCCCCGGATGGAGAGGGAGTCGCCCGTCTTCGGGTCGAGGACCACCACCCCCACCACCCCCCGGTGCTGGGCGATGCGGCTCACCAGGCGGGCGTGGAGCTCCGCCCAGGCCATCCCCTGGGCGGAGAGCGCCGCGGGGAGGGCCCCGAGGCCGAGGACGAGAACGGCGAAGGCGGTGACGAAGGCCCTGCGCATGATGATGCCTCCTTCGGGGCGCCCTCGCGCCCCGGGGCGACCCGGCGCGGTCATTCCACCGCCGGGCGGGTCCGGTAGTACGTGACGAGGTCGGTGCTGGGCGCCCCGTGGCCGAGCTGGCGGAGCAGCGTGGTGAGCTGGCCCCGGTGGTACGTGGCGTGGTTCACCACGTGGCGCAGCAGCTCCCCCAGGGGCTGTGTGAAGTCGTTGCCGGCGAAGTTCCGGTAGGCCACGGGCCGGCCGGCGTCGCCGTCACCCAGCCCCGCGAGGAACGTCCGCTGCTCGGCCCAGAGGGCGTCCCAGCGCGCCCGCACCGCCGCCACCGAGTCCAGCGCAGCGGCGTCGGGGAAGTGCTGGGGCGAGCGGCCCAGCCACCGTTCCAGCCACACCCACTCGGCGCCCAGGAGATGGACCAGCGTCGCCAGCACCGAGGGGAAGCTGCTCTTCATGTCCCGGTGCAGCTCCTCGTCGGAGAGGCCCTCCAGGGCCGCCAGGAACTGGAGGTTGGCCCACCGGTTGAAGGCGTACAGCGCGCGGATCTCGTCCATTCTCGGGCAGGGTCGGAGGGTCAGCGGGGGCGCACCGGCGTCCCCGTCTCGGCGATGCGCCGCGTGGCCGCCACCAGCTCCCGGGTGATCCCCGGCTCGTGGGACGAGTGCCCCGCGTCGGGGACGACGACCCAGTCCAGCTCGGGCCACGCGGCGGCCAGGTCGGTGAGGCTCTTCACCGGGCACACCAGGTCGTAGCGGCCGTGCACGGCGAAGGCGGGCACGTGCCAGATGCGGTCCACACGGTCCAGGAGCAGCGTGTCGGGCTCCAAACGCACGTTGCGGAAGTAGTGGGCCTCCAGCCGGGCCAGGCTCCACGCCAGCGCCGGATCCTCGAACATCCCCGTGAACTCGGGGTTGGGCAGGAGCGTGCACGCCGACCCTTCGTAGACGCTCCAGCGCCGCGCCGCCTCCAGGGCGACGGCCCGGTCGTCGCCGGTGAGGCGGCGCCAGTACGCCTCCAGCAGGTCGCCCCGCTCCTCGAAGGGAATGAGCCCCACGAACTCCTTGTGGAGCTCGGGCTGGATCATGCCCAGCTCGTGGAGCCACCAGCGCAACTCCTCGTCGCGCATGAGCCAGATGCCCCGGAGCACCAGGCTCAGCATGACGTCCGGGTGCGTCTCTGCGTAGTGGAGCGCCAGCGTGCTCCCCCACGAGCCGCCGAAGACGTGCCACGCGCCGATGCCCAGCTCCTCGCGGAGGCGCTCGAAGTCCCGCACCAGCTCGTCGGGGCCGTTGCCCGTCAGCTCCCCATGGGGCGTGGAGCGCCCCGAGCCCCGCTGGTCCATGAGGACGACACGGAAGGCCTCGGGGTCGAAGAAGCGCCGGTCGAAGGGGGTGCACCCCGCGCCCGGGCCGCCGTGGACGAAGAGGATGGGGATTCCGTCGGGGTTCCCGCACTGCTCCCAGTGGAGCTCGTGGGGCGCGTCGACCTTCAGCGTACCCGTGGCCCAGGGCTCGATCTCCGGGTAGAAATGCTCGTTGGCCATGGTCGCCCCTACTCGAAGCTGCCCGGCACCGCCTGGAACATCTTCGCGGCGACGGTCTCGGCAGTCTGCATGGTGGAGAGGTCCAGCTCGAAGTCGGGGCGGTCGGGGGCCTGCAGCTTCTCCGCCAATTCGGCCACCTCACGCTTGGAGAGCCCCGCCTCGGCCAGCGCCTCGGCGGAGACCGACCCGCCCTCGCGGACGCGCACCCCGGCGTCGTCCGCCGTCAGGAGGCGGGACAGCACGTCCCGCTCGGCCCGGGTCAGCGGGCGGCTCTCCAGGTCGTAGTCCACCCAGGCCTCGTAGGACAGGGGCGCCACGCGCTTCACCATCCCGGCGATGACCCGGGCGAACTGCTGGATCTCCCACTGGGCGCGCGGGTCCACGCGAAGGCTCAGGAAGTGGAGCAGGTTGTGGAGGTCGATCTTCCAGTACCACTGGGTATACGTGGACACGGGAAGGTCGATGCGCGCCAGCTCCCGGGCCACGTCCTCCTCCAGGAGCCAGGCGTACGTGCCGCCGGCGTCCTTCCGGAGCCGCTCCCAGCGCTCGATGGCCTCACGGTAGACCTCCGGCGGCGCGCCCCCCTCCCTGCCCTGGTTGTTGGACCGGCTCTGGAGGGCGAACTGGTCCTGGGGGGGCGTATAGAAGAGGAGGGGCATGAGGCTGTAGCGCGCCGACAGCTCGTTCACGGAATTGTGCGTCACGATCCCGTTGGCGATGAAGTTGTGGTACGGCCCCTCCACCTCCAGGTCGTACGTCTCCCGCTCCCCCACGTACTCGATGCGCTCGACGCGCACGAGGCGCGCTTTGTCCAGGCGGTTCCACGCCACCCGCGGCGACGGCTGCCACTCCGTCTTCACCGGGGGCCCGCCGAGACGCGCGACGTACTCCAGCTCGCGTCCGGCGATGGAGCGGTGGCAGTCGCCGCACAGCGTGGTGAGGTTGCCGACGTCGCGGGCACCGTCCAGGTCGGCCCAGACGGGCACCACGTGGTGGCAGTGGAGCTCGGAAGCCCGCTGGTGACACAGCTGGCACGTCCAGCCGTTGGCGGCATGCACCTTGCGCGCCACCTGCGTGGTCCACCGGCCGATGGACTCCCGGTCCGTGGCGGTTCCTCCGCGCCAGAAGTTCGAGGCGGGTCCGCTGTTACCCGCCTTGAAGTCCCCCCGGCCCGGCTCGGTGAGCCGGTACCGGGTGAGCCACTTGCGGATCGTGTGATAGGAGACCCCGCACGCCTCGGCGATGTCGCCGATCGAGCGGCGATGGCCCCGATACTCGCGCTGGAGCCAGACGGGATCCTGGTACATGGCGGGAATCAGCTCCGCCGCCCCGTTCACGAAGACGTAGTGGTCGCCATCGGACCACACCGCGCGCCCGCCGGTCTCCCGGACCCCGGTGGCGCCGCCCAGCGTGTCCCAGCCGCCCGCGAACAGGAAGCGGTGGTCCCGTGTCGCCTCGATGGCCTTCCCGTCGGCCAGGACCATGCGGAAGACCGGCTTCCGACCATTCCGGTAGACGTCCACGACCCGTGTGTGCTGCAGCTCGAGCGTGTCCTCGTTCACCTGCCGGAGGCGCATGCCCTTCACGCGGTCGCGCTTGAAGTGGGGATCGCGCTGCTTGTCGGGCCGCGTGCGGTTCCGGGTGGGCTGGAAGCGCTCCCAGATGTCCTCGATGCGCAGCTTGTAGAGCTGATTCCCCCGCCGCTCCACCCCTCCGGGCAGGTCGAAGTAGACCTCCGTGCCCTCGGCGAGACAGGCCGTTCTATGCCGCACCCACTGCCGCGCCACGAACATGGGCATGGCACAGTGGAACTTGAACTCCACCATCTCCGACGGCGTGGTGTGCCGGTGGCGCCGCAGGTAGCGCACCAGCCCCCGGGTCTGGGAGACCTTCCGCGTGCCGTGCCCGTAGCTCACCCGGGCGGCGCGCTCCACGTCCTCGTCGGACCCCATGTAGTCCACCAGCGAGACGAACCCGTGGTCCAGGACGGGGAAGTACCCCCCGAGGATCTCCTCGGCGGCGGCGACGGTGGGGCGCTTGGTTTCCATGGCGTCGTGTTCGGGTTTCCGGGGGAGAGGACGGGGCAATATAGCCCCCGGCGCCAGCCGGGGCAGTCGCCGGGCAGGGACCCGCCGGAGGGGCCCGGGTCCGCCCGCCCTCCCTGTCCGGCGCCGGCTCTCCCCGCCATCGTTCCCTCGTGAGCGCGTCCCACGATTCCACGTCCCCGGCCACGGGACCCCGCATCCTCTTCTTCACGGGGGGCTCCGGGCTGCGCGGCCTCTGTGGGCACCTGGTGCGGCGCACCCACCGCTCCGTCCACCTGGTCACGCCCTTCGACTCGGGCGGAAGCTCGGCGGTGCTCCGCGAGGCGCTGGGCATGCCGGCGGTGGGGGACCTGCGGAACCGGCTTCTGGCCCTGTCGGACCCGACGTCCTCGGGAGAGGCCGCCCTGTGCGACCTCCTGGGACACCGGCTGGAGGCCGACGCCTCGTCGGACGCCCTCCGTCGGGAGTTGGCGGCCCTCGTCGCGCCGGCCCCCGCGGCCGTACGCGGCCTGATGGACACCCTCCTCGGCGCCGTGCCCGGAGACTTCGACCTCCGCCACGCCAGCGTCGGCAACCTGGTCCTCGCCGGCGCGTGGCTGGAGGAGGACCGTCATCTGGGCCGCGCGGTGGAGCGCGTCGAAGCGCTCCTCCCCGTGCGGGGCGTGGTGCGCCCCGTCACCGAGGCCGTCCGTCACCTGGCGGCCCGCATGGACGACGGGAGCGTGGTGTCCGGCCAGCACCGCATCACCCAAGGGGAGTGGAACGGGCGCGCCCGGGTGGACGCGCTCTTCCTCACGGAGGCGCTGGACGACCCGCGTCCCGCCCCGGCCCCCGCCGACCCGGCGGCGGTGGCGCTCATCGCCGGGGCCGACCTGATCTGCTACCCCGTGGGGAGCTTCCTCACCAGCCTCCTGGCGGCGCTTCTCCCGGAGGGCATCGCGGGGGCGGTGGCCCACGCGCGAGTTCCGAAGGTGTACGTGCCCAACCCGCCGGGGGACCCGGAGGAAGGAGGGCTCACCGTGACGGACCGGGTCCGCGCACTGGCGGAGACGCTGGCCTCCAGGGGAGCGCCGCCCGGCGGCACCGTCCTCGACGCCGTGCTCCTCGACGAAGGCGCCCCCAGCTCCCAGCGGGCGGAGCTGGAGGCGATGGGCCTCCGGGTGGTCTCGGCGGCGCTTCGTCCGTCGGGGCGCCCCACCCGGTACGACGACAGGGCGCTCGCGGACGCGCTGCTCGCCCTCCCTATGGCACCCTGAACGAGATGGGGAAGGACACCCACACCGGCACCTTCGTGTCCTTGTTCAGCGCCGGCGAGAACTCGTACACCTGCGCGATCCTCAGCGCCGCCTCGTCCAGCTCGGGGACGCCCGAGCTGTCGTCGATGAGGGTGCGCGCCACCCGGCCCTCGGCGTCGATGAAGAAGTAGACGCGCACCGTGCCCACCAAGCGCGCCTCGCGCATCTCGGGGGTGTAGGCCTCCTCCATGGCCCGGATGATGTCGACCCGGTTCAGGATGGAGGGGGCGACGGTGAAGGGCGTGAAGACGGGCTCGGCGGCCAGCTCTTCCGCGGTGCGGGAGGGAGGGGGCGGCTCGGGGTCGTCTCCCCCCGGCGCGACGACGACCGTGCTGGGCTGGCGCGGATCCCCGAAGGCGATGGGGAAGGAGACCCACACGCCCACCGGCTCCTCGCCGTTCAGGGCGGGCTCGAAGCGGAACCTCCCGGCCACACGAAGGGCCGCGTCGTCCAGGGGCTGGTGCCCCGAGGTCCGGTTGAGCCTCAGGTCGGTGACGACCCCCTGCGTGTCGATGAACATCCACACCTGCGCGACGCCCATGACCCCGGCGTCCTTGAGGAGCGGCGGGTAGTTCTCCTCCACCGCCGAGCGGATCTCGGCGAGGTTCAGCGGCCGCGGCGCCCGGGTGAAGGGCGTGAAGACCACGCCACCCCCGGGGAGCACCTCGTTCCCCTCGGGGCGCGGCGCCGGAGCTACGGGCGCCTCCACGGCCCTGGCCCCCGACGGGGGCGTGAGGCCCACCGGGCTCTCCACGCCGCACGCCTGGACGCCCACCACCAGCCCCAGAACCACCAGCACCCCCCCGCCCATGGCGGTCCAACGCGACGTCTTTTCGGTCATGGCCAGGATCCTCCTCTTCAGGTTCAGGGACCGCTCGGTGAACGCCGCCAGCCCCAGGGACGGGCCCGCGGCCCGCGCCGCCACCGTGAGGAGGCTGGCGCCGTAGGTGGCGCGGTCGGGAACCGCCCGCAACACGCGGCGGTCGCAGTCCACCTCCATGGCCGCCCGCAGGCGGCGGAGCTGCCACCACGTCACGGGATTCCACGCCGTGAGGGCCACCAGCGCGAGCGCGGCCCCCAGGAGCCAGGTGTCACGGGCCCGCAGGTGCTCCTCCTCGTGGAGGAGGACCATGCGCAGCTCCGCCTCGGGTAGGGCGAGCACCCAACGCGGCACGACGATCCACGGCTCCCGCATCCCCGCCACCGCCGGCCCCCGGTCCGTGGATACGAAGACGTGCCGACCCAACACCTGGGTGCTCTCCCACCCCGAGCGCTCCCGGAGGAGCGTGCGATGCGTGCGGGCGACCAGCGCGAGGAACGCGAGGCCGGCCGCCAGCCACACCAGCAGCGCCACCCCCTCCACGCCCGGTCCGCCCTCCGTCGGGGCCGCCCCCAGGGTCAGCGCCGGCATCTCGATGACCGGCGCCCACGCCGGCGTCGCCACCGGCGCCTGGGGAGCCAGGCGGCGAAGTCCGGCCACGCCCAGGAGCGCGGGCCCGAACGCCATGGCCGCCAGCCACGCGAGGCGCGTCGGCGCCCCCATGCGCCGGAGCCCCGTCTCGCCCAGGAGGGCGCCGGCGGCCGCCAGCGCGGAGACGGCCACCAGGAACAGCATCGCCGACGCGATCATGATCCCCCCTCCTCCAGGCGCCGCTCCAGGAGGTCCCGCATGCGGCGCAGCTCCTCCTCGGAGACGTTCTGGTCCTCCACCAGACGGGTGAGGAGCAGCTCGGGCGACCCGGCGAAGAGGCGCTCGGTGATGCGCTTGAGGGCGCTCTGCCCGGCCGCGCGGCGCTCCACCAGGGGGGCGTACCGGTGGGCCCGGCCCTCGGTGGTGTGGGAGACGTGCCCCTTCTCCTCCAGCACGCGGAGGATGGTGAGCACGGTGGTGTACGCCAGCTCGTCGGGGAGGGACTCCTGCACCTCGGAAACGGTGGAGGGACCCCGCTCCCAGAGGACGGCCATGACGTCCAGCTCGCGGGAGGTGAAACGGATGTCCACGGAACGCTCCTACTATGGGTTTAGTAGCATGCTAGGCGTCGCGCCCCCGGATGTCAACTATCTTCTTAGTAGGCGGGTGCCCCGGCGCCCCCGGGGTGCCAAACCGCGCCGGCGTCCTACATTTCGAGGACGCGCGTCCGCCCCTTCCCCAGCCCCGCACGCCCATGATCGTCGTCACCGGAGGAGCCGGCTTCATCGGCTCGAACCTGGTCGCCAGCCTCGAGGAGGCGGGCACCGGCCCCATCAGCGTGGTGGACGAGCTGGGCCGCGACGACAAGTGGAAGAACCTGCGCCGCCGTGAGCTGGACGAGCTGGTCCCCCCGGAGGACGTGTTCGAGATGCTGGAGCGGCGCCAGGACGACGTGGACTACGTGGTGCACATGGGCGCCGTCTCCTCCACCACCGAGACCGACGCCGACCTCATCGCCCAGACCAACTACCGCCTCCCCCAGACGCTCTGGGAGTGGTGCGCGCACCACGAGGTGCCCTTCCTCTACGCGTCCTCGGCGGCCACCTACGGCGACGGGTCGGCGGGCTTCGACGACGACGGCTCCCTGGAGGCGCTGGCCCGGCTCGTGCCCATGAACGCGTACGGGTGGAGCAAGCACGCCTTCGACCGGTGGGTGGCGCGCCAGGTGGCGGAGGGGTGCGCCGCGCCGCCCCAGTGGGTGGGGCTCAAGTTCTTCAACGTGTACGGCCCCAACGAGTACCACAAAGGGGGCATGATGAGCGGCGTGACCCGGGCCTATCCCGCCGCCGCCCGGGGCGAGCCGGTCACGCTCTTCCGCTCCCACCACCCCGACTACCCGGACGGGGGGCAGAAGCGCGATTTCGTCTACGTGAAGGACTGCGTGGACGTGATGATGTGGCTCATGGACAGCCCGGAGGTGAGCGGACTCTTCAACCTCGGCACCGGACGCGCGCAGACCTGGCTCGAGTTCATGGGCGCCCTCTACGCCGCCGTGGGCAAGCCCATGGAGGTCACCTGGAAGGACACCCCCGAGGAGATCCGGGATCGCTACCAGTACTTCACGCAGGCGGAGATGGGGCGGCTCCGCGCCGCCGGATACGACCGGCCCTTCCGCCCGGTGGAGGAAGGGGTGGCCGACTACGTGGCCGAGCACCTTGCGACGGACGACCCGTACCGGTAGAGCGTCGACGGGGGGAGCACGGCCCTTGCCCCGACGCTCGCGGGCTCCCACCATGGATGGGAGCGCCCCGAATCGACGCCCCCCAGTCCCCCCCAGAGCAGCTTCGCGGGCACGGGTTCACGCTGATGTCCTCTGATACACAACCTCTGCGCGTCCGCTATGTCGGGGCGCCGGGTACCCGCCGGGAGCGGGTCCTGGCCGCGCTCCCGGTCGAGGTCACGGTCTTCGACGCCCCCGCAGACGTCGGCGAGCTGGTGCCGGGCACGGACGGCGTCGTCCTGGTCGACGAGGAGACGGTGTCCGCCGAGGAGGTCCTGGCCTTGGCGGAGAAGGCCGCAACGGTCCGAGGGTGGTGTCTCGGGCTGGCCCGCACCGACGGTGGGGAGACGACGGTTCGAGCAGTCTCCGTCGGCCAGCCCGCCACGCTGGCGGAGTTCGGCGCCTACGCCGCGGACCCGCGGGCCCACCCCACCGTGCTCCTCGACCTGCACCGCGCTCTCATCGAGGCCGGGCGCCTCCGCCACGCCCTGAACAACGTGCTCACGGCTGCCCTGGCGGAGACGCAGCTCCTGCTCCTCGAGGACGATCTGGAGGAGAGGGAGTCCGTCGAGGCCATCGAGGAGCAGCTACGCCGCTTCCGCGACCTCCTCGCGTCGGCCGCCCACCTGCACGAGGCACATCGCTGACCCCAGAGGGGTCACGACGGCGCCGCCTCGTCCGGGGGCGCGGACAGGACTTCCCGGACCTTGTTCTGGAGATCGACGACGGAGAAGGGCTTCTGGAGGAAGGAGACCTGGGCCACCCGAACCCCCCGGAGGACCACCTGGTCCTCGGTATAGGCCGACATGAAGAGGACCCGGAGGCCGGGGACGAGCTCTCGGGCGGCGTCCGCGACCTCGCGCCCTCCCATGCCCGGCATGAGCACGTCGGTGACGAGCAGCGCAACGGGGTCGGGCCTCCCCTTCAGGAGGTCGAGGGCCTCGGGGCCGCCGCTCGCCTCCACGACGTCGTACCCCGCCCGGCGAAGCACCTTTCCCGCAACGCGGAGCACCGACGCGTCGTCGTCCACGACGAGCACGGTGGTCTTCGACTTCTCCGACTCCGCCATCTGGCGCCTTTCCGTCCGTCGCGCCCGGGGGTCTTTCCCATCGGACCGGGCCGCGGACGAACGGCGAACAGGGGGCTGTGGAGCCTGGCTGGCTCGGCTGGCCCGGTTGGCGTATGATCGGTGCAGCAGGAGACGCTCGGCAAGCCCTGGAGGCCGTCGAGCGTGCCCTCGGTGGCCGCTCCGGTGGGGACCATTCCCGTGGACATGACTAGACGCCATCCCCCTACCGTCGGCCGTCGGCCCCGGCGCCCGCGCGCGCTTCCAGGCGCCCTGTTGTCCGCCCTCTACCTCGCCGCCCCCACACCGGCCTCCGCCCAGGTCCTCAACTTCACGGCGTATGGCGCCAACGAGGGGCTTCCCCAGCTACAGGTGTTCGCCCTTCTCCAGGATACGCGGGGGTTCATCTGGATCGGAACCTACGGTGGCCTGAGCCGCTACGACGGCCGGGAGTTCAGGACGGTCACCACCCGCGACGGCTTGGCCGCCAACCACGTCGTCGATCTCGTCGAGGGCCCCGGGGGCGAGATCATCGCCGGCACCATAGGCGGCGGCGTCTGCTTCGTCGACCCGGGGCGCCTGTCGTGCCTCGGAGCCTTGGAGGCACTGGCGGGCGACGCGATCACGGATCTCCATCTGGATCCCGACGGGGCTCTGTGGGTGGCCACCGAGTCGGGCGTGAGCGAGGTACGCGACCGCACCGTCGTCCGCACCTACACCACCGCCGACGGGCTTCCCTCCCCGCACGTCACCGGAGTGACCCGGGCTCACGACGGCGGGCTCCGCGTGACCACGCAGGCCGGCACGGCCGAATTGAAGGACGGGGTCTTCGAGCCCCACGACCCCTCCAGCGTGGGCGGGGGACCCGCCGAGCGGCTTCACGTGGCGAGGGACGCGGTGTACATCTTCGGTCCCCGCGGCCTGGCACGCCACGAGAACGGCGTCATGACCCCCGTGTCCACGCCCGGGGCGGCGGAGCTGACGGTGACGGACGCCTTCGACGACGGCTCCGGCGGGGTCTGGTTCGCCACGCGGACGGGGGCGCTTCACGTCCGGGGCGACACCACGACGTGGATCACGACGGAGAACGGGCTGCTGTCCAATGAGGTCAACCGCGTCCTCGTGGATCGGGAGGGCTCGATCTGGTTCGGCACCGAGAACGGCCTGAGCAAGCTCGTTCCGGGCCCCTTCTCCCTCTGGACGGTGAGGGAAGGCCTGCCCACCGGGCTGGTACGCGCCGTCGCCGAGGACGCCCGCGGGCGCGTCTGGGTGGGGACCCGGGAGGGAGTGGCGGTCCTGGAGGGGGACCGCTTCCGGAGCGTGCCCCTTCCCGCCAGTGTCCGGGACCAGCGGGTCTACGCCCTGGCCCCTACCCACCGGGGGGGGATGTACGTGGGCACGCGCGACGGGCTCGTGGTCCTCGAGGAGGGGGCCACCCGCACCTTCGGCGTAGCCGACGGACTCCCGGCCCCGTTCGTCACCGGCCTCCTTCCCGATGGCGATGCCGTTTGGGTCACCACGTCGGCGGGGGTCGTTCGTCTGGAGCGCGGGCGGATCGTACCGGCGGGCCTCCCGGAGCTGGAAGGCGCCTTCGTCACCACCACGGCACGGGACGGAGCCGGGCGCGCCTGGTTCGGGCTCCGCAGCGGTGGCGTCCGGATCTGGGACGGCGAGACCCTGGCACGCCTCGGGCCCGACGAGGGTCTCACCGACCAGGTCGTCTGGTCGTTGGCGCCCGACGAGGGCCGGGGCATGTGGGTGGGGAGCAACGGGGACGGCGCGTTCCACGTCGTCGGGGACTCCATCGGCCGGGTGACGACCCGCGACGGCCTGGTGAACGACTTCGTCTGGCAGGTGCTGCAGGACTCGCGAGGCGACGTCTGGTTCTTCACGTCCCACGGGCTCGACCGCCTGGACGCCGATGGCATGACCCACTTCGGACGGGGCGACGGGCTGGTGGACCCCGAGGGCTCGGCGACGGCGATCCTGGAGGACTCCTCGGGGCACCTGTGGTTCGGCTCCGGCTCCGGAGTCTACCGCTTCGACCGGTCGGCGGCCCTCCCCGGGCGCGCCCCCCCGGTGTACGTGGAGGAGATCCTCGCCGGTGGCACGTCCCATCCGGCCGACGGCGCCCGGATCCCCGCCCGCACCGCCGCGGTGACGCTCCGGTTCGCCGCACCCAGCTTCCGCAACGAGGCGGACGTCCGGTTCCGCTACCGCTTCCCCGACGAGGACACCCGGTGGTCAGAGCCCGTCCGCGAGAACGTGGTGCGCATCGCCGGCCTGCGCCCCGGCCGCCATCTGGTGGAGGTCATGGCCGTGGCCCCCGGCGGGCTGGAGAGCCCGGAGCCCGCCCGGGCCTCGTTCTCCGTCCTTCCCGCCCTCTGGCAGACGTGGTGGTTCCGCGGCCTGGCCGGGGCCCTGCTCCTGGCGGCGGCGGGGGTGGTCCCGAGCCTCCGCGCACGGCGCCTGGAGGCGGAGCGGGTGCGGCTCGAGGAGCTGGTCCACGACCGGACCCGGGCCCTGGAGGACCGCACCGAGCGTCTGCGCCTCGAGATGGAGGAGCGGGTGGCGGCGCAGAGCGCCCTGCGCGAGCGGGAGGAGCAGCTCCACCAGGCGCAGAAGATGGAGGCGCTGGGCCGCCTCGCCGGGGGGGTCGCCCACGACTTCAACAACCTCCTCACCGTGGTGATCGGGCACGCGGACATGGCCGCCGAGGACCTCGGGCCCGGGCACCCGCTCCACGAGGACATTCTCGAAATCGGGGGAGCGGCGCGTCGGGGGGCCGCCATGGTGTCGCAGCTTCTCGCCTTCGGCCGGAGGCAGATCGTGACCGAGCAGCTCCTGGACCTCAGGGACGCGGTGGGGTCGGCGTTGGGCCTCGCGTCACGGATGGCGAGAACCCGCGTCCAAACCGATCTGAAGGTCTCCTCCGATCCGGCCTGGAGCCGGATCTCGCCCAGCCAGGTGGAGCAGATCGTCGTCAACCTGGTCATGAACGCCGTGGCGGCCATGCCCGAAGGGGGCACGTTGACCGTCTCCGTCGACACACGAACGGTGGACGCAGACGCCACCGAGCTCGGACCAGACCGGGTGCCACCGGGCGCCTACGCCCTCCTCCGCGTGGCGGACACCGGCACGGGCATGGGCCAGGAAACCCTGGTTCGGGCCTTCGAGCCCTTCTTCACCACCAAGGGCTTCGGCGATGGCTCGGGCCTCGGACTGCCCACCGTGTACGGGATGGTCCACCAGAACAACGGCTTCGTCCAGGTCCGGAGCCAGCCCGGCGAAGGCACGGAGGTGTTCGTCTACCTACCCGTGGAAGGGGCGGCCGCCCCGGAAGCCCGCGCCTAGTCGACGATCCAGACCGTGAGCCGGGTGTTCGTCCAGGTGATGTCCGCGTTGGTGAACTTCCGGAGCGCCATCCCGATGGGGTCCTGGCGGGGGTAGCGGATGATCAGGCGCGTGGTTCCCCTCGCCCTCTGCGTCACCACCCGGTACGACAGCGACTTGTAGGTGAAGGCGCTGGCCTCGGGGAGGTACTCCGTCAACGCCGGAGGGATCGCGCCCCACGCGGCCGAGGCGGGAAGCGCGCCGCTGTTGGCCTCCATGTACTGGCGCACCGCCAGCGTCACGTTGCGCACGTCCGTCATGACCTTCGCGGCGTCGGCCTGGTCCACGGCCTTCCGCATGCTCGGCACGGCGACGCCCGCCAGGATGCCGATGAGGACCATGATCAGCAGGAGCTCGGCCAGGGAGAACCCCCCCCGGCGGCGCGGCCGGGGCCTCACGGCGTCACCTCCACCCGGGTGAAGCCGCCGCCGGCCACCCACTCGGCGACGGGCGGGTGAAGGCGGACCACCCCGGCGTCCCGGTGATCCTCCGCTCCGACCTCACCGACCCCCTGGAGCTGATCCGGGGCCTCGAAGCGGGAGCGGACCAGATCCTGCCCCCGCCGCACACGCCCGAGCACCTCGTGGAGCGGGTCCAGAGGCTCCTGGCGACGTGGCGTCCTCCCTCGCACGGTGGGGCCGGGGCCGGCATCGGCGTCAGGACACCCCACGGCGACTTCCGTCTGATGTCGGACCCGGCGCGCCTCGCCGACGTCCTGGTCACCACCTTCGAGGACGCCGTTCGCCAGAACCGCGAGTTGCGCCGACGGGAGGAGAGCCTCGCCCGGTCCCGCCGGCGCCTCGCCGGGATGCACGAGATCGCGGTGGCGCTCAATCGGTGCACGACGGAGGACGACGTGGTGAACACGTCGCTGGACGGCCTCCTCCGCCTCCCGGGCGTGGGGGCGGCGTGGATCTCCCTCCGGGACGGGGCGTCGGAGTTCCAGTTGGCCGGGACCCGCAACCTCCCGCCGGCGCTGGGCGGGCCCGGCGCCCTGGAGGGACCGTGCCGGTGCCGGCGCATGCTCCTCGATGGGCAACTGGAGGACGTAGCGGTCATCCTGGAGTGCGAGCGCATCGCCGCCACGGGCTCGGCGGGCGTTGGCCACCACGCCAGCGTGCCCCTCGCCGCCGGGGGCCAGGTGGTGGGCGTCCTCAACGTGCTCCCCGACGACGGCTCGCCCTTGGAAGAGCAGGAGCGGGTCGTCCTGTACGGCATCGGCAGCCAGATCGGCGACGCGCTGGCGCGGGCCCGGAGCCGGCGGCAGCTCGAGGTTCGGGTGAGCGAGGGTGCCCGGGAGCTCACCGAGAGCGAGGAGCGCTTCCGCGCCCTGGTGACCGCCGTCAACGACGGGATCTTCGTCACCGACGGCCGGGGGGTCATCACCTTCGCGAACCCGGCCCTGGCCCGCATCCACGGCGTGGCCGGCCCGTCGGAGCTGGAAGGCCGGGCCTTCACTGAGTTCCTCCCGGAGGGCATGAAGGCGGAGCTCACCGACCGGTTCCGCACGGCGCTGGCCGAGGGCGCCGTCGAGCCCCTGGTCACGACGCCACTGGTGCGCCCCGACGGGAAGGAGGTCGTGGTGGAGATCCGCCCGTCCACCATCCTCCGCAAAGGGCGGGCGGTGGGCACCCGGGGCGTGGTCCGGGACATCACCGAGCGCATCCGCTCGGACGAGGCCCTGCGCCTCTCCGACAGCATCCTCAACCGCATCGGCGACCTGGTGCTGGTGGCCGGACCGGAGGGGGAGATCCGGTACGCCAGCCCCTCCTTCCGCCAGATCCTCGGCTACGGCCCCGAGGAGGTCCTTGGCGACGGCTGGTGGGCCCTCGCGTGGGAGGACCGCGAAGCGGCCCTGCGGGAGCGCGCGGCCGTGGCGGGCCGAGCCCGCGGCGACACCGCGCCGGACCTTCCCCCCGAGGAGAGGCCGGTGCGCGCCCGGGACGGGACCACCCGGTGGTTCCTGTGGACGGAGTCCAAGGGGCCCCGGGACCTCCTCATCGGGGTGGGCCACGACATCACCGAGCACCGGAGGCTCCGGGAGCAGTTCCTCCAGGCCCAGAAGATGGAGGCGGTGGGCCGCCTCGCCGGGGGCATCGCCCACGACTTCAACAACGTGCTCACCTCCATCCTCATCACCGCCGAGATGCTCCTCCCGGAGCTGGAAGGCGACAAGGCGAAGCAGGAGGACGTGCAGGCCATCCGGAGCGCCGGCCAGCGCGCCGTGGGACTGACCAAGCAGCTCCTGGCCTTCAGCCGCAAGCAGGTGCTCAACCCCCGGCCCGTGAACCTGAACGAGCTCGTGGAGGGCATGGCCCCCATGTTGGGCTCGCTCCTGGGGGAGGACATCGTCCTCGACTTCCGCCTCGAGCCCGGGCTGGGCCTCGTGGAGATGGACCCCACCCAGATGGAGCAGGTGGTGCTGAACCTCGCCGTGAACGCCCGCGACGCCATGCCCGGGGGTGGGCACCTCCTCCTGGAGACCAAGAACGTCGATCTGAACGGGGGGTACGCGCGGGCCCGCGCCGGGGTCGAGCCGGGACCCTATGTGCTCCTCGAGGTCACCGACGACGGCACCGGGATGGAGCCGTCGGTCCAGCAGCACATCTTCGAGCCCTTCTTCACCACCAAGGGTCAGGGCAAGGGCACCGGGCTGGGCCTCGCCACGGTGCACGGGATCGTGCACCAGAGCGGTGGTCACATCTGGGTGTACAGCGAGCCCGGACAGGGCACCACCTTCAAGATCTACATGCCCCGCTCCGAAGGCGGAGCAGAGGTGAAGGCCAAGCCGAAGGCGAAGCGACGGCGGGCGCGGGGCACCGAGACCATCCTCCTGGTGGAGGACGACGACGCGGTCCGGACGGCGGCCGAGCGCGTGCTGAACCGAGGCGGGTACACGGTCATCACCGCGTCCCGGGGCGCCGAGGCCCTCGCCACCATGGAAGGCCTCCGGGGCCGGGTGGACCTCCTCGTCACCGACGTTGTGATGCCCGACATGTCCGGGCCCGATCTGGCCGCCGAGCTCCGTCGCCTCTACCCGGGTTTGCGCGTGCTCTTCGTGTCCGGCTACACTGACGAGGTGATCGCACGCCGGGGAGCCATCGGCCCCGGCGAGCACTTCCTCGAGAAGCCGTTCGTCGTGGACCGCCTCCTGGCGCGCGTCCGTGAGGTTCTGGACGCCGGGCCTGGGCGGCGGACCCCATCCGGTCAGGAGAAGGAATGACTCCCCGGATCCTCATCATCGATGACGACCCCGAGATCCTGCGGGCGCTCCGCCGGATCCTCGAGGCCGGAGGGTACGAGGTTCAGGAGGCCGCCGACGGTCGGACGGCCCTGCGCCACTTCGCGGGGCACCCCACCGACGTGGTTCTCACGGACATCTTCATGCCGGAGATGGACGGCATCGAGTTCATCATGCGCGTGAAGGAGGCCTTCCCCGAGGCCAGGGTCGTCGCCATGTCCGGGGGCGGGCTCCTGCCTTCGGGAAGCGTCCTCGGCGCCGCGGCCCATCTCGGCGCGGAGGCGGTGCTCGCCAAGCCGTTCACCATCGAAGAGGTCCTCGAGGCGGTGGGGCGGGCCCTGGAGGGGCCGGGGGCGGCGCCATAGCCCCACGGGGAGCGTCTCCTGGCGGGGGCGGGCCGCGACCCCTGCTCCTCTGCCTGTGCCTCGCCCTCCTCCTCGCCGCCGCCTGCGGCCGCCGTCCCGACCCGGCGGTCCACACCGTCCCCCTGGACTCGGGTTGGCGCCTCCGCCCTGCCCAGGACTCGTCGGCCTGGATCCCCGCCACGGTTCCCGGCACAGTCCACACCGACCTCCTGGCCGCCGGGCGCATCCCCGACCCGCTGCGCGGTGACCACGAGGCCGAGCTCGCCTGGATCGAAGACGGCACCTGGGTCTACCGGCGGGAGTTGGAGGTGGGCGCGCCTCTCCTGCGCCGGGAGCGGGTGGAGCTGGTCTTCGAGGGTCTGGACACCTGGGCGGTCGTGCGCCTCAACGGCGAGGTGGTCCTCGAGGCGGACAACCAGTTCCGGACGTGGCGCGTGGACGTGCGGGACCGCCTCCGCGAGGGGCAGAACACGCTCACCGTCCGCTTCGCGCCCCAGGCGGCGAGGGGCGCGGCCCGGGCCGCGGCCCACGCCTGGCCCATCCCCCACCAGGAGCCCGACGCACGGGGGACGCGGGCCTTCAGCCGGAAGGCGGCCTTCCACTTCGGTTGGGACTGGGGACCCCGGTACGTCACGGCCGGGATCTGGCGGCCGGTGCGCCTGGAGGCGTGGAGCGGCGTGCGCATCGCCGGCGCCCGGGTGGCGGGGGTGACCTGGCTGGGGGCGGAGCGGGACTCGGCCCGGGTGCGCCTGGCGGTGAGCTACCAGGTGGCCGCGGCCACCATGGGGACCCCGGTTCGCATCGGGGTGCGCAGCCCCGACCTGGCCTTCGATCCCGTGGTGAAGGAGGTCCCCGCCCCCGCGCCGGGCACGCTGGCCAGCTACCAAGTGGACGTGACCGTGCGGGGCGCCCAGCCCTGGTGGCCCCGGGGCATGGGGCGGGAGCCCGGGCGCCTGTACACCCTGGAGGTGGACGCCGTGCTGGGCGACCGGTGGGACCGGTACGCCACCAGGGTGGGGCTCCGCACCGTGGAGCTGGTCACCGAGGCCGACGCCGTGGGGGAGAGCTTCACCTTCCGCGTGAACGGCGAGCCCGTCTTCGCACGGGGCGCCAACGTCGTGCCCCCGGACCACTTCACGCACAGGGCCGACTCAACGACATACGCCCGCCTCGTGGCCGACGCCGTTTCGGCGAACATGAACATGCTCCGCGTCTGGGGCGGCGGCGTCTACCTGCCCGACGTGTTCTACGACCTGGCCGACGAAGCCGGGCTCCTGGTGTGGCAGGACTTCATGTTCGCCAACACGCTCGTCCCGGGGGATTCTGCGTACGTCGCTTCCGTCGCGGCCGAGGCCGAGGACCAGGTCCGCCGCCTCCGCCGACACCCCAGCCTCGCCCTCTGGTGCGGCAACAACGAGGTCGCCGAGGGATGGGCGAACTGGGGGTGGCGGGACGCGTACGGGCCGGAGGTGGCCGAACAGGTGGAGGCGGCCTACGAGCGCATCTTCGAGGACGTCCTCCCCGCCGCCGTGGCCCGGCTCCACGCCGGCGCGCCGTACGTGCCGTCGTCGCCCCGCCTGGGGTGGGGCCGCCCCGAGAGCCTGACCCGGGGCGACGCCCACTACTGGGGCGTGTGGTGGGGGATGGAGCCCTTCCGCGTCTACGCCGAGAAGGTGCCGCGCTTCGCCAGCGAGTTCGGCTTCCAGGCGCTCCCCCACCCCGCGACGCTGGCGGCCTTCGCCGACGAGGGCGCGGCCCCACCCGCCGGGCTGGCCGACCCGGTGATGCGGGCCCACCAGAAGCACCCCACCGGGTACGAGACCATCCGAACGTACCTGGAGCGGGAGTGGCCCGTCCCCCACGACGACTCCCTGGACGCCTGGAGCCACGTGAGCCAGCTCGCCCAGGCCGAGGGGGTGGGGCTGGCGCTGGAGGCCCACCGACGCTCGTGGCCCCGCACCGGCGGCACGCTCTACTGGCAGCTCAACGACACCTGGCCCGTGGTGTCCTGGTCCAGCGTGGACGCCCTGGGCCGCTGGAAAGCGCTCCACCACGAGGCCCGCCGGGTCTTCGCAACCGTCGCGGTGCTGGCCGACCGGTGGGCCGACACCGTGGCCGTCTGGGTGGCGTCGGACACGTCGGTGGCGGGCACGCTGGTGGTGAGGGTGGTGGACTTCGGGGGGTGGGAGCTGGCGCGGCGGGAGGTGGCGGTGGAGGGGGCGGGCGGCGCGCCGGCGTCGGGCCGGTCGTCGCCGGCCCCCGGGACCCCCGGCGCCACGGCGGCACCGTCGCCCGCCTGGAGCGGCACCGTCGGCTCCCTCCTCCCCGGGGGCGCAGATCCCCGGAGCGTGGTGGTGATCGCCGAACTCCGCGCAGCGGGCCGCGCGGGTGGACGCGTTTCCGCGGAAACGTCGGCGGGGACAGCGGCCGCGCGAGGAGACGTTTCAGATGAAACGTCAGGGGCCCCGGACGCGCCTTCCCCCTTCCTCGCCCGCGACCACGCCTTCCTCGTTCCCCCGAAGGACCTCCTCCTCCCCGACCCCGGCGTCCGCGTCGTCTCCGCCGTGGAGTCGGGCGGCGGCTGGGACCTGGCCCTCACCGCCGACCGTTTCGCCTACGGTCTCCGCCTGGACGTGGAGGGCGCCGACTCCCGCGTCTCCGACGACTTCCTGCACGTGGTCCCCGGGGACACGGTGCGCCTCCGCGTGGCGACGCCGGAGCCCGTCCCCGATCTCCCCGGCCGCCTGCGCTTCCGGTCCCTGGCGACCCCCCGTTGAACCACCGGGGCCTTCCTGCCGTAGTAGAGGGTGTGGGGTGGCTCGAAACAGGAGGTGACGCGTGGCCCAGTGCGAGGGAATCACCCAGAAGGGGGAGCGGTGCAAGCGGGACGCCCAGGAGGGCTCAGCCTACTGCGGCATCCACGAGGACCAGGCCGTCCGCGCGCCCCGGGCGAAGGAAGCCGTGGAGTGGGACAGCGAAGCCGTCCTGGCCGCCGCGATCGGCTTCGCGCTGGTGGGTGCCATCGTGTTCTTCAGGATCCGGCGCTGAGCCCGGCCTCCCGGACGCGCCGCACGTTCTCCATGTGCGTCCTGCGGTAGAACGGAGCGACGGTCGCCGGGTCGGCGGGATCGCGTCCCGCCGCCAGGTCCCGGAGGTACCGTAGCGTCTCGGCGATGACGTCCCTTCCCCCGATCCGGCCATGGGAGGGGACAACGGTGGTCACCCGGGGGTCGTCCAGCCACCGGCCCAGCCCCTCCACCCACGCCGACACCACCCGGCCGTCGTTCACAACGGGGAGCGGCGTCTCCACCGTGTCCCCCGCCAGGAGCAGCCCCCACTCGGGGACGAAGCCCACCACGCAGTCGGCGGTGTGACCGGGCAGGGAGTACAGCTCCAGCGTCGCCCCGCCCAGCTCGACCTCGTGCCGTTCGGCGAACGTGACGGTGGGGGGCACGAGCACCACGTCGCGCCAACGATCCGGGTCCGTCTCCCGGCGCCGCGCCAGCTCCGCGGGCACGTCGGCGCCGAAGCGCAGGCCGGCCGCGGCGTGGGCCACCACCGCCTCCACCACCCCCAGCGCCCCCGTTCCCCAGGCGTGGTCCCAGTCGGCGTGGGAGTAGACCACGGTCACGGGCAGCCCTCCCACCAGCTCGGGCACCGGCGCCAGGTGCCCGGGGTGGGCCAGCGTGTCGAACACCACCGCCCGCTCCCGGCCCACGAGCACGGCGGCGCGCACGTCGAAGTCCGCCACCTCCGTCTCCAGGAGGTGGAGGCCGGCGCGCAGCGTCCGGACGGCGGGGACGCCGAGCACGGTCAGGGCTCCGACACGGGCTTCTCTGCCTCGGCCTTGCCCGGCGCCGTCTCCCACGTCCACGCGCGCTCCATGACCCACCTCTCGAACCAGTCCAGCTCCACGTTGGCCTTGAAGAGGCGGTGGCGGAGCTCCCGCCAGCCGTGGGGCTCCCGGGGCGCCACGTACAGGTGGGTGGGCACCCCCTGGTGCTTCACGCCCCGCCACATCTCCACCGACTGGGGCGGGGGCACACGCACGTCCTCCCCGCCCACCAGGAAGAGCGTGGGCGTCTTCACGTTGGACACGTACTTCAGCGGCGAGGAGTCCCAGTACACGTCGGTGGGGGCGTCGGCCTCCCACGGCGTCCCGCCGAACCAGGGCGTGCGGTACGTGCGCACGTCGGACTGGGCGTACATGGAGATCCAGTTGGCGGCGCCGGCCCCCGACGAGGCGGCCCTGAAGCGGTCGGTGAACGTGATGATCTTGTTCGTCATGTGGCCGCCGGCGCTCCACCCCATCTTGGCCATGCGGTCGCCGTCCACCAGACCCTGCGCGATGAGGTGGTCCACGCCCGTCATCACGTCCAGGTGGGACTGGTCGAAGTAGCTCCCCACCATGTTCCGCATGAAGTCGTCGCCGTACCCGGTGCTCCCCCGGTAGTTGGGCTTGAGGACGAAGTAGCCCAGGGACGCCAGCACGGGGATGTAGTTCGACGAGCTGAACGCCCCGCCGAACTGGTCGCTGGACGAGGGGCCGCCGTGGGTCTGAACCACCAGCGGCGCCCGTTCCCCCTCCCGGCGGTCCAGGGGATGGTAGAGGAGGCCCTCCACCTCCACGCCGTCTTGCCCGCGCCACCGGACCACCTCTTCCCGGGGGAGGCGGAACCTGCGGGGGAGGTCGGCGAAGACCGCCGTCACCTGGGCCGCGCCCCCCCCGTCGGCGCCCAGGAGCCACACGTCGCCGGGGCTCTGGGAGGTGCGCCGCGTGAGGAGGTGGCGGTCGGGGCCGGGAAGGTAGCTCCACGACCCCAGCGCCTCGTCGCCGTCGGTGAGAGGGGTGATCTCCCCGCCGTCCACCGGGAGGCGGAAGAGGCGGTCCCGCACTCCGGTGTTGGCCAGCACGAACAGAGCCCGACCGTCGGAGGACCACGTCACCTGGTCGAGGCCGTGCCCCACGCCGGTCGCCAGCTCCCGCACGGCGCCCCCCGCCGCCGGCACGAGGAAGACGTTGGTGTTGTAGTAGCTCTCCCCCAGGTCGGCGCGGGAGTCGGAGGTGAAGACCACCCACCGGTTGTCCGGGGACAGCTCGGCACCTCCCTCTGAGACGCCGTTGTCGGTGAGCCGGCGGGCGCCCGAGCCGTCGGCGTCCATGACCCAAACCTCTCCCTGGTCGTTGTCACCGAAGAGGGGGCTCACGCTCCGGTGGTGGGCCACCATGGAGCCGTCGCGGGAGAGCTGGTAGCCGAGGACGGAGAAGTCCCCCTCGGTCACGCGCCCCTCCTCGCCCGTGGCCACCTCCACCCGCCACAGGTGGCGCTGCTGGTAGTTCTCGTCGTAGGCGAAGACGTCGTCGCGCTCCCGCTGCTTCTTCTTGTCGTCGTCGGAGCGGTCGTCGGAGGCCAGAAAGTAGATCCACCTGCCGTCGGGCGACCACTGGATGCTCCCCACCGACGTGGCGTGCTTCGTCAGCGCCTCGGCCTCGCCGCCGGCGTTGCGCAGCAGGTGCACCTGCGTGGGCTGGTCGTCGGCGCGGTCGGCGAGGAACGCCATGCGCGTCCCGTCGGGGGACCACCGGGGCGACGACTCGCCGTCCTCTCCCCGGGTGAGCTGCAGGACGTCGGAGCCGTCGGCGTCCACCCGCCATACGTGGGTGACGGTGCGGTTTCGCCCCCAGTCGGTGTCGGTGCGGGTGAAGAGCACCTGGAGGCCGTCGGGGGAGAGCTGGGGCTCGCCCAGCGACGGCAGGTCGATGAGGTCCACCACGGTCATGGCCCGGGGGGCGGCCTGGGCGGAGAGGGGCCCGGCGGCGGGCGCGATGCCCAGGGCGGCGGTCAGGAGGAACGCTGCGGCGATTCGGCGAGGATCCGGCGACATGGGCTTTCGCTCCGGTGGGGCGTGGGCATCCGGGTGCATGATGCGGTACGAGGAGCCGCCAGGCGAGCCCCGCTGGGCCGGCCCCGGTTGAGCCCCCCCCACCGAGGATCCGGTCTTCGAGACGGGAGGGTGGACGGCGTCCGTGTCACGCGGCGGCGCCCCCGCTCGTTTCCCGCAGCGTAACCGTAGCCCCACGACCAACCCCGAGCACGCCATGCCCGGCAAGCCCATCCACGTCAAGGTGACCCGCCGGGTCGCCGCCCCCCCGCGCAAGGTCTACGACGTCCTGGCCGACTACACCCTCGGCCACCGCCTCATCCTCCCCGCGCGGGTCTTCACCGATCTCACCGTGGAGAGCGGCGGCCGGGGCGAGGGCACGGTCATCAACTTCGGGATGAAGGCCTTCGGCAAGGTGAACCGTGCCCGGGCCGCCATCACCGAGCCGGAGCCGGGGCGCGTGCTTGTGGAGACGGGCGTGGACGGCAGCGACGTGGTCACCACCTTCCGTGTCGAGCCCGTGGCGGGCGGCCACGCGGCGGTGACCATCGACACCACCTGGACCCCCCAGGGGCGGGGCGCCTGGTTCGAGCGCCTGGCGGCGCCCCCCTTCCTCAAGCGCCTCTACGTGGAGGAGCTGGGCAACCTGGAGAAGGTGGCGACGGGGGCGCTGTAGGCGGGAGCCCCGCAGGCGGAAGCGATTCGCCCCCGGCGCCCGTGGAGGGCGCCGGGGGCGTCGCGTCACACGGGGCCAGGTGGGCCCCAGCCCGGAACGCCGGCCTCAGTTCTCCGAGAAGGAGAACTGGAAGCTCGAGGGCTGGCCGGGAATCGTGCTCACCTCGACGTAGTAGTACCCCGTCACGCTGGCGGTGAGCGTGATGGAGCGGTCGGTGTCGCCCGGCGAGGCGCTGAAGTCCAGCGTCTCGTCCACCGTGCCCCCACCGTTGGGGAAGTGGACCATGAAGAGCGTCACCGCCGGCGTGTTCGGGTCGATGCCCGAAATCGTGGCGGTGTAGCTCTTGCCCGCCTCGAGCTTGGCGTACCGGTACTGGTAGTAGAGGGGGTTGCCGGCGTTGGGGCCGAACTGGATCGTGCCCGCGCAGCCGGTGGCCGGGGAGATGTTGCCGGAGAAGCTGGCCGAGCCCGCCAGGAAGACCAGCTCGCCACACTGCCAGGCGCCGCCCGCCGACACCGTGGTGGCCAGGGCGTAGCTCCCGAGCTGCGTCTCGTCGAACCCGCTGAAGAACATGCCGTACTCCTTCTCGCCACCGACCACGGAGAAGGCGCGCGGCGTGTTCGCCACGAACGTCCGGGACCCGAGCACCAGGCCCGCGAAGGGGTCCTTGTCCTCGGCGGTGAGCCCCCACAGGCCGTTGAACGCGGCCGTGGCCGTGAAGGTCAGCTTGGGCGACCCGTCGACGGACACCCCGGCCTCCTTCGCCAGGTCCTTCGGGCGCACGGAGTACAGGTCCTCGAACTGCGTCCGGCCCGCCAGGTCGTACACGCAGTCGTCGGCGGTGATCTCGCCGGCCACGGCGAGGGTCAGGGGCGTGCGCTTGCACGCCTTCTTCTGGTCCTTGTCCAGCTTGATCTTCTTGTCGGCCTGGGCCTGGAGGGTCTCGTCCCCTCCGAGCTCGGGACCTGCAACCGAATCCACCGTACCGCAGGCGGCGAGGAAGGCGAGAGAGCACACGGGTAGGAAGCGCGCTACGCGCATGGGCAGACTCCTGGGGAAGTGCGGGGGGTCGTGCGCGCCGACACCGTTGGGAACGGGACCACCAGGCGCGCGTGGATGAGCATGGACCCTACCGGGGCCCCTCGGGTTCCCGCAAGCCCCCGGGGTCACGGCCCCGCAACGGCGCCGCTCCCCGGGGGCCCTCCCCCCTCAGCTCACCGGCCGCCTCCCGATGGCGTACTCCTTCGGCGGCTCCGCCCCCAGCAGGTGCTTCACGAAGTAGTCCCACCGGCGGCGCATCATGTACGGCTCGTTCCCGAAGCCGTGCCCCCGGTTGGGGAGCATGATGAGGTCGAAGTCCTTGTTCGCCGCGATGAGGGAGTCCACCACGGCCAGCGTGTTGTTGGGGGGCACGTTGCTGTCCATGGTGCCGTGGGCCAGCAGGAGCTTCCCCTTGAGGTTCCGGGCCACGAGCTGGTTGGCCTGGTTGTCGTAGCTGGTGGTGCCGTCGGCGTTCTCCACCAGGAGCCCCTGCCACTTCTCGCCCCAGTCGTCCTCGTAGATGCGGTTGTCGTGGTTCCCCGCCTGGGACACGGCCACCTTGTAGAAGTCGGGGAAGCGCAGGATGCCCGCGGTGGAGGCGAAGCCCCCACCCGAGTGCCCCCAGATCCCCACCCGGTCCACGTCCATCCAGGGGTGGCGCCGGGCGAGCTGCTGGATGGTGGCCACCTGATCGGGAAGCCCGCTGTCGCCCATGTCGCCGTAGTAGGCGGCATGGAACGACTTGGAGCGCTTGGGCGTGCCCATGGCGTCCACCTCCACCACGATGAAGCCCAGCTCGGCGATGGCCTGGTTGTCCCGGCGCGCCGCCCCGAAGGAGCGGCTCCCCACCGAGCCCGTCTGGGGCCCGGGATAGAGGTAGTTGACGACGGGGTACTTCTTCGTCTCGTCCATGTCGGTGGGCGTGTACATGAGCCCGTACAGGTCCGTCACGCCGTCCCGGGCCTTGGTGACGAAGGGGATGGGCGCCTTCCACCCCGCCGCCACCAGGCGGGAGATGTCCGCCGTCTCCAGCTTCACCACCTCCCGGCCCCGCGTGTCACGGAGCACGGTCACGGGGGGCTTCAGGGGCGTGGACCACGAGTCCACGAAGTACCGGCCCGAGGGCGACAGCGTGATGACGTGGTTGGCGCTGTCGGGAGTGAGGAGGCGAGGCTCGCCGCCGTCCATGGACACGCTGTAGAAGTACTCGAAGTAGGGGTCGCCCTTCTCGCGGCCGGCACCGGTGAAGTAGAGCGTCCGGCTCTGCTCGTCGATGTGGCGGAGCTGGAGGACGTTCCACGCCCCCGACGTGATCTGCCGCTTCAGGCGCCCGGTGCCCAGGTCGTACAGGTAGAGGTGTCCCCAGTCGTCGCGCTGGGACCACCAGAGCACCTCGTCGGTCCGGTTCAACACGTGCCAGTTCACCATGTTGAAGCCCGACTCGAAGAACGTCTCCACCCGCTCGTCCAGGACGTCGCGCACCGCGCCGGTCTCCGGGTCGGCCACGCGGAGGCGGGCCTCCTTGTGGTCCCGGGACGACGACACGAAGGCCAGGCGCCGGGAGTCGGCGCTCCACTCCACGTCGGAGAACGTGCCCCCGCAGGAGATGTGGTCGCAGATGGTGGAGCGGTGCGGGTCGGGCGGCATCTGGAGGCGCACCACGCGGGGTCCGTCCAGGTGCACCACCACCCGGGAGATCCGGAAGATCACCGAGTCCTCGGGGAGCGGGTACTTCCACACCTCGATGCGGGGCGTGCCCTCGCGGGTGCTCACCAGCCCCATCTCCCCCACGCCCCGGCCGTCGTGCTGGAACGTGGCGATCTTCCTCGAGTCGGGGGACCAGAGCACCACGGGCCGGTCGCTCTTCGTCCACCCGGCGTTGTCGGTGGCGTAGCCGAAGTCCTCGATGCCGTCGAAGGTGAGTTGGGTCTCGGCACCGGTGGCCACGTCCTTCACCCAGAGGTTGTCGTCACGGCGGAAGGCCGCCTTGGTCCCGTCGGGAGAGAGGACGAAGTTCCGCCCCAGCCCGGCCTCGCGCGGCGTCTCCGAGCAGCGCGCCGCCGCCGGGTCGCAGACGTACGCCTTCCCCTCCACCTGCACGCGGATCCCGCCGTCGACGAAGTCGAAGGCGTTGAAGGGGAGGTCGAAGGGACGCGCCGTCTCCCCCGTCGCCGCGGAGAGGCCCCGGGCCACGGCGTCGTGGTCGAAGGCCCGGGCCCGGGTGCGCCGCGCCGGATCCACCAGGACGAACTCCGCGCCGTCGGCGAAATCGTTGCGGTACCAGAAGCGGTCACCCTCCAGCCACGTGGGGCGGACCGAGGCGCCCAGGACCAGCGGGTTCAGGTTCGCCGCCAGGTGGCGCTCGGCGCGGGCATAGTCTTCGGCGGTGAGCGCCTCGGGCCGGTAGGGGGTCTGGGCCGAGGTCGGAGAGACGGTGGCGAGAACCAGAACAAGGGCCAGGAGGCCGGCGCGAACGGAGGACGGGGTCGCCAGGGACATGGTGCGCTTCCTGTCGGGCGGGGTGCGGTGGGGCCCGGCGCGATGCGACCCGGCCCCGGGGGCCGGCCGCTCCGCGCTGGGACTCCGGATGATAAGCCCCCCCCGCTCCGTCCGTCAGCCCGAGTCCGCCCCTTCCCACAACATGTATTTATCAATATTATTCAATATGCCAAGCTACGATTTCGTCTGCCAGGAGTGCGGCGCGTCCTTCGAGGTGCGCCTCTCCATCTCCGCCTACTCCGAAGGGGAGGGGCGGGTCTGTACGAAGTGCGGCGGCACCAAGGTGGAGCGGGCCTTCACGGCGGTGAACATCATCGCCGGCGGGTCCTCCGGCTCGACGGGGAACTGGTCGGGCGGCGGCTGCGGGAGCAGCGGCTTCACCTGAGGGTGAGGGCGGCGCCCGGTTCGGGCGCGGACTCCCGCAGGGCCGTGGCCTTGCGAAGGGTGGAGGGGACCGGCCCAATTGGCCGGTCCCCTTCGCGTCTTCCGGAGCACCCCATGACCCCTGCCCCCCGCCTCCTCCCCCTGGCGCTGGCCCTGGCCCTTTCGTGCCTGCCCGCCCCCGCCGCAGCCCAGCGCTACGACATCCTCATCAAGGGGGGTACGGTGGTGGACGGCACCGGCGCCCCCGGCTTCCGCGCCGACGTGGCCATCTCCGGCGACCGCATCGCCGCCGTGTCCCGCGACGGCATCGACGCGTCGGAGGCGCGCACGGTCATCGACGCCACCGGCCGGGTGGTGAGCCCGGGCTTCATCGACAACCACGCCCACATCCAGACCACCATCCACGAATACCCGCTGGCGGAGAACTTCCTGCGCCAGGGGATCACGACGATCATGGCGTCCCTCCACTCGGGGGATCAGCCCTGGCCGCTGGACGCCTACGCCGGGTCGCTGGTGGTGGCCCCCAACGTGGGCTTCTTCGCCGGCCACTCGTGGGCCCGCAAGGAGGTCATGGGGCTGGACAACCGGGCCCCCACGACCGACGAGCTGGAGCGGATGAAGGCGCTGGTGGCCCGGAGCATGGAGCAGGGCGCGCTGGGGCTCTCCACGGGCCTGCTGTACGTGCCCGCCAACTTCGCCGAGACGGAGGAGGTCGTCGAGCTGGCGAAGGTGGCCTCGGCCCACGGCGGGATCTACGTCACCCACATGCGCAACGAGGCTTCCGGGCTTCTCGAGTCGGTGGCGGAGGTGATCCGCATCGCCGACGAGGCCCGCATCCCCGCCCAGATCAACCACCACAAGGCCACCGGCGCCGGCCAGTGGGGGTGGAGCGCGCGCACGCTGGCCATGATCGACTCGGCCAACGCCGCCGGGCTGCGCATCAGCCACGACCTGTACCCCTACACCGCATCCAGCACCGGCTCGTCCATCCTCTTCCCCCAGTGGGCGCTGGCCGGGGGCGCCCAGGCGTTCGCCGAGCGCGTGGCGGACCCGGCCACCCGGGCCCGCATCGAGGAGGAGATGCGGCGCATCTTCGAGGTGGACCGGGTGGGGCACGACATCTCCCGGATCCAGTTCCGCGTCCTCCCCTCCGACCGCCGGTACGACGGCAGGACGCTGGCCGACTACGCCGCCGACCGGGGGCTCCCCAACGACCTGGAGACGGGCATCGCCCTGGCCATCGAGCTCCAGCTCGCCGGGGGCTTCAGCGCCATCTACCACTCCATGGACGAGGGCGACGTGGTGCGGATCCTCCAGCACCCCCTGGCCATGATCGACACCGACGGCGACCCGGTGGGGTATGGCGTGGGCTTCCCCCACCCCCGGAGCTACGGCGCCTTCCCGCGCATCTTGGCCCGGTACGTAAGGGAGATGGAGGTCATCTCCCTCGAGGAGGCGGTGAGGAAGATGACGTCCCTTCCCGCCCGGTGGCTGGGGCAGACGGACCGCGGGGTCATCGCCGAGGGTATGCTGGCCGACGTGGCGGTCTTCGACCCGATGACGGTCCAGGACCGGGCCACGTACACCGACCCCCACCAGTTCAGCGTGGGCATCGACGACGTGCTGGTGAACGGCGTCCCGGTGATCCGCGGCGGCGCCCTCACGGGAGAGAAGCCCGGGCGCTGGATCCGGGGGCCGGTGCGGAAGACGGCGAGCTGAAGAGAAAGGGACGACCCTCCCCATGGAGCACCGCGACGCGCCCGAGCACGAGCCCGGCCTCCTCCCCCGGGCGCTGGCCAGGGTGGTGGACGTGCGCCCCCACGAGGTGGGGCTCATGCTCCTCTCGGCGCTCTACTTCTTCCTGGTCCTCACCGCCTACTACGTCATCCGCCCCATCCGGGAGGAGATGGGCGTGCTGGGCGGCGTGGAGAACCTGGCGTGGCTCTTCACCGGGACGCTGGTGGGCACGCTCCTGGTCCACCCCCTCTTCACGTGGGTGGTGACGCGCTACCCGCGGAAGAAGTTCATCCCGTACGCGTACCGCTTCTTCTCCGCCAACCTGGTGATCTTCTTCCTCCTCATGCGCCTCGTCCCCCAGGACGCGGCGGTCTGGGTGGGGCGGATCTTCTTCAACTGGACCAGCGTCTTCAACCTCTTCGTGGTCTCGGTGTTCTGGGCCTTCATGGCCGACATCTACCACTCGGAGCAGGGCAAGCGCCTCTTCGGGTTCATCGCCGTGGGAGGGACGCTGGGCGCCATGACCGGCTCGGGGATCACCGCGCTCCTGGCCAGGGGGCTGGGCCCGGTGAACCTGCTGCTGGTCTCGGCGCTGGTCCTGGAGCTGGCCGTGTGGTGCGTGCGCCACCTGGGCCGCTCGGTGACGGAGCTGGGGATCGGCACCCACGAGGAAGAGCACGAGCCCATCGGCGGCAGCGTGCTCGCGGGGATCACCGGAGCGGTGAAGTCGCCGTACCTCCTGGGCATCGTCCTCTACATGCTGCTCTTCACCGTCACGTCCACCGCGCTGTACTTCCAGCAGGCGGACATCGTGGCGCGGAGCTTCGACGACTCGGGGGCGCGCACCGCGTTCTTCGCGCAGATCGACTTCTGGGTGAGCGTGCTGGCGCTCGTCACCCAGGTGTTCTTCACCGGGCGCATCGTGAAGTGGCTGGGGCTCGGGGTCACGCTGGCGGTGCTCCCCTTCGTGACGCTGGCGGGCTTCACGCTCATCGGCCTCCACCCGGGGCTCATGGTGCTCATGGGCGTCCAGGTGCTGCGCCGCGGGTGGAACTACGGGATGATGAAGCCGGCCATGGAGGCGCTGTACACCGTCATCCCCCGTGAGGACAAGTACAAGGCCAAGAACCTCATCGACACCTTCGTCTACCGCTCGGGGGACCAGGTGGGGGCGTGGTCGTACGACGGCCTCACGGCCGCCGGGCTGGGGCTCACCGCCATCGCCTTCCTCAACGTGCCGGTGGCGGCGCTGTGGCTGGGGACGGGGCTGGTGCTGGGCGCGGCGCAGAACCGCCGCGCCCGGAGGCTGGAGGAGGAGATGCCCAAGGGGGCGGCGCCCGCGGTGGGGGACTGAGGAGCGGTCCCGTCAGGGCAGGTGGCCGAGGGGCCCGCGCCTCCCCTCACTCGCCACGAATCGCCTCCACCGGGTCCACCCGCGCGGCTCGGAGCGCCGGCAGGTACGTGGCGAGCAGCGCCGCCGCCGCCATGGCCGCCACCGCGCCCGCCACCGACAGAGGGTCGAAGGGGCTCACGCCGAAGAGGACGGCGCGGGCACCCCGCGCCGCCACCACCCCGGCCGCGAGGCCCACGCCGATGCCCACGACCACCTGGGGCACCACCGCGGACACCACCCCCGCCTTGAGTCGCTGGGGCGACGCCCCCAGCGCCATGCGCACGCCCAGCTCGCTCCGCCGGGACCGCACGGCGTAGGACACCACGCCGAAGACCCCCACGGCGGAGAGGAGCAGGGAAAGCGCGGCGAGGCCCGAGAGGAGCGTCCTGGTGGCGCGGGGGATGGCCACCCACGCCCCCACCAGCTCGGAGACCGGCACGATGTCGGCCACCGGCTGGGACGGGTCCACCGACGAGATGGCGTCGCGCACGGCCCGGGCGTACTCCATGGGCTGGCCCTCCACGCGGACGTACATCCCCACGGTGCCCCTCGGGGCTCCCTGGTTCGGCACGTAGAGCATGGGCGGCGGCGCCGCCGCCGGACCCAGGGAGCGGAGGTCGGCCACCACGCCCACGACCTCCAGGTCCCGGTAGTGCTCCTCGTGGGTGCTCAGGAACGCGCCCACCGCCCCGCCGCCCGGGTAGTGCTTGCGGGCGAAGGCCTCATTCACCACGGCCACGCGGGGCGTGCCCTCGAAGTCGTCGGGGGCGAAGCTCCGTCCCTCCACCATGCGCATCCCGGTGGTCTCGAAGAGCCCCTCGCTCACCCGCCGCCACTCCTCCCGCTGGCTCGTGACGGGCTGCAGCTCCCGGTCCAGGAAGTACACCCGGGCGTAGTCGTCCTCGGCGAGGAAGTCGGGGTAGTCGATGACCGCCGCCGAGCGCACCCCGGGGATCTCCTCCACCTCCCTCACGATCTCCCGGAAGTAGGCCACCTGCCCCGGCGCGTCGAGCCCCCACACGTCCCCCACCCAGAGGGAGAGCAGCCCCCGGTCCTCCATGCCCACCTCCGCGGAGAGGAGGTTGGACGCCGAGCGGGCGGTGAGGGCGGCGCCCAGGCAGAGCACGGTGGCCAGCGCCAGCTCCGCCATGACGAGGAGGCGCGTGCCGGCGATGCCGGCGTGGACCCTCCCGCCCCGGGGCGCGGCGCCCCGCCGGGCGGCCCGCACGAAGCCGGGGAGCGTCAAGGCCACGGCCCCCAGGACCGCGGCTCCCACCGACACCGCCGCCACCGCGGGGTCGAGGAGGGCCTTCAGCGCCGGGACCCGCGCGGCGGAGTCGGGGATGGGGATCCAGACGGGGACCATGGAGGTCACCCGGTCCAGGAGGAACGGGGTCACGGCCAGCCCCAGGAGCGCCCCCGCCAGCGCCAGCGTCCCGCTCTCGAGGGAGAGGACGCGGGCGATGCGCGCCCATCCGGCCCCCAGCGCCACGCGCACGGCGAGCTCGTCGGCGCGGGCCACGGTGCGGATCCGGAAGAGCGTGGCCAGGTTCACCAGCGCGATGAGGAGGACCAGCCCCACGGTGGCGGCCAGCGTCCAGATGACGGGCCGCACCGCCGACACCGACGCCTTCCGTAGCGGCTCCACCAGCACGCTCCACCCCTCGAGGCCGGTGTGCTCCCGTGCGATGCGGCGGAAGATCCCGCTCAGCTCCCGCGTGGCCTCCTCCGGCGTGGCACCCTGCGCCAGCCTCCCCACCACGTTGTAGTGGATGCGGTAGCGCTCGTCGGCCTCCAGGACGTCGTCGCGCAGCGGCTGGTGGAAGGCCACGGGCGCCACGAACTCGAAGCCCTCGGGGAGCACGCCGAGGACGGTGTGGGGCGCTCCCTCCAGAACCACGGAGGAGCCCACCGCCGACGGGTCTGCACCCAGCCGGTCCCGCCAGAAGGCGTGCGACACCAGGACCACCACCGGCCCCGACGACGTCCGGTCGCCTTCGTCGAAGTCCCGGCCCAGGAACGGCGTCACCCCCAGCACGCGGAGGAAGTCCACCGACGTCGACAGCATTGGGAGGACCTCCTGGCCCTCCTCCCCGGTGAGGTACGTATCGTCGTGGTGGAAGGCCGCCAGCGCTTCGAGGGACCGCGCCTCCCTGGCCAGGTCGATGAAGTTGGGGCCCGAGATCACGTCCCGGAGCTGCCCGTCCACGGTGTTGCTCCCCCAGACGGCCATGACGCCCTCGGGGTCCTCCCACGGCGGCTCGTAGAGGAGCGTCCCCCGCACGAAGCTGAACACGGTGGCGTTCACCGCCACCGCCCCCGCCAGCACCGCGACGGCGGTGAGCGCGTAGCCCGGACTCCGTCGCAGCGTACGCGCGACGAAGCGCGCGTCCAGTCCCCATCCCTTCCACCCGTCCACGATCCCTCCTCCCATCGTCGTCGTCCACACCCGGGCGGCGCTCCAGGCCAGGTCCACCGCCGTCTCGAGGGCGAGCCGCGCCCGCCGCGGCCCGCTGCCGCCTTCCTTCTGGTACCGGTACCGCACCACTTCCCACATCTCGCCGCCGTACGCCTCCCGGGGGCGGCGGGGGAAGAGGCGGACGAGGGCCCTCAGGGCGCCGGGCGGTTCGCGGCGGCCGCCGACGGGATCCGGGCTCCCGCGCTCCGCCACCTCAGCTCCCCCCGCCCATGAGGTCCAGGGCCCGGGCCATCTCCAGGAGACCGGCGTGGCGCTCCGCCTCCGCGCGGAGCACGGCGCGTCCGCGCTCGGTGACGCCGTAGAGCTTCCGGCGCGCGCCCACGCCAGCGTCGGTGGGCGCCTCCCCCACCGGCTCCACCAGACCGTCGTCCACGAGCTGGGCCAGCATCCGGTACAGGGAGCCGGCGTTGAGGCGGAGGCTCCCCCCCGAGCGCTCCTCGAGCCGCTCCAGCAGCGCCACCCCGTACGTCGGCTCCTGGGCCAGGAGCAGAAGGGCCAGGTGCTGCGCGGGCTTGAGGGGAGCGCGGGACGAGGAACCCATGGCGGACTCGGGGCTGCGGGTCGGGAATATTATGCGTTGTGCATAATACACGACCCGCCCCGGCTCCGGAAGCCCCACCTGGCCGCGTCCGGCCCGAGCGCCTATCGTCGCTGCCTGCCCTTCCCCGAAACCCGTCCACGCCCACCGGAGTCCCGGTATGCGCCGCCCCGTGCTCCTCCTCGGCCTCCTGGCCCTCCTCGCCCTACCCCTCTCGGCTCAGCAGTCCCAGGGCCGGGCGTTCACCCCCGAGGACTGGTACAGGCTCACCACGCTCTCCTCCCCGGCCATGTCCCCCGACGGGCGCCACGTCGCGTTCACCGTCACCACGGTGGACGAGGACGACAACCGCCGGCACTCGGAGGTCTGGATGGTCGAGACGTCGGGGGGCGAGCCGGTGCGCCTCACGTCGCCGGGCACGGAGAGCTCCAACCCCCGCTGGTCCCACGACGGCGCCTACCTGTTCTTCACGTCACGGCGTCCCGGAGGCGACGGCACCACCTGGGTGCTGCGCATGGACCGCTCCCCCTCGGGGGAGGCGTTCCAGATGGAGGACTGGCCCTCGGGCTCGGTGCCCACCAGCGGCGCCTTCGCCGTGTGGACGGAGGGGGCCGGCGACGACGACGAGGCGGAGGAGGGAGAGGGAGAGACGTCCCGCGACGATCCCTTCGCCCGTATGAAGCCCATGGCCCGCCCGCCCTTCGGGAGCGTCACCCAGCCCGTGGACGCCCGGCGCTTCGACGGCATGCAGATCGTGGAGTTCCCGTACAAAGGGAACGGGCGGGGCTTCCTTCCCAACCGCCGGGAGGCCCGGGAGTGGGACCCCGCCCAGATCTGGAAGCAGGCCTTCGGCGACACCGCCAAGGTGAAGCTCACCGACACGCGCTACGCCCACCGGGGCGCCGTGGTGTCGCCCGACGGCCGCTGGATCGCCTTCGTGGCCGACCCGGAGCTGCGCCCCGACTCGGTGGTGCAGGCGGAGCGCGACTCCCTGGCCAGGCTGCCCTACGACGCCGACCGTGACGAGGCGCCGAGGAACGACGCCGACGTCTTCGTGGTGTCGGTGGACGGCGGCGAGCCCCGCCGCCTCACCGCGCAGGACGGCAACGAGGGGAGCCTCGCCTGGTCGCCCGACTCGAAGCAGATCGCCTTCGAGTCCAGCCTGACCCGCACCTCCAACGGCCGCATCTGGGTGGTGGACGCCGCCGGAGGGGAGCCCCGCAACGTCCTGGGCGACTGGAAGTACGAGCCGGGGAGCTTCGAGTGGATGAGGAACGGGCGCATCGCCATGAGCGCCAGCATCGGCGGCCGCACCGCGCTCTTCCACCTGGACCCGAAGAGCGGCTCCCTCACCGAGGTGGTCGGCGGCCGGCGGCGCATCAACGGCTTCACCTACGACCAGGCGTTCCGGAAGGTGGCCTTCGTCGCCACGTCGGTGGACAAGCCCACCGAGCTGTTCCTGTCCGACATTGACGGGAAGAACGAGCGCCGACTCACCGGCTTCAACGACGAGCTGAACGCCGAGATCGCGTGGCCCGGCGCCGAGCGATTCACCTACACGTCGGTGGGGGGCCTCGAGATCGAGGCGTGGCTCCAGTTCCCCCACGGGTACGAGGCGGGGAAGAAGTACCCCCTCGTCCTCTACATCCACGGCGGACCCCACTCGGCGTACGGCGAGGGGTGGTTCGACGAGTTCCACAACATCACCGGCGCGGGGATGTTCGTGCTCTACACCAACCCCCGGGGGTCCAGCGGGTACGGTGCCGACTTCACGTACTCCACCCGGGGCCGGTGGGGCATGGAGGACTACGAGGACCTGATGAAGGCGGTGGACATCGCCATCCAACGCCCCGACGTCGACGCGGAGAACATCGGGGTCACGGGGGGGAGCTACGGCGGCTTCATGACGGCGTGGATCACCACGAAGACGGACCGCTTCAAGGCCGCCCAGGCCGACCGCATGATCAGCAACTGGTTCTCGTGGTACGGGGTCTCCGACGCCCAGGGGCTCACCGAGTTCGAGTTCTACGGCAAGCCCTGGGACAACCCGGAGCTGTACTGGGACCTTTCGCCCCTCAAGCACGTGGAGAACGTGACGACGCCCACGCTCATCGTGCAGTCGGAAGAGGACCACCGAACCCCCATGGCCGACGCAGAGCAGTGGTTCATGTCGCTGAGGAAGCAGGGCGTGCCCGTGGAGTTCCTCCGCTACCCACGCTCGACCCACGACCTGTCCCGCACCGGGGAACCCTGGCTGCTGGTGGACCGGCTGGGGCGCCTGCGCCAGTGGTTCGGGCACTGGCTCGCGCCGCAGGCGAAGGCGGCGACGGAGCCCTAGCGCGAGCGCAGGGGGGCCGGGCCCTGAGGCCGGCCCCCCTTTCCGTCCCCTCTTTTCCGTCTCCCCCTACCGGCCCTCCATCAGTCCGGCCAGCTCGGCCCGGGCACCTTCCGTGAGGGCCGCCACCACCGGGTGGGTCAGGCGGCGCTCCGACGTGATGGCGTAATACCGCTCCAGCACGCCGGCGGCCCGCCCCACCACCTCCACGGCGTAGCGCACCCGGATGTCGGCGACGATGGCCGCCGGGGCGGCGAAGAGCCCGGCGCCCGCCTCGGCGAACACGTTGATGAGGTCGTTGTCCTCGATCTCTGCGAACACCCGTGGCCGGATCCTCTCCCGCTCGAACCAGTCGTCCAGGGAGCGACGGAGGGCGTAGCCCTGGGTGGGGAGGAGGAAGGGCGCCCCCTCCAGGCTCCGGGGGAAGCCCTCCCTCAGCCGGTGGGCCAGCAGCGGGGGCGCGAGGATCTCCACGGGGCTCGCGCCGATGACGTGGTTGAACGCGCGCACGCTCCCGTCCGCGGGGACCGGCATGTCCGCCAGCACCATGTCCACGTCCTGGGTGGCCAGCTCGGCCAGGAGCTGGTCGGTGCGGCTCTCGCGCACCACCACGCGGACCGGGTCGGGGAGCTGGAAGGCTGCCTCCAGGAGGTGGAAGGCCACCAGGTTGGGGAGCGTCGCCGAGAGGCCCACGGTGACGCGCATGGGCCGTCCGGCCAGCCCCCCGGCCAGGGTGTCGCCGAGCTCGTGGCCCAGCCGGAAGATCTCCTCGGCGTAATCGAAGACCACCCTCCCGTCGGGGGTGAGGACCAGCGCCCGGCCGCTCCGGTCGAAGAGGTCGGCGCCCAGCGCCCGCTCCAGCTTGCGCACCTGGGCGCTCACCGCCGACTGGCTCACGTGGAGCGCCTCCGCCGCGGGCGCCACGCCCCCCTCCCGGACCACGGCCCAGAAGCACCGGAGATGGCGGAAGTTCAGGGGTTTCATCGGGGCGGTCCTCACGGGTTACAGTTCACTTTTTTCGAATCTATCCTTCTGACATTTCTATTTGAAAGATCTCTCGTTCGGCGCGAGCGTTGGGTGCACCCCGACGGAGAGCGCCATGACGTCCCCGGGCAGCATCGTCTACGTCACCGGTCCGCACTGGACCCGCGACGCCTCCTACCATCGCGCCCTGGCACTGGCCAGGGCCGCGGGATCGACGCTGGCGGTCCTCTCCGACACCGACCCCGGGGGACCTCGGCCCCCGGTCATCGCCAGGGCGTTGCCATCCAACACGGCCCTCGTCATCCGGACGGTGACCCCCTTGGACGAGGCGCGGTCCGGCCTCCGGGTGGGAGGCAGGGCCTGGATGCGGACGCTCCCCTGCTCCGTTTGGCTCCTCCGCCCCGAGGGGCCGCGCCGGAGCCGGGTGGTGGTGGCGGCGGTGGAGCTTCGGGAGGACGCGCCGGAGTCGCTGGACGAGGCGGTGCTCGGCACCGCGGTCGCCCTGGCCGCGGCGGAGGGAGCCAACCTGGTGGTGACCCATGCCTGGGGCCTCATCGGCGAGCCCCTCCTGACGTGCCCCACCCGGGGCCTCGGCCCCGTGCGCGCCCGGAGGGTCCTGGCCCAGGTCCATGGGGAGCATCGCGCGCGACTCGCCGGCCTTCTCCGCTCCGCCGGGCGCGTCGACATGGAGGCCCACGCCATCACCGGGAAGGGGGACGCACTCCGGGTGATCCGGGACACGATCCGCCGCGTCGCGGCGGACACCCTCGTGCTGGGCTACCGGGGCCGCTCCGGCGTCTGGGGCGCGCTCCGCGGAAACCTGGCGGAGAGCTTCCTCGGCACCCCGGGCCTCTCGGTGCTCACGGTGCGGCCGGACCAGGCCGCCTACCTCGCCGCCTCCTCCCCTCACCCGGCGACGAACGAATGACGCCACGAAAGCCCGCCGGGGGTCTCCGGAAGGAGCTCGGTCTCTTCGACGTGTACGCCATCAGCACCGGCGCCATGTTCAGCTCCGGCTTCTTCCTGCTCCCGGGCCTGGCCGCCGCGCAGACGGGACCGTCGGTGGCGCTGGCGTACCTGGTGGCGGGGCTCTTCATCCTCCCGGCCATGTTCTCCGTGGCCGAGCTGGCCACGGCCATGCCCCGCGCCGGCGGCGCCTACTACTTCCTGGACCGGAGCATGGGGCCGCTCATGGGCACGGTGGGGGGCCTGGGTGGGTGGGTGGCCATGGTGCTGAAGAGCGCCTTCGCCCTCGTGGGCGTGGGCGCCTACCTGGCCCTGTACCTCGACGTGCCCATCGAGCCCCTGGCGGTGGCGCTGGCGGTGGTGTTCGGCGTCGTGAACGTGGTGGGGGCCAAGGAGACCGCCGGGCTCCAGCGCTTCCTCGTGACGGCGCTCCTCGCCATCCTGAGCGTGTTCGTCCTGGTGGGGCTGGCGGAGATCCACGACCGGGGCGTGGTGCAGGTCACCTCGGCGCGCTTCACCCCGTTCTTCGCCTTCGGGCTCGCCGGGTTCGTCTCCACGGTTGGCTTCGTCTTCGTGTCCTACGCCGGCCTGACCAAGGTGGCCAGCGTGGCCGAGGAGGTGAGGGACCCGGACAGGAACCTCCCCCTGGGCATGATGCTCTCCCTGGCCACCGCCGCCGTCGTCTACTCGGTGGGCGTCTACATCCTCGTGGCGCTCCTCCCCGCGGCCGACCTGCGCCAGGACCTCACCCCGGTGGCCTCCGCCGCCGCGGTCCTCTTCGTCGACACCGCACCCACCCTGGGGCCCGCCCTCATCGTCGTGGCCGCCATCGCCGCATTCGCCTCCACGGGCAACGCCGGCGTGCTCGCCGCGTCCCGGTTCCCCCTCGCCATGGCCCGGGACCGCCTCGTTCCCACCGTCCTGGGCAAGGTGGGACGCTTCCACACCCCCACGACCTCCGTTGTCGTGACGACGGCGTTCGTCATCGCCGCCATCGTCTTCCTGGACGTGGAGGGGATCGCCAAGCTGGCCAGCGCTTTCCTCCTGCTCCTGTACGCCCTCCTCTCCCTGGCCGTGGTGATCATGCGGGAGAGCAGGATCGAGGGGTACGATCCCGGCTACCGCTCGCCCCTCTATCCGTGGATGCAGATCTTCGGAATCCTCGCGCCCGCCTGGCTCATCACCGAAATGGGGCAGATGGCCATCCTGTTCACCCTCGGCCTGGTGGCGGCCACCGTGGTCTGGTACGTCCACTACGCCCACGACCGGGTGGAGCGCGCCGGCGCCATCTACCACACGTTCGCGCGCCTGGGAGAGCGCCGTCACGCAGGACTGGACCGGGAGCTGAGGGGGATCGTGCGCGAGAAGGGGCTCCGCTCCGGCGACCCCTTCGAGGACGTGGTGGCGCGCGCCGCCGTCCTGGACTTCCCCGACCCCGTTCCCTTCTCCCTGGTGGTGGCCGACGCCACCGCAACGCTGGAGGGGGTGGCCCGGATGCCCGCCCCCGACCTGGCGAAGCGTTTCCACGCGGAGATGGACGGGGGCTTCCTGCCCCTGGCCCACGGAACCGCGCTCCCCCACCTGCGCGTCCCCGGGCTGCGGCGCCCCCACCTTCTCCTCGCAAGGGCCGGCCAGGGCCTCCTGGGCATCCCCGACGGGGGCTCCCACCAGCAGGACCTGGTGGGGGTCCAGGCCCTCCTCTTCCTCCTGAGCCCGAAGGAGGACCCCGGGCAGCACCTGCGTCTGCTGGGGCACCTGGCCTCGCTGGTGGACGACGAGAGCTTCCTCCCCCGCTGGCTGGAGGCCCGCGGGCCCGGCCAGCTCAAGGCGACGCTCCTCCACGAGGAGCGGTCGGCCACGGTGCTGGTGGCGCACGGGCTGCCCACGTCGCCATGGATCGGGGCGCCGCTCAAGGACGTCGGACTCCCCAAGGGGACGCTGGTCGCGCTGGTCCGCCGGGGGACGGAGGGGCTCGTCCCCGACGGAGCCACCGTCCTCGGGGAAGGCGACCATCTCACCGTCATCGGGAGCCCGCAGGGGATCAGGGAGATCGTGCGCCGGTTCGGGACCGTGCCCAGCCTGGGCGACGCCGCCGGGCGCCCCGCCACCTCCGTGTAATCCCTCGTCCCGCATCGCGCCGCCGGAGCTTCACCGCGCCTCGCGCCTCCGCTATCCATTCATCATGCGCACACGGACGCTCGTCACGCTCCTGGTGGCCCTCGGCGTCGCCGTGCCCCACGCCCTCGCCGCCCAGGGGCTCACGCTCCGCATCGCCCCGGAAGCGAACACCTTTCGCTGGGACGACGCCCTGGCTCTCGAGGACGCCACGTTCTTCGGCGGCGGCCTCTCCATGGGCTTCGGACGCTACGTGCTCCTGCGGGGCGCCTACGCCACCGCCGGGACCATGGGGACGTCCTTCGCCGACGCCGGCTTCCTCGCCGACGACGGATCGGAGCTGGACGAGAACGGAGTGAAGGCCTCCCTGATCTCGGGAAGCGTCCTCTTCCGTCTGGGCGACCAAAGGGTGGCGCCCGTGCTCGCCACCCGGGGCGGCCTCCTCGACCTGACGCCGGACGGCGGGACGCGCACCCGGCAGATCCTGGCGGCCTTCGGCGGGGGCATGGACCTCCGGCTGACGCCCTGGCTTGACGGCCAGGTCCTGGTGGAGCGCTTCTCCATGCGCCTCGACCGGGGTCTCCTCACCGCGGAGGGCGCCGGTCCCGCCACCGACACCGCGCGCTCCACCGTGCGCAACAGCCTGGCCGTCGGCGCCACCTTCGGCATCCGCCTCGGCGCCGCCCGGGGAAGCGACCGCGCCGACGTCGTGGACCAGGGCTTCGGCCGACTCATCTCCGGGAACGCGGAGGGCCTCCTGGTGCCCCTGGAGATCCAGGCCGGCGTGGTGCGCTTCGACGACGCCCTCGGCCTGGCGGATGAGTCCACCGTCGGAATCAGGACCGGGGTGGACCTGGGGCCGTACTTCGGGATCCGGGGCCAGTACTGGCGCGGCGTGGCCGACGGCTTCGAGGGATGGGAGGGGATCTCGGGGTGGAGCGGCGAGGTGCAGTTCAACGTGGGCCGGGTCACGGGGGTGTCGCCCCACCTGATCCTCGGCGCCGGGCAGACCCGCTTCGCCGACGACTTCGCCCCGCCCGAGGGCGTCGTCCCCGAGAACCAGAACCACCTGGTGGTGGGCGCGGGCCTGGGCCTCCCCGTGGGTGACCGGGCACGCCTCGTGGTGAGCCTGCGCGACTACATCTCCACCACGGGCTCCTTGGACGAGGCGGCCTCCCCGTCCGACCTCCGCCACAGCTTCGGGCTCACCGGCGGCCTCTCGGTGCTCCTCTTCGGCCGCAGGGCGGCGCCCACGCTCCCGGCACCCGGCCCCGTCCTGCCCGGCGACAGCGCCGACTACCGCTCGGGACAGGTCCTGGCCATTCCCCTCCCCCGGGAGGGCGAGCTCTACGTGCGCTACGGCCCGGGCGGGCGGACCCTCCCGGGGGAAGGCGCTGCGCCCGCGGCGGGTGCCGACTCGGCCGCCGTGGCCGCCGCCGTCTCGGCGGAGCTGACCCGCCTCTTCGGCGCCGGTGCCGCCACGCTGTCCGACTCGGCCAGGGCCGCCCTGGAGGCCGGCGTCCGGGCGCGCCTCGCCGCCCTCGGGGATTCCACTTCGGGGGCGCCGTCGGCCATCGACTCGGCGGGGCGCCCCACGGCGCCCTCCGGCGACCCGCGCATCGACGAGCTCCGCCGTCAGGTGGACGACCTCAGACGGCTGGTTCGGGAGAGCATGGTGCTCCAGGCGGCAGGAGGCGTGCTCGGCCCCTCGGGTACGACGGTGACCGTGGTGGCGGGAGAGGGAGGGGCGGGGGGCGGCGTACCGGAGTCGGAGCCCTTCCTGCGCGCCGTGGAGGGCCGTCTGGGGCTCGGCAACATGGGCACCGGCAACGGCGGCCCCACGCTCCGGGGCGAGGCCTACCTCTCGTCCCTGGGCGGGAACGGGCGCTACCTCCCCTTCGCCATCCTGGAGCTGGGTCGCAACGGCATCACCACCGAGGCCGACGGGCGTGCGGTGAAGGGCTCCACGCGCACGGTCGGACTGGGCTTCGGCGCCACCATGGCCCTCCCACACCTGGGGCCCGTGTGGCCCAACGTGGGGATGCTGTTCTCGGCGGCCCGGGTGGGGACGTCGGGCGACTCCCCCGCCGAGGCCGACGTCATCGACGACCGGTACGGCGGCCTCTCCCTGGGGCCCGGCTTCCAGCTCGGCGTGGCCATCCGCCCCCAGCCGGGGAAGCGCTCCTTCCTGACGGGAGCGTACCGGCGGATCTGGTCGGGGGGCACGTCCCGGTGGAGCCTGGAGGCCGGCGTGCGGCTGGTCTTCCCGCCCCGCAGCGGGCGTCCGTCGGGCCCCTTCTCCGTCCACCCCACGACGCCCGCGCCCGACACCACCGCCCCGCCGCCCCCGCCGGACACCGCGTCCGCCTTCCGGCCGGACCCGGACTCGCTCTCGGCCCGCCTGGCCGCCCTCGAGGAGCGGCTGGAGGCGGAGCGGTCGGCGCGCGCCCGAGCCGAGGCGGACGCTCGGGAGGCCCGGGCCCGCGCCGACTCCCTGGAGGCTTCGGCCCGCGCGCGCGTCGAGGCGGCGCAGGCAGCCGAGGCCGATCTCCGTGCCTGGGCGGACACCCTCCGGGCGGCGGCGCTGGCCTCGCCCTTCGTCGTCGCCGTCGAGGAGCGTGACTCGGCGCTCGCCATGACGCTGGGGGGCGACCTGTTCCCCGTGGGTGCCACGGACGTGGGGGACGAGGCCTCCCGGGAGATCCGCCGACTGGGGGCGATCCTGGCCGAGCGCCCCGGCGTGACGCTGGTCGTGGAAGGCCATACCGACTCGACGGGGGCGGAGGAGTCCAACCGCACCATCTCCCGCCTCCGTGCCGAGGGCGTTGCCGCCGTCCTACGGGGCGCCGGGGTGCCGGCGTCGGCCATGACCACCGCGGGCCGCGGAGAGACGGATCCGGTGGCGGACAACGGGACCGCCGACGGCCGCGCGAGGAACCGGAGGGTCGAGCTCCTCGTGCGCATCCCGGGCCGGTAGGGTAGGATCGGGACGTCCCCCCCGCGGGTGCCGTCCCGCCCCCGTTCCCCGGACGCACAACGGACGCCGCATCATGAGCCTCCCCCTCTTCGCCCGCGCCGAAGGCCATGGCGACCGCCTGGCCCTGGTGACGCCGGAGGGCGTCTTCACCTACCGGGACCTGCTGGCCACGTCCGGACGCGTGGCCACCCGTCTCCTCACCGGCCGCGACGACCTGGAGGAGAGCCGCGTCTGCTTCCTCGTGCCCCCGGGCTGGGACCACGTGGCCGTGCAATGGGGCATATGGCGCGCCGGCGGCATGGCCGTCCCCCTCGCCGTCTCCCACCCGCCGGCGGAGCTGGCCTACGTGCTGGACGACGCCGAGCCCGAGGTCGTGGTGGCCCACCCGTCCCTCCACGACCGGGTGGCCGGCGCGGCCGCCGAGCGGGGGCTGACCGTGCTCCAGACCCCGGCGCTGCTCCGCGAAGGACCCACCGCCGGCCTCCCGGCGCTGGACCCGGGCCGGCGGGCGATGATGCTCTATACCTCCGGGACCACCGGGAGACCCAAGGGCGTGGTGACCACCCACGGGAACAACCAGGCCCAGGTGGAGGCGCTGGTGGAGGCGTGGGGGTGGTCGCGGGACGACCACATCCTCCTCCACCTTCCCCTGCACCACGTGCACGGGATCATCAACGTCCTCACGTGCGCCCTCTGGTCCGGCGCGGTGTGCCAGGTGCTGCCCGCCTTCGACGCCGTCCAGGTCTGGGAGCGGCTGGCGCGGGGCGACCTGACGCTCTACATGGCCGTGCCCACCGTGTACCGCCGCCTCATCGATGCCTGGGAGGCCGCCGACGCGGGCACCCGCGCCCGGTGGAGCGGCGGCGCGCGCCGCCTCCGCCTCATGGTGTCCGGCTCCGCCGCCCTCCCGGTGCCCACGCTGGAGCGTTGGGAGGAGCTCACGGGCCAGAGGCTGCTGGAGCGGTACGGCATGACGGAGATCGGCATGGGGCTCTCCAACCCCCTCCGCGGCGAGCGGCGCGCCGGCCACGTGGGCGCGCCCCTCCCCGGCCAGGAGGTGCGCCTGGTGGACGACGCCGGCGTCCCCGTCCCCGAGGGCACGCCCGGGCAGATCCAGGTCCGGGGACCCGCCGTGTTCGGGGAGTACTGGCGCCGCCCCGACGCCACCGCCGAGGCGTTCACCGGGGACGGCTGGTTCAAGACCGGTGACCGGGCGGTGGTGAACGACGGCGCGTACCGGATCCTGGGCCGGGAATCGGTGGACATCCTGAAGACGGGCGGGGAGAAGGTCTCGGCCCTGGAGATCGAGGACGTCCTCAGGACCTTCCCCGGCGTGACCGACTGCGCCGTGGTAGGCGTCCCCGATCCCGCCTGGGGGGATCGGGTATGCGCGGCGGTGGTGGCCGCCCCCGGCGCCGCTCCCGACCCGGAGGCGCTCCGGGCCTTCGCCCGAGAGCGGCTGGCGCCCTACAAGGTGCCCAAGGACGTCCTGGTGCTGGAGGCATTGCCACGCAACGCCATGGGGAAGGTGACCAAGCCCGCGGTGGGGGAGCTGTTCCGGTAGATGGGGTCCCTCCTCCGCGACTCGCGCTGGGCGGTGACCACCGCCGCGGTCGTGTTCCTGGCGGCGAAGGCGGCGTACGCGCTGGCCCTGCAAGGCATCGTCAACGTCTGGTTCCCCAGCGGCGTGATGCTGGCGCTGCTCCTTGTGGCGGAGCGCAGGACGTGGGTGGCCATCCTGGTGGGCGGCTTCGTGGGGAACGTGGTGGCGGACCTGAGCCAAGGCCTGGACCCGGCCCTGGCCCTGGGCGGGCCGGTGGCCAACGGCGTGGAGTCCCTCCTCGCCGCGCTCGTGGTCCGGTGGGTGGTGGGCCGGCGGAACCCGGTGGCGTCCATCCGGGGCGTCGGCGCGCTGCTGGTGGGGGCCGCCCTCCTGAGCAACGGGGTCACCGCACTGCTGGGAGGCGGGGTCCTCAGCGCGTTCTACGCCGCCGCGTTCTGGCGCCAATGGCTGATCTGGCTCATCGGCGACGGGCTGGGGATGCTCGTCGTGGCTCCCACGATCCTGGGGCTCGCCCACCTGGCCCGACGCACGCCCCGGAGTCGGCGCCTGGGGCTGGCCCTGGAGACATCGGGGTTCGCGGCGGTCTCGGCGGCGACAGCCGTCGTCGGCTTCTCCCGGCCCGGCGCCCTGGACCCGCTGGCGAGCGTGCTGGTCATCCCGCCCCTGGTCGTCGCGGGCCTCAGGCTGAAGGAAGGCGCGCACGGGGTGGTGCTCCTCACCGCGGGCGTGGTCCTCTGGTACTCCGCCCGCGGCATGGGGCCCCTGGTGGCGGAGGATCTGACCCCCATCGAAACCTCCACCCAGGTGCTGGCGTTCCTGGGTCTCGTGACCTGCTCCGTCCTCGTCATCTCCGCGGCGGTCCTGGAGCGGGAGGCCGCCACCGAGCAACGGGAGAAGCTCCGCGACCAGCTCACCCACGCCCTGGAAGCCCGGGTCGCGGCCCGGACCCGCGAGCTGCAGGAAGCCAACGCGGAGCTGGAGGCCTTCTCGTACTCCGTCTCCCACGACCTCAAGACGCCGCTGCGGGCCATCGACGGCTATTCGGCCTTCCTCGAGGACGCCCTCGCCGCGGGGCGCTTCGAGGAGGCCGTCCCCCTCGTCGGCGAGATCCGGGCCAACGCCCGGAGGATGGGCAGGCTCATCGAGGACCTCCTCACGCTCGCCCGCGTGGGTCGGGCGCAACTCGTACGCCATCGCGTCGAGCTGGCGCCCCTCGCCGCCGAGATCGTGGAGCGGGAGCGCAAACTGGCGGCGGAGCGCGACATCCGCCTGGAGATGGAGGAGATCCCGCCGGTCCACGGGGACGCGCACCTCCTGCGCCAGGCCCTGGAGAACGTCCTGGGGAACGCGGTGAAGTTCACGCGTCCCCGCGCCGTCGCCGTCATCCGGATCGCCGCGCGACGGGACGGAGATCGGGTGGACGTCTCGGTGCACGACAACGGGGTGGGCTTCCCCCCGGAGCAGGGGCAGACGCTCTTCCAGGTCTTCCACCGTCTGCACCCGTCCGAGGACTTCGAGGGCACGGGCGTCGGGCTCGCCATCGTGCGCCGGATCGTGGAGCGCCACGGCGGGAGGGTGGCCGCCGAGAGCGTGCCCGACTCGGAGACCGTGATCCGATTCAGCCTCCCGGCGTACGCCGATCCCCGGCCGGACGCCTCAGGGACGGGTGCCTGACCCGGGGGGTCACCACCAGCCCCGCGGCGACCTTTCGCAGCCCCGGCCACCTCTCGACCCCACCGGCGCCCCTCAGCAGGAGCTGCCCGGAGATCCCCCCGTCGAGGAGCACCGCCCGGCTGCACCCCAGGGCGCCCATGAGCGCCGCCATCTCGGGGGTGGTGGGGCCGAAGGGGACCACCTCCAGGAGCTCACCCAGCCCCACGAATCGGGTCAGGGCGAGGACCACCCGGCCGTCGCGGAGCACGCCCAGGGCGAGGCGGGAGTCCCTGTGGGTCAGATCCACGCCCAGCCCGGACGCTCGAAGGGCTCCGGGGACCCGGCCGTCTCCCTCCAGGAGGGTGGGATACGACTGGAAGCCCTCCTGGGCCCAACCCACCGCGTCCAGGCTGTCGGGGGGGACCAGCTCCACCCGGCCGCCGGCCTCGAAGGCCACCCCCGGGGCCAGGGCTCCGCTCCCCGGAGGTTGGCGACGCACGCCTCCCTGGACCAGCCACCCCCATGGGCCGCCGGTGAATTGGCCGGCGTTGACGGCCACCAGGGCGTCGTCGGGTGCCTCGTCCACCGACCACCGGCCGGAGAAGCCGTCGTCGCGCCGGGGCGGGACCACCACGCGGAAGGCGAGCAGCGCCGGGTCCATACGCACCAGGATCACGCGCAGGCGCCAGAGGGCGTTGCCGCCCCTCAGGGTGACCTCCCCCTGCTCCACACCCGGCGCCACCGGACGCCAAGCGACCGCCCCGGCCACCAGGGCGTCGGGCGCGCTCCACACCGCCGGGTGGTCGCGCCCGGCGGGCCAGGGCACCCAGCGCCCCTCCACCTCAACGGACAACCCCCCGGCGCCACCCTGGGCGCCGAGGGGCGTCACCGGCATCCCGGCCGCCAGGGCGGCGACCAGGAGCGTCCGGATCAGAGGGGCACCCTGGCCTTCTTCATCTTCTGGAAGGCCTCCTCCACGTCGTCGGCGCGCTCACCCAGGAGGTCGATCTCCCCCTGGGTGTACCCCATGCGCGCGGGTCGCCGGTCCTGCTCCCACCAGTACAGCACCCGCTCCCGCATGATGGCGTACTGCTCGGCCGTCATGTCGGCGGCTTCCGCCCCCTTGGCGGCCAGGACGCCCTCGGGGCCGCCCAGGGGGGACGTGGGCTGCACCGGCGTCTCGGGCTTCTTGCCGCAGGCCTCCACCAGGCGTGGGTCCTCGGTGGCGGCCCGGCGCTGCTCGGCCATGCCGGCGGCCATGGCCTGAAGCCCCCGGCGCTGCTGCTCCAGGACCACCACCTGCAGCTCCGTCTGGTAGTCCTGCCAAGCCTTCTGGGTCGCGGCGCTCGAGGTGCCCGACTCGATCTCCCGGGCCAGCTTCTCGCCCCGGACGGCCAGATCCTCCAGGTACTTCTCGAACTCCTCGTCGTTCATGTCCTCGAAGGCCTTGTCGATCTTGGCTTCGTTGACGGCCGAAGCCGCCGCCTCCTTCTCCATGAACGCCGTGGAGCAGGCCTCCCACTTCTCCGAGTCCTTCTGGTGGGCCTCCTGCGCCTTCTTGTAGTCCTTCATGGCCCGCTCGTGGGCGCTCACCTGGTCGTCGTACTCCTTGCCCGCGGTCTTGGCGTACGCCGCCTCGGCCTCGAATCCGCGGAGGAGCTGGTCCAGGCGGGACGGCGTGATCTCCAGGACCCGGTCGTTGAAGTCCGGCGCCTCCATGGGCGTGAAGGGGAGCTGGTCTTCCAGGGCGTTGCGCGCGGCCTGCTGGGCCTTGCGCTTGAGGGCGCCGAGCTGGGCGTCGGCGGGAGCGGGGAGCGCGGCGAGGGCGGCGAGGAGGAGGACGATGGGCGCGGTGCGCCATGCGGGCCGGGACATGTGCAACCTCGTAGGGATGTAGAGGACGTCGCGGCCGGGAGCCCCACCGGGTGCCGTCCTGGAGTATGGCACGGGGATCTACCGGAGATCCAGCGTCTCGAGATCAGCCGCACCGCCGGCCCCGGTCCCGGCTGGCCCCACCCGTCACCCCCGCCTATGATCCAACCGAGACCGCCGACGCCCCGGCGGCCCGGCACCGCCCCCTCCCGCGGCGCCCCGTCACACCCCCACCGAAGGGAGGGCGCATGAGACGCCTCCTCACCTCCGCCGTCCTGGTCCTCCTCGCCTCGGGGGCGGCGGCCCCGGGGCTCACCGCCCAGCAGCCCCAGGAGGACGTGAAGGCCCTCCTCGAGGCCAACGCCATCGTCCAGCAGAAGGTCATGGTACCCATGCGCGACGGCGTGCGCATGGCGGCCGACGTCTACATCCCCAAGGGTCCGGGTCCCTTCCCCGTCATCTTCTCGCGGACGCCGTACAACTTCAATTCGTGGCGCGACGGCGAGTTCAGCGCCGGAACGTACCGCGGGGCCTGGAACGCCGTCCGCCGCGGGTACGCCTACGTGGTCATGAACGAGCGGGGCCGGTTCTTCTCCGAGGGGAACTGGGACATCCTGGGCACGCCCCTCACCGACGGGTACGACGCCTTCGAGTGGATGGCCGCCCAGCCCTGGTCCAACGGGAAGGTGGGCATGCTGGGGTGCTCGTCCACGGCCGAGTGGCAGATGGCCGTCGCGTCGCTGGACCACCCGGCCCACACCACCCTTGTGGCCCAGGGCTTCGGCGCCGGCGTGGGGCGCATCGGCGGCTGGTACGAGCAGGGGAACTGGTACCGGGGCGGCGCCGAGCAGATGCTCTTCTTCGCGTGGCTCTACGGCGTCCAGGCGGGCATCCGCCCCATGTTCCCGCCCGACCTGACCCAGGAGCAGCTCGCCCGGGTGTCGCGGTACTTCGACCTGGCCCCCGAGATGCCCCGCGTGGACTGGTCCAAGGGGCTCCGGCACCTCCCCCCGGTGGACATCCTGGAGAACGTCCAGGGCAACGCCGGCCCCTTCGAGGACATGATCAGGCGGAAGCCCAACGACCCCAAGTGGTACCAGGGCGGGCTCTACCACGACGACATGCCCTTCGACAAGCCGGCCATATGGTTCATGTCGTGGTACGACGTGTCCACCGGCCCGAACCTGGCCCTCTTCAACCACGTGAGGGAGAACGCGGTGAGCGAGGAGGCGAGGAGCCAGCAGTACGCCGTCATCGCGCCGACGCTGCATTGCGCCTACACCCGCGCGACGGAGAACACGGTGGTGGGGGAGCGGAGCGTGGGCGACGCGCGCTGGGACTACGACGCGCTGGTGTACGGGTGGTTCGACCACTTCCTCAAGGGCGACGAGAACGGCCTCCTCGACTCGCTGCCCCGTGTCCGGTACTACACCATGGGCTCCAACGAGTGGAAGAGCGCCGACTCCTGGCCCCCGCCCAACGCCGAGCCGGTGACCTACTACCTGGACTCGGGCGGCGGCGCCAACACGCGCAACGGCGACGGTCGCCTCTCCACCACGCCCCCGGAGCGGGACGATCCCGACCGCTTCACCTACGACCCCATGAACCCCACGCCCTCCCACGGGGGCAACGTGTGCTGCACCGGGAACGCGGTGCAGGGGGGTGCGCTGGACCAGCGGGACATGGAGCTCCGCGACGACATCCTGGTCTACACCTCCGAGCCCTTCGCCGACGGCGTGGAGGTGACGGGCAGCATCGACATCACGTTGTTCGTGTCCTCGGACGTGAAGGACACCGACTTCACGGTGAAGCTCATCGACGTCGCACCCGACGGCACGGCCTACAACCTGGACGAGACCATCCAGCGCGCCCGCTACAGGGAAGGCTACGACAAGGAGGTCTTCATGGAGCCGGGGCAGACGTACGAGATCGAGCTCTCGCCCCTGTCCACGAGCAACTGGTTCGCGCCGGGGCACCGCATCCGCATCGAGGTGGCCAGCGCCAACTTCCCCCGCTTCATGCGTAACATGAACACAGGCGGGAACACCTGGGACGAGACCCGGGGGGTGGTGGCCCACAACGTGATCCACCATTCCCGGGAGCACCCGTCGCGCATCGTGCTCCCCGTCGTGCGGCGACCCGCCTCCTGAGGGGAATCCGCCTTCGAGCGACGAGGGGCCGGCGCCTGGCGGCGCCGGCCCCTTCGTCTCACCGGGCCCAGGTGTTGTCGCCCGGGTTCCGGTCGGGGAAGCGGGCACCCGGGTCAAGCGTGACGCGGTCCACCCTGCGCCCGCCGAAGTCCAGCACCGCCTCGAAGGTGCGGCTCCCCGAGAACCAGACGTCCACCGGCCAGGTGACCCGGGCCCTGCGCTCGTCCAGCATGACGGCGTTCTCCATGGGCCGGATGGGCGGCCCATCCGGGGCCAGCCACACGTCGAGCACCACCGGCGACGGCATCTGCCCGTCCTGGCGCACGGTGACCCGCGTCACCGGTCCCTCGTCGGTCACCGCCGCGAGGGAGCCGTCCACCGACTCGGTGGTGAAGAGCCAGTAGTACCAGAACCACCCCAGGTCCCGGCCCAGCTCGCGGTTCAGGAAGAACATGACGTCCCACGGCGACGGGTGCTTGAACGCCCAGGCGTGCGTGTACGCGCTGATGGCCCGCCGGACCGCCTCGTCCCCCACGATCCCTCCGAGCATGGAGAACATGAGGGAGGTCTTCGAGTAGGTCTGGAAGCCGTACAGGGAGCCGGCGTGGTTCGCCACCCACATCATGGGGGGCTCCTCCTCGGTGCCGCTCATGCGGCCGTAGCTCTGCCCGGCGCCGTCCAGGTTCGGAGCCTCCCCCCGGCGGTCGGCCCCGGAGAGGACGTTCATGTACTGGTTGAAGCCCTCGTCCATCCACCCGTACCAGGTCTCGTTGGTGCCCACCATCATGGGCCACCACTGGTGTGCGGTCTCGTGGTCGGCGGCCCCCTGGTTGGAGTTGATCACCATGGGGTACTCCATCCCCGCGCTGGGCCCGTCCTGGAGGGTGAGCTGGGGGAACGGGTAGGGAGCCCAGAGCCCCGAGTAGAACTCCAAGGCGTGGCGGGTGAGCTCCATGGCGCGCTCGAACCGCTCGGCGCGCCCGGGGAGATAGACCATGTGGATGGGCACGGGCCCCTTGCCGGGGATGGTGGCCCGCGACGCCTCCCACACGAACGTCTCCGCCGTGGCCCACGCGAAGTCGTTGACGTTGTCCGCCACGAAGTGCCAGGTGAGGCGGTCGCCGGGCGCGGTGGCCCGCCCCGGGCCCACCTCGTCGGGTCCCACGATGGTCACCGTGGCGTCCGAGTCCAGCACGCGGGCCAGGCGCTCCCGCGCCCGCGGCGTGAGGACCTCCTCGGGGTTCTGGAGGACACCGGTTCCACTGACGATCCACCCCGCGGGCACGTCGATGCGGACGTCGAAGCGGCCGAAGTTGTTGTAGAACTCGGCGGGCCCCAGGTACACCTGGGTGTCCCACCCACGGAGATCGTCGTACTTCGCCACGCGGGGGTACCACTGGGTGGGCTGGAAGAGGGTGTCGGCCCACCGCTGCGTCATGCGGTGCCCCTGGCCTCCGTCGCCTCCGGGGAGCTTGGTGTGCCAGGCCATGTCCAGGGTGGCCGACGCCCCCGCCGCCACCGGGCGCGCCAGCGTCACCACCGCCACCGTCTGGTCCAGCCCCGTGGCCGACAGCCTCCGGCGCTGGTCCCGACCGGCGGGCGGAGCCGACAGGTCCACGGTGTCGCCGTTCACGGAGAGCGCCGTCACCACCATCCCTTCGGTGGTCTCCGCCGGCACCGAGAAGCCCCGGGGGACCCGGGGCCGGAAGATGTTGTGATCGAGGCGGAGGACGATCCGGGAGAGCTCGTCGGGGCTCTCGTTGTGGATGACCACCTGCTGCCGCCCGGTGATCTCCTGGGACTCAGGGTCCAGGCGGGCCTGGATGGTGTAGTCGGTGCGGAGCTGCCAGTACGCCGCCCCGGGGGCGCCGGTGGAGTCCCGGGTCCCCGCCGCCATGGCCCGCCGGATGGCGTTGGTCATGGGGATGTCACGGCGGATGGCCCGGTCGGGGGCCCGCTCCTGGGTGGAGGCCACGCAGGGGACCAGAAGGGAGAGGGCGGCGACGGCGGCTGCCGCGAGAGGACCGATGGGGCGGGCCATGGTGCGACCTCGGAGGAGGAGGAGGAGAGGGGGCGCAAGATAGGCCTCGCTCCCCAGGCCAACAACGATGGCGAGCGACGGGTCGCGGGGACTTGTCCCACTTGTCCCGCCTTCCTAGCGTCGGGGACACCGTGAACCCGTGGAGGGCATGATGGCGAACCGAAGGGAGTTCCTGGCGACGGCGGCGGCGGCGGGCGTGGGATTGGGGCTGGGAGGCGCTCCGGCGGGACCCTCGAGTTCGGGCGCGGCCGCGTCCCCGGGTTCGGGACGGGTGCCCCGGGCCCCCCGGGCGCTGCGCATCCTCGTCCTGGGAGGCACCGGCTTCCTCGGCCCCGCAGAGGTGGAGTACGCCCTCTCCCGGGGCCACACCGTCACGCTCTTCAACCGGGGGCGCACCAACCCCCATCTCTTCCCCGGCGTGGAGAAGCTCGTGGGCGATCGGGCGGCCCCCGACCTGTCGGCGCTGGAGGGGCGCACGTGGGACGCGGTGGTGGACACCAACGCCAACGTCGCCACGTGGGTGCGGGCCTCGGCGGCGGCGCTCGAGGGCTCGGTGGGGCGCTACCTGTACGTGTCGTCCCTCTCGGCACACACGGACAACAGCATCCTCTGGCAGACGGAGGACGGCCCCGTCTTCAGCCACGCCGACTACGAGGACGTGGTTGCGAGGAACGCGGGCATGGGCGAGGCCTTCGGACCCAACAAGGCCGAGGCGGAGCGCATCGTCCACGACACGTTCGGCGATCGAGGCCTGGTGGTGCGTCCCGGGCTCATCGTCGGTCCCGGCGACAACAGCGACCGCTTCACCTACTGGCCGGCGCGCATCGACCGGGGTGGCGAGGTGGTGGCCCCGGGCGACGGCACCGACCACGCCCAGATCGTGGACGTGCGGGACCTGGGTCGCTTCCTCGTCCACCTGCTGGAGCAGGAGGCCTCGGGCACGTACAACGCCGTGGGTCCCAGGGGGCCGCTGACCCTGCCCGAGATGCTCCACGGCATCAAGGCGGTCACGTCGTCGGAGGTGACCTTCACCTGGATCCCCGCCGACTTCCTCCGGGAGCACGAGGTGGGCGCCTGGATGGAGATGCCCGTGTGGGTTTACCCCGGCGAGGAGACCCAGGGCTTCATGAAGTGGGACTGCCGCAAGGCCGTCGACGCCGGCCTCGCGTTCCGCCCCCTGGCCGACACGGCGCGGGACACGCTGGCGTGGTGGAAGGAGGAGACGGGCTCCCGGGCGCTGCGCACCGGGCTCAAGCCTGAGAAGGAGGCCGCCATCCTGGAGGCGTGGAAGGCGAGGAGCTTGCGGTAACGACCGGGGCGGTGGTACGTAACGGTCCGCAGGAACGGAGGTTTTCCTCGTGCGGGGCCCGGCCCCGCAAGGAGTGTGGGTCCCATGCAGGCGGCCTGCCCCCGTCTAGGCATGAGAGCCGCGGCTGCGGTGGTGGCCGCCGGTCTGCTGCTGTCGTGTCCGGGGGCCGCCGGGCCCCTCTCCGCCCAGGTCCCCACCACCGCGCCCCTCCGCATCGGCGGACCCCTGCTGGGCAACGTCTGGGACCGGGAGACCCGCAAGCCCATTTCCGGTGTCCAGCTCTGGCTCATCCCCCCCGACTCGATGTACAACGTCCTGGCCGAGTCGGACGCGGGGGGTGACTTCGCCTTCCACCCCGTGGCCGCCGGGCCGTACCGCCTTCTGGTGCTGGCCCTGGGCTACCGTGAGTTCTCCGACACGCTGACGCTCCTGGCCGGGGAGGAGGCCGTCACGGAGGTCGCCCTTGTCCCCGAGGCCCTGGAGCTCGAGCCCCTCCTGGTACGCGTCGCCCCGGGGCGTTCTTCCCTCATGAGGGGCTTCGAGCAGCGGAAGGCCATGGGCGCCGGCACGTTCGTGGACCGGAGCGAGATCGAGAAGCGGCGGCCCCAGCAGGTCACCGACCTCTTCCGCACCATGCCCGGCGTGCGCCTGGTCCCCGACCGGCGCGGCGACTCCCACGTCACCCTCCGCGGCCAGTGCCGACCCGCCCTGGTGATGGACGGGTCGCCCGTGTTCTCGGGGATGAGCCTGGACCTCATCCTCCGTCCCGACGACGTGGAGGCCATCGAGGTGCACTCCACCGCGAGCATGCCCATCGAGTACGCCCGGGACGGGTGCGGCGCCGTCCTCATCTGGACGCGCGTTCCGGAGAAGGTGGCGGGCAAGGGCCCGTGGTGGCGGGGGCTCGTGGTGGGGGCCGGGGTCCTGGCGCTGGCCCTGGTCCTGAAGTAGGGGTGGGGGACCAGATTGACCTTCATGAACAGACTATTATAGTCCGTTCATGAAGAAGGCCTCCATCACCATCCTGAAGACCCACCTCAGCCGGTACGTTGACGCCGTGAAGAGCGGTGAGGAGGTCATCGTCACCGAGCGGGGTCGGCCCGTTGCACGGCTCTCCGGGCTGGATCCCGCGCGCGACCCGTCGGGGCGCGCGGCGCAGCTCGTCCGGGAGGGGCGGATGCGCGCCCCGACCCGCTCGGCGCAGGAGCACGTCGCCCGATCCCCGGGCCCGGCGGATCCCGAGGGGCGCTCCCTCTCCGCGCTCCTGGAGGAGCGGGAGGACGGCCGCTGATGCGCTTCTGGGACGCGTCGGCCGTGGTGCCCCTCCTCCTCGAGCAACCCGCCAGCGCCCGGTCCCGCGAACTCCTCGGCGAGGACCCGGACGTGGTCGTGTGGTGGGCCACCCCCGTGGAGTGCGCTTCGGCCCTTGCCCGCCTTCGGCGGGAGGGTCACCTGAGCGAGGCCGACGAGGCCGCGGCGAACGCGCGCATGGCCGAGCTGCTGGGCGGATGGTCCGAGATGCTCCCGGGCGACGCGCTCCGGGCCCAGGCCCTGCGCGCCCTCCGTCTCCATCCCCTCCGGGCCGCCGATGCGCTCCAGCTCGCCGCCGCCATGGAGTGGGCCGGCACCCCCTCCGCCGGGAGCCTGGTCACCTTCGACGAGCGCCTGGCGCGGGCGGCCGGACGGGAGGGGTTCACGGTCCTGGGGCCCTGAGCCCCGGGAACCGCGACGCGCTTGCGCGGATTGGCGGAGGCAGGCACGCTTCCCCACGACCCTCCCACCTCCCTCCCCCGCACCCCATGACCCTCGCGCTCCGCCGCCTCGGCCTCGCCGCCTCCGCCGTCCTGGCCGTGGCGTGCGCCCCCGAGGCACCTCCCACGACCCTGGGGCCGGCGGACGGCCGGGAGCTCCCCCCCGCGGACACGGGCCGCGTGGCGGTGGGGGACGTGGCGCCCGACTTCACCCTGGCCTCCTACGCCCACGGCCTCGTCACCCTCTCGGAGTACCGCGGCAACCGGGACGTGGTCCTGGTCTTCTACCGGGGCCACTGGTGACCCTATTGCGCCAGTCAGCTCGGTGAGCTGAGAGACCTGTTGACCCCGGGACAGCGGGAGCGGACGGAGATCCTGGCCCTCTCCATCGACGACCGCGACGAGCAGAAGGCCATGCTCGACCGCGTCGCCGCGTCCGACGGGCGCCCTCTGGAGTTCCCGCTCCTCTCCGACCCGGACCACTCCGTCGTGGCCCGCTACGGCCTTCTCAACCAGCAGGACCCGCAGGACCGGCCCATCCCCCACCCCACGGTCTTCGTCGTCGACCGGGAGGGCGTGGTGCGGTGGAAGTTCATCGAGGTCAACTACAAGATCCGGCCCACCAACGAGGACATCCTGTCGGCGCTGGCGGAGGTGCAGGGCGGCGGACCCTAGCCGTTTGGGCCTGGTTGCGGTTGACGAACCGGGCCCCGCACCGGGGGCACGTCCACAGCGGCCTCTTCGACGTGGGCACGCGTGCTCCCCCTCCTACTGGTACTTCCAGTTCCGGGGCTTCCCCTCGTTCAGCAGCTCCACCGTCCGGGCGACGCGGCGCGCCCGGGTCTCGGCGCGCTTGGCCTCGTCGATGTATTCGACGTACTCGCGGCGATGGCTCGGAGGGAATGCGTCCCAGGTGTCCAGGGCCTTCCGGTTCTTCTTCAGGCGTAGCGCCGCCGCCAGCTCCTCGGGCACGGTGGGCTCGGGCCTGGCGTTGGGCGCCGGTCGCGCCAGCTTCACCCCCGCGTCCTTCACGGCCATGGCCTTCTTCACGTACGCGGCGAGCACCTTCTTCGGAGGGAGGTCCCTCAGCGAGGTGATGCGGCCGAACTGGCCCATGGCCCCCTCCTGGGCGTCGGGGCCCAGCACCTCCCTGGCGTTCCAGAAGCCGAGGGTGCAGTGCCCCTTGAACGCCGCCATGGACATCATGATCCCCTTGTAGTCGAAGTGGGGGAAGCTCCACTTCATGGTCTCCTCCACGTCGGGACACGCGGCGTGGACCACCTCGCGTATGTGGGTGAGGATGGGCCGGGCGAAGTCGGCGGACTTCTCGATGTAGGCGTCCACGCGGGGATCACGGGTGGCCATGGGAGCGCTCGTCGGGGAGTGGGGTGTCACCGGCCTCGGACAACATGCGCCCGGGGGACGCGAGGGAAGGCCCGTCATGGGAGCGCCGGCGTCTCGTACACCGCCACGTCGCCCACCTCGGGGTGCCGCTCCACCCCTACCTGCACCATGCCCAGCTTCCGCAGCACCGCCACCGAGGCGTGGTTCTCCGCCGGGACGGTGGCCCGCACGAGGATGGCCCCGGGCTGACCCAGCACCCACGCCACCAGGGCCCGGCACGCCTCGGTGGCGTACCCCCTCCCCTCGAAGCGGGGGTAGACCGAGTACCCGATGAGCGCGGCTCCCTCGGCGCCGGGCCTTCCCCCGAGCCCGCATACGCCCACGGCCCGGCGATCCTCGCGGCGGGACACGAGCCAGACCCACCATCCCAGCTCCTCGGGGGTCTCGGCCATGCGGTCGCGGAACATGGGCAGGTCCTCCCCGAAGAGGGGAGGCGTGGTGGGGGGCTCGTCGAAGACCGCGCCGGTGGCGCCGGCGAGGCGCCCGGCGTCGCCGTCCACCCAGGCCTGGAGCGCCTCCAGCGTCATGGCGGTGAGGCGGAGCCGCTCCGCCTCCAGGACCAGCCCGTTGGTCTGCCGTCCGTCCACTGCCCCTCCCGACTCCGGTGAGCCACGGCGGAGCAGACACCATGCGGCGGCCGGTCCGTTCCAGCAACCGGCCGCCGCGCGGGAGCCTCCCGCCTCAGCCTCCCAGGATGTCGGTGGCCTCCTCGAGCCCGTCGCTGAGGCGGTCCAGCGCCCGGGCGATCTCGTCGACGAAGAGCGTCACCTCGTCCCACGCCCGCTGCTCGATGCCCTCGCGCACGCCGGGAAGCGTCTTGACGCCGTACCCGGTCCAGAACCCCGGCGCGTAGATCTGGTGGCGGAACCAGGGCCGCCGAGGCAGCCCGTCGTCGCGGGTGAGGCGGCGCTCGAGCCCCAGAAGCACTTGGTTGAGGCGGGTGGCGGAGGCGCGGTCGGGGCCGCCGGCTCCCAGGGAGCGGGCCAGCGCCGCGTCGTACGCCGCCGCCGCCGCATCCATGCGGTCCACGGCGTTCTGGAGGGGCGCGAAGTTCAGGTGGGGCACCGGCTCCCGCTTCCCCGGGGGCACGTAGGTGAGCGTGGGGTCGGCGGCGAGCAGGAAGGCGCCGCGCTCCACCAGCCCGTTGTGGCGCTCGGTCTCGGCGCGCATGTCGTCGGCCAGCCGCTCCACCTCGCCCAGGTAGCGGCGCACGTTGTCGGCCAGGTTGGCGTAGCGGAACGGCAGGACGTCGGCGTTGGCCAGGCGGAGCGTGGCCCGCCCCGCGGTCTTGGCCAGCGCGATGCCGTACTCGAAGGTGGGGTCGCCGAAGCGGGAGTAGTGGTCGAAGGAGTCGAAGATGGAGTGGTACGACCCTCCCCCTCCCTCACCGCCGTAGCCGATGTTCAGCGAGGGGATGCCCAGGTGCTGGAGGAAGGGGGTGTAGTCCGAGCCCGACCCCAGCGGGGAGATGCGCAGGTCGGGGCGCGCGTCCACCTCCCGGTTCCCCGCGACGGACAGCGCCGCCTTGAGGCGCTCCAGGGCGCTCACGCCCCGCTCCGGGTCGGTGACTTCGGCGCCGATCTGGGTGATCATGCGCTCGAACTGGTGGGACCCGCCCACCCCCATGAAGCCCCGTCCGTTCCCGTCGGAGTTGATGTAGGCCACCGCCTTGCGCCGCAGCTCGTCGGCGTGGTGCTCGGCCCACTCCGTGGAGCCGAGGAGCCCCGGCTCCTCGGCGTCCCACCCCGCGTACACGATGGTGCGCTTCGGGCGCCAGCCCGCGCGGGCGAGCTCGCCGACGGCGCGGGCCTCCTCCATGAGCGCCACCATGCCCGACAGCGGGTCGCCGGCGCCGAAGTTCCACCCGTCGATGTGGTTGCCCCGCACCACCCACTCGTCGGGAGCCTCGGAGCCCCGCAGGACGGCGATGACGTCGTAGGCCGGCGTGAGCTCCCAGTTGAACGCCAGCTTCACCCTGACGCGCGCCGGGCCGGGCCCCAGGTGGTACGTGAGGGGCAGCGCGCCCCGCCAGGCCTCAGGGGCCACCGGCCCCTCCATGGCCTCCAGGATGGGACGCGCGTCGGCGTACGAGATGGGGAGCACCGGGATCGTCATGAGCGTGGGCGACTCCTCGCGGGTCATGCGCTCGGCGTCGGCGGTGGCACCCACCTCGGGGGTGAGGGGGTCGCCGGGGTACTGGGGCATGTCCACCACCGAGCCCCGCTGCACCCCGTGCTCCATGCGATAGGCCCCCTCGGGGTAGACGTCGCCCTGGAAGTAGCCGTCGTCGCGGGGGTCGGAGTAGATGATGCAGGCGATGGCGCCCTTCTCGGCAGCCACCTTGGGCTTGATGCCCCGCCACGAGCCTCCGTACCGCGCCAGCACGATCTTACCCCGCACGTCCACGCCCCGGCGCTCCAGCTCCTCGTAGTCGTCGGGGATCCCGTAGTTCACGTAGACCACCTCCCCCTCCACGTCGCCGTCGGCGGAGTAGGCGTTGTACGTGGGAAGGCGATCGCGGGTCACGCCGGAGGTGGCGTCCTCCCTCAGCACCGGCTCCTCGAGCCTCATGCGAGCGCGCCGGGGCGCCACCAGCTCCACCAGCCGTTCCTTCGGCGTGGGGAAGAGCACGTGGTACTCGTCGATGCGGGCCTCGAAGCCCCAGGCGCGGAACTGCTCGGCCATCCACTCGGCGTTGGCCTTGGCCCCGGGCGAGCCCACGTGGGTGGGGTGGCGGGTGAGGTGCTTCAGCCAGGTGGGGAGGTTCTCCACCCGGAGCTGGGCGTCGAAGCGCGCCTCCAGCTCCCTCTGGGCCCGGCCCCCCTCGGCGGTGAACCCGATGAGGGTGTCGTCGGCGGCCGGAGCGGGGGTGAAGGCCAGGCTTGCGGCGGCGGTGAGAATCCCGAAACTGAGGCGTATGATGCTTCGGCGCATGGTCCCTCCCGAGGGTGGCAGAAGGGCCCCATGATCGGGGGTCGGGGCCGGCCGTGCAATGACCGGCTCCAGGACCGAAGCCGCCGCGCACCGGGTATGGAACGGGGAGCCCACCGACAGGAGATGCCTTGACGCGCCTTCCGCCCACGCGGGCCACGTTCCTCCTGGCGCTCGCCGCCGCCGCCGTCTCGTCGTGCGGAGGGGGCCGGTCCCTCAACCCCTTCGCCCCCGCCGGCGAGCGGGAGGAGGAGGTCCGGGTGAGCGTGGAGAACCAGAACTTCGGTGACGCCACCGTCTATGCCCGGCGTGGCGGGGAGCGGATCCGCCTGGGAAGCGTCACCGGCAAGTCGGACCAGACCTTCACCGTGAAGTGGCGCTTCTCCCTCCCCATGGAATTCGACATCCAGATCATCGGAGGCCAGGGATGCCGCATCCGCCCCCTGACGGTCGACCCCGGGGACAGGGTGTTCGTGCGGATTCCGGTGGAGGTCTCGACGCAGGCGTGCTACTCCGGGAAGATCCGGTAGCGGCGCCGACCGAAGCCCAAGGAGGCATGCCATGACCCACCGACACACCCCCACCGCCCGTCGACGGGCCGCCGGGTTCCTCGTCCTCGCCCTTCCCCTCCTGGCTTCGGCGTGTGCCTCTCCGGGCGCGGCGGGCACGCTTCGCGACCCCTTCAGCCAGGCCCTCGAGAACCGGGGCGAGGTCCAGATCAAGGTCATGAACTTCAACTTCTCCGACGCCACCGTGTGGGTGCTGGAGCGGGAGGGGAAGCGCCTGCGCCTGGGGATCGTCACCGGCAAGACCGACGCGGTCTTCACCGTGCCGTGGTCGTTCTCCGCCCCCATGCGCCTGGAGTTCGACCTCCTGGCCGACGTCCGCTGCCTCACCGAGTCGTTGAGCGTCGACCCGGGAGACATCCTCGAGCTGCAGATCTCCGTGGATCCTAGCTCGGATCCCCAGTGCCGGAGGGAGTTCTAGCCAAGGCCGCCCCCACGGCCTCCGCCAGCTCGGCGAGGTCGAAGGGCTTGGACAGGGTCGTGAGCGCGCCGAGGAGGTGGGCGCTGGACAGGAGGATGTCCTTCGGCATCAGGCCACCCCCGGAGATGGCGATGACGGGGATCCCCGGGAAGTCGGCACCCAGCGCGAGGATGACCTCGATCCCGTCGACGTCGGGCATGTTGATGTCGGTGATCACCAGGTCCACGCGGGACCGCTTCACGATACGGAGCCCCTCCATGCCTCCGTCGGCCTCCAGGACGTCGTACCCGAGGGAGCGGAGGAAGCGGGCGACCCCGGCCCGAACCGCGGCTTCGTCGTCGATCAGCAGGATGCGCGCCATGTTGCCTTCCCGGCCGACTCTCCGTGGCCGTGCTCGTGGTTGAACGACACCAGCAGCCGCCGCACCGCCATCGCGTCGCGCACGGCCCGGAGGAGCAGAGAAGCGTCCACGGGCTTCGTGAGGAGGCCGCGCGCGCCCTTGTCCAAACAGCTTGCCGTGATCTCCGGGGCGTCGATGGCCGTGAGCATGATCACGGCCATCTCCGGGTCCCGCACGTGCGCCCAGTCCAGGAAGCCCAGACCCGACATGCCGGGCAGCCCGATGTCGAGGACGCACACCTCGAAGCGTTGATCCGAGAGCCATTGGTCCGCCTCCTCGGCAGACGCGGCCACCTCCACCCGGTACCCGGCCTGAGTGAGCACGCGCGCCACACCGCGTCGTAGCTCGGGATCGTCGTCCACGACGACGACCCGGCCGCGTTCGCTCGTCCCCTCGACGAGCCCCCTGAACCCCATCGTCGTCATCGTGTCCTCGCGCTCGTGCGTCACGTTGTTCGCGGTTCTCATGCCCTGCGCTCCCCGGCCTCTTCGTCGGATGCGGCGAGGTCCGACGCGAGGCCGACGGCCTCGAGGAGCTCGTCCACGTCGAAGGGCTTGGCCAGGTATCGCCAGGCCTCGCCGGGCCGATCCAGCCGGGAGGACCCGCTGCTCGAATACCCGGACATGAAGAGGACTCGCATGTGGGGCCTCGTGGCCCGGAGCCGGTCGGCCACCTCGGAGCCCGTCGCGTCGGGCAGCACGAGATCGGAGAGGAGGAGGTGGACCGGGCCGGCGTACTCGTCGGCCAGATCCAGGGCTTCCCTGCCGGTCCCGGCGGCGAGCACGCGGTAGCCTCCCCGGGTGAGGATCCGCGCCGAGGCCGCCCGCAGGGGAGCGTCGTCGTCCAGGACGAGCACGGTGCGGCGGACGTAGTCGTTGTCCAACGGCGTGGAGGTCAACGCTGCAGCTCCAGGGGTTCGGCGACGGCCGCGTCTCGGAGGAGCCGAGCGAGGACGTCGAGGTTCAACGGCTTTTCAACGAAGTGCCCACTGCCGCCGGGAAGGAGGCGGGCCCTCACCTCCCCCTGCAGGTATCCCGACATGTACACCACACGGGGCGCCCAGCCTGCCCGCCCCAGCCGCTCCACCAGCGTGGGGCCGGCCATGTCCGGCATCACCACGTCGGTGAGGAGGATGTCCACCGAGCCCCCCTCCTTCTCGAAGTGCTTGAGCGCACCCAGGGCCCCTCCCGCCGCCCGGGCCTGGAAGCCGCTCCGCGCGAGAAAGCGTGCCACGGACCGCTCCACCGCGCGGTCGTCGTCCACCACCAGGACCCGGATGGGGCGCGGGCTCGGGACGGGCGCCGGGGCGTCTCTCTCCACCTTCGCTGGGGGCGTCCACAGGACCACGCGGTCGCGCCCCGTCTCCTTGGCCCGGTAGAGCGCCCCGTCCGCCGCGGCGAGGAGCAGGTCGGGGGATGCCATCTCCCGGGTCCATTCGGCGACCCCCGCGCTCACGGTGACCCTCCCGCAGGGAAGCCCCGCCCGCCGGATCTCCCGGCGCACGCGCTCGGCGTAGGCCGTCGCGGCGCGAGCGTCCGTGTCCCGGAGCACCGCGAGGAACTCCTCCCCGCCGAAGCGGGCGGCGAGGTCCGATCGGCGGGTGAGGGCCGTGAGGCGCTCGCCCATCTCCCGGAGGACCATGTCACCGACGGCATGGCCGTGGCGGTCGTTGACCGCCTTGAACCGGTCGAGGTCGAAGAGCACCACGGCCAGCTCTTCGCCCCGCCGCGCCGCCTCGCAGGCACGCGCCAGCTCGAGTTGCGCCTGGCGGCGATTCGCCAGCCCCGTGAGGGGATCGGTGAGCGCCATGCTCTCGGCGGCGCGCCGCTCCCGCTCGAGGAGCTCCGCCAACGCGGCCACGCCCTGCGTGAGCACCAGGTACACCACGACGAGAACCATCATGGAGCCCCACCCGGGCGGCCGGATTCCGGTGGCCAGCAGGACCGCGTTGGCCACCGCCAGCGACGCCATGGCGAAGGCCAGGGCCAGGGCGGCCCCCCGCCATCCGCGGTAGTACGCCAGCAGGAACGCCGGAAGGATGGGGGTCAGCCAGAGGAGGAGGCCGGCCTCGTCGCCCAGGACATCGGGCGCCCACGCGGCGCCGGCCACTGGAACGGCCAGAGCGGCCAGCGCCAGGGGCAGCGCGCGAAGGGGAATGCGCCGCGGCGCGGCCTCGGGGGTCATCCCGGCGTCTCCAGGGCTCGGGCGACGATCTCGGTGAGGTCGGCCACGCTCCACGGCTTCGGCAGGAACGGCACCTGCCCCAGCAGTCCCCCGTCGCCGTTGAGCTCGCCCGCCGAATAGCCGCTCATGAAGACGAAGCGAGGCTGGTCGGGCCATCCGCGGGTGGCACGGTACAGCATCCCGCCCCCGCCGTTGGGCATGACCAGGTCCGCCAGGACCAGATCGAGCCTCCCACGCTCCCGGGCCAGGATCGTCATGGCCTCGACGCCGTTGGCGGCCTCGATGACCCGATAGCCCCGGTGCTCGAGGACCCTGCGGGCCACCCGGCGGATCTCGTCCTGGTCCTCCGCGAGGAGGATCGTCCCCGAGGCGGCCGTCGCCTTCGTCACGGGAGCCGCAGGGAAGACCGGCGCCTCGTCATGCGCTTCGACCAGGGGGAGCGCCAGCGTGATGGTCGTCCCCGCGCCGAGCTCGCTGTCCACCTTCACCGACCCACCTGCCCCGGTGACGAAGCGGTAGACCATGGCCATGCCCAGCCCGGTTCCCTTCCCCGACTCCTTGGTGGTGAAGAAGGGCTCGAAGACCCGCTCCGCGACGCCGGGGCTCATGCCCATTCCGCTGTCCCGCACGCGGACGACCACGAAGGGCGCCGGGTTGCCGTCGGCGTCGGGCAAGACGGCCCGACCGGTCCCGACGGTGAGGCGCCCGCCGTCGGGCATGGCGTCGCGGGAATTGGTGGCGAGGTTGAGGAGGGCCTGGTGGAGGCTGCCCTCGTCCAGGACCGCCGGAAGCGGCCCGTCGTCGTGGGTCACCGAGATCTGGATGTTCTCGGGGAGGATCCGCCGCACCGTGCGGAGCGCGTCGTCCACGACGGACCGGACCTCCACGGAGCGGCCCTCCCCCGGATCCATGCGCGCAAGCGACATGAGCCGCTTCACCAGGTCGGCGCCGCGACGGGTCGCCGAGATGACGTCGGCGACGTACTCGCGGATCTCGCCGTGCTCCTCGTCCAGGGACATCTCGGCGAGCTGGGCGTTGGTCAGGACCCCCGTGAGGATGTTGTTGAAGTCGTGGGCGATGCCGCCCGCGAGCTGGCCCACGGCCTCCATCTTCTGCGCCTGCTGGAGCTGCCGCGCCAGCATCCTCTCCTGCGTGACGTCGTGCCCGATGCCCACCAGCCGCTCCACGTTCCCCGCCTCCCCCACGATGGGGAAGACGATGGTGCGCTGGGTGTACTCGGTTCCGTCCTTGCGCCGGTTGACGAACTCGGCGAAGTGGGTGCGGCCGGCCAGGACGTCGCCCCAGAGGCGCTCGTACGCGCCGGTGGTCTGGCGTCCGCTCTTCAAGACCCGCGGCGTCTTGCCCACGACCTCCTCGGCGGCGTAGCCCGTGAGGCGCTCGAAGGCGGGGTTCACCCACTCGATGACGCCGTTCACGTCGGTGATGACCACCGAGTTCACGGTCTGCTCCACCGCCTTGCTCAGGATCCGCCGGGACCGCGCTTCCTCCTTGCGGCCGGTGACGTCGCGCACCTGGGCGGAGTAGAAGCGCCGCGCGTCCTCCTCCCACGCCGACACCGTGAGCTCCAGCGGGAACGTGGTCCCGTTGGCCCGGAGCCCCTCGGCCTCGGTGGTGAACGACTCGATCAGCGCCGGGCTGGCCATGGCCCGGCTCAGCCCGCTCTCGTGGCGCTGCCGGACCTCCGGGGGGACCAGCCGCGCCACGGACTTCCCGAGGACCTCGGCCTCGTCGTACCCGAAGACCAGCGAGGCGGCCCGGTTCCAGAAGACCACGCTCCCCGTGGCGTCGACGATGACGAGCGCGTCGCCCGAGGCCTCGGCCACCGCCCGGAACCGGCGCTCGCTGGCCTCCAGGGCCAGGTGGGCCTGGGCGCTGCGGCGGCGCTCATCGGCGCGGTCGATGGCCCCCAGGACCGCCGGCACCAGCCGGAGGAGGCGGTCCTTCAGGACGTAGTTGGCGAGCCCCAGCGCGGTGAGGCGCACGATGCGCTCCTCCTTGAGCGTCCCCGTGACGAGGATTACGGGCAGGAAGGGGTCGAAGGAGCGGGCGATGCGCAGGGCGCGACGTCCCGAGAACCGGGGGAGCTTGCTGTCCGCCAGGACGACGTGGGGCTTGAACTGGTCGAGGGCCTCGCGATAGGGGCCTTCTTCCGCGACGACCCTGTGGGCGATGCTCATCCGGGCGCGACGGAGGTGTTGGACCATCAGGTCAGCGTCGGTACGGACGTCCTCCACGATGAGGACGCGGATCTCCTCCTGTAGGCGATCGCGACGATGGGCGAGGGACATGCTATTCCTTCCTCGCCTCAGGCGAGGGGGTGCGGCGGCGGCTCGTTGGCCACCGCCCAGTAGTAGACCACCGCCGCGAGCCGGACGGCCTCTTCGGCGCTCGGCTCCAGGACCACGCCACTGGTGGCGCCTGCCTCGTAGGCCCTCCCGACCTCCGTGGGCCCGGAGCCCCACACCGCCACCGGCGGCGCGAGGGGAGGAGGAAGGCGGCGCACGGCCCGGATCACCTCGAGGGCGCGCTCTCCGTCCCGGCGGAGGTCCACCAGGACCGCACGCACGTTGGGCTCACGGGAACGCTCCAGGATCCGCAGCGCCTCGCCGGCGGTGGGTATGAGACGAACGGGGAGCGCCAGAGCCGCCAATCCGTCCAGGGCCAGCTCCAAGCCGGGAGAGGCTCCGACGATGAGGACGGTTCGGTCTTGCATGTGGCGTGCTCCCCGGGGACGTCGTTGAGGGCGGGCCCGACGGGTCCGCGCCCTTCTTTCCAAGCACGGACCGTGCCGCGGGGAAAGGGGAGACGCCTGTGCAGCAAGTATATGGCACGTAACGTCTTACGAGTTACGTACCGACACCCGCATGTCTCAGCGATGAGAACGGCTCACCGGTCTGTCTCGTGAACGAGACAGACGAGCGCTGGCTCAGGAGGAGCGGAAGCGGTCCGGGACGACCCCGTGCTTCTTGAGGAGGCGATAGAAGGTGGCCCGGGGGATCCCCGAGGCGGCGCACGCCTGCGTCACGTCCCCGAAGGACTGGCGGAGGACCGCCTGGAGGTAGTCCCGCTCGAAGGCCGCCAGGTGGCGCTCCCTGGCCCCGGCGAAGGGCCCGACGTCGTCGTCGGGCCGGGCCGGGGGGCCGAGGCCCTCGGGAAGGTCACGGACGGTCAGGACCTCGCCCCGCGCCAGGGCTACGCACCGGCGCAGGGTGTTCTGGAGCTCCCGGACGTTCCCCGGCCACGGGTGGGCCTCCAGGCGCTCCAGGGCATCGGCGCCGATGGCATGGACCCCCCGCGACGGGTCGGCGTTGAACCGATGGAGGAAGTGGTCGGCCAGGAGGGCCACGTCGCCCGGGCGGCGGCGGAGCGGCGGCACCTCGACCCGGCCGACGTTCAGGCGGTGGTAGAGATCCTCCCGGAGGCGGCCCAGGCTCACCAGGTGCTCGGGGTCTTCGTTGAGCGCGGCCACGATGCGGACCCGGACCCGCATCTCCTGCGTGGAGCCCACCCTCCGGAAGGCGCGCTCCTGCAGCGTGCGCAGGAGCTTGGACTGGAGGTGGAGCGGCAGGGACTGGAGCTCGTCGAGGAAGAAGGTCCCCCCGTCGGCGTACTCCAGCAGCCCGATGCTCCGCCGGTCCGCCCCGGTGAAGGCGCCCTTCTCGTGCCCGAACAGCTCCGACTCCAGGAGCTGCTCGGGAATGGCCCCGCAGTCCACGGGCACGAACCGCCCGGTGGCCTCGGGGGAGAGGGCGTGGATGCGGCGGGCCACCAGCTCCTTGCCCGTGCCCGTCTCCCCCACCACCAGCACGTCCATGTCGGTCGCGGCCAGCCGCCGCACCAGGTCGAGCATGGCCACCACCGGGGGGCTGGCCCCCACCAGGTCGCCCTCGTCCTGCACGCGGGTGAGGCGCCGCTCCAGGAGCCGGTGCTCTCCCCGGAGGCGCCGCTCGTCGAGGAGGCGCTCGGCCACCGCCGCCAGCTCCCCCGGGTGGACGGGCTTGGTGAGGTAGTCGGCGGCCCCCTCCTTGAGGGCGGCCAGCGCCGTGTCCACCGAGGGATACCCCGTGAGGAGGAGCACCGCGGTGTCGGGGTCGGTGGCCGTCGCCACCCGCAGGAGGTCCATCCCGTCCACCACGGGCATCCGGAGGTCGGTGACGAGGAGGTCCACCACCTCCTTGCCGAGGCGCGTGAGGGCATCGGTGCTCCGGGCCAGCCCCTCCACCTGGACGTTGGGGACCTGGGAAAGGGTGTCGACGCACCGCCGGAGCTCGGCCGCATCGTCGTCGACCACCAGGATCCGGCGGCTACGCACGTCAACCCTCCGGGGCGACCCGCTGGCGGGCGTTCACATGCGCCCAGTACCGCGCCGCGAGGGTCACCGTCTCGGCGAAACGCTCGAACACCAGCGGCTTCACCAGGAAGCTGTTGGCACCGTTCTCGTAGGCGCGGGCGATGTCGCCGGGCTCGGTGGAGGACGTGAAGACCACGACGGGAAGCTCTCCCTGGGACCAACGGCTCCGGATCTTCTGGAGCACCGTGTGGCCGACCATTCCCGGCATCTTCAGGTCGAGGAGCACCACGTCGACCTCCTCCTCGTCCAGGCGCGCCAGGGCCTCCGATCCGCTTCGCGCCACCCGCACCTCCAGCTCGGGCAGGTTCAGGCGGAGGGCCCGCTGGACGAAGTCCACGTCGTCGCGGGAATCGTCCACGACCAAGAGCCGCGCGGCACTGCTCATGGCGCCTCCTCCGCCGACGGGAGCGTGAGGCGGAGCACCGTGCCCACGCCCTCCTCGCTCTCGATGCTCACGTCTCCATCGTGGCGCTGGACGATGCGCTTGACAATGGCCAGGCCCACGCCCGTGCCCTCGAACTCGTCGGGGTAGTGGAGGCGCTCGAAGACCCGGAAGAGCTTGTGCCGGAAGCGCGTGTCGAACCCCACCCCGTTGTCGTGGAAGGCGAGGCGGACCCTCCCGGCCTCGACCTCGCCCTCGATGCGGATCCTCGCCACGTCCCGAGGGCGGGTGAACTTCACCGCGTTCTCCAACACGTTGGCCAGCACCTGCCGGATCAGGACCGTGTCCCCGAGGATCGGGGGAACCCGGCCCATCTCCACCTCGATGCGGCGCCCGGGAGCCATGGCGCGCTCCCGCTCCATGACGGCGTCCACGAGGGGCCCCAGCTCCAGCCGCTCGAGCTTCATGGCGGCCCGTCCCACCCTGGAGAAGGTGAGGAGGTCCTCGATGAGCTGTCCCATCTGCTGGGCGGCGCTGCGCACCTCCCGCACCAGTCCGGCGCCCTCGTCGTCCAGGTCCCGGCCGGCCCGCTCTTCCAGCAGCGCCGAATACCCGTCGATGGCCCGCAGCGGCGCCTTGAGGTCGTGGGAGACGGAGTAGGAGAACGACTCCAGCTCGGCCATGGCGGCCTCGAGCTCGGCGGTGCGCTTCCGCACCCGCCGCTCCAGCTCGGCGTTCAGCCTCAGGAGCTCGGCCTCGGCGCGCTTTCGGGCGGTGATGTCCTGGAGTGACGCCAGGGCGTACTTCTCGCCGGCGACCGATATGCTGTTGACGTTGGCGAGCAGGGTGAGGAGCTTGCCCGACTTCGTGTAGAGCGTCTGCTCGCGGTCGCGGACCGGCTCCCCGCTGTTGATCTCGGCCACAGCCTCCGCGCGAAGGGCCGCGTCGCGATGGAGGCCCAGCTCGGCGGACGTCCGCCCCACCGCCTCCTTCTTCGTGAAGCCGAAGAGCCGGCTCCACGCCTCGTTGACGTCCACGTACCGGTGGTCAGGGAAGCCGGTGAGCGCCGCGGGAAGGGATGCCTCCCCGAAGAGCTTGGAGAACTTCTCCTCGCTGGCACGCAGCGCGTCCTCGGCCTTCTTGCGGTCGGTCACGTCCCACACCGTGGAGATGACCATGCCCCGTCCCGGCACCATCGTGTTCCGGGCGCTGATGTAGCGCGTCTCCTGGCCCGCCCGGGTGAGGGGCACGTCCTCCCAGTGCATGCGGCCGGGGTCGCCGCTCAACGAGTCGTCGAGGACCCGCTCCTTGATCTCCGCGCGGAAGGCGGGGTCCTCGTACACCGCCTCCCAGAACGCGTCGGGGTCGGCCAGGGCCTCCCGCGTCGTCCCGTAGATCCGGGGGAAGTTGTCGTTCATGTACAGGAACGACACCGGCGGCTCCGAGGCGTTCACGGCCACGCCCAGGGGCAGGTGGTCCATGACGGCCCGCGTGAAGGCCTCGCTCTCGCGCACCTTCGCCTCCGCCGCCTGGCGGTCCTCCAGCGCGCCGAGCAGCGCCTGCCGGGTCCGTTCGGCCTCGTGCAGGCTCGCCCGGAGCTCCTCCTGGGCCCGCACCAGCTCGGCCAGCTGGCGCTCCACCTCCCGCTCCGCCCGCTCCCGCTCGGCCCCCTCCAGGCACACGGACAGGAGGGCGGAGAGGGAAGCGCCCAGACGCTCGTCCTCTCCGGACCAGGCGCGGCGGGCCGCCACGGTCTCGAAGCTGAGGATCCCCGCGAGGCGCCTGCCCACCCACACGGGTACGTCCATGAGCGACTGCACGCCGTGACGCCTGAGGTAGGGCGCCGTCTCCCGGGTACGGGGGTCCTCGAGGGCGTCCTCGGCGGAGATGATGTCCCCCGCCAGGTGGCAGTCCACGTACGCCGGGAACTGGGGGCTGTCGTAGACCTCCCCGCGCTCGTGTGCGCCATCGTCGACACGGTAGAGGTCGTCGCACGCCACGGACGTCAGGTCCTCGCGGTAGCGCCAGAAGCTGGCTCGGTCCACCTCGAGAAGCGCGGCGCCGGCCTCGGTGACGCGGGCCACGGCGTCCTCCAGCGGCGCGGAGAACAGCGAGCCCTCGGCCATGAGGCCGAGGAGGGCGCGGTTCTGCCGGTCCAGCCGCGCTTCCCTCCGTGCCCGCTCCAGCTCCGCCGCCTTCCGCTCGGTGATGTCGAGGTGGGTCCCACCGGCGCGGAGGGGGCTCCCGTCGGACGCCCGCTCGAGGACGCGGCCCCGGTCCAGGACCCAGATCCACCCGCCCGAGGCGTGCCGGAGCCGGTGCTCGGTCTCGTAGGCCGGGGTGTCGCCGGAGAGGTGCCGGTCCAGCTCCTCCATGACCCCGGGCAGGTCGTCGGGGTGGATGCGCTCGCTCCAGGCGCTGATGTCGAAGCGCAGCTCGTCGGCGGGGAGACCGAGCATGGAGGCCCAGCGTGCGTTGCACGCCACTGCGCCCGTGCTGACCTCCCAGTCCCACGTGCCGAGCTCGGCGCCGTCCAGGGCCAGCTCCATGCGCTGGCGGCTCTCGAGGAGCGCACGACGGACCTCCTGCTCCGCCGACTCGTCCCGCACCACCACCACGGCGCCGGTGCGGGCGCCGCCCGCGTCCCGGATGGGAGCCGCGGTGAGGGCGATGGGCCGGCGGGTGCCGTCGCGGGCCACGAGCCTCACCCGCCCGGGCTGCCACTCCGATTCCACGCCGGCCAGGGCCCCGGCCACGCGCCCGGTGGCCCGGCCGCCGGGCCCGTCGGCGACGGGGAGGACCTCCTCCAGGGGGCGTCCCGCCGCCTCCGCGGCGGACCATCCGGTGAGGCGCTCCGCCGTCGGGTTGAGGAAGGTCACGAGGCCGTGGGCGTCGGTGGCGACGACGCCGTCGCCCACGCTGGTCCATAGCGCTCGGTACCGCGACTCGCTCCGCTCGAGGGCCGTCCGGTCCTGGTCGCGCCGCTCGTAGTCCAGGAAGACGCGGCAGACCAGCATGGTAGCCAGCGGGTAGACCAGGAGGATGGCGAGTCCCACGTCGGCCCACGCCACGGCTCGGGCCGCCCCCGGGAGCGTGATGAGGAGCGCCGCCATGGTCACGTGGATGGCCAGGCCGAAGCTCCAGAGGGCCGCCATCCCGGGCGTTCGGCCCGTGCGGCGTCGCCAGGCGTGGAACGCGACGCCGAAGGCCGCCGCCTCCAGGATGACGCTCACCCCCATGACCGTCCCCACGCCTCCGAGCCAGACGCGGTAGGCGACGGCCATGGCCGCGGCCGCGGCGGCCACTGTCGGCCCTCCCACGAATCCGGCCACGCCGAGGATGATGGAGCGGCCGTCGAAGATGAGCCCGTCGAGGAGGCGGACGGGGGTCATCATGCCCACCACGGCGACGGCGCCGAAGAGGACGCCGGCGGAGGCGCGCTGGAGGAGCGACTCCTCCCCCCAGTGCGACGAAAGCACGCGGTACCCCGCCGCCAGCGCGATGAGGAACGCCAGGTTCTGGACCAGCGCCAGGAGGATCATGGCTCCCCCGCCCTCACGACGCCCGCCCGCCCGGCCGGCCGGCGTACCGGGCCGCCTCGCCGGCGCGGCGGCACAGCTCGTTCACCTCCGCCTTGAGCTCCTGGATCCGGTCCTCGCGGTCGAGCATGACGCGCTGCCAGCGCCGGAGCTCGTCCAGGTGGGCACGGACCTGCTCCTCGGCCACCTTCCGGGCGTGGATGTCCGTGTGCGTGCCCATCATGCGCAGCGGCCGTCCCTGGGCGTCCCTCTCCACGATTTCCCCCAGCGAGAGCACCCATTTCCAGCCGCCGTCCCCGGTGCGCTGCCGAAACTCCACCCGGTACAAGTCCCGCTCCCCCGCCACGTACGCCTCGAACTCGGCGTACACGTGGTCCCTGTCGTCGGGGTGCAGTCGTTCCCGCCACGCCGCGTTGGTCTCGATGAACGTGGCGGGGTCGTACCCCAGCATGCGGGCGTACTCGTCGTTCACCACGGCATCGCCGGTGCGGAGGTCCAGGTCGTAGAGGCCGTGACCGCCGGCGCGCAGGGCGAGGCGCAGGCGCTCCTCGCTCCGGCGGAGGGCTTCCTGGGCGCGCACCTCCCCCGAGATGTCCACGGCCACGCCCCCCACCCGTGCCTCGCCCCGGAGTCCGGCCAGGGGGAACTTCACGGCGCTCCACGTCCGACGCGCTCCCGACGGGTCCTCCGTCTCCTCCACGGTGTTCAGCGGCCTCCCCGACGCGCTCACCTGGCGGTCCGCCGCGCGCAGGGCGTCGGCGACGGCGGCCGGGAAGATCTCGCTGTCCTTGCGGCCCTCCCAATCGGAGCGCGCCATGCCCAGGCTCTCCTCCCAGGCCCGGTTGGCCCAAAGGTGGCGGCCCTCGGCGTCCTTGACCCAGGCCACGGCAGGGCTGGCCTCCATGAACTCCCGGAAGAGCGTCTCGCTGGCGGCACGCTCCTCCTCCTTGCGCAGCAGGGCAACGTGGTGCGCCACCGCCGCGGCCGCGCTCTCCACGAGCTCTACCTCCCTCTGGTCGAAGCCATCCGCCTCGGGGGCGTAGACGTTCAGCACGGCCACCACCTCCCCGTCCACCACGATGGGCACAGCCGCCGAGGAGCGGATGCCGTGACGCAGCGCCGCCTCGCTCCAGAGGCGCATCGCCGGATCGCCGGGGATGTTCGCCGAGGTCTGCGAGACGCCGGTACGAAGCGCGGCCCCCGTGGGCCCCCTCCCCTCCGGCTCGTCCTCCGCCCAGGAGACGCGCACCTCGTCCACGTACGCCCTGCTGGCGCCCGACGACGCCATGACGGCCACGGTCCTCCCCTCGTCGGCTCTGGGCACGCCCACCCATGCCAGGGGGTATCCTCCCTCGCCGGTCATCTCGCGGCAGACACCATCCCACAGCGCCTCTCTCGAGTCCGCCCCGGCCACCACGCGGTCCACGGCGTCTCGGACCCTCAAGGCACGCTGGGCCCGGGCCACCGCGTTGGCGCGGGCCCGCTCCGCGGTGACGTCCAGGTGGACGCCCACGGCCGTGCGCTCCTCTCCCGGCGCCTCCCCCCGGCGCACCACCGTGCGCAGCCACACCTCCTTGCCATCCCCCCGACGGAGGGAGTACTCCGCCTCCGCCTGGACCTCGCCTTCCGCGGCGTCGAGCACGGCCCGGAGGGGGGCCATCCCCTCCTCGCCCACCAGAGCCTCCCAGGCGGAGGAGTCGCGGAGGAAGCGGGTGGCGGGCCACCCGGTGAGCGTCTCCGACGCCCCCTCGAAGGCATCGTAGCCCCACCCCCGGCCCTGGGGGAGGGCGCGGAACGCCACGCCGGGGAAGTGGCGCAGGATGGCCCGGTGCGCCGCCTCCCGCTCCTCCACCTCGGCCACCATGGGAGAACCCAACGTCACCCCGGCCCCGAGCCCGAGCAGGAGGACGAGGAGGGCCGCGCCCGCGGCGGCCACCGACGCCCGCACGTAGGGCGCCCGCACCTCGGCCAGGTCCATCTTGGCCACCAGCCCCCAGGGCGTTCCCGGGACGGGCGTGTACGCGGCCACAACCGCCACGCTGTCGTAGTCCCGCGCCACCCCCGCGCCGCTCCGCCCCTCCAGCGCCCACTGGGCCGGCTCGGCGCGCCCCGACGGGAGCCGGATGGGGGCGGGCGCCCGCGTGGTGTCCTCGCGGAGGCCCAGGAAGAAGACGAGCGTGTCACCCCGTCGCTCCGCGAGGGTCAGCTCCCCCGTCTCTCCGAAGCCCTGGAAGTCGGTCCACGCGGCGCGGAGCTGGGCCAGCGTCCCCGCCAGGCCCTCGGCCACGTCGCCCCCCGCCTCCATCAGCTCGTCCGTGAAGAGAGCTTCGACGAGGCGGGTTTGGCCGAAGACCACCTCGGCCAGGGCTTCCCGCTCCCGCTCGATGCCGGCGCGGTAGAGGAAGGCCACGGCCAGCCCGCCCACCACGAAGATGAGCGTGCTCGCCAATACGGCGAGGGCAACCAGCCGGCGACGGACGGTCATGGTGCGCGGACCAGAGAAGGGCAGGGGTGCAGGCACGAGCACACACCCATTCTAATCCTCCACGGCGCGAGTCGCGCGCGCCATGGGGAGTTCTCCGAATTCCGCCGTGGGGGATTCCCGCCGCCTCAGTAGAGCCGATGGGCGGCCGAAACGGCGCCGAACGCCGCGCACTCCTCCTCGCATCCCCGCAGGATCTCCGCCACCGAGGCGCCCCCGTCGATGCCCTCCCTCAGGCCGGCCTGGCCCCAGAGGATGTCCACGGGCATGAGCCGCTCCTCGTACTCGTAGGGCGGCGGCCGCCACCCGAAGCCGTCGGGCGCCTGGTCCTTCATGGCCCGGAAGAGCGCCACCGTGGTGCGCACCGGCCGGAAGGCCGCCCGGTCGTGGACGTGGACCTGGACGCCTCCGCACAGCGCGCCGGCGTGCTTCTGGAACGTGGGCTCGAACCAGCACGGGCGGAGCCGGGCGCCCGCCACGTCCGCGGGGGCCACCGCCTCCACCAGGGCCCAGGGGTCCAGGTAGGGCGCGCCGACGAGCTCGAAGGGCCGGGTGGTCCCCCGCCCCTCCGAGAGGTTCGTGCCCTCCACCAGGACCATGCCGGGGTAGACCGCGCACGACTCGGGGGTGGGGAGGTTGGGGCTGGGCAGGACATAGGGAAGCCCGGTGTCCTCCCACGTCATCTCCCGCCGCCACCCCTCCATGGGCACCACCTCCAGGTCGCAGGCGATGCCCCGCTCGGCGACGAGCCAGCGCGCCAGCTCTCCGGCGGTGAAGCCGTGGCGCAGCGGGATGGGGTGGAGCCCCACGAAGGACTCGAAGCCGGACCGGAGCACCGGGCCCTCCAGGACGAGCCCCCCCACCGGATTCGGGCGGTCCAACACCACGAGGCGCACGCCGGCCTCGGCGCACGCCTCCATGGCCAGCGCCATGGTCCACACGAAGGTGTAGACGCGCACGCCCACGTCCTGGAGGTCGAAGAGCACCACCTCCAGGCCGTCCAGCATCTCGGGGGTGGGCTTCCTCACCTCGCTGTAGAGGGAGTGGACGGGGAGCCCGGTGCGAGGGTCGGCGTAGTGCTCCGACTCGATCATGTTGTCCTGCTTCTCCCCCCGGGCCCCGTGCTGGGGGCCGAAGAGGGAGCGCAGATGGAAGCCGGCGTCCAGGAGGGCGTCCACCGCCGGGACGAGCCCGGCGGTGACCGACGCCGGGTGCATGATCAGGCCGGCGGGGACGTCGCGGAGGTGGGCGCCGGCGTCGCCTTTCACCAGGCGGTCGAGCCCGGTGCGTACGATGGGTCTCATGGTCATGGGCGGAAGTATAGAGGGCGGCCCTCCCTCGCGCCCCTCATTCGGCCCGGAACGCCACCACCGGGTCCACCCGTGCGGCCCGCCGCGCTGGAAGCAGACAGGCCACCGAGGCCACGGCCCCCAGGAAGAGGGCCACCCCCACGTAGGTCATGGGGTCGGCCCGCCCCACCTGGAAGAGCATGCCCTGCACCAAGCGTCCCGCGAACCATGACGCGGGAAGCCCCAGGAGGAGCCCCGCGGCCACCAGGCCCAGCCCCCCGCGGAGGATGGCGCCCGCCACCGAAGTCACCGACGCCCCCAGCGCCATGCGCACGCCGATCTCGTGGAGACGTCGCGACACCTGGTACGCGAGGACGCCATAGAGGCCCACCGCCGCCAGCAGGAGGGCCACCGCGGCGAAGCCCCCGAGGACCAGCATCACCGCCCGCCGGCCCGCCACCGAGTCACCCAGGACGCGCTCCATGGTGGACACCTCCGGAAGCGGCACGTCCGGGTCCAGCGTACGCAGGATCTCCCGGAGCGCCGGCGTGAGGGCGGCCGCGTCGCCCCGGCCGCGCACCGCCAGGCTCATGGACGACGGGGAGCGCTGGCCGTAGGAGAAGTACATGGCGTACTCCGAGCCCTGGGCGAGGCTCGAGGGGGCCACGTCTCCCACGACGCCCACGACCTCGAAGCTCATGGGCTCGCTCCCGCCCACGTCCACCCCCACCGCCCGCCCCAGCGCGCTCCCCTCGGGGAAGAGGTCGGCGGCCAGGGAGGCGCTCAGGATGGCCACCGGCGCCGACGGACGGTCATCGGTGGCCTCGATGTCCCGGCCGCCCAGCAGGGGGATCCCCATGGCGTCGAAGTACCCGGGAAGCACCATGCGCTGGTACGCCAGCCGGCCGAAGACGCCGTCTCCTCCCCAGGCCTCGGGGGGCGCGACGCGCACGTTGCCGCCCCGGTCCCGGACGGGGAGGTGGCTGGCGAGCGCCACCGCGTCCACTCCCGGGGTGGCCCGCAGGCGACGCTGCAGCTCGGTGAAGAGCTGGACGCGCTGCGCCACGTCCTGGTACTTCGCCGACGGGAGCTGCACGCGCGTCGTGAGGAGGTCTTCGGTGGCGAAGCCGGGATCCACGCCCTGGAGGCGAGTGAAGGAGCGCAGGAGGAGCCCGGTGGTGACGAGGAGCGTGGCGGTGAGGGCCACCTGACCCACCACCAGGACGCTCCGCGCCCGGGCCGCCGCCACCCCCGACGTGGTCCGCGTCCCCGAGCGCAGGTCCCCGGCGGGGTCCGACCCCGCCACGCGGAGCGCCGGCACCACGCCGAAGAGAAGCACGGTGAGCGCGGTGACGCCGACCGCCGCGCCCACCATGCGCAGCGAGAGGCCCGCCCGGACGGGGCCCAGGTCGTCCACCGGCACGAAGCCCAGGATCCCCCGCTCCAGCCACACCGCCAGCACCAGGCCCAGGAGGGCCGCCGCGGACGCGAGGAGGACGTTCTCGGTCACCATCTGCCGTGCGAGGCGCCCCCGGCCCGCGCCCATGACCGAGCGCACCGCCATCTCGCCCCTCCGGGCGCCGCCCCGGGCGAGGAGGAGCCCCGCCACGTTCCCGCACGCCACGAGGAGGAGCGCCGCCACCGCCGTCCCCAGGAGGAGGAGCGTGGTGCGGAAGTCCTCCACCAGCGCCTGGTGCAGCGGCGTGAAGTTCAGGCCCTTGTCCTTGTTGCTGTCCGGGTACGCCTCCTCCAGCGCCCGGGAGACGGCGTCGGCCTCGGCCTGCGCCGCCGCCAGGGAGGCCCCGGGGGCCAGCCGGCCCACCAGCACCCAGTTGTGGAACTGACGGGCGTTGGCCCACGGGCCGTTCCGCACCATGGGCACCCAGGCGTCGGCGTCCACCAGGAGGCGGAACCCGGCGGGCATGACCCCCACCACCGTGAGCGGCGTCCCCTCCACGGTGAGCGTCCGGCCCACCACCGCGGGGTCCCCGCCGAAGCGGCGCTGCCAGTACCCGTGGGAGAGCATGATCACCCCGGCTCCGCCCGGCTCCCCCTCCTCGGCGAGGAAGTGGCGCCCCAGGACCGGGTCCACGCCCAGCGTGGGGAAGAGGTTGGGCGACACGAAGGGGGAGCGCACGCGCTCGGGCTCGCCGGCGCCGGTGATCGTGGCCTCCACGGGGAACGGCGTGAGGGCCGCCAGCCCCGAGAGCGACGAGATCGCCTCGCGATAATCGAAGTAGTCGGGGGCCGACACCGTGGAGCCCACCTCGCCCCGCCACGTGACGCGGCCGAAGACCAGCCCGTCGGGCTCCGGGTAGGGGAGGGCGCGGAGGAGCGCCGCGTCCACCACGCCGAACATGGCCACGTTGCCGCCGATGCCGATGCCCAGCGTGAGGAGCACGGCCACCGTGAAGGCCGGCTCGCGGGCGAAGGAGCGGAGCGCCACCCGCGCGTCCTGCACCAGGTCGTCCAGGAGGCGGGCGCCCCGCACGTTCCGCACCTCCTCCTTGTGGCGCTCCACGCCGCCGAAGGCCACCAGCGCTCGCCGGCGCGCCTCCTCCGGCGTCATGCCCGCACGGAGGTTCTCCTGGATCTCCCGCTCCAGGTGGTACCGCACCTCGTCGTCCAGCTCGGCCTCGGCGCCCCGCTTGTCGAAGAGGACCTGCAGCCGCCGCCGGAACCACGCCCATCCCCCCATGTCACCCCCCGCTCAGCTCGTTGCCAGGATCGCCTCCACCGCCCCGGAGAAGAGCCGCCAGCCCGCGCGCTCCCGCGCCAGCGCCTCGCGCCCCTTCCGGGTCAGCGTGTAGACCTTCACCCTCCGCCCCTCGTCCGTCTCGGCGTACTCCGACTCCAGGAGGCCCCGGTCCCGCAGGCGGTACAGCGCCGGGTACAGGGAGCCCTGGTTCACCTCCAGGACGTCGCGGGAGAGGAGCTGGATGCGCTTGGAGATGGCCCACCCGTGGAGGGGCTCCAGGTCCAGCGTCTTCAGGATGAGGAGGTCCAGGGTGCCCTGGAGGAGATCGGCCTTGGCGGTCATGCCCTCGCGTCCGTTGTCGGATGTCTAGGTACCTGGTTGGACGACAAGAGGCGCCGCGAAGTTGGAAGGGCGGGTAAACGTTTCCGCGGCGTCACGCTCCTCAGGGTCGTGACAAGCACATCGCCACTCGAACGAGGCATTGCGTTGGACTCCACCCCTCGGGGGATCGAGCCCGGGCTGGTGCGGCGGGCGCAGGCCGGGGACCGGGCCGGTCTCCGCGCGTTGGTGGAGGCCGCGTATCCCCTGGTCCGCCGCTGGGCGTTGGTGCGCACCGGCGACGCGGCGGAGGCCGACGACCTGACCCAGGACGTGATGATCCAGATGATCCGGACACTGGACGGATTCCGCGGCGAGGCCCGCTTCGAGACGTGGCTGTACGCCGTGACGCGCAACGCCGCCGCCGCGCGGGCGCGACGCGCCCGGCGCCGGGACGACGTGCTCGGGAGCCCGGCGGCGAGGGAAGGCATGACGCCCTCCCCCGAGCCCGCCCCCGACGTGGTGCTGCACCGCCGCGACGTGGCCTCCGTCGTGCGCGATGCCTTCTTCCGCCTCCCCCTGCGGCAGCGGGAGGTGTTCGACCTTGTGGAGCTGCAGGGGCTGACCTCGCCCGAGGCGGCGGAGCGCCTGGGCATCGAGGCGGTGTCCGTGCGGGCCCACCTCTTCAAGGCCAGGAGGGCGCTGCGCGCCCGCATCCTCGGGGTGAGCCCCGAGCTGGCGGAGGGACGGCCATGAGCCACGACTGCGCGAGCATCCTCCCCCTCCTCCTGGAGGCCGAGCCCGACGAGTTGCGCGGCGTGGGGGCCTCCGATGTCGCCACGCACGTGCGGGCGTGCCCGTCATGCCGCGCGCGGGCCCGCCGCGTCCTGGACGCCGAGGCGGCGCTGGACGCCCACCTGGGCTCGGCGCCGGCCGGGTTCGACATGGACGCGGTGCTGGCGGCGGCGGACGAAGCGCCGCGGACCTCCCACGGGCCGCCGACCCGGGCCGCCCCGCCACACGCCCCCGGGCGCCGGGTGCGCATCTCCGCGTGGGGCCGTTGGAGCGGTCTGGCCGCCGCGGCCGCCGTGGCCGCGCTCCTGCTCCTGCCGGGCAGGGAGCCACCGACGCTTCCCGCCGTCGCCCGCGCCGAGGTCCCCCCTCCCGTGGTGGAGGCGGCGCCAGGCCACACCGTGGCCATCATGGCCACCCGAAACCCCGACATCACGGTTCTCTGGTTCTTCGACCGATGAGGAGCACGACCATGCACCGGACCTTCCCGGCCCTTCTGGCCACCGCCTTCCTGCTGGCCGGGTGCCAGCGCGCCCCGAGGCTGGAGACCCGCACCTTCGCGCTGGAGCACCTGAGGGGGTACGAGGCCATCGTTCTGGTGGAGCCCTACATCTACGGGGACCGCGAAGGCGCCCCCGGCACCGCCAGCCAGACCGACAACGCCCTCACCGTGAGGGAGACCGCCGACAACCTGGACCAGATCGCCCGGGTGCTGGCCCAGTTCGACGTTCCCCGCCCCGACGCGCGCCTCCGGTTCCAGCTCATCGAGGCCGACGGCTTCACCGGGCGCGACGAGCGCATCGCCGCGGTGGAGGACGAGCTCCGCAGGCTCTTTCAGTTCCGCGGATACAGGCTGGCGGGGGAGGCCTACGTCACCGCCACCGACGACTCCAGCGTGGAGCAGGGCCTGGGACCCCGGCACGTGGTGGCCGCCGAGGTCTTCCTGGGAGCCGGCTTCATCCGGCTGGAGAACGTGAGGCTCTGGTCCCACGACGGCGGCGACCGCCTCACCACCACGGTGAACATCCGCCCCGGGCAGACCCTGGTCCTGGGGAGCGCGTCGGCCGCCGGTGAGGACGCCACGCTTCTCCTCACCGTCCGCGCCGAGGAGGGACCAGGCGGTCCTTGAGGTAGCCGGCGCCAACCTGCACGAGGAGCAGCGCGCTGGCCAGGAGGAGGAGGGGGGAGAGGGCGGCGAACAGCACCCCCTTCCCCGCCTTCTCCAGCCGCGCCGCCCAGCGCGGGCTCCCCACCAGCTTGGCCAGCCCCGCCATGGCGCCCATGAAGAGGGCGGCGTCGAGGATGACGGCGCCGAGGCCGAAGGCCACGCGGCACTCCAGGTCCCCCACGGCACGGGTACCCGAGAAGAAGAAGGTGGAGATGCCCCCGGAGCACCCCCGGGGGCCCGGGCCGAAGGCGATCCAGTTCCCGATGGCGGCGAAGCCCAGGAGGATGGTGGCCACCGCCAGCCCGCCCACCCACGTCTGCAGCTCGGTACCCTGGACGGCCACCGACAGACCGGCCGCCGCGAAGACCCACCCCGCGGCGAATCCCAGCCACCACGGTCCGTTCACCTGCTCCGGTCGGGAGACGGACATGTACATGACGCCGAAACCCACGCCCCCGAAGAGCAGCCCCACGAAGAGCCGCCCCCGAAGCGTGGTGGGCGCGCCTCCGCTCACGCCTCGATCCGCCCCTCCCGGTCCATGGCCAGGATGCGGGGGGCGGCGTGGCGGTCGAGGACGACCATGGAGTTGGGAGGGACGTCCTTCCAACGAGGGTCGTCGGTGAGGCGCTCGGAGGAGACCACCATGGCCTCCCCCTCGTCCTCGGGACGGCGCACCGGGAACCGCCGCCCCGCCGGCTCGTAGATCTCCCCGCGGAGGAGGTAGAGGGTCTCGGGGCCCTCGGTGGGGTGGTCGGTGAAGCGGCAGACCGCCGCGTGCCTTCCGTCGGACACGGCCACGTTCAGGAACGACGGCTCTCCACCGCCGTGCTCCCGCACCATGGCCAGCACCCGCCCGATGGCGTCGGAGAGGCGGCGCGCCAACTCCATGGCCCCCCAACCGTCGTTGGCGCCCTCCCCCCCGGGGTCCACCGGGCAGCCGTGCCGGATGATCTCATCCACGAACACCGCGAAGAGGAGCTCGGTGTCGGTGCTCCCCTTGGGGACGTTGAAGGCCTCGTCGGAGAGCGTCTCCAGGATGCGGCGCCGCACCTTCCGGAACGCGCCCACGTGGCCGTTGTGCATGAGGAGGTAGCCGCCGTACCCGAAGGGGTGGCAGTTGGCCAGGTTCACCTCGCTCCCGATGGTCGCCGCCCGCACGTGGGCCATGACGCAGGGGCTGGCCACCACCTTGGCGATGCTCTGCAGGTTCCGGTTGTTCCACGCCGGCGTGATCTGATGGAAGAGCGCCGGCTCGCTCCACAGACGGGGCGCGTACCAGCCGATCCCGAACCCGTCGCCGTTCAGGGGCTCGGAGCGCTCCTGGGAGTGGTAGCTCTGGTGGATGAGGGAGTGGGCCGGCTCGGTGACCAGCGTCGAGAGCCGGACCGGCGGTCCGAGATAGAGCGTGAAGCGGCACATGGATGGCCTCCGTTGGCGGGCAAGATAGGAGGCGGGCGCGCCGGCGCGCGACGGGGACGCCCCTGGCGCGGCGCTCCCGCTGCCGTTTCCGTTGTTGCGTCCACGTCCCCGCTTCGCCCCGTGTCCATGGTCCAGGAACTCCTCGCCGGTCCCTTCGGCCCCATCCTCATCTTCGGCCTCCGCGTCACCGACGTGTCCATGGCCACCGTGCGCGTGCTGCTCATCGTGCGGAACGCCAAGTGGCTCGTCCCCATCATCGGCTTCTTCGAGGTCTCGCTCTGGGTCTTCGCCGTCTCGGCGGTGGTGCAGAACCTCAGCAGCCCCTTCCACCTCATCGGGTACGCCGGGGGCTTCGCCACGGGGAACTTCGTGGGGATGATCATCGAGGAGCGCCTCGCGCTGGGCCTGGCCACCATGCGGACCATGGTGAAGCAGGGGGGCGCCGAGCTTGCGGCGGCCCTGCGGGAAGGGGGCTTCGCCGTCACCGAGCAGACCGGCCGGGGGCGGGACGGCGAGGTCGAGGTCCTCTACTCGGTGATCTCCCGGCGGAAGGTGGCCCCGTACATCGAGGTGGTGGAGCGCCTGGCCCCCGACTCGTTCCTGGTGGTGGACGAGCCCCGCCTGGTACGAGGCGGCTTCATGTTCCCGCGGCGGGGAAGGTAGGCGGGACCCTCCCGGTCGGGGCGCGCCGAGGGCGCGCCAGCGGCTATCTTGAGGGTGGCAGGCAAAACGAAACCACCTTCACGCCGCCCCGCCTGCCCCGGGGCCGCCCGGTCCGTCATGGACAAGGCCCACGAGCGCCGCTACGAGATCCTGGCCGCCGCCGTCCTCATCACCCTCTGGGGAGGGTGGGGGCTCCTGGGAGGACCCACCGGCTACACCGACGCCCTCTACGAGCCCGACTACGTCATCCGGCACGTCCAGCCCGGCGGCGTCCTGGACGAGGCGGGCTTCCAGCCAGGCGACTCGGTGATCGCGGTGGAGGGCCGCGCCGTGGAGGGGCTGGGCATGTACTCCCGCTGGCCCCGAGACCTCACCCGGAGCCCGGGCGAGTCCCTGCACATGGCCGCCGTGCGGGACGGCACACTGGTGGAGGGACGGGTGGTGTACCGCGAGCGCCCCGGAGCGGTACTTCGGAACCGCCTCGTGCTCACCCTCGTGGCCATGAGCTTCCTCTGGCTGGGCGTCCACGGGCTCTTCACGTCGGCGTCGTCCCACGCCGCCAGGCTCGCCGTGGTGGGGCTGGCGGCGGGGCTGGCCATGCCGGGACCGTACCTGGGATCGTTCACCGGCCTGCGGGACCACCTCCAGGTGGCCGGCGAGGTCCTCTTCCTGGCCCTCCTCTTCCACTTCCTCCTCCTCTTCCCCAAGGCCAAGCGCCTGGCGCGGAGCCCTTCGGTGGGGCTCATCTACCTGCCCTGGCTCGTGCTCCTGGGGTGCCTGGCGGTGGAGCTGGCCACCCAACCACGGCTGTACCACGCCTTCGGCGGCTTCATCGGGGGCCTGTTCCTGGCGTACGGGGCGGCCGCGCTGGTGACGCTGCTCCTCACGGCGGCGACGACCTCCTGGCGGGAGTGGGGCCCCTCCGGCGTGGGGATCCTGCTGGCGGGGTGGGCCGTGGCGCTGGTCCCCAACCTGGTGGCCCTGGCGGGCTGGATGCTGGGTTTCCGCACGCCGGGGCAGGCGTGGTTCCCGCTGTTCCTGGTGGCCATCCCGGTGGGGATGGCAATGGCGGTGCGGCGGGAGGCGGCGAGGAGGCCCGCGGCCTAGCCGCCCCCCAACAGCCCCAGGTCCAGCCCCAGGGAGTCGAGGAACGCCATGCGGAAGGGGATGGCCCGGCGGATCGCGTCGGCCATCTCCGCCGGAATGCGGTCCGCCCGGTACCGGACGGCGATGTACGGCACGAAGGTCTCGGCCACGTCCTCCCGGGTGGGGTTGTCGCGGGCATAGGTGGAGATGAAGGTCCCGTCGTCGCGCTGGGCGGCGAGCCACCCCGCCGACGACGCCCAGTCGGCGTCCAGCGACGTGTGGGCCGCCTCGTGGGCCAGCGTCTCCTCCAGGATCCCGTCGGCATCGTAGATCACGCCCTGCCCCGTGTGGATGAGGAGGCTCCGGTTGCCGCCGCCGAAGAGCTGAACCCCCTCGTGGATCCACAGCGCGTCCACGTCGCGGCGGAGCGCCTTGGGGAGCCGGCCTACCGCGTCCGCGTAGTACCGCGCCACGTCCTCCGCGTCCTGCGAGCCGAACTCGGGGTTCACCTGGGCCTCCGCCGTCAGCCCGTCGCCGAACGCCAAGTCGAAGAGATGGACGTCGAGGGTGACCCACCCGGCCCGACGGTCGTAGACCCGGCGCTTTCCCCGGCCCGCGGGGGTCACCGAGACCAGCGTGGTCGGGTCGTCCGGCGTGATGATGTCGGGGTCGATGAAGATGGTCCCCTCGAAGGGGATGGGAGGCGCCGCGACCCGGAGGGTCAGCGACGCCGTCGCCGCCGCGGCCCCGGGGGCCGTCGCCTCCACGGTGAGGGTGGCGACCCCGACGGGGGCGGCCCCCCCGGACACCACGTCGAGGAAGACCGACTCGGCGCCCCCGGGAACGGTGCCCGACGCCACCGAGACTCCCGCCGGGGCGCCCGTCACCGTGACCGCCACGGCCTGGGCGAACCCCCCGCGGCGGCGCACCGTCACGTGGATCCGGGTGGACTCGCCCCGGGTGAGGGTGAGCGAGCCCGCGGCGAGGGCGAGGGAGAAGCCGGGCTCCTCCGGCTCCTCGGGCCCGGCCCCGTCGGACCCGCCGCACCCCTGGGCCAGGAGGAGGGCACCCAGGAGGGGGGCGGCCCGGAGCAGAGGCCTCCCCACCCTACGCGATCCCACCCCCCGTCAGCGCCTTCACCAGCCGGTACAGGAACTCCTGCCCCTGGTAGAAGTTGGCGATGCTGATGCGCTCGTCCTGGCCGTGGGCCCGCACGTCGTCCATGTCTCCGAAGAGGCCGCTCACGCCGTAGACCGGGATCCCCGCGTTGCGCAGGTAGAGCCCGTCGGTGGCGCCGGTGCTCATCACCGGCAGCACCTTCACCCCCGGCCACATCTCCTGCGTGGTGCGCTCGATGGGCCCCAGCACCTCCTCGGTGAGGGGGGACGGCGGGCTGGGGGTGGCCTCGTTGAGCGGGCTCACGGCCACGTCGTAGGGCCGGGCCAGCGCCTGGAGCGTGCGGTGGACGTCGGCGGGGTCGTGGTCGGGGAGGATGCGGCAGTTCACGGTGGCCCGGGCCATCTGGGGGAGCGCGTTCTGGGCGTGCCCGCCCTGGAGCAGCGTGGCCACGCACGTGGTGCGCAGCCGCGAGTTGTACCCGGGCTCCGCCGACAGCGTGGCCGCCGCCGCCGCGTCGCCGGGGTTGGCCACGACGCGCCCCATGGCCCGGCCCATCTCGCCGCCCACCAGCTCGGCGGAGCGTGAGAAGAACGCCTCCGTCACCTCGTTGAGCATGACGGGGAAGTCGTGCTCCTGCACCGCCAGGAGGGCCCGGGACAGGTCGTAGATGGCGTTCTTCTTCACGGGGAGCGACGAGTGCCCGCCGGGATTGGTGGCCTCGAACTGGAAGGAGACGAAGACCTTCTCGCTGGCCTGGACGTTGTTGGAGATCTTGCGGCCGTCCTTCTCCATGCCGCCGCCGCCCTCGTTGAGGGCGTAGGCCACGCTCCCGAGCACGTCCCTGTGCTCGGTGAGGAGGAACTCCACGCCGTTGCGCGGACCGCCCTCCTCGTCGGCGGTGAGGGCCACCACGATGTCCCGGTCGGGGACGAAGCCCTCCTGCTTCATGCGGATGAGGTTGGCGGTGTAGATGGCGGCCTCGTCCTTGTCGTCGGTGACGCCCCGCCCGTAGTAGTACCCCTCCCGCTCCAGGAACGCGAAGGGGTCGATGTCGGGGCTCCAGTCCTCCGGGTTGGCCTCCACCACGTCGATGTGGGCCAGGAGGAGCACCGCCGGCGCCGAGCGGTCCCGCCCGGGGTAGCGCGCCACCAGGTTCCCCTTCGTGGGGGCGTCGCCGGGAACGAGCACGTGCACGTCCGACGCGGGGAAGCCGGCGTCCAGGAGGCGCTGCGCCATGGCCCGGGCGGCGGCGGTGTTGTCGCCCCGGGAGTTGGTCGTGTTGATCTCGATGAGCTGGGCGAAGATGGACCGGGCCAGGTCCCGGTACTCCTGGGGGGGCATGGCCTGCCCCAGGACCGGCGCGGCGGCGCCGGCGGCCAGCAGGAGGGCCAGGCCGGCTCCGGTGAGCGTTCTCTGCGCGCGCTGCGTCATGGTCCTGCCTCCTGCCGCCCGGGTGAGGGTCCTCGACTCCGAAGGGGGCCCAACATACCCCTCCCGCCGGGTGCGCCGAAACCCGCCGGACGCTACCATCCGGTGCCCCCCGTTCCCCCCGAGCACCCCGAGCATGCGCAACGCCGGTCCGACCGAGAGCTGGGCTCCCTACATGACGTGGGCCAAGCACCACCCGCCCGCCACGTACGACCTCTGCGGGAGCAACCTCCTGCACCTGTCCCTGGACGAGCTCAAGGACGCGCGGAGGACGCTGGAGATCTCCGCCAGGAACGACGACGGCTACCCGCCCCTCGTGGAAGCCATCGCCCAGCGCTACGGCGTCGCCGCCGACCGGGTCGCCACCGGCGCGGGGGCGGCGGGCGCGGCCTTCCTCGCCATGGGCGCGCTCCTCCGGCCGGGCGACACGGTCCTGGTGGAGTTCCCGGGCTACGACCCCCTCGTGGGCGCGGCGCGCTTCCTCGGCGCCAACGTGAAGTTCTTCGAGCGGGCCTGGAAGGACGGGTGGAAGATCGACGTGGACCGCCTCGCCCAGGACCTCACCCCCACCACCCGCCTCATCGTCCTCACAAACCTCCACAACCCCACCGGCGTCTACACCGACCCGTGGACGCTCCTGGCCATCGGCGACATGGCCGACGCCATCGGCGCCAAGGTCCTGGTGGACGAGGTGTACCTGGAGACCATCACGGGGAAGGACACGACCCCCGCCGCCACCCGGAGTGAGGCCTTCATCTCGGTGAGCAGCCTGACCAAGGCCTTCGGCCTGGCGGGGCTGCGGGTGGGCTGGGTGCTGGCTGACCCGGAGACCGTCCAGCGCGTGCGCCGCGTGCGGGACATCGTGGACGGCGTGGGGTCGGTGCCGTCGGAGAAGCTGGGCACCGTGGCCTTCGAGCACATCGACCAGCTCCTCGCCCGGGCCCGGCACATCCTCGAGCCCCACGCCGTCCTGCTCCGGCGCTTCGTGGAGACGCGACCCGAGCTGGACTGGGCCGCTCCCGCGGAGGGCGCGTCCATCGGCTTCCCGCGCCTGGTGGGCCTGGACGACTGCGAGCCCTTCGTGGACTTCGCCCTCGAGCGCTTCGGCGTGGGCGTGGTGGCGGGGCGGCACTTCGGCGCCCCGGCCCACTTCAGGGTGGCCGTGGGAGGCCGCCGCCGGCAGGTGGCCGAGGGCATCGAGGCCCTGGGCGCCGCGCTGGACGCCTGGACGAAGGAGCGCGGCGGGCCGGGCCACTACTGACCGGCCCCCGCCTCCCTTGTCCCGAGCCCCCCGGACGGGGAGTTTCGGAGGGTCGCGTTCCGGCAACCCAACCCAGAGCCCCACCATGCCCAACCCCATCGTCGAGTGCGTCCCCAACTTCTCCGAGGGACGCAACGCCGCCGTCATCAAGGAGATCACCGACGTCATCGAGGCGGTGCCGGGCGTGAAGCTCCTGGACGTGGACCCGGGGGCCAACACGAACCGGACCGTGGTGACCTTCGTGGGCGCCCCCGACGCGGTGGAGGAGGCGGCCTTCCGGGCGGTGCAGAAGGCGGCGCAGGTCATCGACATGCGTCGCCACAAGGGCGAGCACCCCCGCATGGGCGCCACCGACGTGCTCCCCTTCGTGCCCGTGGCCGACATCACAATGGAGGAGTGCGCCGACATGGCCCGCCGGGTGGGCAGGCGCATCGGCGACGAGCTGGGGATCAGCGTCTTCCTCTACGAGAGCGCGGCGTCGAGGCCCGAGCGGCGGAACCTGGCCCGCATCCGTTCCGGCGAATACGAGGGCATGGCGGAGAAGCTCAAGGACCCGGAGTGGAGACCGGACTTCGGCCCCGCCGAGCTCAACGAGAAGGCCGGCGCCATGGCGGTGGGAGCCCGGGAGTTCCTCATCGCGTACAACGTGAACCTCAACACCACCGACCGCCGTTACGCCAACGAGCTGGCCTACGTCCTCCGTGAGCGGGGTCGGTGGAAGCGCACGGGCAACACCGAGCCCTTCTACTACAAGGGGAAGCTGGTGCGCTTCCCCGGCGACGGGACGTACCCCTGCGGGCCCTGCGACTTCGTGGGGAAGTCCTTCGAGGAGCTGGAGGCCCACTACCGCGACGTCCACGGCGGCGACCTGCGCGCGCGCTACGCCTCCCTGGAGATCGACCCTGAGAACCCCACCGGCCCCGTGTTCGACGACGGGCTCTTCAAGGACGTGAAGGCCATCGGGTGGGTCATCGACGACTACGGCCGGGCCCAGATCTCCATGAACCTCACCGACTACAAGGTGAGCCCGCCCCACGAGGTGCTGGAGGCCGCGCGGGCCGAGGCGGGCAAGCGGGGGATCGTCGTCACCGGGTCGGAGCTGGTGGGGCTGGTGCCCTTCGAGGCGCTCCGCCAGGCCGGCGTCTTCTACCGCCGTCGCATGATGAAGTCCACGGGCATCCCCGTGGCCGACCTCATGGAGACCGCCGTCCAGTCCATGGGGCTCCGGGACGTGGCGCCCTTCGACGCCAAGGAGAAGGTCCTCGGCCTCCCCCAGGTGGAAGGCCCGCTGGTGCTCCGCCCCACCTGGGACTTCGTGGACGAGGTCTCCCGCGAGTCCCCCGCCCCCGGCGGCGGCTCGGTGGCGGCGCTGGCCGGCGCGCTGGGCGGCGCGCTGGCGTCCATGGTGGCCAACCTCTCCGTGGGCCGGGGGGAGATGGACCCCCACTACGACGCCCTGTGTGCGCTGGCGGAGCGGGCCCAGGCGGTGAAGGACGCGCTGGTCCGCGCCGTGGACGAGGACACCCGGGCCTTCGACTCGGTGCTGGCGGGCATGCGCATGCCCCAGGACACCGACGAGGAGCGGGCAGCCCGGAGCGCGGCCATCGAGGCCGGGTACCGGGTGGCCACCTCGGTGCCCCTCGCCACGGTGGAAGGGTGCGTGGAGGCCATGCGCCTCTGCCGGGACATGGCGGCGCTGGCCCCCAAGGAGATGATCTCCGACGTGGGCACCGGCGCCCTCCTCGGCCTGGCCGGCGCCAAGGCCGCGGGGTACAACGTTCGGATCAACCTGCCGCACATCTCCGACGAGGCGTTCCGGGCCGACATGCGGGTGCGGCTGCAGGCCCTCCTCGCCGAGGCCGCCGAGGTCGCGGCGGCGGTGGAGGGGGTGGTGGAAGAGAAACTGGCCGGCTGAGAGGGCACGAGACCATGAGACCCCGACCCGGAATCCCGGCCCTCGCCCTGTTCGCGGGGATGCTCGCCCTGACGGCGGGCAACGCCGCGGCCCAAGCGGCCCCTCCCGCCGTCGCGCCCGCCGACTCCCTGGACGACGGGCCCTACGTGTACTGGCGGGACGACCGCACCGCCCTGTCGTTCTACCACTGCCGCGGGGACTTCCTGGCCTCGGGGTGGTTCGAGGTCCGCGGCGCCGTGACCATCCGGGGCCTCTGCGCCGATTCGACGGCGACGTACACGCTCTCCTCCCGCCCGCCGAAGGTGGAGCCGGAGCGCTTCGACGGCGTGCCGCGGATCTTCGCCGTGAGCGACATCCATGGCGAGTACGACGCCCTCGTGGAGCTGCTCCGCAACGCCGACGTCCTCGACGACGCCCTGGCGTGGGCCTGGGGCACCGGGCACCTGGTCATCGCCGGGGACGTGTTCGACCGGGGGGACCAGGTCAACGAGTGCCTCTGGCTCCTCCGCCGGCTGGAGCAGGAGGCCCGCTCCGCCGGCGGGCGGGTCCACTACCTCCTGGGCAACCACGAGGTCATGGTCATGCGGGGGGACCTGCGCTACGTGAACCCCAAGTACCTCGAGGGCGTGGTGGTCTCCAGCGGCGTGGAGTACCAGGACCTCTACGGCCCGTCCATGGAGCTGGGGCGTTGGCTCCGGACCCTCAACGTGGCGGTGCGCATCAACGGCGTGCTCTTCGTCCACGGCGGCATAGGGCCGGGCGTGGTGGAGCGGGGCCTGGACCTCTCGGACCTGAACGAGGAAGGGCGCCGGGCCATCGACCTGCGCTCCTACGACTTCGTCTTCAACGACATGCCGGGGTTCGTGGTCCAGCCCGACGGGCCCCTCTGGTACCGCGGGTACCACCGGACCATGGCCGGGGCGACGATGTCGACGCAGGAGGACGTGGATCGGGTCCTCTCCCACTTCGGGGCCCGCGCCGTGGTGGTGGGCCATACGGACGTGGGCACCGTGACCCCCCTCTTCGGGGGGAAGGTGTTCGGCATCGACGTGGACCTGGCGGCGCTGGGCGCGCTCCAGGGGCTGCTCTGGCAGGGCGGGCGATTCTACCGGGTGGCGGGCAGCGGGGCCCTGGAGGCCCTGGAGGGAAGCTGATCCTGGGCGTGGAGGCCGACCCCGCGTCCCTGCCCCTTCTCAGGGGTGGCTGTCGTTCATCCGGGTGAAGTCGATGCCGGGCATGTGGCACCCGGTGCAGATGCCGCTCCCCTGCGCCACCGAGAACGCCACGAGCCCGTCGGGCCGGTATTCGGCCCAGAGCCACCCGTCGGAGCGGGCGTTGGGGTCGGTGCGCGCCTTCAGCATCACCGCCACCAGGGAGAGCGCGCCCCCCTGGTAGACCTCCTTCACGATGAGGGAGGAGTCGGGGAAGCTCGCCCCCGCCCTCACCTTCCCCTGGGCATCCAGGAGCGCGGCGGCTCGGGCGTTGTAGCGCGTGCGGAAGCGGCCGTGGGGGGAGTTGGACCCGGGCGAGAGGGTGTCGGGGCGGAGCTTGTACCAGGTCCACCCCTCCGTGGCCCGCGCCAGGGCGAAGACCTGCGCGTCGGTGATGGCCGCCCGGCCGTCGTCGCCGGACCCGTCGTCCCCGCCGTCGGGCGCGGTGACGCCGCCGCCGCACCCCGCCACGGCGAGGGCGAGGGCGAGGAGAAGCGCGTGCGTCGGGCGGAGGAAGCTCGGGAGGCGCATGGCGGGTCGTCCTGGCGGGAGGAGCGGGGGCGATGGTCCTTCAATACGCCGGAACGCGCGCGGGTTTCCCCCTCCCCCGCGCTCAGCCCGTGATGCTGTACTCGTACCGCCCCGTCACCGGCTTCCCCTCGGCCCAGCGGGAGAGCCGGAACAGGCCCGCGTCGAAGGTGGGTGCCTCGCCCAGGACCATCTCGGCGGTCATGAGCCCCACCGCAGGCGCCAGCTTGAAGCCGTGGCCGCTGAAGCCGGTGCACAGGAAGTGGCCGCTCCCCGCGGGGACCTCGTCCAGGATGGGGTGCCAGTCGGGGGTGACCTCGTAGAGGCCGGCGTACCCGCGGCGGAGCTCCGCCGCCTCCATGGCGGGGCAACGCTCCATCCAGCGCAGCCCCACCATCTCGTCGAAGCCCCGGTCGGTGTGCTCGGGGTACGCGTCCGGGTCCACCACGTCGTCGGCCTCGGAGGGGTCGATGAGGCCCACGAGCATGAGGTTCCCCGTCTCGGGCCGGAAGTACGACGCGTGGGCGAAGTCCAGCACCACGGGGTGAGGGGCCCGCTCCCCCTCGGGACGCCCGTAGACCGAGACCTGGGCGCGGCAGGCGTTCACCGGCACGTCGAGGCCGGCCATGGCGCCCACCCTCCGGCCCCACGGGCCGGCGCAGTTCACCGCCGCGGCCGCGTCGAAGGGCCCGGCGGTGGAGTCGACTCCCGTGACCCTCGCGCCGGCGAAGCGGATCCCGGTGACCTCGGTGTTGAAGAAGAACCGGGCGCCGTGGCGCTTCGCGGCCTCGGCGAGCCCCGCCGTGGTCATGTGGGGGTCGGCGTACCCGGCGTCGGGCTCCCAGGCCGCCGCCACCAGGTCCGACGCCGCGGCGCCGGGGAGCACCTCCCGGATCTCCTCGGGGGCGAGGATCCGCGTGTCCACGCCCACGCCCCGCTGGAGCGCCACGTTGGCGCGGAGCCCGTCGGCGTCGGCGGCGGGCACCAGCACCAGGAAGCCGCACCCCACGAAGCCGCACTCCCCGCCCACCCGTTCGTCGAAGTCCCGGAAGACGTCCAGTCCCCAGCGGGCCATGCGGGCCGTGACCTCGTTGGAGTAGTGCTGGCGCACGATGGCCGACGACTTCCCCGTGGAGCCCGACGCCAGCGCCCCTTTCTCCAGCACCGCCACCGACGCGCCGCGCCGCGCCAGCTCCAGCGCCGTCGCGCACCCCATGATGCCGCCCCCCACGACGACCGCGTCGTACGAGGAGCTCAACGTCCGTCTCCTTCCCCCGACAGCCATCGCACCAGGTTGAGGAGGAAGGCCGGGTTCCGCGCCGCCACCGGGGCGTTCATGCCCATGGGGACACGCTGGGGCCCGGCGAGCTGGGCCGAGAACATGGCCGCCTCGCCGAACACCGCCACCCTGCCCCGCCCCACCTCCAGCACCGCGCCCTGGGACCAGCCGGAGACGTCGGTGCGGTGGGTGTCCTCGTGGAAGACCCACGCGGTGTCGGGATTCAACGACGTCGTCCCGTCGGGGAAGGTGAGGAGAGAGATGGCTCCCGACGGCACCTGGAGCGCCTCGCCGGTGAAGGTCGCCACCGAGTCCACCTGGCGGCCCGGACTCCCTCCCCGGGTCGTCGGGTGGTCGGCGAGGGAGCCGTCGGAGCGCCGGAAGACCATCGGAAGGCGCGCCGCCCCGCTGTCGACGGGCATGGCGAAGCCGTTGAGGAGGGTGAAGCCGAAGGCCGCCGCCAGGTCCTGGGCGGCACCCGGAAAGGGCATGTGGTCGGCGATGAGGAGCAGCCCGCCTCCCGACTCCACCCACCGGCGCACGGCGCGCACCTCCTGGGGGGTGAACGCGGACGGGTTGGGCAGCGCCCACTCCTCCACGTCGTCCTCGCTCAGGGCGTTGGCCACCACCAGGACATCGACGCGCTGGAGGGCGGCCTCGCCGAAGGGCTCCCGGAGGGGCACCACGTCGTACCCGTCGTCGGCCAGGAGCTGGCCGAAGGTGTAGTAGCGACCGTCCAGGGTGTGGAAGTTGTGGTGCGCCTCGTCCAGGGCCACCCGGGGGCCGCGCCCGTCGGGAAAGGCGGGGGGCCCCACCGGGGGCGCGAAGGACGAGTCCGCCACCTGCTGCGCCGAGACGGACGAGGCCGCGAGGGCGAGGGCCGCCGCCAACAGGGAGACGCGTCGGGCCACGGCGGCGCGGGCGATTCGGGAGAGGGTCATCCGGAAATTCTGGCGACATCGCGGCCGGGGCGCCAATTTCCTGCCAGGCTCCCCCGCCCGCGGCCGCCTGCCCCGGCCAGGAGGTATGGGCATGCGCGGTGACGGCTTCCTCTCCCGACTCTGGCGCGAGGCGCGGCGGCGCCGGCTCCCGAGCATCCTGCTCGCCTACCCCGCCGGGGCCTGGTTCTGCATCGAGGCCGTCCCCAGGGTCCTGGGGAACCTGGGCGCCGACGCGGGGACCACCGCCGAGGTGGAATCGGCCATCACGATCCTCGCCGTCGCCGCGTTCCCGCTGGTGATGATGCTCACCTGGATGTTCCAGGTGGTGCCCCACGCCGACGCCCCCGAGGACGCCGGAGCCCCCCACCGCTTCCGTCGCTTCTTCCTGGCCTCGTCGGTGATCGTCGTGTCCGCCGGCTGCGTCACGCTGGCGACGCTGCTGTGGCCTCCCGTGTCGGCGGCGGACGAGCCTCCGGCGTGGTGGGCGTCCCGCTCCCTGGACCAGGACGCGCTGGCCCTGCTCCCCCCGCGCGTGCTCATGGGCGACGAGGAGGCGGGGCGCGTGGCAGACTGCGTGGCGTACCGCCTCCGGGACCGGCTCGCGGCCGTACGCGGGCTCTCGGTGCGGGGCCCGGCGGAGACCGAGTGGCTCGCCGTCGAAGGGCTCCCGCCCGACAGCCTCGCCGCCCGCCTCGGCGTGGGGGTCCTCATCACGTCCACGGTGGAGGAGCTGGCCGAAGGGCTCCGGATGACCTTCCGCATCCTGGACGCTTCCGGGCGCCAGCTCGAGTCGGTCTCCGACACCCAGGCCATGCCTTCCGCGGACCGGACGTTCGAGGCCCTCGTCGATCGCCTGGAAGTGGCGATACGCGGCGCGCTGGGACGCGTCCGCGGAGAGGACCTGCTCACCGAGCCGTCCGGCGCCCCCGAGGCCCAGGAGCCCTTCCTCCAGGCGGAGCAGGAGATGGAGATCTACCGGCGCCTCCTGGCGGCCGGGGAAGTGGACGCGGCCGTGGCCAGCATGGAACGCGCCGACGACCTCCTGGCCCGGGCCGCGGAGGCGGACCGTTCCTGGGTGGAGCCGGTGAACGCGCGGGCGCGCATCCACCACAACCGGGCCACCCTCCTCCTCACCAACGACCGGCCCGCCGCCGTTGCCGCCCACCGGGAGAGCCTTCGCCTCGCGGAAGAGGCGCTGGACCGGGCGCCCGGCGACCCGGAGGCCCTCCGCCTCCGGGGCCAGGCGGCGCTGGAGATCGTCGCGACGGACCGACTCCCCGACGAGCGGCGGACCGCGCTCCTCGACCAGGCCGACGGCGACCTGCGCCGCTCCCAGAGTCGGCACCGCAACCGCGCCGGGGTGCGCTACCTGCTCTCCACGGTGATGGAGGAGCAGGGCCGTCTCACCGAGGCCCTGGCCTTCGCCCGGGACGCGTACGAGGGCGACGCGTACTTCAGCTTGTCCCACCGTGTGCTGCGACAGCTCTTCGACCTGTCCTTCCAGCTCGCCCTGGACGGCGAGGCCTCGGCATGGTGCGAAGAGGGCGGCCGGCGCTTCCCGGGACAGTGGGACTTCGCCGCCTGCCGAATCGCCCTCATGGGGTGGGGCGCGGCGCCGCCCGACACCGCCGCGGCGCACGCGCTGGTTGAGCAGGCGCTGGCCGCCTACCCGCCTCCCTTCCGGGGGGTGCTCCGGCCCGAGCTGGAAACGCTGGCGGCGGCCGTCCACGCCCAGGCGGGAGACGACGACGGGGCCCGGTCGATCCTGGCCCTCACCCCCCTGGCCGCGTCACCCGCGGTGCACGTCACCGCCGCCGGGGTGTGGCTCCTCCTGGGAGAGGAGGATCAGGCCCTCGCCCAGCTCCGGCGGTACGTCGCGCGGGCCCCGGGGGAAGCGCACCACCTCCCGGGCAGGCGCATCCTTCGGCCCCTGGCGGGCGACCCGCGCTTCGTGGCCCTGGTGGAGGGCGACCCTCGGGCGTGAGAGAGCCGGGGGAGCCTTCCCGGGGCGTCGTCCCCTACATGCAGCGGATCTCGCCGGTGACCGGGTCCCAGATGCAGATCCCGTCCTCGAGGCCGGGAGGGTCGTAGTGCAACGCATCCCACCTCAGGGCCTGCTTCTCCACGGGCTCCTCGCCGAGGTCGGGAGCCGGCCCGGCGTCGAGGCCCAGGTCCGGGGGCGGGGTCCGGGGCGAGACCAGCCCGTACGTCACCGCCAGCCTCCGCGACAGGACCACCAGGCAGGTCTCTCCCTCCACCAGGACGCCGGCCCGGTCGGGCTCCTCCACGCCGATGTTCCCGGCCAGCACGGCCTCGCCTCGCGGGAGCCGGCGAAGGGCGGGCGGTCGGGGGCGGCCCAGCATCGCCGTCAGGTTGTCACACACCCAGGTCCGTTCGGTTTCGCCCAAGGTCATCGGTCCCTCCCGTATGCGGGCGCGCGGACGCGCGCGTGGTGGGCAGGGCTAGTTGTCGCCTTCGGTGCAGTGCACGTCCCCGTGGACCGGGTCCCACACGCACAGGTCCGAGTCGCTGTTGCAGTCCACCATCCCGTAGTGCTTGGCCACCTTCTTGGGCAGGATGACGAGGCAGAACTGGCCGTCGAGCTTCACGGTGGCGTTGCCGCCGATGCGCTTCACCTTGCCCACGATCTGCACCGTGGGCGCGGCGGGAGGCTCGAAGTCGTCGAGGGGGAGGTGCTGCTCGAAGTAGATCTCGTCCAGGTGCTTCTTGAGCTGCCCGCGGATCTTCTCGGGGGTTCCGGCCCGCTTGTTGGCCATGGCTCCCTCCGGAGAGAGGCGCAGCAGAGCTGCGCGTGGAGGGCAGGTGTCAGCAACGTAATCGCGGCGCGCGCCCACCGCCACGTTTTCCGTCGCGGGCGCCGCGGGGCTGCGGGCCCGCGCTCCCCTTGCCCCGCCTGGCCCCGGCACGCAGCATAGCCCAAGACCCACACGCCGGAGGATCCATGCGCCGACTCGCCCCCGCCCTCGCCGTCCTCGCCCTGGCCGTGGCGGCGCCGTCTCTCGGGGCCCAGGCCCACGATGGACCCATGCGCTTCGTCCGCTACGAGCACCAGGGTCGCGTCTCCTACGGGGCGCTCCAGGAGGGGCGCATCCAGGAGATCGACGGCGACCTCTTCGGGGAGCACCGCCCCACGGACCGCTGGCGGGCGCTGGCCGACGTGAGGCTCCTCCCGCCGACGCCGGCGAAGAAGGTCATCGCCGTGGGGCTCAACTACCAGAGCCACCTGGGGGAGCGGCAGCCGGCCGCGTACCCGGGGCTCTTCGCCAAGTACCCCACGTCGCTGGTGGGCCAGGGGGACGACATCATCCAGCCCCCCGACTCGAAGAACCTCCACTACGAGGGAGAGATGGTGCTGGTCATCGGGAGGACGTGCTCCAACGTCCCGGAGGCCGAGGCCAAGGCGTGCGTCTTCGGCATCACCGCCGGCAACGACATGTCGGAGCGGGACTGGCAGTCCTCCGATCTCCAGTGGTTCCGGGCCAAGGCGTCGGACACCTTCGGCCCGGTGGGCCCGGCCATCGCCTGGGGGGTGGACCCCGACGACGTGCTGGTGGAGACCCGCGTGAACGGCGAGGTCCGCCAGCACGAGCGCACGTCGGACCTCCTCTTCGGCACCGCGGCCATCGTGAGCTACGTGAGCCGCTACGTCACGCTGGAGCCCGGCGACCTCATCTTCACCGGGACGCCCCAGACCACGCGGGCCCTGAACCCCGGCGACGTGGTGGAGGTGGAGGTGGAGCACGTGGGGGTGCTGCGCAACACGGTCCGGCGGAGGTAGCGCCTCTCGCCGCAGGAGGCTGGACATGAAGGACCGCGGTCAGATCGTCGCGCTGGTGGTGATCGTGCTCGTCGTGGTGTTCTCCTGGCGCTCGCGCGACGCGGGGGACGGCGCCCCCGAGCCCGTCCGCTTCGCCCGCAACGCCGAAGCCGCGTTCAGCGACGGCGGCACGCTCACCGACGCCTGGGCCGACTTCGACGGCGACGGCGACCCGGACCGCTTCGTGGGCTTCAACGGCACGCCGAGCCGCCTGTACCGCAACGACGGAGCGGGGGGCTTCACGGAGGTGGCGGCGGCGGCGGGGCTGACGGTGACGCAGCGGGTGCGCACCTCGGCGTGGGGTGACTGGGACGGCGACGGCGACCCCGACCTCCTCCTGGGGTACGCCGGCGACGGGCCGGTGCTGGCGCTGTGGCGCAACGACGGGGGGACGTTCGCGGAAGTGGCGGCCCAGGTGGGCCTGACGCTGGACGCCGGCGCCACGCGGCAGGCGTCGTGGGTGGACGTGGACGCCGACGGAGACCTGGACCTGTACCTGGCGCTCCGCGACGGGGCCAACCGGTACTGGCGCAACGACGGCGGCACCTTCACCGACGCCACGGGGACGAGCCAGCTCGGCGACCCCCGCCGCTCGGTGGGCGCGGTGTGGTTCGACGCCGACGAGGACGGCGACCTGGACGTCTACGTGGCCAACATGGACGGCGACGCCAACGGCATGTGGATGAACCAGGACGGCCGCTTCTACGACCGCGCCGAGGCGTGGGGGCTGGCCGACGGGGGTCGCGGCCTCGGCGACGAGACGCACGGGACGGTCCGCCCCTGCGTGGTGGACTACGACCGCGACGGACACCTGGACCTCTTCACCGCCAACTACGGCCCCAACGGGCTCTTCCGGAACCCGGGGCCGGACCGGACCACCTGGCGGAACGTGGCCGCCGAGGAGGGGCTCGCCATCGACTCCCGTTACGACACGTGCGCCTGGGCCGACTTCGACCACGACGGCTGGCCGGATCTGTACGTGAACGGCACCGTCACGGGAGGGACGAGCTACCGCGACTACCTGTTCCGGCGCGAAGGAGGGCGCTTCGTGGACGTGACGCCCCCCGAGCTCCTGGTGGAGGCGGACCACGGCGCCACCTGGGTGGACCACGACATGGACGGTGACGTGGATCTGGCCCTCACCGGCGCCCAGGACACGGGCGTCCACCACCTGGTCCACAACCTGCTCCGGCCCGAGTTCGCATTCCACTCCCTGAAGGTGCAGGTCCTGGACGCGGAGGGACGCGCCACGCGCGCCGGCGCGGAGGTGCGCGTCTACGCCGCCGGCACCTACGACCTCATGGGCATGGGCCTGGTGGACACGGGCTCGGGCTACGACGCCCAGAGCGATCTTCCCCTCCACTTCGGACTCCCCGGCGCCCAGCCCGTGGACGTGGAGGTGACGCTGGTGGGGGGCGGCCGGCGGGTGCCCGTCCGGGCCGCCGGGGTGGACCCGGCGGCGTACCGGGGGCGGGTGCTCCGCCTCCGCGTGGCCGACGACGGGACGCTGGTGCGGTGACGGGACGACGACACCATGGTCGCTCGCCACGCGGTCTTCTCCTCGCTTCTCGTGCTGGGCTCCTGCACCCTCGGCGGCCCCCGTGCCACGACTCCGGATCCCCCGGCGGGCCACCCGCCGGTCCCTCGGGAATTCCGCGCGGCCTGGGTCGCCACCGTGGACAACATCAACTGGCCCAGCGCGCCGGGGCTCCCGCCTGAGACGCAGCGCCGGGAGGCCGTCCAGCTCCTCGAACGGCTCCAGGCGCTGAACTTCAACGCCGTGATCCTCCAGGTCCGCCCTCAGGCAGACGCCCTCTACGAGAGCGACCTCGAGCCCTGGTCGTACTACCTGACCGGGGAGCAGGGCCGGGCGCCCGAGCCGGCCTACGACCCCCTGGGCTTCTGGATCGGCGAGGCCCACGCCCGGGGGATGGAGCTCCACGCCTGGCTCAACCCCTACCGGGCGCACCACCCCCGGGGCGGGCCGGTGACGCCGGCCTCCCTCGTCCGGACGCGGCCGGAGCTCGTGGTCGCACTGAGCCAGGGGTACTGGTGGATGGACCCGGCCCTGGAGGAGACCCGGGCCCACTCCCTGGCCGTGGTCACGGACATCGTGCGCCGCTACGACGTGGACGGCATCCACTTCGACGACTACTTCTACCCGTACCCGGAGTACAACGGCGGCGAAGACTTCCCCGACGACGCGAGCTGGGAGGCCTACGTGGCGGACGGGGGAGAGCGCTCCCGGGGGGACTGGCGCAGGGAGGCGGTGAACGTCTTCATCCGGGACGTCTACCGGGCCGTCAAGAAGGAAAAGCCCTGGGTCAAGTTCGGCCTCAGCCCCTTCGGGATCTGGCGCCCGGGCCACCCCCCGTCCATCGGCGGATTCGACGCCTACGATCGGCTCTTCGCCGACGCGCGCCTCTGGCTTCGCGAGGGGTGGGTGGACTACTGGACGCCCCAGCTCTACTGGCCCATCGGACAGATCCCGCAGAGCTACCCCGTGCTCCTGGGCTGGTGGGCGGGAGAGAACCAGCGGCACCGCCATCTGTGGCCCGGCATCAACGTGGGGCGCGTCCCCGGGGCCCGGGGCGCGGGGGAGGCGGTGGACCAGATCATGGTCACCCGGGGCATGCTCCCCGACAGCCCGGGGAACGTGCACTGGAGCATCGGGCCGCTGGTCCGCAACGACACGCTGGCCAACGCCGTCGGCCAGGGCCCGTACGCCCGGCAAGCGCTGGTGCCCGCGTCCCCGTGGTTGGACCGGCGGCCGCCCGCCCCGCCCACGGTGGCGGGGGAGCGGGACGCCGAAGGAGTCCTGGTGCGCTGGGAGCACCGGGATCCGGCCGACGTGGCCCGGTGGGTCGTCCACTTCCGGAGCGGCGACGCTTGGAGCTACCGGATCCTGCCCGCCGGGGAGCGCCGGCTCGCCCTCCCCGGACCGGGGATCGCCGAGGTCGGTGTCTCGGCCGTGGACAGGGTGGGGAACGAGAGCCGGAGCGCCCTCTGGACCCCGCGGAGGTAGGGGGCCCGCCAGCGTGACCACTCCTCCCGTTCGGCTCCTCCCCGCCTCCCCCGTCGCCCTCGCAGCGGCCCTGGCTCTCGCGTCCACCTCCGGGCCCGCGGCGGCCCAGGACACGGTCCGGCGCCCGGCGCCCCAGAACCCCTCGCCCATGGTGGAGACGACGCGCGCTCACGAGCGCCTCTCTCCCCTGGAGCTCGGGGGCCGGTCCGGCTCGTTCCCGGGCCCGGCGGGGAGGCCCGTGGAGGTGTGGATCCCGGACGGGGCGGGGCGCGGGGGCTCCTTCGACCTAGTGATCCACTTCCACGGCGCCGCCTGGCTCCCCCGCCAGGCGGTGGCGGCGCTGGGGAACGGGACGGTGGCCGCCGTGGTGAACCTGGGCACCGGCTCGGGGGCCTACGACCGGGGCCTCTCCGACCCGGCGGCCCTCGACTCGCTCCTCGCCGGCGTGGAGCGGGATGTCTCGGCGGCGGTGGGCGGGCCGGCGCGGGTGGGGAGCCTCGCCCTGGTGGGCTTCTCCGCCGGGTACGGCGCGGTGCGGGCCATCCTGCGCCAGCCGCGCCACTACGCCGCGGTGGACGCCGTGCTGCTCCTCGACGGACTCCACGCGTCGTACGTGCCTGAGGCGGTCCCCCTTGCCGACGGCGGCGCATTGGACGAGACCGCCCTGAGCGCCTTCGCCCACCTCGCCGAGGCAGCGGCCCGCGGGGAGAAGAGGTTCCTCGTGACCCACTCGGAGATCTTCCCGGGGACGTTCGCAAGCACCACCGAGACCGCGGACTGGCTCTTGGAGCGCCTCGGCCTCCGGCGCACCCCGGTCCTGGCGTGGGGTCCGCGGGGCATGCAGCAGCTCAGCGAGGCCCGGGCGGGCCGCTTCGAGCTCATGGGCTTCGCGGGCAACGCCGCCCCGGACCACGTGGACCACCTCCACGCCATGCCGGAGCTGCTGGCGCTCCTGCGGGCCCGGTAGGCCGGTCCCCACCGCGGATGCCGGGGTGGAGCCTCCCGCCCTTGCCCTCCCGGCCCCACCCGCGTCAGCATCCCGGGAGCGTATCCGCCCACTCCGGAGGAACCCATGCTCCGTGCTCGTCGTGCCACCCCCCTCGTCCTCCTCCTGGTCCTGGCCGCCACGTCGGCCCTCCCCGCCCAGGAGAAGCGCCCCCTCACGCTGGACGACTACGGCGCGTGGAACCGCATCACCCAGGTGGCTCTCTCCCCCGACGGGAGGTGGCTGGCGTACGCCCACCAGCCCAACGACGGCGACGCCGCCTTCTTCGTGAAGGAGCTGGACGGGAGCACCGTCCACGAGGCCGTGAACGGCGCCGGCGCGACGTTCTCCGACGACGGGCGCTGGGTGGCGTTCCTGGCCTCCCCTCCGGAGAAGGAGGCGGAAGCGCTCCGCAAGCAGAAGAAGCCCGTGCCCCGCACGCTCCACGTGGTGGACCTCCGGAGCGGCGAGCGCACCGTGGAAGCGGGAGTGCGCGCCTTCGCGTTCTCCGAGGGGGGCCGCTTCCTTGCGGTCCACCGGGACCGCTCCGACGCCGACGCCAAGCACACCGGCTCGGACCTGCTCCTGAAGGACCTGGCGCAAGGCACCATGCTCTCCTTCGGGAACGTGGCCGAGTTCGCCTTCAACGAGGGGGGCGGATTCCTCGCCTACCTGGTGGACGCCGCCGAGAAGGCGGGCAACGGCCTGTACGTGGTGTCCGCGGCCGACGGGCGGATCCGGCCCCTCTCCACCGGCCCGGATCGCTTCGAGGACCTCACCTGGAGCGAGGCCCGGGACGACGTGGCGGCGCTCCGGGGGGAGAAGCCCGAGGGGAAGACGCAGCGGGCGAACCGGCTGGTGGTGGCGCGAGGCGTCGACGCGGCGGCACCCACCGTCAGCACGTACGACCCGGCCGGGGACGCGTCCTTCCCCGAGGGCTTCGTCCTCTCCGAGCTGGCCCCCACGCGGTGGACGGAGGACGGCGCGCGCGTGGTGGTGGGCATCAAGGAGCAGGCCGACGAGGTCAAGGACGACCCCGACGCCGAGAAGCCCAACGTGGACGTCTGGCACTGGGCCGACGACCGGGTGCAGTCGGTGCAGATGGTCCAGGCCAACGCCGACCGGCGCTACACGTACACGTCGGTCTACAACGTGGAGGGCGGGCGCTTCGTGCGCCTGGCCACGGAGGACATGCAGCGCGTGGACCTCACCGACGACGGACGCTGGGCGCTGGGGCGCCGCGACGCCCGCTACCGGGGCGACGTCGCCGAGGAGCAAGGACGCGCCGACTGGGTGCGCATCGACCCGGCCACGGGCGCCGAGCGCGTCATCGTGGAGGGGGTGCGCCGCCCCATGGGCTCGTCCCCCGACGGGAAGTGGGCCCTCTGGGTGAAGGACGAGGCCGTCTTCGCCGCCGACCTGGAGACGCTGGCCGTCACCGACCTCTCGACGAGCACCGACGCCGACCTCATCAACCGCGAGCAGGGGCGCACCGGGGAGCGGGGGGCGTGGGGCGTCGCGGGGTGGACGGAGGACGGCAAGGTCCTCCTCTACTCCGAGTGGGACGTGTGGGCCGCGCCCCTGGCCGGCGGCACCGCGGAGGCCGTCACAAACGGCATGGGCGCCCGGGAGCGGATCCGCTTCCGCGTGGAGCGCCTGGACCGGGAAGCCGACTGGACCGACCCCCGGGCCGCGCTCCTCTCGGCGTACGGGGAGTGGACGAAGAAGTCGGGGTGGTTCCGTGCCCGCCCGGGGCAGGACCCGGAGGCCGTGCACTTCGCCGACGAGATGGTGGACGACCTGGTGAAGGCCGAGGCCGCCGACCGGGTGGTCTTCACCCGCCAGACGTTCGAACGCTTCCCCGACTACTGGGTCGCGGACACCCGTCTGCGGAGCCCCAGGAAGGTCACTGACGCCAACCCGCAGATCGCCGAGTTCCTGTGGGGCCGCCGCGTCCTCGTGGACTACACCGACGAGCGGGGCAACGAGCTGCAGGCCACGCTGGCGCTCCCCGCCGGGTACCGGGAGGGCACGCGGTACCCCATGATCGTCTACTTCTACGAGAAGATGAGCCAGCGACATCACGAGTTCAGCCGCCCCGTGTACGACGACCGCCCCCACATGTCCACGTACGCCAGCAACGGCTATCTGGTCCTCATGCCCGACATCGTCTACGACGAGGGGTACCCGGGGAGCTCGGCGCTGGACGACGTGACCGCCGCCGCGAAGAAGGTGGTGGAGCTGGGGTACGCCGACCCGGAGCGCATCGGCCTCCAGGGGCACTCGTGGGGCGGGTACGAGACGTCGTTCATCCTCACCCAGACGGACATGTTCGCCACCATCGTGACGGGCGCGCCCCTCACGAACCTGATGAGCATGAACAACATCCTGTACAAGCAGTCGGGGAACGTGAACGGCCCCATCCTCCAGTGGAGCCAGGGGCGCATGGGCGACACGCCGTGGGACGACCCGGAGCGGTGGCGGAGCCAGTCCCCCATCGAGTGGGTGCCCGACATCAGCACGCCCTTCCTCATCCTCCACGGCACCGCCGACGGCGCGGTGGACTGGAACCAGGGGCTGGAGCTGTACACGGCGGCGCGGCGCATGGGCAAGGAGGTCATCCTCCTGTCCTACCCCGACGAGCCCCACCACCTGGCGAAGGAAGCGAACCAGAAGGACTTCCAGGTGCGCATGCGCCAGTGGTTCGACCACTTCCTGAAGGGAGAGGAGCCGCCGGAGTGGATGGAGCGGGGGATCCCCTTCCTGGAGAAGGGGTTGAAGGGCCCCGAAGCGAAGAAGACCATCTCGTAGGCGACGAAAGGAGAGGGCCGCGCATGCCGGGCACGCTGGGGCTGGCCGCGGCCCTCTCGCTCCTGGTGGCCTCGCCGCAGGCGGACACGGTTCCCCTCTTCGCGTCGGCGGAGCCGCTGGAGCTTACCTTCGTGGCCGACCTGGAGGCCATCCGCCGCGACCGGGCAGACGAGCCGGAGGACCGCCCGGGGATCATGATCCTCGCCGACGGCGACACCGTGGAGGTGGAGCTGCGCCCCCGGGGCGACTTCCGCAGGGACCCGGCCAACTGCTCCTTCCCTCCCCTCCGCCTGGACGTGCAGCGCCGCTCCGCCGAAGGGAGCGTCTTCCAGGGGCAGGACAAGCTCAAGATGGTGGTGCCGTGCCGGCCGGAGCAGAGCGTCTACGAGCAGTACGTGCTCCTGGAGTACGGGATCTACCGGGCCTTCGAGGTCCTCTCCGACGCGGCGTTCCAAACCCGGCTGGCGCGCATGACCTTCGTGGACACCGGCGGCGGGAGGGAGCCCTTCACCGCCTGGGGCTTCCTCGTCGAGGAGGACGAGGTCATGGCGGCGCGCCTGGGCGGCACGCTGGTGGACATGCCCGAGGGCGCCGGGGTTCGCCCCCGGGTGCTCAACCCCCGGCAGAGCACGCTGGTGGCGCTCTTCCAGTACATGGTTGGGAACAGCGACTGGTCGGACCAGGCGCTGCACAACGTGAAGCTGGTCCAGGGCGTGGGGCTGGTGGTGCCGGTGCCGTACGACTTCGACGTGGCCGGGCTGGTGAACGCGCGTTACGCGGTCCCCGACCCCCTCCTGGGGATCCGGAACGTGCGGGAGCGCATCTACCGGGGGTGGTGCTTCGACGCGGTGGACCGCGGCGCCCTCGTGGCCGCCTTCGTGGAGCGGCGCGCCGACGTCGAGTCGGCCATCACCGGCGTGCCGGGGCTGGACGTGGCCCGGGCCCGGGAGGCCGCGGCCTACCTGGCCGGCTTCTTCGACGACGTGGCCACGCCGGACCGGGCGGCCCGGCGGGTGTTCCGCGACTGCCGGCCCATCCCCTGAACCGCTTCTAGAAGGCCTCCTTCAGCGCCTCGAAGCGCCCCACCACGTCGGCGCACGTGCCCGGGCCCGAGCGCATGGAGATCCCCAGGAAGCGCCCGAAGGGGCTGGGGGTGCCGTCTCCCACCGCGCCCAGGTATCCGGCCCGAGCCACCTCGAACAACCGCTCCTCCGACGGCCACCGTACCAGGGAGCGCCGCGCGCGCTCCACGAAGGCCTGGAAGTCGTCGTCGGCGCCGAAGACCATGCGGTGGAGGTTGAGGCACGGTGAGAGCGTGGCGGTGAGGACGAAGTACTCCCACCGGAGACCCCGCACGGCGGCCGTGTCCAACACCATGGACGGGAGGGCGCGGACGTAGGCCGCGGCTCCTTCCGGGGGGTCGGAGCGGACGCGCAGGGAGGCCCGCTCCGCCGTCTCCACCATCTCCCGCAGGCGCCGCGCGTCGGCGTCCCGCCCCTCGGCCCGGTAGAAGCGCTCCATGGCTGTCCCGCCCGCCCCCACGATCACGTGGCCGATGAGGTTGTCGATGAGGGTGGGCCCCTGGTCGCCCAGGAGGAAGCCCACCGAGACGACCTCCCGGATCTTCGTCTCCGCCTCGGCGGCACGCCCGCGGGCGGCGTCGGCGGCCGCGGCGGCCAGGTGGGCGTAGGCCCCCTCCCGGAGCCCGCCGAAGCGGGGGATGGGGAGGGTGGCCGCCGTGGTCCCCGGTGGGAAGGTCGCGCCCCAGCGCGCCTCCACCGCGTCCAGCCCCTCGGCTCGAGCGAGGCGGGAGAAGGCCGCGTGGGCGGGGTGGGCGGCGATGCCCTCCAGGAAGGCCAGCAGGTCCGGCGTCGGGTCCTCCGCCACCCTGGCGAACAGGTCCTCGGGCCATCGGTGGGGCTCGGCGCCCACCGGGTTCTCCCCCTCCATGGCGGGGAGCCACGGCGCGTCGTAGCGGGTGGTGGGCTCGGCTTCCCCGGGGCCGGGCGGGCGGCTCGCGCCCACGTACAGCAGGTCCTGGAGGATCCTCCCCGCCTCGTCGGGGCTCACCGACGCGTCCGGGGCCACGCGCAGCCCGCGGAAGGCTTCCGCCCTCGCCGCCCTCTGCTGCACCTGGGACACCCGGGGCAGCGCGACCAGCGCCAGCACCGGCCCGATGGCCGAGGTGGGGATGAGCGTGAGGACCGGCACCGCCACGACGAAGGCAAGCACCGTGGTGAGCACCGCGGCGCGCCGCAGCGCGGTCGCCCTCGCCCCTGCCCGCCGCGGGGGCTCGGGGAGCCCCTGGCGCTCGGCCAGCTCCCCGCGCCAGGCCTCGATCTCCCGGGCGTCCAGGTCCTGCGCCCAGGGCTGCCGGAACCACCGCGTTCGCGCCCTGCGGACCCGGCCGTCCTCCAGCATCCCCGCCACGCCGCCGGCGACGTAGAGGACGAGGGCGGGCAACAGCGTGACCATCCAGAAGGCGTCGTCCCCCAGCAGGCCCCGGGCCGCGGCCAGGAGCGTCAGGCCCAGGGCGGAGGAGAGCCAGACCCCGGCCAGCGCGTGGCACGCCGCCGAGAGGACGCGGAGCCGCGCCACCAGCGCCCGCTCGGCAGGCTCCATCACGGAGAAGTGCCGGCCCCCCTGGAGGAGGAAGCCCATGTCCTTGCGCGTGTCGGCGGCCACGCGGAGGACGATGGCCCGGTCGTAGCCGCCCCTCAGCGCCTCGGCGGCGCGGCGGAGCAGGCGCCCGGCGCTGGCCAGCGTGTCCACCGCGAAGCCCAGCCCCACGGTGGCCAGCACCAGCGTCACCCACCAGGCGTCGGCGAAGGGTCCCAGGCTCGCGAACCCCGGGCGCCGCCCCGCGGCGAAGAGCATGGGGAGCACCAGGATCCCCCCGGCGAGGGCTCCCCGGGCGGCCACCCGCCAGAGGTCGCCCTGGAGGCGCTCCAGCCCCGGCGGGGGCCAGCGCAGCGGCGCGGATACGACGGTCGAAGGCTCCATCACCAGATCTCCATCCTTCCCTGGGAGGTGAAGAAGAGCACCCGCTCCTTCACCGGCTCACCCGTGATTCGGCTCCATGCCTCGGCGTAGAGGTCCACCTGGCGCCGGTAGGCCTCCAGCCGGACGGGGAACTCGGGGTCGGTCCCCACGTCGGTCTTGTAGTCGGCGATGACCCAACCCCCCTTCTCCCGGAAGGCCAGATCCACCACCCCCTCGAGCACCGCCGGCACCGGGCTCTCGTCCTCCGCCTCGTCCAGGCCCGCCTCGTGGGCCGCTTCCCCGGGGGCGGCGCCGCCGAAGAGGTCGAGCTGGCGGAGCCCACCCACGTCGCGGGCGTCCACCACCCGGGGGGGGCCGGTGGGGGGACGGGGAGGAGGGCGCGTCACCCCCGGCACGGCGAAGGGCACCTCGGCGAGGACCTTGCTGGCGGCGGCGGCCCGGCGCCAGAGCTCCGAGGCCCGCACCGAGCGCACCAGCCCCACCAGCTCGTCCAGCTCACGGGGCTCCCCGTGGTCGTCCAGGGGGCGCCCATGCTCCACCAGGAGCGCCCGGCACGCTGCGCGGAGCGCCACCTCCGCGTCGTCGGCGGCCGCCGCCGCCAGAGCGCCGTGCACCGCGCTGCCCCAGGAGTACCCGCGGAAGCGGGTCTCGGCGGTGGCCACGGGCTCCGCCGGAGGCGCGTCGTCCCCTGCGGCGCCGCGCTTGGCCACGTCGGTCACGGACACGCGGCGGTGCGTGGGGGCGGCGAGGGCCTCCACCGCGGCGGCGGCGGCTCTCGTGCGGGCGCCGATCTCCTCCGGCGCCACGTCCAGGCGGGCGCGGGGGCGCGGGGGCGTGGCCTCCAGCGCCAGCTCGGTGGCGTGGCCGAGGAGCCACGCGTCCAGCGGGGCCCACGCCGAGGCCTCGGGCTTGGCGGGCCACCGGGCCACCACCAGCTCTTCCCGGGCGCGGGTCGCCGCCACGTACAGGAGGCGCACCTCCTCGGCGGCCTCGAAGCGGCTCTCGGCCTCCTCCATGGCGGGCCATGCGGAGGGGCGGGCCAGGAGTCGGTTCCCCTTCCACTGGTCCCCACGCCGCTCGGCCACCCGGAGGAACCCCACCGCCGTCCCGTCCTCGGCTCGTCGCACGTGGATGTCCCGCCCCGTGGGCGCCCGCCCCGAGGGGTCGGCGAGGATGACCACCCTCCCCTCCAGCCCCTTGGCCTGGTGGAGGTTCATGAGGCGCACCACGTCCTCGCGGCCCGGCTCCAGGGGAGCCTCGGCCTCCTTGATCTCGAGCGCCGCCCGGAGCGCGGCGAGCGCCCCGGGGAGCGACGCGTCGCCTCCCAGGGCGGCGGTCCGCACCGCGTCCAGGGCGTAGACGAGGGCTCCGGCCCGGATGCTCCCCAGGTCCCCGGCGGCGGCCAGGGGGAGGAGGCCCAGCTCGGGGACAACCTTGCCCAGGAAGACGTCGGCGGGCTCCCGGCTGGCCCACCGCCACCACCGGTGCAGCGTCTGCAGCGCCGCCTGCACCTCCGCGTGGCCCCGCTCGCCGGGGCGGATGAGGTCGAAGCTCCCCCCCGCCAGGCGATGGGCCACCAGGCGCTCGTGGTCGAAGCCGAAGAAGAGCCCCACCAGCACCGCCACCACCTTCACCGGGTCGGTGGGGTCGATCATGCACTCCAGCAGGGCGAGGAGCTCGCCCAGCTCCCTCTCCACCCCCACCCCCGCCCCGGTGACCTGGACCGGGAGCCCGTGCTCCTCCAGCGCCCGGGCGTACGCGGAGAGGCCCCGGGTGACGCGCGTGAGCACCAGGAAGTCTCCCGGGGCGCGCTCCCCGGCGTCCACCCGGGCGCGGATCCACGCCGCAAGCCGGCGGGCGTCGTCGCCGCTCACCTCGGGCCAGGCGTCCCGGGGGGGGTCCACGGCGTACCAGAAGACCCCCTCCGCGGGGACGGGCCCGTCGGCGGGGCGGGTGTTGAGGGGCTCGAAGCGCGCCTGCTCGGGCGTCGCGTCGGCGGGGAAGAAGCCGGGCTCGGGGAAGAGCTCGTTCACCAGGTCCCCCACCGGGGGCCGGGAGCGGAAGTTCGTGGTGAGTTCCACCACGGCGCCGAAGTCGGCGAAGCGGCGCTTCACGAAGTCGTAGAGCTGGATGTCGGCCCGGCGGAACCGGTAGATGCTCTGCTTGGGGTCGCCCACGACGAACAGCGCGCCGGGGCGCGGCACCGCCGAGCGCCACGCCCCGTCCGCCGGGGCCGCGCCCGAGGACGCCCCCTCCTCCCCTTCCCCGGCCGCCCCCGGCTCGGAGGCCAGGAGGAGCATGATCTCGGCCTGGAGGGGATCGGTGTCCTGGAACTCGTCAACCAGGAGGCGCCGGTACCGCCGCCCCAGCTCGGTGCGGGCGCCGGCGTCGGTGCGCAGGAGCCGCGCCGTGAGGAGGAGGAGGTCCGGGAAGTCCAGGCGCCCGGAGCGGCGGCGGTGCTCGGCGAAGTCTGCGGCGGCGGACCGGGCGAGGCGCAGCGCCAGGGCGTACCGGTGGGCGTACCACCGGTCCAGGAGCCGGTTCGCCCGGGTGTCGCCCACGCCGAAGGCGGTGGCCCGCTTCTCCAGCTCCTTGGCCAGCGCCTTGTCCTTCCACCGGTTGTACGTGGTCTTGTGGGGCGTGGAGCCCTCCTTGCACAGGAGGGCCAGCGCCTCGAAGAAGTCGGCGGCGCCCTTCCACCCGGTGACGTCCAGGGAGAACGCGGCGGTGCGGATCTTGGCCTGGAACGAGTCCCACCCCCGCTCGGGGACGCGGTCGGGCATGAGCTCCATCCCCGTTCGCACCAGCGTCTCCAGCTCCCGGCGCACCGCCGCGAGCTCGGGTCCGGAAGGGGCGTCGGCGTGCTCGGCGGGGAAGTCCACGTCGGGGTTCTCCGCCAGGCGCTCGAAGAGCCCGTAGAGGTGCGAGGTGCGGAGCCCCGCCGCGCTGAGCTCCTCCAGCACCGGCTCCGAGTCGCGGGCCAGGCGCTCCAGGTACGCCTCCCAGTAGCGGGCGTAGAGCCCCCCGCGCTCCTCGGGCGTCAGCTCCTTGAACGCCGGGTCCAGCCCGACCTCCAGGGGGCGCTCCCGGAGGAGGCGGGCGCAGAACGCGTGGATGGTCCCCAGGAAGGCCCGGTCCAGATCGTCGAGGGCCTGGCGGAGCCGCTCCAGGCTCTCGGCCGGAAGCGAGGCCTCCCTCAGCTCCCGCTCCAGACGCGCCTGGAAGCGCTCCCGCAATTCCCCCGCGGCCTTCCGCGTGAACGTCACCGCGGCGACCTGATCCACGGTGGCGGTGCCCGTGGCCACCAGGGCCACCATGCGATTCACCAACTCGGTGGTCTTCCCCGAGCCGGCCCCCGCCTCCACCAGGAGGTTGGTGCCCAGGTCGTCCTGGATGCGCCGCCGCGCGCCCAGGTCGGGGAGCGGGAAGGCGAGGACCTTGGGATCGTTCATCCCGTGAATGTGGCCGGAGCCGCGCGGCGTCGAAAGACGGCCCCTACCAGGACACGTCTCCGCCGGCGCCCACCCGGACCGGCGCGCCGGCGGCCACGGCGGCCAGCGCCTCCGGCGCCACCTCCACCACGGGGATGGGCGCGTAGCCCAGCTCCCGGCCCACCACCACGCCCAGCGCGAGGATGGCGTCGGCACGCCCCATGAGGATGGCCGCGGGGGCCACGCCGTTACGGAGCAGCTCGAGCATGATGGCGCTGGAGCTGGAGGAGCCCACCGCCGACGGCACCAGGAGCACCGTGCCCGCGAGGGCGACGCCGTGATCGGGGTGACGGGGGTCGGCGACGCGCCCGCTGGCCGGGTCCACCCCTCCCCAGAAGCTGATGGGCGCGCCCAGGCGGAGGAGAGGCCCCTCGCCGGTGCCCGAGACCAGCGCCCTTCCCGTCACCACGCCCATGCGCCCTCCTCCCGCGTCACCCGGCCCGTGAGGGCCGAAGCCACGCACTCCTCCAGGCTCCCGTACACCACCTCGTACCCCGTGTTGGAGGGGCCGTAGTGGGCGAACTTCCCCGAGCACGTCATGAGGACGCCGCCCTTCGCCGGGAGGATGGGCGTCACCACCACGCACGTGTCCGCCACCAGGTCCACGCCCGCGTCCCGGAGCGCCGCGGCGTCGCCCGACGCCTCCAGCTCGGCCAGCACGTCGCGCCCCGTGCACGCGTAGAAGGGCACCGCCAGGCGCCGCCCCCGCACCAGGGGTACGAGGGCCGCGAACTCGTCCCGGGAGAAGTGGGGGCTCCCCACCGCGACGGCGTCCACCGACTCGGCCCGGGTGGTGCTCAGGCGCTCGAGGGCGGCGCCGAGGTGCTCCGGACGGAGGACGACGGCGCGCTCCGGCGGCCGGCCCTGCGTCGCGGCCTCCAGGGTGGGCGCCTCGGGGGTCACCCCCACCACGTGGAAGAGGGCCACCGCCCCCGACGAGGCGCCGGCGGCGCCCAGGGCCTTGAGCTGGTCCTCGGTGACGCCGGCAGGGAGGCCCACCAGCGCCGCCACGTCCCGGCCGACCTCCAGCCCAAGCCACGTGCCCAGCACCGGCCAGAACACGTCCCGACGCGCCAGCTCCCCGGGCACGCCGGAGGCGTCCACCACGACGGTGGCCCGCCGGTTCTCCTCCACGTGGAGCCCGTGGAGGGGGGCTCTCCCCGTGAGGGCGCAGCACGCGTCGAGGAAGTCGCCGTAGCGCTCGGTGCGGGCCCCCAGCACCGAGTTGGCGAAGGCGATGGCGTTGCTCTCCCCCCAGGCCACGTGCTGGCCGAAGGCGGGGCGGTGCCCCGCCTGGTAGGGCGCGCACGTCCAGGTGGGCGCGCACCCAAGGGCCAGGTACGCGTCCATCTGCCGGCGGGCCATGGCCGCGTGGTGGGCGTCGCCCTTCACGGTGCCGGGGTGGAGGAGGTCCAGCGCGCCCACGTTGAGCGTGGTGGGCACGAGCACCCGTCCCCCTCCCGCCACCAGGCGCTCGGCGAACTCCACGCCTCCGTCGCCGTGGTAGAGGCACCCGTCCACGTGGGCCGAAGCGACGGGCACCAGGCGCGGTGCGCCCAGCAACTCGCCGGCGGCGGCCACGACGCGCATGGCCAGCGCCGCGGCGTCGCCGTGGGCGCCCTCGAGGAAGCGCCTCTCCTCCGGGTCCAGGTGGAGCGTCATGGCCGGAAAGTGCGGCGCCGCGCCGGTACGCGCGAGGCCCCGACTTGACGCCCAGGGTGCCGGGTGCGCACTTCCCCGCCGTGGGCCCAGCGGATCCTTCCCGAGGCGAGTCCATGAGCGAGCACGATCCCAGGACGTCGATGGAGCCGGATGGCCCAGGCGCCGGAGCGGAGCACGACGGAGCGTCCCTGCGCGTGGCGCTGTGGGCCGCCTTGCGCGCCGCGCGGCGCTTCCTTGGGCGCACGCTGGACATCCGCCGCGACGCCAACATCGAGGGGACCATCGAGACCATCCACAAGGACATGGTCTTCGCCGGACCCAACGTGTGGGTGCTCGTCTGCTCCATCTTCATCGCCAGCATCGGCCTGAACACCAATTCGGCGGCGGTGATCATCGGCGCGATGCTCATCTCCCCGCTCATGGGGCCCATCCTGGCGGTGGGGCTGTCCGTGGGGGTGAACGACCTGCCCACGCTCCGGCGGGCGGTGAAGAACTTCGTGGTGATGATGCTCGTGGCGCTGGTCACGTCCACGCTCTACTTCCTCATCACCCCCCTCGGCGACGTCCAGTCGGAGTTGCTGGCGCGGACCCGCCCCACGCTCCTCGACGCCGCCATCGCCCTCTTCGGCGGCGTGGCGGGCATCGTGGGCGTGTCTCGGCGGGACCGGGGCAACGTCATCCCCGGCGTGGCCATCGCCACGGCCCTCATGCCGCCCCTGTGCACGGCGGGCTTCGGCCTCGCCAACGCGAACTGGCCCTTCTTCTTCGGCGCCATCTACCTCTTCGCGCTCAACTCCATCTTCATCGCAACGGCCACGGTGGCCGTGGTGCGTTTCCTCCACTTCCCGTTCGTGGAGTTCATCGACGACGCCGCGCGCCGCAGGGTCCGCGTGCGCATCGCCGTCTTCGTCACGCTGATCCTCATCCCCAGCGCCTGGCTCATGGTGGGCGTGGTGAAGGAGAGCCTCTTCCGCCGGCGGGCCAACGACTTCATCGCCCAGAACCTGGGCGGGCTCCCCGGCGTGGACATCGTGAACCAGCGCATCGTGTACGGCGACACGCTCTCCACCATCGAGGTGTTCCTGGCGGGGAGCGGCCTGCCCCCCATGCTCCGCCAGCAGCTCGAGTCCCGGATGGCGGCGGCGGGGCTGGCCAACACGCGCCTCCGGCTCCACCAGCCCCAGGACCTGGCCGGGGAGCTGGGTCGGCTCTCCGGGGAGCTGCGCGTGGGGATCGTGCAGGACCTCTACGAGCGCCAGGCCGCCACCCTCTCCGAGCGGGAGCGGCGCATCGCCGAGCTGGAGGCCACCATCGCCGGCTTCACCCGCGACACCGTGCCGGTGGAGCAGATCACCCGGGAGGTGGCGGTGCAGTACCCCTCGGTGGAGACGCTGGCGTTCGGGAAGGTGGTGCAGGCGAGTCCCCGGGTGGCGGAGAACGGCGGGGCGCCCCTCTACGTGGTGGACACGGTCACCACCGTGCTCGTGGGCTGGCGCTCCGGGTCCACGAGGGCGCAGCGCGCCCAGGACCAGGCGCGGTTGGCCGAGTGGCTGAAGGTGCGGCTCCAGCGCGATACCGTGCGGGTCATCGGGAACTGAGGGGCGGAAGGGCCCGGCCTCCGCGCCGCCCCCAGGCAGAGAGCCCCGGGCGCCGACGGCGCCCGGGGCTCCTGTCCGTCGCGCCCTCGTCCCTACCGGTTGGCGGCGTTGTCCAGGAGGGGGCGGTTGGCGGCGGACGACGAGGTGACGGTCATGTCCCCCCGGGCGCCGATGGTGTAGACCCGCCCCGCGTCGAACGCCACCCCCGTGCGGCTGATGGCGTTCGTCGCCGACCCGGCGTACCGGGTCCCCAGGTCGTAGGTGCCGGGCGCCAGCGCGACGAAGGCCCCGCCCCCCTTGTAGGAGACCGCGCCTCCGACGGGCGATTCGACCCCCGTCGTGGTGTTCTTCGCGTACAGCGTCATGGCGTTGCCGTTGGCGATGGCGTGCACGAAGCGCACGTACGCCACGGCGTGGTCCCTCGCCGGGATCGCGTCCTCGACGACGAAGCCCTCCGCCGACTTGGTGCTCGTGCTGTACACCCCGCTCACGTAGAAGGAGTAATACTTCCCCACCGCGAGGTCAGCCGACACGGTGGTTACCGCCAGGCCCTTGTCCGTGGTTGCGGCGATCTTCGCGGACAGGCTGGTCTGCCCCGGGCTCAGGTCCGAGTAGTACCCGCCCGACGCCACGCCACCGTAGCTGACGCCCGTCGTGGGCTCGGAGCCCGTGGTGGTGCACATCTCCCGGTTCGCGTCCGTGAGGACGGCGCACGTCGTGGAGCTGATGGCGGTGACCTTCTTGTCGTTGGCGTAGAAGTTCACGCCCGGCGCGCTGGGCCCGAAGTTGAAGAACCTGACCGCGGATCCGCCCGGAGGCGGGCCGGCGATCTCCTGGACCGCGTCCTCACCACAGGCCGTCGTGAGCGCCGCCGCGCAGAGCAGCGGCAACATGAATCGATGCGTCTTCATGGTCGCCTATGGTTGAATGATCCACATGGGCTTGGTGTGATAGTCGAGGGCGAGTCCGCCGATGGCGTCCAGGCCCGCCCGGTTCCACACGTACTCCGAGTTGTACCTCGGCCGGATGCGCTGCACGGTCCTCCCGCCGTTGTCGGGATAGAGGTTCGTCGGGATGGAGTAGCCCCGGAACACCTGCGTGCCGCTCACCGGGTCCATGTCCGTGTAGCGGTACCGGCGCATGTCCATCCACGCCTCGTTCGTCCCCCACCCCCACTGGGCGATGAACTTCTGGGACATGATGTGCGAGAGCGTGATGGCCGCCGGCGCGATGGCGCTCGACGCCAGGAACGCCGACTTCTCCGCAGCCGAGATCGGCGTGATGTCCGGGTTGGCGATCTCGGCGTTGCGCGCGTTCACGAAGTCGATGTGCGCCGCCACGCCCTCCAGGTACGCCGACCGCGCGAGGCCCGTGTTACCGCCCCGGTACGCCGCCTCCGCCTTGATGAACTGGAGCTGGGCGTACGTCATGAGGGGGATCTTCGACTTGTCGTCGAAGAGGTAGCGACCAGGCGCGCCGGTGCCGCCGGTCCCTGCGTACCCGTGCAGGTTGTTGGGCCGCTGGGCGGTGGGCATGGACCCGTACCCGATGTTCGGGTCGATCCCACGGAACTGCCCGTCGGGCGACGGTGCCAGCATCCGGCTCATCCGCGGGTCCACCACCCCGCCGAACTGTGTGCCGTCCATCAGGCCCAGCATGAAGGTGGTCTGCCGGTAGCTCGCGATGTTGCCCCGGGTGCGCCCCCAGAAGTTCTTGTCCGCGTTGTCGGTTGACGTGCCCGGGTACGTGAACACCGGGTCGTCCGCGTTGCTGGTGAAGGACTGGTCCACCAGCTTGATCACCGCGGCGGGGTCGTACGAGGCCTTGTTCGAGAAGTGGTTGAGGCTCATGGCCTTCAGCCCGTACGCGAGCTTCAGCCACTTGGTGCGGTCGCCGTTGTAGATCTTGTCCCCGACGGCCATGTAGCCCGCGTCCACCGCGCCGTCGCTGCGCTGGAGCAGCACGATGGCCTGGTCCAGGAGGCGCAGCACCTCCTGGTACGCGTACTCCTGGGTGTCGTAGTTGAAGCTGAACTTCGTCGGGTCGATGGCCTCCTTGACGATGATCTCGCCGTGGAGGTCCGTGGTCACCTGCCATCCCCAGGCCTTGAGGATGTAGCCGACACCGAGCACGTCCCAACGCTCCTCCGCCTCCGCCCGGGCCATCATGTCCACCAGGTTCTGGCCCAGGGACCAGTAGACGTCGCGCCACTGCTGGGCGCCGTTGTCGCTCCCGGGGTCGTATCCCATCCGGTCCCAGGTGTTGGGCGTGGTCCCGGACGTCTGCGGCAGCGTCCAGCTCTGGATGTACCGGCCCACGAAGCGGCCGTCCCATTGCGGGGACATCACCAGCCAATGGAGCATGGGCGGCAGATAGAGGTTGGGAGAGACCACTTCGGGCGCGTTGGGGTTGTCGTTCACGTCGAGGAAGTTCTCGCACGCCGAGCCCAGGGCAGCCGCCACGAGGAGCGCCGTCAGGCCCATCCTTTTCATCGGCGCGCGCGGGCTCCGAACGGGCCGCGCTTCGAGCCGAACACGGTTGGTTGGTCTCATGGTCAGAACCCTACCCTGAAGCCGAAGTTGACGCCGCGGGGCATGGGGAAGTTCCCGTAGTCCACGCCGATGCCGCCCGAGCCCCCGGTGGCGGCGGTGTTGCCGTTCACGATGGGGTCCAGCCCCGAGTAGTTTGTGAGTAGGAACAGCTCGGTCCCGGTGACGAAGACGCTCGCGTTGCGGGTGCCGAAGATCCCGTCGGGCAGGCGGTAGCTCAGGGTGACGTCCCTGAGCCGCAGCCAGTTGATGTCCTTCTCGATGAAGAGCTCCTCGCTCATCCCGGTGTAGTAGGCCGTCTGGATCGAGGGGAATACGACGATGGTGTTGCGGGTCGGGTTGGCGGTGTTCTCCAGACCGTCGCGGAGCACGCCCGGAACGACCCGAGGCTCGTCGCGGTCCAGCGTCCGCTTGCTCAGGCCGCGCACGGTCAGGTAGTGCTCCGTGGCGTTGAAGACGTCGCCGCCCTTCCGGATGTCGATGAGCACGTCGAGGCTGAGGCGTCCGTAGCGGACGGAGTTGGAGAGGCCGACGAGGAAGTCGGGCTGCCGGTCGTAGCCTCCGTCGATGAACGCGCTGGACCGGATGGGGAGGCCGCTCGTGGGATCGATGAGCAGATCCCCGTTCCCATTCCGGAGGTAGAAGAACCCGGTGATGGACATCACCGACTTCCCGGGCAGCGTGCCGTTCCGGATGTTCCCGTACAGCCAGGTGTCCGAGCTGTAGTACTCCGGGAGCTCAGCGGGGAGCGCCACGGTGGTCACGCGGGCCCGGGTGAAGTTCGCCTGGACGTCCCAGGAGAGGTTGGGCCGCAGGACGGGCGTGCCCCGGAGCGTGAGCTCCACGCCCGAGCTCTTGGTCGAAGCGCCGTTCAGGTTGAAGAGGATGAAGCCCGTGGCGTAGCTGCCCCGGATGTTCTGGACGATCTGGTCACGGCGCTTCTTGCTGTAGAACGCCGCGTCCAGGCCGAGCCTCCCGTTCAGGAAGCCCAGCTCGGCACCCACTTCCTTCGACGTGGCGAACTCGGGCCGCAGGGCCGGGTTGGGACCCCAGAAGCCGTACCCGTAGCCGCCGTAGGACGTGGTCTTGTACTCGAGGGCGGTGCGATAGGCGTACGGGCTGGCGTCCAGCCCTACCTCCGCCCACGCTCCCGTGACCTTGCCCGTCACGTACTTGGCGACGGAGGGGAAGGCGTCCGAGAAGACGAAGGAAGCCGACACGCCCGGGTAGAAGAAGGAGTTCCTCTCCACCGGGATCGTCGAGGTCCAGTCGTTGCGCCCGGTGGCGGTCAGGAAGAGGTAGTCCTTGTAGTCGAGCTGGACCTGGCCGAAGGCCCCCACCAGGCGCCGCTGGCTGATCGTGGTCTTGGACGACCGAAGGTTGGTGTTGTTGATGGAGACGAAGTTCGGGTCCAGGAACTGGATGCCGGCCATCGCCGCGTAGGTGCTCTTGCGGTCGCTGATCTGGTTGCCCAGGAAGCCGCTGACGCCGATGTCCTCGGTCAGCGCCTGGCGGTTGAACGTCAGGAGCGTTTGGGTGTTGATGCTCCGCGTCACGTCCGTGCCCTGGTCCAGGATCCCGCCGTCGGCGATGCCCAACGCGCTCTCGGGGTGGCGCACGATCTCGTTGCGGGTCGTGTAGGCGTCCACGCCGATGTTCGACTTCAGGGACGCCCAGGTCACGGGCGAGAGCGTGAAGCCCACGTTCACGTTGGTGCGGCTGGTCCTCGAGTTGTTCCGGTTCTTGGCGGTGCTGAAGTACGGGTTGTCCGTCTCCGACGCCGCCGAGAGGGTGGTGATCCGCTTGCGAGTCCCCGCCGGCGTGAGCCAGTCCTTGGCGTCGAGGGTATCGGGCCAGGCCACCAGGCCCAGCAGGGGGCCGCCCGCCCCCTTGAAGGGCTGGTCGTTGAGGTCCCCGCTGTACTGGATGGAAACGTCGGTGCGCAGCCAGGGCGTCGCCTCGGCCTGCGACGAAGCGGTGACGTTGATGCGGTCGTATCGGGAGCTGGGGATCACCCCCTCCTGCTTGAGGAGGGCCGCCGAGAGGCGGTAGCTCAACCGGGCGTCCGAGGAGGCTCCGCTGAAAGACAGGTTGTGCTTCTGCGTCACGGCGTTCTGGAAGAACCCGTCGATGTTGTCGTAGAACCTCGTTCCGGCGGGGTAGGGGCTCCCGAAGAAGAGGTACGTGCTGCTGCCCTGGAGGCTGGGCCCGTAGACCTGCTGCGTCACCGGCCGCCCGCTGGGGACCTCGATCTTGATGCTGTTGCTGTACTCGAATCCGCTGAGCCCGGCGCGCCCCCGCTTGGTCGTGATGACGATGGCGCCGTTGGCCGCGTCGATGCCGTAGAGCGCGGCCGCTTCCGGTCCCTTGAGCACGGTGAGGGTCTCGATGTCCTCGGGGTTGAAGTCCGAGGCCCGGTTCGTGAAGTCGACGCCCCGGTTCTCGAAGGTCCGCGAGGAGGCGAAGACGCCCGTGTGGAGCGTCTTGTTGTCCACGGGCAGCCCGTCGATGATCATGAGGGGCTGGTTGCTCCCGCTGATGGAGCTCACGCCCCGGATGACGAGGGACGAGGAGGCACCGGGCACGCCCGACGTGCTGGTCACCTCCAGCCCCGCGATGCGTCCCTGGAGCGCGTTGACGAAGTTCTCCTTCTGCGCCTGGGCGATCTCGAGCCCCGGGAGCGACTGCTGGGCCGTCCCGAGAGACTTCTTGGCCGCGGTCTGCCCCAGCGCCGTCACCACGATGGCGTCGAGGTTGATGGCGGCGGTGGTCAGCTCGAAGTCGGCGCGGGCCGTCTGGTTGGCCACCACGCGCACGTCCGCCTCCGCCGCCCCGTACCCGAGGTACTCGACACGGAGCCGGTAGTCCCCAGGGGCCAGACCCACGAGGAGGAACTGGCCGGACTGGTTGGACAGCACGCCCCGCCGAGTCCCGACGACGGCGATCTGCGCGCCGCTCAGCGGGAGCTGCGTCGCGGCGTCGGTCACTCGGCCCTGGATGGTTCCTGCCACCTGCCCGGCACCGGATCCAGGTCCGGCGACGAGGAGGGCTGTCGCGAAGATCAGCCCATAGAGCAGCCTCGCACATCCTTGGATGCGCATCCTACTCCTCCCTCGAGGATGTGGATTGTGATGGAATGGGGGGACGGCCAACACCTGCCCACGCCACGTGCGGGAGCACGGGGAGATGCCTGTCAGCAAGGTGCGGGTACGCGCCGGCTCCGGGGAGCGCCGGTCGGCCTGGAAGGGCCCTGGGGAAGGACCCGGCGGCGCGCGGCGCGGCTCCCGGGGACGGTCGTGACGCCCACAGGCGACCAGCCGGACGTTGACGCGCTCGGGAGGGCAGGAAGTCGTCAGCAAGTTGCGTCCGGCGGGCCGAGGCCCGCGGGTGTGCCGGAACAATGCTCTCTCCGGGAGCGGGAGGGCAAGCCCCCGCCCCTCCCCCCCTTGAGGAAGTCCACGGCGATCGGCTTCTTTCCTCTCATGCCGAGTCGGAACGACGGCTCACGGGGGCGCCCGGCGGCGCCCCGGGCGCGCGCGTCCGCGCTCCTCCTGGCTGCCTCCCTGGGCCTGACCGGGTGCGGCGAGGACGGCCCCGTCGCCCCCGAGGCCCACCCGGTGGTCTCGGGTGCCACCCCCGCCTCGGCCTCCCCCAAGGCGTCGCCCGTGGAGGTCCGACTCGCGGGCTCGCGCCTGGCCACGGCCACCGTGTCGGGCCCGCCCTGGCTGTACCTGGAGGTCCTCAGCCGGACGGAGGGGGAGATCCGCCTCCGCGTCGGCTTCCGCGGCGGGCCTCCGGGACCGGCCTGGATCCGCGTCCAGTCCGCCGCCGGCGCCGACAGCGTGGCGTTCACCGTTCAACCCCTCGCGGCGGGGGATTCCCTTACCGAGACGCGGGCGCTCTGGGTGAGTCGCTTCGAGTACGCCTCGGAGGGCGACGTCCGCACCGTCATGCAGCGGGCCGCCAACGCGGGCTTCAACGTGGTGTACTTCCAGGTGCGGGGGCGGGCCGACGCCTTCTACAGGTCCGCCTGGGAGCCCTGGGCGGCCAACCTCACCGGGACCCTGGGAAAGGACCCGGGATGGGACCCCCTGGCGGTCGCGGTGGACGAAGGGAGGCGGCACGGCCTCTCGGTCCACGCGTGGATCAACGCGTTCACCGGGTGGGCCGGAACCACGCCGCCACCCGTGTCGGTGCCGCTCCACGCGTTCCTGGAGCACCCCGACTGGGCCATGGTGAGGAGCGACGGGGTGGTGATGCCGTACTCGGGCGACAGCCGGTGGCTCTCCCCGGGCCACCCGGGAGTGCGCACGCGTCTGGCGAGGGTGGCGGCGGACATCGTACGGAAGTACCAGGTGGGCGGTATCCACCTGGATTTCATCCGCTACCCGGGAACCGACTACTCCTGGGACGCGCCGTCCCTGGCGGCGTGGGACTCGGCCCGGGCCGCCGAGCCCGGGCTCGGATTCGACGAGATGCGCCGCCGCTTCGTGACCCGGGCCGTGGCCGAGACCCGTGACTCCGTCCGGGCGGTGTCCGGGCAGGCCCAGCTCTCGGCAGCGGTCTGGGGCATCTACCAGAACGGCCGGGGGTGGAGCAACGTCACGACGGGCTACGCGACCATCTTCCAGGACGCGCGGGCCTGGGACCGGATGGGCATCGTCGACGTCCTGGCCCCCATGGTCTACTGGACCATCACCCCCACCTACGGCGACCGCCTCGACTATGCCTGGCTGGCCGACGAGCACGCCTCGGCGGTGGGCACGACCCTCCTCGTCGGCATGTACGTACCGGGCATGGACGGCACCTCCCTGGTCCGGCATGTGGAGCGCGCGCGTATGGCCGGCGCCGAGGGGGTGTCGGTGTTCAGCTACTCGGCGCTGAACGACGCCGGGCTCTGGACGGCCCTGAAGGGTTGGGGCTTCTACTGGCCGGCGCGACAGGCGCCCTGAGGGGCCCCCACCCGCCGCCCCGGTGACCGGGGTGCCTCACCCCCCCAGCATCCCCCGCGCCGCCATGGCCACGGCGAAGCCCACGTAGTTGCCCGCGGCGTACCCCAGGAGTCCCACCGCCACGCCGGGCAGGAGCCGGTCGGCGTACCCCCGGGCGGTGGCCAGCGCCATGGCCGAGGCGGGCCCGCCCACGTTGGCCTGGGACGCCACCGCCAGCGTGCGCAGGTCGAGCCCCACGAGGGGCCCGAGCCCGAAGATGACCAGCCCGTGCACCCCCACGGTGACCAGCGCGAACCAGACCACCGGCGGCCCCACGGCGAGGATGTTGGCCACCACCGACTTGGCGCCGTTGCTCGCCAGGAAGAGCAGGACCAGGTAGTTCCCCATCACCCCCGCCCCCCGGATCCGCCCCACCCGGGGGATCTGGGCCAGCAGGAGGGCGATGGTGGTGAGCCAGAGCACCCCGGGCACGGGCGCCGCCACCTCCGCCAGGATCCCCGAGGCCCAGAGCGTGCCCAGCACGATGACCACCAGGAGCGCCACGTCCAGCAGCGACACGGCGCCCGCCGACGCGTAGAGCTTCCCCGCGGCGGCGGCGTGGTCGATCTCCTCGGCGGCGGGAAGGCCCCTGGGGCCCGAGGCGCGCGCGAGCACCACCGGCACCGCCAGGCACGTGGCCATCCACACCGCCGTGACGATGACGTCGGCGGCGATCCCCGCGGCGAAGAGGTCCCCGCTGGTGCCCAGCGCGGCGCCCACGGCGGCGAAGTTGGCGCCGCCTCCCGTGTACGTGGCGGCGTACTGCCCGGCGAGCTTCCACGTCTCCGGGCCCACCTGCCCGGCAAGGAGGAAGGCGCCCACAAGCGAGCCGGCGGCCGAGCCCACGGCCCCCACGGCGAACGCCGCGAGCATCCGCGGGCCCGCCTCAGCCACGGTGCGCACGTCCACCGACAGGAGGATGAGGATGATCCCCGCGCTCACCGCCGGGCCCACCAGGAAGTCGTAGGCCGGCGACGCCCCGGGGATGAGCCCGGCGTTGGACAGCGCCATCCCCAGGAGGATCCCCACCAGCGCGGCGCCGAAGGCGCGGAAGACGCGAAAGCGGCTCTCCAGCCAGAGCGCCGCCGCCACCACGGCGGCGAGGACGAAGAAGACGGCGACGGGGTCGGAGATCACGGGCCCGCGGCCCGCGTGTCGCCCGGCCTCCGCGTCACGGTCCCACCCGGTGGAGCCGCAGGTACTCCACGTCGTTCGCGTCCCGCCAGATGCCCAGGACCCAGTCGTCGCCGGCATCCATGACCGCGAAGGGCCCGGGGACGGACGCCCGGCCTCGCAGGCGCCCCTCGGCGGTGAAGACGAGGAAGCTCGAGAGCTCCGCCGCTGAATCGAAGGTCACCGGAACCCACACCGACCCGTCGCGGCCGCCGGCGATGTGCCCGAACGCCGCCTTCGTCTCCGGCATCGTCATGGCGGCCCAGCCCCGCTCGAACTGGGGGAGCCGGTCGCCGATCCAGCCCGCGGCGCGCTGGGCCTCCTTCCACGCCTCCACCTCAGCCGGGGTGAGGACTTCCCGCTCGGCCGCCCACCGGAACCGCTCCCGCGCCCCGTCGGCGCGGAAGACGTGGAGCTCGGGGCGGTCGCTGTCTCCCACCACCAGCGTGCCGTCCGACGCCACCCCCACGTACGAGGTGCTCACGGCGTACGGCGACACCATGGGCATGACGCCCCGCGGCCCGGGCTCCACCTCGACGAACTGCTGCTGAATGCCGCCGTACTCCCCCAGGAACTCGGCGGACGCCAGGTCCCAGCTGGCCCGGAGGAGGCGGATCCCGGGGCGGAAGGGCGGTCCGGCCCTGGGCTGCCCCTCCTCCCTGAGGTAGGCGGGAACGAAGAGCGTCCCGTCGGCGAGCCAGAGCCCGCCCTCGGGGAAGGCGTCGGGCCCGGTGAGGGCCTGGAGCGCCCCCATGTCCCCCGTCACCCGCTCCAGGAAGGTCCCGTCGGCGGCGTACCAGACCCGGTCCAGGCGGTCCTGGACGATGAGGGTGTCCCCCGGCATCACCAGGACGGCCACCGGGTAGCGGTACTCCTCGGGTCCCCGCCCCTGCCCCCCCACCGTGCGGAGGTGGGCTCCGTCGGAGCCGAAGAAGCGCACGTCCCGCGTGCCGCCGTTGGCCACCACGATCGTGCCGTCGGAGAGGCGGGCCGCCGCGCTCACCCGGAAGAGCTGCGCCGCCGGATCCCCCTCCAGCGTTCCCACCGAGACCATGGGTCCGGGGGACACGGGGAGCACCGCCTCCACCAGCGCCGCCGGGTTCTCCACGATGTGGATCCCGGCGCTGTCGCGCTCCGTGACCACGGCGGGCACGGAGCCCACTTCGCCTCCGCACCCCCACGCCCACAGCGCGGCCAGGACCATCGGCCCCGTCCACCCGACGTGCACCGTCCCGGGCCTCCTCACCGCCAACGCCCTCCCCACGTCCCTACCACACCACCCCGTAGTCGTCGCCGTGGTTGCTCGACCCACCCCAGAACGCCCCGTTCTTCCAGTCGAAGAAGATGGCGTTGATGGGCCCCGACGTCCGGTCGGCGAACGTGAGCGAGTAGCCCATCCTCCGCAGCTCGGACTGGACCCACGGCGGCGTGGCGTTCTGCACCAGCAGTCGCCCGGGGGCGATGTCCCGGTTCCCGAAGGAGGAGCGCATCTGGAAGGAGTTGATGTTGGCCGCCTCCACCGCCTCCTGCACGTTCATGTCGAACTCCACCACGTTCAGGAAGAACTGGAGGAGGTTCTGGTCCTGGGAGTCGCCTCCCTGCACCGCGAAGGAGAGGAAGGGCCTGCCGTCCTTCAGCGCCAGGGAGGGCGTCAGCGTGGCCCGGGGGCGCTTGCCCGGCTCGATGACGTTGTAGGGGCCGTCCTCGGCTTCGACCACGAACGACTGGGCACGCTGGCTCATGCCCACGCCGGTGCGCCCGGCGATGACCGCGGGGATCCACCCGCCCGACGGCGTGATGGACACCACCCACCCCTCCTCGTCGGCGGCCTGGACCGAGGTGGTCCCCATGTAGAAGTCCTCCTCGTAGGCGGCCATGGCCTCGGGGCCGGCGGCGTCGGTGATGGTCTTGGCCTTGCCACCCCACCTGGCCAGGGTCTCGGCGAACGGGTTCACGCCCCCCTGGAAAGGATACGGGTCGCCGGGAGCCGCGTCGGGGTCGTTGCGCTCCCAGTCGATCTGGGCCGCGCGCTCCTTGGCGTACTCCTTGGACAGGAGGCCCCGGATGGGCTCCTCCGGCGGGAAGTAGGGGTCCCCGTAGTAGAAATCCCGGTCGGCGAAGGCCAGGTTCATCGACTGGTAGAGGGCGTGCACGTAGCGGGCGCTGTTGTACCCCATGGACTTGAGGTCCACGGTCTCGAGGATGTTGAGCGCCTGGAGCAGCACGGGACCCTGCACCCAGTGGGTGAGCTTGTAGACCTCGATGCCCTTGTACGTGGTCTTCACCGGCTCCTCGACGTGGACCCGCCACTTCGCCAGGTCGTCCATGGTCACCCGGGAGCCCTGCTCCCGCGCGCCCCGCACGTACTCCCGGGCGATGTCTCCCGTGTAGAAGCGGTCGTAGGCGGCCCGGATGGCCTCCCCGCGGCTCTTGCCCGCAGCCAGCGCCTGGGCCTCGGCCTCCACGAGCTTGCGCAGCGTGGCCGCCAGGTCGCTCTGCACCAGGACCTGTCCCTCCTCCGGCGCCTTCCCGTCGGGGAAGAAGACCGCCGCCGTGTAGGGCCACGCCTTCATGCGCTCCTGCTCGGCGCGCACGCGGCGCACCGCGTCGGCCTCCATGGGGTAGCCCTCCGCCATCTGGATGGCGGGAGCCAGCACGTCGGCCAGGGACAGCCGGCCCCACTCGGCCACCATGGTCATGAGACCGCCGGGGGTGCCGGGGGTCACCATGGCGTCCACGCCGTACTCCGGCGGGTAGCGCTCGCCCTTCTCCCGGAAGTACTCGGGGGTGGCGCCGGTGGGCGCGGCGCCCAGGGCGTTGACGCCGATGACGCGCTTCTCGCCCGGGTGGTAGATGAGCGCCTGCGTCTCCCCGCCCCACGACAGCACGTCCCACATGGTCGCGGTGGCCGCCAGCATGGCGGCGGCGGCGTCCACGGCGTTGCCGCCCTTCTGGTACATCATGGCGCCGGCGGTGGCGGCCATGGGCTTGCCGGTGATGGCGATCCAGTGCTTGCCGTGGAGCACCGGCTTCTGCGTGCGCTGAGCGGCGGACGGAGCCGGAGCCGCGGCGGCGAGGACGGCAAGGGAGGCGGCGGCGAGGAACAGGCGCTTCATGGGATCCTCCTGCGGGGTGCGGGGCGGACAAGCTAGTGACGCGGCCGCCCGCCGGCCATCACGGCGCGCTCCCCTTCGCCTCCCGCCCCGACCCGCCCTCAGTCCTCGAACCGGCGGGCGCCCCTCAGGTGCTCGAACTGGGGATGGAGCCCCGCCGCGAGCTGCTCCCCGCTCCACTTGGCCAGCGGTGAGTGGACGTTCCCCCACCCGTCCTCCCGGGCGCGGCACACCGGGGCGAAGTCGCAGAAGCGGCAGTCGGCCTCCGAGTCGGTGGGCAGGAACGTCCCCGCCGCCACGCCGCCCAGGAGGCGCTCCAGCAGCGCGGGCAGCGCGGCGAGCTGGAGCCGCCCGTAGGCGCGGATCTCGTTCTCCCCCCGGCGGGTGGGGAAATGGTAGGCCGCCTTCACCACCGGGCGGCCGAGGATCCGCTCGGCGGCGAGCGCGTAGATCGCGTGCTGCAGCCTGCGCCCCCCGTGGAAGGTGCCCGTCTTCCCCTCGTAGTCCCGGGGGAGCCCCGTCTTGTAGTCGACGACGTGGAGTCCCTCCAGGTCCTCGTCCACCCGGTCCACCGCGCCGCGCACGCGCACCGACCCACCGGGGAGGTCGAGGACGAGCGCCTCGACCTCGTCCATGCCGAACCTCATCTCCAGCTTGGTCCAGGGCGCGCCGTGTTCCCGCACCATACGCGCAAACGCGCGCACGTCCTCCTCCAGGGCCGCGACCTCGCGCTGCACCGCGCCCTCGCCGGGGGCGGGGACCTGGGCCTTCCACCTCCGCAGGGCGCCGCCCAGCGCCTCCAGGGCCAGGGGCTCCAGCGTACCCCCCCGGTCCAGGACGCCGCGCCTCTTCGCCTCGCGGAGCGTCTCCTCGTAGACGGCATGGAGCAGGTTGCCCCGCTGCAGCGCGTCGAGCCAGCGGTCCGGGTCCAGCTCGGGGTCGTCGGGAGGGTAGAGGTGGAGCACCGAGCGGTACAGGTGCCGCAGCGGGCACGTGCCCAGGTCCTGGAGCCGGCTTGCGGAGAGCACCTTCTCCGGGACGCCCCGGGGGTCGAAGAGGTCGGGGCGGGGCGTGACGACGCCGTGGTGGGGCCCGGGGACCCCGTCGGCGCGCTCCCGCTCCGCCGCCAGCCCCCGGTCCACCCCCGGGAACGCGCGCCGCACCGATTCGAGGCCGGCCCGGAGCACGCCGCCGTCGTCCAGCGCCTGCATCCACACGTCGTCGCCGTCCAGCGCCGGTCCTCCCCGGGGCACGGTGGCCGCCACGCTCCCCAGGGCCCCGTGGAGGTCCTCGAAGGTGAGGGCCGGGTCCCGCCGGGCCAGGCGGAAGGCCTGGAGCAGCGCCGGAGAAGGCGCGACGGTGCGCCCCTCCGAAGCGCTCCACGACGCGTAGCTCACCGTCACGTCGCCCCGGAGGCGGCCCAGGAGCGCGGCCAGGCGGAACGAGCGCTCCTGCATCAGCTCCGCCGAGGTGGGAAGGCCGTCGCCCAGCGCCCGCCGGTCGGCGTCGGTGAGGACCGGGTCCTGCCCGCCCGCCCCCGGGACCCGGTCGGCGTCCAGCCCCACCACGAACACCGCGCGGCGTCCCGAGGCGCCGCCATGCTCCAGGTCGGCCAGGTGGAGGTGGCCACCCTCGGAGCTCCAGGGCGCTCCGCCGTCGTCGGGGCCCGAGGCCGACGGCCCCGGGGCGCGCACGTCGCCCAGGTGCCGGCGGAGGATGGCCACCGCGGCGTCGAAGGGAGCGCGGCGGCGCAAGGTGGCCTCGACCCGGTCCAGCACCACGTGGATACGCTCCCGCACCTCCAGGTCGGCGCCCTTCCCCTTGGGCACGCGGCGGAGGAACGCGCGCACGCCCCGCGCCAGCTCGGCGGGGGACACGGGCTCACCCCCCTCGCCCGCGCGGTCGGGCACCGACGGCGTGGCCTTGAGCGCCGGGAAGAGGACGGAGCGCAGCGCCTCCAGCTCCCCCCGCTCCCGGCGCACCCGCCGCTCGAAGAGGTCCAGCGGCTCCCGCCGGTTGGGACTGGCGCTCTCCAGCGCCTCGAGGGCCTGGCGGATCTGGCTGCGGTAGCGCCGGCGCCCCCACCCGACGCGGAGGGCCCGGAAGCGGCGCGCCAGGTCTCCCGGCGCGTGGTAGGCGGGGGTGCGCGAAGGGCGCAGGTCGCCGGCCTCGAGGAGGCGACGGATTCCCTGGGCCTGGAAGCCGCCCTGGATCCAGTCCAGGTACGCCTGCACCACCCGCCCCGGACGGGTCCGCTCCACCGGGAGGCCCACGGCGTACGTCACCGGCACGCCCAGCCGCGCCGAGAGGGCGTGGAGCGCCGACCCGTACGCCGCGGGGTCGGGGGTGACGATCTCCACCTCGTCCCACGGGAGCCCGCGCGCCACCACGCGGCGGAGCACCTCGCGGAGCTCGTCGTTGAGCGAGGCGGCGCGGAAGAACGCCACCTCCCCCTTCGCGTCGGGCGCCGACGCCGGATCGTGGAGCCAGGAGAAGAGCCCCTCCGGCTCTCCCTCCCGCCACAGGGTGCCGGGAGGAGGCGTCCGCCCCACCACCGGGTCGGTCTCCAGCACCGTGGCGCCCCTGCCCACGAGCGCCTGGAGGAACCGCCCCTGCAGGCCCCGCGTCCCAAGCCCCGGGAGGAGGTGGACGGCGTCGGCCCCCAGGGCCCGGGGAAGCCCCTGTCCGCCGTCGCGAAGCACCGCCAGCGCCGCCTCGAGGACCGTGGCTGTGTCGCCCCGCCGGCGCTCCCGGAGGAGGGTCTCGTATCGCTCCAGCACCCGGGCCAGGAACGCACGCTTCCGGAAGTCGCGGATGCGCGCCTCCCGCACCCTGGCCGGGCCGATCCCCGCCAGGCGCAGCGCGATGACGGAGCCGTGGACGGCCTCGCGGAACCCCACGCCCTCGGCCAGCTCCTCCAGGGCGCCTTGGCCTCCCGCGGCCAGCGCCCCGTCCATGGCCTCGTCGAGGAAGGCCTGCTGGTCGAAGGCGTCCAGGAGCGTCACTCCCTCGGCGCCGAGGGCGGGGCGGGCCAGACGCAGGGCCAGGGGCCGAGGCGTGGTAACCTCCAGACCTACCCACCCCTGCCCTCGGCGCGCCATGCACCGGAGAAGCTCGCGCCCGCCTCCGAAGGTGGGCGCCACGACCAGCTTCCGGTCCAGCGGGCGCTCCCCGGCGGCCCGGGCCAGGGCGTCCAGCAGGAGGGGCGTGGGCTCTCGCTTCACTCGACGCGGGGTGAGGGGACGGGACGGGATGGCAGGCGCCGTCCCGGAGGGGCGGCGGCCAGGGCGGCGGCGACGGCGGCAAGATAGGGACTCGGCCCTCCCCCGGGCCACGCCGCGCCCGTATCGTACGGGGTTCCGCGCCGCCGTCCATACCGGAGGACCCCATGCACCGCCGCACCCGCCCCCTGCCCGCGCTCACCGCACTCCTCGCCCTGACCGCAGGCATGACCGCCGGCCTGGCGCTGGCGCCCCCGGTCTCGGCCCAGAGCTACGTTCCCGGGCGCCACCCCGACTGGGAGCGCCGCACCCCCCAGCAGGTGGGCTTCGACGCGGCACGGCTCCAGGCCGCCATCGACTTCTCCATCGCCAGCGAGTCCACCACGCCCCGGGACCTCTCCGAGGCCCACGACATGAGCTTCGGCAGGGAGCCCCGGGGCGAGGCGGTGGGTCCTTTCCGGACCCGCGGGCCCCAGACGGGGCTCGTCATCCGCCACGGCTACATCGTGGCCGAGTGGGGCGAGCCCGACCGGGTGGACCAGACCTTCAGCGTCACCAAGACCTTCCTCTCCACCACCGCGGGACTGGCCTTCGACCGGGGGATGATCCGGAGCGTGGAGGACGCGGTGCGGCCCTACTTCGCGCCGGTGGTCCTGGACGACGGCGACGGCGAGCCCGGCGACCAGGCGGGTCGGCGCCCCAAGCTCCTCTTCGAGTCCGAGCACAACCGCACCATCACCTGGGACGACCTCCTCCGTCAGAGCAGCGACTGGGAGGGGACGCTCTGGGGCAAGCCCGAGTGGGCCGACCGCCCCAGCGGCGAGCCGTCCACGTGGCGCACCCGCCCACGGAGCGAGGCGGGCACCGTCTACGAGTACAACGACACCCGCGTGAACGTCCTGGCCCTGGCGGTGCAGAACGTGTGGCGCCGCCCCCTGCCCGACGTGCTCCGGGAGCTGGTCATGGACCCCATCGGCGCGTCGCCCACGTGGCGGTGGATGGGGTACGACAACTCGTGGATCGCCCTGGACGGCCACATGGTGCAGGCGGTGGGGGGCGGCGGGCACTGGGGCGGCGGCATGTTCCTCAGCGCCTACGACCAGGCCCGCCTGGGGCTCCTCACCCTCTGGCGCGGCCAGTGGGGCGACCGGCGCATCTTCTCCGAGGACTGGTACCGCCTGGCCACCACCCCAGGCCCCGCCAACAAGGGGTACGGGTACATGAACTACTTCCTCAACACCGACCGCGAGTCCCTCCCCAGCGCCCCGGCCTCGGCGTTCACCCACCGGGGCAACGGCGCCAACATCATCTACGTGGACCCGGCCAACGACGTGGTGGTGGTGACCCGCTGGATCAACAACGGCGCCCTGGACCGCTTCATCGGCATGGTGCTGGACGCATTGGAGGGCGCCCAGCGGTAGGGGGGTCCGTCCCCTCGCGTCACTCGGCGGCCAGCGCCTCCGCCGGCGCCTTCCGCGTGGCCCGCCACGCCGGGAGGGCCGCGGCCAGCACGGCCACGCCCAGCATGGCCGCGGCCACCAGGATGAACGTCGCCGGGTCCGTGGGCTCCACGTTGAACAGGAGCGCCTGGAGCACCCGGCCGGCGAGGAGGGCGCCGACGCCCCCCAGTACCAGCCCCGCCACGGCGAGACGGGCGCCGTCCCACACCACCGCCCGGGCCACGTCCGCCGCCCGGGCGCCCAGGGCCCTTCGGAGCGCGATCTCCGGACCACGCTGGCCCACGGTGAACGACAGCACGCCGTAGATGCCCACGCACGCCAACGACAGGGCCACGAGGCTGAAGAGCCCCATGAGGAACGCCGCGAAGCGGGGCGTCGCCGTCTGCGCCCGGTACAGATCCTCGAGGGACGCCATGGCGTAGAGGGGGATGGCGGGATCCACCCCCTGCACGGCACGGCGGACGGCGGCGGCCACCGTCGCCGGGTCGCCGGTGACGCGGTACGAGACCTCCAGCGTCCGCGACGGCACCTGGGCCATGGAGAAGAAGACGTCGGGGCTGTTGGACTCCTCCATCATGTCCTGGGTGAGGTTGCGGAAGCGCACGTCCTCCACGACGCCGACGATCTCCGCCAGGTTCTCCGGGTTGGCCGGGTTCCCGATCCAGAACGTCTGCCCCACGCCGCTCCCCACCTCGGGGAAGACGCGCTTCACGAAGGCCTCGGTGACCACGGCGACGCCTCGGGCGTCGGGGCCGTCCTGCACCTCGATGAGCCGTCCCGCCACCAGCTCCACGCCCAGGTTCTCGAAGTACCCGGGCGTCACCGAGTGGCGATGGTAGCGGATGCGCGTCTGTGGGTCGTCGGGGCGGGCGACGTAGGAGCCGCTGCCCCCGCCGCGGAAGGGGAAGTCGGACGAGGCGGCGACGCCGCTCACGCCCGGCACCTCGCCCACGGCGCGCAGGACCTCCTGGGAGAACGCCGCCAGCGAGGCCGCGTCGGGGTAGCGCTCCCTCGGGGGCTGGATACGGAAGGCGTGGACCCCCGCCACCTCCATGCCCGGGTCCACGGCGAGCTGGGCCTGGAAGCTCCGCGTGAGGAGGCCGGCCCCCACCATGAGGAGGAGCGCGAGGCCCACTTGCGTCACCACGAAGACCCGCTGGGTGCGCGCCCCCGCGCCCCGCACCGAGCGGCTACCTGCCCGCAGGATACCCGCTAGATCCCGCCGCGCCGACGTGACGGCCGGCGCCATCCCGGAGGCGAGGCCTGCCGCGGCCAGGACCAGGAGCGTGAATCCGAAGGCCCGTCCGCTCAGGTCGGGGCGGGCGTACCCGGGGAGCACGCCGTCGGGGAGGAGGGAAGACAGGGCGCGCAGCCCCACCATGGCCAGCACCAGCCCGCCGGCTCCGCCCACCGCGGCCAGCACGACGCTCTCGGTGAGGACCTGCCTGCGAATGCGACCGCCGTCGGCACCCAGGGCGCGGCGGACCACCATCTCCCGGGTCCGGGCGTTGGCACGGACCAGGAGGAGGTTGGCCACGTTGGCCGAGGCGATGACGAGCAGGAGGGCTCCGCCGCCGAAGAGGATCCAGAGCAGGCGCCCGGTGGTGCCGAGGTACCCGTCCCGGAAGGAGACGACCTCGGCGAAGCGGTCCTCGTGGGCGTCGGGGAACTCGGCCTGGAGGTCGCGGGCGAGGGCGTCCAACTCGGCCTGGGCGCGAGAAAGGTCGGCGCCGGGCCCGAGCCGGCCCGCCACCTGGAGGAAGCGGGTGCCGCGCGCGTCGAGGAGGTCCGCCGACCCCACCAGGGAGATCATCCCCAAGGGGATCCACATGTCCACGTCCAGGCTCACGCCCACGAAGGCCGCGTCCATGACCCCCACCACCGTCACCGTGCGCTCGTTGACCTCCAGCGCGCGCCCCACCACCGAAGGGTCGGCGCCCAGGGACCGCTCCCAGAGCCCGTGGGAGAGTACCGCCACCGGGTACCCGTCGGGCGTGGCGTACTCCTCGGCGGTGAACGTCCGCCCGAGGGCGGCCTGGCCTCCCAGGAGGTCGAAATACCCCTCGCTCACCACCTCCGCGTTGACGCGCTCGGCCTGTCCCCCGCCGGCCAGCGTCACCGCGTTGAGGTCCACGCCCACCAGGGGGTCGAGGGTGCGGGCGCGGGCCCGCCAGTCCCGGAACTCGGGGATGGACGCGTATCGGATGGCCCGCTGTCCGTCCTGCAGGTGATATCCGTTGACGAACACCAGTTCGTCGGCGTCCCGGAAGGGGAGGGCGCGGAGGACCGCCGCGTCCAGGACGCTGAAGATGGCCGTGTTCCCCGCCAGGGCCACCGCGAGGGTCAGCGCCGCCATGAGGGCGAAGCCCGGGCTCCGGCGGAACGTGCGGAGCGCGTATGCCAGGTCCTGCCGCCATCCCATCATCATCCCCTCCCCCCTTCCCGTGGTCGTCGCCCCTTCGGCGCGCATCCTGCGCGCCAGGGCCTCGGCGTCTCCGAAGCGGGCCTCCGCCTCCCGGCGCGCCCGCGCAGGGTCCATCCCCTGGGCCACCAGCTCCGCGGTGCGGAGCTCCAGGTAGTGCTCCAGCTCGGCCCGGATGTCCTCCTCCGGGTCCGCCCGCAGGGCGCCCGGCGAAGGCGTGGGCCGGAAAGGCCAGCGCGCCATCAGCCCTCCCCGCCCTCCAGGATCACCGCCACCGCGCCGGAGAACTCCGTCCAGCGCGCCGACTCGGCCCGGAGGTGGTCGCGCCCCGCGCCGGTGGCGCGGTAGAACTTGGCTCGGCGCCCCGTCTCGGTCTGGCCCCAGGCCGACTCCAGCAGCCCCCGGCGCTCCAGGCGGTGGAGCGCCGGGTAGAGCGCCCCCTCCTCCACCGCGAGCACGCCGCCGCTCCCGTCCCTCAGCGCCTTGCCGATGGCGTAGCCGTGGAGGGGCTCCCCCCGCACCGTCCTCAGGATGAGGAGGTCCAGGGTCCCGGTGAAGAGATCGCTTCCGCTCATGGTCCCCTCCGGTGGGTCGGGGCGCCGCCCCTGGCATCCCTCGTTGATTTAGGTATACAACGGCCACCCCTTAGTGAGCAAGGGGTAGCCGTTCCCCCGAGGCCCCGGATCCGGGCGCTCCGCCCCTTCCCTCCTCACGCCCCGGCACCATCTTCCCCTCGTGAAGATCGCGTTCATCGGCACCCACGGCGTGGGGAAGACCACGCTCTGCTTCGACGTGGCCGCCCGCCTCAAGCGGCTGGATCTGGCCGTGGAGCTGGTGAAGGAGGTGGCCCGCGGCTGCCCCCTGCCCATCAACCGGGACACCACGCTCGACGCCCAGGCGTGGATCCTCCACACCCAGATCGCCGAGGAGCTCGCCGCGTCGGCGCGCTACCAGGTGGTGGTGTGCGACCGGAGCGCGCTGGACAACTACGCGTACCTCGTCCACCAGGTGGGGCGCCGCGCCGAGCTGGACGCGCTCGTGCGCGAATGGATGGGCACGTACCAGGCCCTCTTCAAGGTCCCGATCCTCCACGCGCCTTCCTTCGACGGCACCCGTGACACGAGCGCCACCTTCCAGTCGGACATCGACGGCGTCATCGACGGGCTGTTGGAGGCGCTGGAGGTGCCGTGCCTCCGCCTGGACCCGGGGTGCCGCGACGGGTGGGTGGACGAGGTGCTGAAGGCGGTGTCCCTCCCCCTCGAGCCGCCGCAGATCGACATCTTCGGCGCGTAGGGCGCGCAGGGCGTGGAACCTGGCCGCGCTCCCCCTGTAGGACCCAGGATGAGCAGAGCGCGGAGCCTCTTGCTGTCTATGCTGCTCGCCTTCGTCCTCCCCACCGGCGCCGCCGGCCAGGAGGTGCGCGGGCGGCTGTCCGACGCCGCCAGCCGGGCGCCCCTCGCGGGTGCGTACGTCACGCTCCGTGACGCCGGCGGCTCCGTGGTGGCGTCCACCCTCACCAACCAGGCCGGCTGGTTCTCCCTCACCGCCCCCCGCGTGGGCCGCTGGGAGGTGCTGGCGGAGTACATCGGGTACGAGGCCGCGTCGAGCCAGGTCTCCGCGGTGGACGGGGTGACGGCGTGGCTGGAGCTCACGACGTCGTTCCGCGCCATCGAGCTGGAGGGGCTGGTGGCGGAGGTGGACCGGGCGTGCGACGTGGACCCGGGAGCCGCCGGCCGTGTCGCACGGCTCTGGGACGAGGTCCGCAAAGCGCTGCAGGCCACGCGGCTCGTGGAGGAGCGGGGCGCTCTCCTCTTCGAGGTGGCGCGGTGGACCCGCTCCCTCGAGCCGCGACGCCTGCGCGTGACCTCCGAGCAGCGGCGGCCCGGCGCCGGGCTCTTCCCCGGGAGCCCCTTCGTGAGCCTCCCTCCCGACGACCTGGCGCGCGGCGGCTACATCCGAGAGGTGGGCGAGGACGGCGAGCTGGACTACTACGCCCCCGACGCCCAGGTCCTCCTGTCCTCTTCGTTCCAGGCCGCCCACTGCTTCGGCTTCGCCCCCCGGGGCCCCGAGGAGGGGTGGGTGGGCCTCACCTTCCGGCCCCGGGACCGACGCGCCGTCGACGTCGAGGGCACGCTCTGGATCCATGGGTCCACGTACGAGCCCCTGCGACTGGACTACCGGTATCCCGTGCTCCCCTGGCCCCTGGTGACGGACGCGGTGGGGGGCCGCATCCGCTTCGGGCGCATCCCCGAGGGGCCGTGGATCGTGCGCCGGTGGTGGGTGCGCATGCCCGTGGTGCAGGCCACGTCCTTCCGCATGGGGCCCAACGCCCCCGTCGAGCAGCGCTTCGAGATCGCCTCGCTCCTCGAGGAAGGCGGGGAGGTGGTGGAGGCGCGGAGCGCGGAAGCCGGCGCCTTCGCCTTCGAGACCGGGAGCCTCCGGGGCGTGGTCCGGGACGCCGACTCGGGGGCGCCCGTGGCCGGTGCCGAGGTGCGCTTGCGCGGCACCATCCTGCGGAGCGCGACGGACGCCGAAGGCCGCTTCTCCCTCCCCGACGTCCCGGAGGGCAGATACGAGGTCCTCGCCGTCACCGCCGACCTGGCCGCCCTGGGCCTCGCCGCGCCGGGGACCGAGGTGGACGTGCGCGAGGGCGAAGCCGCCCGGGTGGAGGTCCGCGTGCCCACCCCGTTCCAGGTCCTGGCCCGGCGCTGCTCCGGAGCCGTGTCGCCGGGAGCGGCGGCCATCGTGACCGGCACCGTCGCCGACGCCACCGGAGCGCCTGTGGCGGGGGCCCGGGCCGTCCTCTTCCGGGAGGAGGTCCGCTCCCTGTCGGTGGAGCAGGCGGGGGGACGCCAGGGCGTGCGCGTCCCCCAGGTCACGGCGGAGACGAGGGGAGAGGCGTGGGAGGCCGCCACCGACACCGACGGGTCCTTCACGCTCTGCGGCGTCCCCGCCCCCGGTACGGTCACGCTCCTGGCCACCGCCCCCGGGTACGAGGGCACGCCCGTGGAGGTACGCACCGAGGCCGGCGGCGTCGCGCTCCACCACCTGGAGCTCGCCCCCGAGACGAAGGGGGAGCCCCTCCAGGTGACCGTCCTCGGCCCCGACGGCCGCGCCCCCGTGGAGGCCGCCGACGTGGTGCTGGAGGACGGCCGGTCCGCCGTCACCGACGCTTCGGGCACGGCGTGGTTCGGCGCCGTGCCACCCGGCCCCACGACGCTCACCGTCCGGCACCTGGCGTACCTCTCCCGCACCGACACCGTCCAGGTTTCGTACGACGGTGCCACGGCCGTGACCGTGCGCCTCGCCGACCGCGCCGTAGAACTGGAGCCCATCGTCGTGGAGGTGCGCACGCCCGAGGCCATGGAGCGCCGCATGGCCACCTCCAACGCCAGCGTGTCCCTGGCCCAGGTGGACATCCGCGAGGCCATCCGGTCGGCCCGGGTGAGCAACCTGGCCGACGTCGTGCGCGACGCGCTGCCGTCGGGGGTGCGCGTCGGTCCCATGGTCCGGGGCTCCAACTACATGGGCACGTGCATCGAGTCCACGCGGGGCGCCATCCAGTACTTCAAGCTCAACAACCCGGGCGCGTGCCGCATGGTGCAGGTGGTGGTGGACGGGATGTACCTGGCCACCGAGGAGGCGGCGCGCCTGGTGGAGAACTTCCCCCTCACCGAGATCGTCTCCATGGAGTTTCTCTCCCCCATGGAGCAGACGTTCCGCTTCGGCACCAACCAGGCCACGGGCATGCTCATCATCCGCACGGCGCGGACGGCACGCTGAGCCAGGACGGCGCTCCCCCCACCCACGCCAGCGCCTCCTCCACGGAGGGCCCCAGCGCGAAGCGCCCCGCCCAGATCCGCCGGTTCACCATCTCGTGGATCTGCCCCGCCGGGACGTCCCCGTTGTCGAAGGTGGTGTTGGCCATCTCCGGCACGACGACCGTGAAGCCGTGCTCGAAGGCCACCCGGCACGTGGTGTCCACGCAGTACTCCGTCTGGATCCCCACGACGAGCAGCGTCTCCACGCCGCGCTCACGCAGATAGCCGAGCAGGTCGGTATCGCGGAAGGCACTGTTGAACCGCTTCCGCACCACCCGCTCCCCCGGCTCCGGGGCCACCCCCGCGTGGATCTCCCACCCCCGCGTCCCCGGCTCCTCGTCCTCCCCCGCCAGCCCATCGTGCTGCACGTACACCACCTCGACGCCGGCCGAGCGGCACGCGGCAACGAGCGAAGCGATGTTGCCGATCACCTCGGAGCCCCGGTAGGGCCCCCGAGCCACCGCCCCCTCCTGCACGTCCACCACGAGGAGGGCGGCCGAGCGGGGATCCAGGGACGCGAGGGAAGGAAGCGCAGGAGGCATGGGCTCGACCCGGAGACAGGAAGGAAGCAGGCGGTCGGCGTCTTCCGACGTCGAAGATGTCGGAAACGCCGAGGCGGATCTCCGACGTGGCACGGACAAGCCATGTCGGAGATCCGCCGAAGGGTATTGCGACACCCGAAGGGCGTCGCAATACCGCTACTTGATGAAGAGCATCTCCCGGTACGTCGGGAACGGCCAGTAGTCGTCCGGCACCACGCGCTCCAGCCGGTCCACGGCGTCGCGCACCGCGTTCAGCGCCGGGATGATGTTGGCCTGCATGTGGGCGGCCTTGGAGAACACGTCGTCTCCGCCCAGCTCCTGGTTCTGCGCCGCCAGCACGTCGAGCTTGGCCACGAGCTGGTCGATGAGGTCGTTCACCTTACGCGCGGTGGCCACCACGCCGTCCGTCTTCACTCCCACCTCCTTGGCGCGGTCCGCGGTGCTCAGCAGGTCGGACAGGTACCGGGCCGCGGCGGGGAGCACCATGGTCTGGGCCATGTACTGCCCCGTCTCGCCCTCGATGTTGATGGTCTTGAAGTACTGGTCCACGTGGATCTCGTGCCGGGACTCCAGCTCCCGGTGCGAGAGCACGCCGTACCTCTCGAAGAGCGCGGCGTTCTTCTCGTCCACCAGCTTCGGGAGCGCCGCCATGGTGCTCCGCAGGTTCAGCAGCCCACGGCGCTCGGCCTCCTTCACCCACTCCTCCGAGTAGTTGTCGCCGTTGAAGATGATGTGCTTGAACTCCTTCACCTCCGCGGCGAGAAGGGCACGGAGCGCCTCGTCGAACGCCGTCCCCTTGGCCAGCTCCCCCTCGAGCTTCGTGCACATCTCGTCGATGGCCTCGGCCACGACGGTGTTCAGGATCGTGGCCGGAAACGAGATGCTCTGAGAGGACCCGAGGGCCCGGAACTCCCACTTGTTGCCGGTGAAGGCGAAGGGCGACGTCCGGTTCCGGTCCCCGGCGTGCTTGGGCAGCCGGGGCAGCACGTCCACGCCCAGGCCCATGAGGCCCGAGGCCTTGCTGGACTTGGCCGAGCCCGCCTTCTCGATCTGCTCGAAGATGTCCCCGAGCTGATCGCCCACGAACGCGGAGATGATGGCCGGCGGCGCCTCGTTCGCGCCCAGCCGGTGGTCGTTGCCCGCGTGGGCCACCGCCGCCCGCAGCAGGTCCTGGTGCCGCGCCACGGCCTTGAGCGTGGCAGAGCAGAAGAACAGGAACTGCATGTTGTCGTGAGGCGTGTCACCGGGCTCGAGCAGGTTCGCCTTCTCCGTCCCGAAGGCCCAGTTCAGGTGCTTGCCGCTCCCGTTCACGCCCTGGAAGGGCTTCTCGTGGAGGAGGCAGGCGAGGCCGTACTTACGGGCCACGCGGCGAAGCGTGGACATGGTGAGCTGCTGGTGGTCGGCTGCCTGGTTGGCGTCCTCGTAGATGGGCGCCATCTCGAACTGGCCGGGGGCCACCTCGTTGTGCCGCGTCTTCAGCGGCACGCCCAGCTTGTACAGCTCCAGCTCGACCTCGTTCATGTACTCGAGGACGCGCTCCGGGATGGAGCCGAAGTAGTGATCCTCCATCTCCTGCCCCTTGGGCGGCTTGGTGCCGAAGAGCGTGCGCCCGCAGGTCACCAGGTCGGGGCGGCGGTAGAAGAACTCCTCGTCCACCAGGAAGAACTCCTGCTCGGGTCCCAGCGTGGCGCGCACCGGCTCCTCGGGAGAGCCGAAGAGGGCCAGCGCCCGGCGGGCCTGCTTGTCCAGCGCGTGGATGGAGCGGAGCAGCGGCGTCTTCTTGTCCAGCGCGTCGCCGGCCCACGAGGCGAACGCGGTGGGGATGCACAGGTACGCTCCGCTGGCCCCCTCCATGAGGAAGGCCGGCGACGTGGGATCCCACGCGGTGTAGCCGCGGGCCTCGAACGTGGCGCGCAGGCCCCCCGACGGGAAGGACGACGCGTCGGGCTCGCCCTGCACCAGCTCCCTGCCGCTGAACTCGGTGATGGCCCGCCCGTCGCGGGTGGGGTCGAGGAACGAGTCGTGCTTCTCGGCCGTGAGGCCCGTGAGGGGCTGGAACCAGTGGGTATAGTGGGTGGCGCCCTTCTCCAGCGCCCACTCCTTCATGGCCACCGCCACCGCGTCGGCCACCGTGGAATCCAGCTCGGTGCCGCTACGGATGGTGGACATGAGGGCCTTGAACTGCGGCTTCGGGAGCCGGGACTTCATCTCGTGGAGTCCGAAGAGGTTGTCCCCGAAGACCGCCTCCAGGTTCACGGGCTTCCTCTTCCCATTGTTGGCGGCGGGGGCGCGGTGGCGGGCGGCGGCCAGGGTGTCGAAACGGGCGCGGGTCATGCGGGCGTGCTCCTCGGGTGGGTGCCGGGCGGGTCGCTGATGGGGACCATTCTGTCAGCCTCTCGCCTCCCGTACAACGGCACGGCGTGGCAATATTGCATAAATATGATTACGTTAATTGTACTATTTTCAGCTTCATGGGTGGGTTTGACGCATGCAGCTCCACGGCCGCAGCAGCGAGCTTGGGCAGCTCCGGACGGCGTACGACCGCGGGGAGGCGTCCTCGGGGTGGGTCGTGGGCCTCCCCGGCTCGGGGAAGACGGCGCTGGTGCGGGCCGCCGCCGCCGACTTCGCCGCGCTCTACCACCGGGCGCCTCCCCTCTCCGAGCCCCAGCAGAGGAGCGCCCTCGCAGGGACCCTCCGAGCTGGCGGGTGGGACACCGGGACGGAGGTCGGGGGGGAAGAGCCTCCCGGCTGGGACGCGCTCTTCGCCGCCCTGGTGGCGGGGGCGCCCCCGGGACGCGCCACCGTGCTCGTGGTGGACGACGCCCACCGCTGGATGGAGTCCCGGGCGCGCTTCGCGCAGCCGCTGGACCGGGCGCTGGCCGCCGCCCGCGCCGCCGGGCGGGCGGTCCACGTCACCCTCGTCGCCCCCGAGACCCCGGGCCCGCGGGACGCGGAGGCGCCGGGGCCCTTTCCCCTCCATGTCCGCCCCCTCCCCTTCCGGTCCGCCGCCTCCCTCCTCCCCGGCGCCACCCCCGGGGAGAAGCTCCGGGCCTGGGCGGTCTTCGGGGGACTCCCGGGCGTCCTGCGCCTCCTCGACCCCTCGGCGTCCGTGGGCACCAACGTCCGCCGGCTGGTCCTCGCCGACGGCGCGCCCCTGCGGGACGCGCCCCTCGCCCTCCTGGAGCGCCTCTTCCAGACGCCCACCCGGTACGCCGCCATCCTCGCCGCCCTGGCCCCCGGGGAGGGCGACTGGGGCGTGGTCCATGCCGGCGTGCCCGACCTTTCGGCCAGCGGGCAGGCGGGCCCGTACCTGAAGCGCCTGGAGGAGGTGGGGCTCGTCGAAGTGCGCCGCTCCCTGGACGCCTCTCCCCGCACGCGGAGCCGCCGCTACCGCGTCACCGACCCGTTCGTCTCCTTCTGGTTCCGCTTCGTCCTCCCCCACCGCCACCGCCTTGCCGGCCCCGAGCCGGAGGCGCTCTACGCCCAGGCCGTCCGCCCCGGCCTGGACACCCAGGTGGACACCCTCCTCCCCCAGGCGTGGCGCGACTTCATGACCCACGACGCGTCGGTGCGCCTCGGTGCCGGCGCCCGGGAGTGCGGGAGCCTCTGGGGGAGCGGCTACGAGATCCCGGTAGCCGGGGTGTTGTCCACCGGCGCGCCCTTCTACGGTCTGTCGGCATACGCCGAGGAGGGCGAGGGTGCCTCGCCCCTGGCCCGCCTCAACGCCGACATCCGGGAGACCCGGTACGGCTTCGGCAGGGAGCGCCGCCTCAGGATCCTCTTCCACCGGGGGGAGGTCCCTCTCGCCCTCCAGAGGGAGGTGGCCCGCCGGGACGACACCGTCCTCCTGGGCGTCGACGCCCTCCTGGGCTCGGAGGAGTGACGGCCGTCACGGCCCCATCGCGCCCGTCGTTCCAGGAGGTCGCACGAACCGACCCGCGCCGGGGTAGGATCCGGTATACCGAATGAGTCCCGGACACGCCCCCGAACCCCAAGCAGCGAACATGAACCGCCTCCTCGGTCTCCCGGCCATCGCCCTCGCCGGCCTCCTCCTCGCGTCCTCCGGCTGCGCCTCCGCCGGCCGCCTGGGCGAATACGACTTCCGCGACCGCACGCTGGCCGTGGTCCTCGTCTCGCCGCCCCAGCCCGAGGTCTTCACCGGAGGCGCCTTCGGCGTCATCCGCGGCACCTGGCAGGAGACCGTCCTGGCGGTGGGGTCGGAGATCGTGAAGGAAGCCCAGGCCTCCAAGCTCCGCCAACGCCTGGACGACGCGGTGGAGGGAGTGGACGTGACGGGCCTCCTGGGAGACCGGGCCCTGGAGCGGGCCAGCAGGATCCTCCGCATGCGCCCCGTCGACGACGCCCGCGATGCCGACTTCGAGCTGGAGGTCCGCCTCCAGGAGTACGGCATCTCCGCCAACGACTGGGACGCCCAGGCCGTGTTCTTCGTGGAGGCCGAGGTGTTCCTCCTCGACGCCGCCGACGGCTCGGTGGTCTGGAAGACCAAGGTGGACGAGTCCGACCCGGTGAACCGGGGGGTCCTGGGGCTGGACCCGGCGCTGGCCGACGTGGTGTCGGCCGCCACCTTCGCGTCCCTCTCCACCGAGGAGATCGAGCGCGCCCTGGCCGGTCTCGCCGAGTACTGCGCCGACCGGGCCACGCGCCAGCTCCAGCGCGGGTACGACAAGGCCCGGGGGGGCTGACGCCCCCCCGGGCCCGGATCAGCCGGCCCTCGACGACGGATCAGTTCGGCGTGGGCGTGGGCGGCAGAGACTGGAGGTAGGCCCACAGCGCCTGCTTCTCGGTGTCCGTCATGGCACTGGTGTACCCGATGACCGCGTCCATGGGCGCCTTCAGCTCCAGGCCGCTGGGCCGGGTCCCCTCCTCGAGGAACGTCACGAACTGCTCGTACGTCCAGTCGCCGAGCCCGCCGGCCACGGGCGTGAGGTTCGCCGCCGGCGGCCAGCTGGGGTCGCCGCCCGGCACCTTCCCCCCGGCCAGCGAGGCCGAGTGGCACCCGGTGCACACGCCGGCCAGGTGCCTCCCGAACTCCTCGGTGGGCTCCGCCGCCGGCGGGTAGGCGGCATGGGGCGCGTCGTGCCTGGCGATGAGGTCCACCGAGAGCTGGATCTGTCCCGTGGCCACCAGCACCGTCCCCAGGGGGCCCAGCTTCACCGCCGGCACCGTGTTGTCCACCTCGGGCAGCGAGCGGATGTAGGCGACGATGTCCGAGAGCTCCTCGTCCGACATGGTCTGGAAGTCCTGGGACGGCATGGCCCCGGGAACGCCTCCGGGCTTGATGCCGTGACGCACCATGCGGTCCCAGTCGGCGGGGGCGTACGCCGCGGTCTTCCCGCCGGCTCCCGCCGTGATGTTGGGCCCGAGGAGGGACCCGATGAGGGGGTCGTCCACCATGACGCCGCCGCCGAAGTTCTCGCCGTGGCACTCGGTGCACACGTAGCGGGACGCCACGAGGTGCGCCCCCCGCTCCACCGCCCGGGCCAGCGCCGCCGAGTCGGCCTGCTCGGGGGTGAGGCCAGCGTCGGCGATCTGCGCCGAGTCCAGCGGGAAGGGAATGGGGAAGTCCACCTCGTGGGCCTCGACGGAGCGGCCCAGCAGCGAGGCGCTGGCGCGCTTGGCCCAGAGGAAGCCTCCGGCGCCGGCGAGCATGACGAGAACGACGAGGGACGCGAGGACCTTCAGGACCTTCTTCATGGGCAGCTCCTGACCGGGAGGGTCGGTCCGGGGACCAGGCAATGGGCGCCAAGATAGGCGGACCTCACCGCGGGTGACAGGTTATCGGCGCCCCGGGGCTCAAGAGCGTTGACATCGGAGTCGGGCGTCGCCATTGTTGCTAGTGTTGTACATGACCACAACACTTGATCACGATGCGAATCCGTCTCCAGCCCGCCGACAGCCGACCCCTCTACGTCCAGATCATGGACGAGGTCCGGAGCGCCCTCGTGCGGGGCACGCTGGGACCGGAAGACCCCCTCCCGTCGGTCCGCGAGCTGGCAGCCGCGTTGCGCATCAACCCGCGGACGGTCTCGCAGGCGTACGCGGAGCTGGAGCGGGAGGGCGTGTTGCTGGTGCGCCAGGGGAGAGGCACCACCGTCGCTCCGGACGTGCGCCCGGACCTGAAGGACCGTCCGAGGCTGGCCCGAGGCGTCGCGCGCCGAGCCCTCGCCGACGCGGCCCGCACCGGCGTGGACCTCGACGAGCTCCTGGCCGCCCTGGAGGAGATCGGGCGGGACGACCCGAAGGACGTTCACGACCGAGAGGAAGGCAGCCGATGACCGCACCGACGACGACACTGCCCTTGTCCATGGGCGAGGGGCCCTTCGCCCTCGCCACCTCGGCCCTCGCCAAGCGCTTCGGCGCCGTGGCCGCCCTCGACGGCGTCGACCTCCAGGTGCCCACCGGGGCCGTGTACGCGCTGGTCGGGCCGAACGGGGCCGGCAAGAGCACGCTGCTCCGCGCGCTCATGGGTCTCACCGCACGGGACGCCGGTGCCGTCGACGTGTTGGGCGCGGACCCGCGGACGGACGGCGCCGGCACACGCGCGCGCATCGGCTACGTCCCCGAGGACCATCGGATCGGCTACGCCTGGATGACGGTGGGAAGGCTCCTCCGCCACCACGAGGCCTACTTCCCCGCGTGGGACGCGGCGTACGCGCGGCGGCTGGCCGACGCGCTGGAGATCGACGGGGGCCGGAGGTGCCACACGCTCTCGAAGGGGCAGGCGCGCCGCGTGCAGATCCTGCTGGCGCTGGCCCATCGCCCCCCCGTGCTCCTCCTGGACGAGCCCACCGACGGGCTCGACCACGTCGTGCGCGACCACACGCTCGAGCTCCTGAGCGCGCATCTGGCGGACCATCCCACCACCGTGCTCGTTTCGACGCACCGCGCGTACGAGATCGAGTCGCTGGTGGACCACGTGGGCGTCCTCGCCGAGGGCCGACTGCTCGGCCAGCTCCCCCGGACGGCGCTCGAGTCCCGGCTGCTGCGCTACTGGGCGGAAGCACCCGAGGGTTGGACCGCGCCGTCCGTCCTCGCCGGGTCGGTGGTGCGTCGCAGCGCCCGGGGCCGCGAGATCGAGTGGACCGTGTGGGGCGAGCGCGAAGCCGTGGTCCGTGACCTGGAGGGCACCGGCGTCATGGTCCGGGAAGTCGCCACCCTGTCACTGGACGAAGCGGCGCTCGCGCTGCTTTCACGAAAGGAGGCCTCATGAGGCACGATACTGTGGCGACGGCGACGGCGCGCGTCCCCACCCGTTCCGCGGTATGGATCGAACAGTTCCGCGTGTCGGGACTCGCCATGCGGCGAGAGGCGACGCTCCTCGCACTCCTCGCGCTGGTCCCCTCCGCAGCGTTGGTGCTGCTCGACCGCGCGGGGATCCTCAGCCTTGTGTCCGACAGCGTCCCGATGCGAGACCTCTCGCTGGACCCCACTCCCGTGCTCGGGACCCTGGCGGCGTTCATGGCCCTGCTCTTTCCCCTCGCCCTCTGGAAGGGAGAGCGCCGCTTCGCGGACACGCCCCTCTGGTCGCTCCCCGTCGATCATTCGCGGCACGTCCTCGTCAAGGTGGCGACGGGCTGGGCGTGGCTCTTCCTCCTCGTGGGCGGCGCGATGCTCTACTTCCTGGCCCTCGCCGTCCTGGGCGGCTCGACGCTCGGGGTCGAGCACGTGCGCCACGTGCTCCTGGCTCCGGCCGGGGCCGGGGCGGGGCCGGCCACCGAAGTCGTGCGTTGGACCACCCACTGGTGGGAGTGGCTGCTGCCGCTGGTGGCCGCCACCGCCGCCTACCTCGTGGCCACGGCGCTGGTCCTGGGGACGCGCCACCCCGTGCCCTGGGCCGTGGGTCTGTGGCTCCTGGTCCTGGTGACGGGCGAGGTGGGCCACGACCTGGGCATCGAGTGGATGGCACGGCCCCTCGACTCCATGGTCGTGGCGCTGGGCGAGTGGGAGATCCTCGAGACCATCATCACCCTCGCCGACGGCGAGCGCGTGCGGGCGCTGTCTTCCGTACCGTCCCTGGGGACGTGGGCGGCGAACACGGCCGCCTGGTTCGTCCTCGGCCTGGGGGGGACCCTCGCCGGAGCGTTTCGGCGCCGGTGAGTGGAGGGGGGCCCCCCCCCGCGGGCCCCCACCCCCCCCCCCCGCCAAGTTGCGCCCCGAACGCCCGGTATTAGCGATGGAGTGGCGCCGGGGCGCCCACACCGAGCCCATGAGGCGGTCGAAGAGGTTGGACGCGATGGCCGCGTCCTCGATCTGCACCTGGAGGATGGTGCGGGACTCGGGGTCCATGGTGGTCTTCCAGAGCTGATCGGGGTTCATCTCACCCAGGCCCTTGTACCGCTGGATGTTGATGCCCCTGCCGTCGCTCTCCTTGCCACCGAGGCGCTTCACGTACTCGTTGCGCTCCTCCTCGGAATACGCGTACAGCTCCTGCTTGCCCTTCTGCACGCGGTAGAGCGGCGGCTGGGCGATGTAGACCATGCCCGCCTCGATGAGCTCGGGCATCTGCCGGAAGAAGAACGTGAGCAGGAGCGTCCGGATGTGCGCGCCGTCCACGTCGGCGTCGGTCATGATGATGATCTTGTGGTACCGGGTGTTGCCGAGGTCGAAGTCGTCCTTGATGCCCGCGCCGATGGCCGTGATCATGGCGCGGATCTCCTCGTTGGACAGCACCTTGTCGATGCGCGCCCGCTCCACGTTGAGGATCTTCCCCTTGAGGGGGAGGATGGCCTGGTACGACCGGTCGCGTCCCTGCTTGGCCGAGCCGCCGGCGGAGTCGCCCTCCACCAGGTACAGCTCGCAGAGCGACGGGTCGGAGATGGAGCAGTCGGCCAGCTTGCCCGGCAGCACGCCGCCCTCCAGCGCGCTCTTCTTCCGCGCCAGGTCGCGGGCCTTGCGCGCCGCCTCGCGGGCGCGCGCCGCCTGCAGCGACTTCTCGATGATGCCCTTCGCCGCCCGGGGGTTCTCGTCCAGGAAGATGGAGAGGTGCTCGTTGACCGCGGCCTCCACGGCGCCCCGCACCTCCGAGTTGCCGAGCTTGGTCTTGGTCTGCCCCTCGAACTGGGGCTCCATGACCCGCACGCTGAGCACGCACACCAGCCCCTCGCGCACGTCGTCGCCCGAGAGGCTCTCGTCCTTCTTGAAGAGGTTGTTGCGGCGGGCGTAGTCGTTGATGGTCCGCGTGAGCGCCGCCTTGAACCCGGTGAGGTGGGAGCCGCCCTCGTGCGTGTTGATGTTGTTCACGAAGGTGTGCGTGTTCTCGGCGAAGCCCTGGTCGTATTGGAGCGCCAGCTCGATCTCGGCTTCGGGCTTCGACGCCTCGAAGTAGCAGATCTTTTCGTGGAGCGCGCCGCGCTGGCCGCGCAGGTACGTCACGTACTCGGCCAGGCCGCCCTCGTAGAGGTACTCCTCCCGCACCGGCTTCCCGTTGCGCTCGTCCACCAGGACGATCTGCAGACCCTTGTTCAGGAAGGCCAGCTCGCGGAGCCGGTTGGAGAGGATCTCGAAGCTGTACACGAGCTCGGTGAAGATCTGGGCGTCGGGCTTGAAGGTGACGGTGGTCCCGCTCCCCTTGGCCGCTCCCAGCTCCTCCAGGTTCTTGGCCTTGATGCCCCGCTCGTACCGCTGGTGGTACTTCTTCCCGCCCCGGACGATCTCCACCTCCAGGTACTCGGAGAGGGCGTTCACCACGCTCACGCCCACGCCGTGGAGGCCCCCGGACACCTTGTAGGTGTTCTTGTCGAACTTGCCGCCGGCATGGAGGGTGGTCATGGCGAGCTCGACGCCGGGCACCTTCTCCACCGGGTGGATGTCCACGGGAATCCCGCGGCCGTCGTCGACGACGGTGACCGAGTTGTCCCCGTGGATGGTGACGACCACCTCGGTGCAGAAGCCGGCCATGGCCTCGTCGATGGAGTTGTCCACCACCTCGTACACCAGGTGGTGGAGACCCCGGGACGACGTGGACCCGATGTACATGCCCGGCCGCTTTCGCACCGCCTCCAGGCCCTTGAGGACCTGGATCTGCCCGGCGGTATAGTCCTCGCCGCCTTCCTGCTTCTTCTTCTTGCTCGCCATGTCCGCTCCGTGAGCCGTGTGCGCGGGTTCAGGTCTCCGCCAGCACGAAGACGATCCGCTCGAGTGGGGCATCGAGGCGCTCGTTCACGCGCCCCAGCAGCTCCCCCTTCATCATGTTCAACTCCATGAGCCAGCCGCTCGACCGTACCTCGACGAACAGCGTGGCGTCCGACACTCCCTTCGCCCGGGTCACCCCGGCGATGTGCTCCCCCACCACCTCGGCCCAGAGGTCCAGGACCTCCATGCGCTTCACCTGCTCCACGAGGCCGTGCTGCTGGAGCAGCTCCCCCAGGACGTTGCCGACCTTCTTCGGCCCCGTGCCCCTGGCGGTCACGTCACGATCCGCCCGGCCTCGATGCCCCACCGAGGCAGTGCGTCCCTCCGGATGCGCACGTCGCTCTCCTTCGGCGCCGTGAGCACCACCTGTCCCGTCTCCTCCCGTTCCATGAGCTCCAGGATCCTCTCGCTCCGCCTCGGGTCCAGCTCGGCGAACACGTCGTCCAGCAGGATGAGGGGCTCCTGCCCGCGCACCTCCCGGATGGTCCTGGCCTCCACCAGCCGGAGCGCCAGCGCGGCGGTGCGCCGCTGTCCCCCCGAGCCGTAATCCCTCAGGTCCAGGTCGTCCCCCTCGTCCTCCAGCCGGAGGAGGACTTCGTCGCGGTGCGGTCCCACCACCGTGGTTCCCGTCCGCCGCTCCCGCTCCGCCGAAGACGCGAGGGCCTGCCCGAACGCCTCCGCCACCTCGTCCGTCCCCCGTGTCCCCTCCAGGGCCGCGTTGGACCGGTACGTCATCCGCGCCCCCGCCCCGCCGGACACCGTGGCGTAGTACTCGCGGAACGCACCACATCTTCCCTCCACCCACGCCCTCCTCGCCTCCATCACCGCTGCGCCCGAGCGGACCAGCCCCTGGTCCCAGGCGCGGACCACCGCGGCCGGCAGTCCCTCCTTGAGCGACGCGTTCCGCCGCTGCAGCACGCGCCGGTACTCCTGGAGCGCGCGCAGGTACCCCGGGTCGCTGAGGGAGAGGACGATGTCCAGGAAGCGCCGCCGCTCCCCGGGCCCCCCGCTCACCAACTCCACGTCCGACGGCGAGAAGACCACCGCGGCCAGACGCCCCAGGGCGTCCCCCACCCGCTCCGGCTCCACGCCGTCCACCGTGACCTTCTTCCGCTTCCCCTTCCTCTCGAAGGCCGCCGCCACCTGGACCTGCCTGGCGTCACCGTCCTGCGGCGCCAGCGTCCCCTGGACCCGGAACACCCCCTCGCCGAACGCCACGAGCTGGTCGTCGCGCGCGCCGCGGAAGGACCGGAACGTCTCCAGGTAGTAGATGGCTTCGAGGAGGTTGGACTTCCCCTGGGCGTTGTTCCCGACGATGGCGACACCCTCCGGGGGGAGTTCCAGGTCCTGGCTCCCGAGGTTCCGGAAATGGCGAAGCGCGAGGCGCGTCAGGCGCACGGAGCGCCGGCTGGGAAGGTCCCTCGAAGCATCGGAAGAATTTAACCTTTCCCACCCCTCCGGGCTACCCCGGAGCACGGCCTGAAAAGCATTGTGGATAAAAGACTTTCGGCCCCTCGACCCGGCGTGGGTCGGAGGGGCCGATTCCCTTGAAAAGCACGGTCGGGATCAGCGTCCCCGGAAGTCGGCTTTGCGCTTCTCCAGGAACGCCGACATCCCCTCCTTCATGTCCTCGGTGGATGCCAGGAGGCCGAAGAGGGACGACTCGAAGTCCAGTGCCTCCTGGGAGGAGGTGTCCACGGCCCGGTAGATGGACTCCAGCGCCATGCGCACGGCCAGGGGGCCGTTCTTCGTGACCTTCCGGAGAAGCTCCTTGCCCTTGTCCAGGAGCTCGGCGCGGGGGTGTACCGACGAGACCAGGCCCATCTCCAGGGCCCGGTCGGCGCCGACCATCTCGCCGGTGAGCGTCAGCTCGAGGGCGCGCCCCAGCCCCACGAGGCGCGCGAGTCGGATGGTGCCCCCGTACCCGGGGATGATCCCCAGCCCCACTTCCGGGAGCCCGAAGCGGGCGTTGTCGCCGGCAACCCGGAGGTGGCACGCCAGGGCCAGCTCGCAGCCGCCCCCCAGGGCGAAGCCGCCCACGGCGGCCAGGACGGGCTTGGGGAAGCGCTCGATGGCACGGAAGACATCCTGGCCCGCGCGGCTCACCGCCACGCCGGAGACCGAGTCCATCTTCGCCAGCTCGCCGATGTCGGCGCCGGCGACGAAGGCCCTGTCCCCCGCCCCCGTGAGGAGGACGCCCCGGACCTTGTCGTCGGCGCGGAGCCCCTCGAAGACCTGCCCCAGCTCCGCGATGACGTCGGCGTTGAGGGCGTTGAGCTTGTCCTGTCGATCGACGGTGACGACGGCGAGGTCGCCGTCCCACTCCAGTCGGATGTAGCGCAGATCGGACATGGGCCGTGGCCTGCGGTCGGGCTGGGGAACGGTGGGGACGCCGCAAGATAGCGTCCCAACGCGGAATGGAAAAACGCCGTCGGGGCTCTTACCTTACGGCCCGCTGCGGCACCCGTGCCGCCGCCTCGCGCACCTCTCCGGCCCGGAGGCTTCCGGGTCCCTCGCACCAGGAGTACGCCTCCCATGAGTCGGTCGCTCAACAAGGTCATGCTCATCGGAAACGTCGGCAACGACCCCGAGATCCGCGCCACCTCGGGCGGCGCCCGCGTGGCCAAGCTGTCGCTTGCGACCAATCGCTCATGGTCGGGTCGGGACGGTCAGCAGCAGGAGAAGACCGAGTGGCACCGCCTCACGTTCTTCGGCCGCCTGGTGGACATCGTGGAGCAGTGGGTCCACAAGGGCGACCGGCTCTACGTGGAGGGGCGCCTCGAGTACTCCCAGACGCAGGACGACCAGGGCGGCACCAAGTACTGGACGGACATCGTCATCACCGAGATGGTCATGCTCGGCGGCTCCGGCGGCTCCGGCGGCTCCGGGGGGAGCGGCGGCGGCGCCGGCGGCGGGGGGAGCTACGGCGGTGGCGGTGGCGGCCAGCCCTCCATGAGCGAGCCCGACGACGACCTTCCCTTCTGAGCTCGGGCGCTCCCCGCGAGCGTCAGGACGTGGGCACCTCGTCCTCGGAGGGGTCCCGTTCGCTCTCCCACAGCCCCAGGAGGTACTCCTCGTACTCCTCGGGGTGGCGGCGGTAGTCCTCGAGCCAGATCTCGAAGGGAGGGAGCGTCACTTTCCGGGAGAGCCAGTCGGTTGCGAGCTGTACCATCTCCACGTAGGAGAGGTCGCCCGTGCTGCCCTTCTCACGGTGCGCCCGCTGCGCGAGGAGGTAGATCTCGTCCGGGCTCAGGTAGAGGAGGAGATCCGCAACCTGAGCCGAGCAGTAGTCCAGGTATTTCGCCCGCAGGACGTCCCGCGGCTCGTTCGAGCCCGCCTGCCCTGCGCCCACGGCGCCCCTCCGGCTGGACATGGAGAACCCCTTCGGGTCACGGCGCGCGACCCTGGACCCCAAGGGTCCGATCACGCAGAACCTATGACTCGAAGGGGCAGATAACGCAAGCCTCAGGAAGCGGCCTGCGGCGCCTCCTGGCTCAAGCCGGCGTCCTCGTGCGCCTGATCACGCAGGTGACGATAGATGGAGCGACGGGTCAGTCCGTACAGGACGACGCGACTCAGGAAGTCGGGGTCCGACTTCTGGACCTCCTCGGCCTGGGCGGCGACGTCGCGCGGCAAGCGCACGTTCAACTGTACGGAACACGTCTCCCACATAGACACACCTCGCCCCAGGGGGTAAGCAGGTGAAAAGTCGTTCTTTTCGGGGTACCGCGCTCCCGCCCGGAGAAGGGGGCGAGGCAGCAACAAGAGGAGCCGGCTTCCTCAGGGTAAGGTCTAGGATAAGACGGGAAATGCGGGGACGCAACCCCTTTCTTGGCTCTTTTCTTCTATCGCAGCTTATCCGTAAATCATTGTATTGCAACGACTTACAATTTCCGAAAATCGGCGAATCCACTTGTTCCTTTCGTGGCTCGCAGCTTATGGACTGGAGGAGTCGGGTCGGATAAACCCAAGCATGGCGCGGGCTTCGGGGCGGGAAAGCGCGCCCGTTCCGCAACGGATCCGAGTTCGATTTTTTACAAAAACCGAGCTCAGGGAAGCGCCGACCTGAGGAAGGCTTCCAGGGTGGTGTCCTCGAAGGAGAGGAAGCGCTCGCGGAGCTCCCCTGGACCCTCCTCGCAGAACACGGCGGCGGTGCGATGCACGCGCCGGCTCCCCTCTTCCTGGAAGGAGATGTAACCCCGCCACAGCCCCGCCTCGCGGAACGATCGGAGCTGCGCCACCCACGACCGACCGTGGAGGCTCATGGGGCGCGACTCCATCGTCGACGGCGCGTCGGCAGTGGGTCCGTCCACCGACTCCTCGAGATCGGCGAAGTGACCGTCGGGGTGACGCCGCAGATCATCCGCCCACACCTGGAAGGGAGGCAGGGGGAGAAGCGCGCGGCAGTAGCGGACAAGCAGCGCGAGAGGATCGTGCTCCCCTTCGTCGGGCATGCTGTCGGCACGGAGTGCCTCGTTCCTGGCCCTCCGGTACAGCGGGCGCACGGCCTCGCGGGGGAGCATCTGGACCAGGCGCGCCGCCTGCCGGCGGCAGTATGCCTCGTACCGGCCGTGCAGATCCTCTCCGGTCGCGAGAGCGACGGGATCGGCTCCGTGGGTTGGGACCTCGCCGGAGACCATGCTAGTGCACCGCCGTGGACACGGGAGCCGCCGCGGTGACCCGTACGGGCCGGAAGCGCGGCTCCGTCATCCTGAGCGCCGCGAGCGTCTCCCTCACACCGAAGGTCCCGACGACGCGGTCCAGGGCCTCGTAGCGTGTGGGCTCGAAGCGCGCCATGAGCGATCCGAGGCCCCTCCGCATGGAGGCGAGGGCCTCGCGTGCCTCCTCGAGGCTCTCGGGAAGGGGGAACCGCACCTGGTAGTCCAGCGAGTCGGTGTCGCGGAGGGGCACCAGCCGCCGCACCTCGCCCCCCGGAAACGCGGTCACCAGCGCGTGCTCGAGCTGGGGGTCGGGCTCCTGGAAGGCGGTACGGAAGACGAGGGCGGAGGCGTCGTAGTCCAGGTGCACGCGGGTGAGGCGCCCGGGCCCCATGACGATGCGTATGGACGTCCCTTCGTGGAGATCCAGGTCCCGGCAGATGTCGCGGAACCCGATGCGGAGGAACGACGGCCGGGTGAGGGGCCCGTAGCCCACGCGCTCCAGCACCCGGAGGCCCAGCCGGAACCCGTACGTGCGGAGCGGGCCTTCATCGCTCCCCGAGGCCGCTTCGGTGAGGAGGGCGGCCACGTGGTCGAGGGTCGGCTCGTAGACCCAATCCAGCACCACGAGCTCGGTGCTCAGGTCCAGGACCTTCACGTGCCCGCTCCCCAGGTCCAGGACCTCGGCGGACGAGGCGAAGCGCCCCTCGACGACCAGGGCCAGGCCGATGTCCTCGATGCGCCCCCCCGGCGTGTCCATCTCGTGGACGTCGCGGTACTGCACCACCGCCCGGGTGAGGGGCAGCTCGCAGATCCCGGGGACGTCCCCCATGGCCTCGGGGAGGGTCTCGGTCAGCAGGCTCGGGTTCATCGGTCGCTCCAACCTGGGTGCGCAAGGATATCTTGACACCGGATCGGCGGACCGACTAGCTTGACCCCAGCCAAGGAAGTCAGGTCGGGCCGCCAGCCCGTGCCTTCGGGGAGCGTCTCCGGTGCCAGCCGGAGACGCTCCCTTCTTTTTCGCATTCTCTCGCCGTCCCGGGGTGCCACCCCCGGTCCGGCGCCGGGGGAAAAAAGACCCGGCTACGAGCCGGGCGGTTCCTACCCACGCCGGGACTCCGTGCCCCGGCCGTACTCCGAATTCCAGGGTCCCTGCCAGGGGAGCCCGGTGCTACGATAACCATCTGTTTACGACTCGTGCAAGGAGTTCGTGCCGCCGTCGCCGGCCCCGCCCGGCGCGCTTGCCCCCCACCCCCTCGGCGGTCATCTTCCGACGACCTCCGAGGAGGACCGCGGCCCCCAGGATCCCGCCTGCCATCCAGCATGAACTCCCTCACCGAACGCCGGCGCTCCGTCGCGTTCCTCGACTACGAGGACGAGACCTGGGCCTGCTTCCTGGTGACGTACGCAGGGCAGGGGCGCAGCCGCTGGCACGGGTTCTTCTCGTTCCGGCCGGGGAGCGGGGAGGTCGAGGAGGACGAGGTCCGCACCGCCGACATCTTCATCGAGGAGTCGGAGGCGGAGATCCACGAGAAGGCCCGCGGGCTGGGGCGTCCGCTCCTCAACGGCCTCCTGGCCTCCGCGGTGCACTCCAGCCGCCGCAAGCGGAGGGACGCCCCGAAGCTCCGAGCGCGCTTCCGCGAGATGCTGGCGGAGAACGCGCAGGAGCTGGCCGGATCGTGGGACGGGCAGTCCACTCCCGGGATGGACCAGAGCGAGCTCCAGTCCCTGTACGCCTCGTACCGACTGGACCAGGTCGCCCACTTCATCTGCCTGGTGGACCCGGCGGACTTCGAGGTCGCGGTGGACCGGATCCTGGACGGCGAGCGGGTGGACTTCCGCACCTCCGACCGGGTCCAGTTCGCCATGATGGTGGTGGAGTACATCGAGTCCAGGCTCCCCCTCCCCCCCTTCGACGTATGGGCGCGCGACTTCCTGGACCACGCCGAGTCGTACCGGCTGTACGCCCACACCCTCCACCGGGAGGGACGGCTCCCCTGAGGGGGGTGCCACCCCGGGAACGGGCCCTCCGACGGCCCCGTTGACCCAGCGGGGCGGCACGCCTTAGCTTTCAGAGCTTTCCACCAGAATCACCACCTAAGGAGTGTGATCGTCTTGGAAGTGGTCATCCAGGAGAACGAGAGCCTCGAGCGCGCGCTGCGCCGCTTCAAGAGAAAGGTGCAGCGATCCGGTCTCTACTCGGAGCTCCGGAAGCGCCGCTACTACGAGAAGCCCAGCGCCCAGCGGAAGCGGAAGCGCGAGGCGGCCATCCGGCGCGAGCGCCGGCGGCAGCGGCGTACGAAGCGCTAGTCGGCTCCCAGCCACTGGCCGAGACGGTCCTCCCCCCGGGGAGGGCCGTTTTTTTTCGGGGTGTGCTCGGAGGCTACGCGACCCGAGCGACGAAGAGGTCGTCCATCTCCCGCCACGCGTCCAGGGCCTCCGCGCCCAGGTGCGTCCAGGCGAAGGAGATGAGGAGCCTGTTCCACCCGTGGAGCGTCCGGGCCTCCGTGGGGGTGAGGCGCGTGAGGGACCGCATGGTCCGGCAGAGGTTGCCGTCGGAGGTGTACCCGAGCTGGCTCGCCACCTGCGCCACCGTCTGGGCACGGTCGGCGAGGGCGTTGGCGACGGCCATGATCCGGAACCAGCGGAGGTAGGCGTAGGGCGAAGGGAGGCTTTTGCGCCGGAAACGCGCCTTGAGGGCGCCGCGGGTGGTGCCGCAGGCGTCGGCCATGGGGTGAAGGTCGTCGTAGTGCGACGGGAACTCCAGGACCCGACGGGCGAAGCCCCTGAGCGCAGGGGGGAGGGGCGCGCCGGCGGCACGACCCAGCTCGGCGAGGGTCTTGTCCACCCACGTGATGGTACCCGACTCCCGCTCCAGCAGGATGGCCAGGCGCTGCGCCGTCCATCGGGTGCGGCTGGTGGGGATGCCCCTGTCCCTGCGCTCCTGGTCCCATCGGGCGAGGGTGACGGTGGCGAGGGTCAGCACCGGAATCTCCCGCTCCACCACGTTCGGGGGGAGGGTCACTCCCTGGTCCGCCTCCGTCCGCACCAGCAGACGGGGGTAGCCGAACGTCACCGCCTCGTCGGCCAACACCGGGGAGAGGACGACGTCCTCTTCCGGGTGGGCGGCCTCGAGCAGCGCGGCGCGCAGCAGCGGGTCGGAGATGTAACCGACGATCATAAAGCCCCAGGGGAGTCCGATGGACCCTATAATAGTGCCACGGAAGCTCGCGGTGGCGCCACCCCGGCGTTCGGGCGCCGCATAGGATACGAGTGGACCGGTACCGTCGTGACGCCCCTGGGGGACGGGGTCACTCCCCCTCGCGGCGTCTCTCGCCCAGGTCCTCGTCGAGGGTGCGCAGCTCCCGGGCCACCCCGTGGAACTGGCGCTTGACCCAGCTCCGCCACGAGGCGGGCGGGGGCTCCAGGGACTCGCCCCGCTCCAGGAGGTCCAGGATCCCCTCCACCTCGGCCTGCACCTCGAAGAGCTTCTTCTTGTGGGAGGCGCCCACCGCCGTCCCGATGGCGGCCACCAGCCCGCCGCCCACGGCGATCCCCACGCCCGAGGCCACCAGGAGGGGCGCGACCGCCGCGAGGGACGCTGCCGCCCCGATGCCCACTCCGGTGCCGAGCAGACCTCCGCCCACGGCGGCCCCGGCGACGCTGTCGCTGCGGGTGCCCGGGTCCACCACCAGCTCCACCAGCGTCGAACCCGCCTCCACCTCGTCGAGGCGGACCTCCACCGACTTGGCCGACGCCACGTAGTACTTCCGGGAGGTGAAGCTGGCGGCCCGCGCGAGCTGGGAGGCCCAGTCGAGAGAGGGCCGGTACTGGAGGACGCCCCTGCCCTTCCTGACCGCCTGCAGGAGCTGGGTCTTCACGAAGAAGTCGTCCAGCGTCACCGAAAGGGCCTCGGGGGTGCCCGGCACCACGCGTGCGGCCCGGACGAACGCCGGGCCGAACACCCGATCGAGGACCCCCCAGCTCCCCGCCCCCGCGCGGACCTCCGAGAGGGCCGTGCGTACGTGGCGCTCGCTGAGCCCGACCTCCCGGGCGATGCGGTAGAGCTCGGCCTCGGACAGGTCCCCCTCGGCGCCGTCGGCATCGGTCGAAGCGAGCTCCGCCGCGCGGCGAATGACGGCGTCGAACTCCCTGCGCGTGAGGCTCCTGCTCTTCTCCTCGCTCATCCCACTCCCGTCACACGAACTCCTCGGCCGGCTTCTCCTTCAGGTACTGCCGGAAGGCCTGCTTGTTGTTCGACTTCATGTAGGCCTCCTCGTTGCTCACCACCCCGGACATCATGTACTCGAGGATGTGCTGGTCCAGGAGCTGCATGCCGTCCTTCTTCCCCGTCTGGATGATGGAGGGGATCTGGTGGATCTTGTTCTCCCGGACCAGGTTGGAGATGGCCGACGTGCCCACCATGATCTCCATGGCGGCCCGGCGGCCCTTCCCGTCCTTGGTCTTCAGGAGCACCTGGGCCACCACCCCCTTGAGGGACTCGGCCAGCATGGCCCGGATCTGGTCCTGCTGGTCCGCGGGGAAGACGTCGATGATGCGGTCCACGGTCTTGGGCGCCGAGTTGGTGTGCAGCGTTCCGAACACGAGGTGGCCCGTCTCCGCGGCGCTGATGCCCAGCTCGATGGTCTCCCGGTCGCGCATCTCCCCCACGAGGATCACGTCCGGGTCCTCCCGCAGCGCGGCTCGGAGCGCGTTGGCGAAGCTCTTGGTGTTCGTGCTGATCTCCCGCTGGTTCACCAGGCACTTCTTGTTGGGGTGGGTGAACTCGATGGGGTCCTCGATGGTGAGGATGTGGTCGGCGCGGCTCTCGTTGATGAGGTCCACCATGGCCGCCAGCGTCGTGGACTTGCCCGAGCCCGTCGGGCCGGTGACCAGCACCAGTCCCTTGGTGAGCATGCAGAACTTCCTCACCGCGTCGGGAAGGCCGAGCTGATCGGCGGTGAGGATCTTGGAGGGAATGGTCCGCATGACCGCGCCCAGCCCCTTCCGCTGCCAGAACACGTTCACGCGGAAGCGGGCCAGCCCCTCGATCTCGTAGGCGAAGTCGTAGTCCATCTTGTCGAGGAACCGCATGCGCCATTCCTCTTCCATGATCTCGTAGACCAGGGCCTCCATGTCCTTGTTCGTCAGGTCGCGGAACTTGAGCCGCTGCATGTGACCGTGGACCCGGATGACGGGCGGGGCGCCGGTGGTGAGGTGGAGGTCCGATCCCCCCTGCTCGACGAGAACCTTGAGAAACTGATCGATCTGAGGCATGTCAACGACTCTCTGAGAACGCGGGGTCGGCTACTGCAGGGGCTCGAGGGTCCACTCCAGGTGGCCTCCCTCGACCTTCTCGATGTGGAGCTCCCACCGGATTCCGGCATCGTACGCGGGGCGGCGATCCTCGTCCATGGGCCAGAGGAGGAAGGCCACCGAGGCCACGTCCAGCGCCGTGCCGGCCCAGTCGTCCTGGTTCCCCGTGAGGTCAACGGTCACCACGTCGAAGTGGAAGGCCCTGAGGGTCTCCAGCTCCGAGGCCCACTTCTCCGGGTCCCGGGGCATGCGCAGGCTGAACGCCTCGTCGGCGGCCTTCTGCTCCGAGGCGTTGATGTAGATGCTCCGCCACGACGGCTCCAGGAGGAGGAGGGGGAGGTGGGGGAGGATCTCGTGCCCGAGCGCGTCGGGCGTGGCCGTGACCACGAAGCGCGCCGCGCCCGAGCGGGCCAGGAGCCGGATCTCCGACATGATGCCCGGAGCCGGCAGCGGAAAGCGGTCCTGCAGGATGGACCGCTCCTGCACCGGACGGAACAGGTATTCGTGGCCCGACTCGTCGGACAGGTAGCGTACCTCCACCGGCGTCACCACACCCTCCCGGTTGAGTTGCCCGTTCCACTGGGCGCGCTCCTTGCCGGCGACCTGCTCCTGGGGCGTGGGCTCGAGGAGCTTCTCCAGCTCGGCCTCCCAGAGGCCCTCCAGCGGCCGGCGCCGGATGGTGCCCCCGTCGTCCCACCAGGCCCAGGACCGGTGCCCTCGTGTCGAGATCCCGAAGCGGGCCGACGTGCACTCCAGCGCCTCGGCGAAGGCCTCGGTGAGGTGCATGGGGGTGGGCCGCTCGTTCTGCTCGGCGGCGGTGCCCCGGGCGAACACCTGGCGGATCAGCTCGCGGATCTTGCTCGCCGAGGCCAGAGCCAGCTCGATGCGCAGGTCGGTGCGGGCGTGGAGGTCATCCACGGCGCTGGTCTTGATGGGGGACTCCACCACCACCGTGAGGGTCTCGTCCGTCTTCATGATGGGGAGCGTCAGGTGGGCCAACGCCCACTCCGGCGAGACCAGGTTGGCCGCCTCCGGGTCGATGGAGTCGGCGTCGGGAAAGATGTACGGCAGGTCGAACTGCGAGGCGAGGCCCCACTCCAGCTCGTCCTGCGACACGAAGCCCAACGCCAGCAGCGCTTCGCCGAAGTAGCCCCCGTGGTCTCGCTGGTACTCGAGGGCTCGCTTGCAGTCCTCTTCGGTGATGCGCCCGAAGCTCATCAGGATCTGCCCGATGGTATGTCGCTCGGCCATGGTCGGCTTCCCGCTCAGGTTCTCGTTCCAGTGTCGTCTACTGCCGCTACGGCCAGTCGCTCGGCGAGCCACTCCCCAACCTCGGCGGTGGAGAAGCTGCCACCCATGTCCGGCGTGGTGCGCCCCTGCGCGATGGCGGCGGCCACCGCCTGCTCCACCCGCTCCCCGGCGGCGCCGTGTCCGAAGTGGTCGAGCATGAGCGCGACGCACCGGATGGCGCCGAAGGGGTTGGCCCGTCCCTGTCCGGCGATGTCGGGGGCCGAGCCGTGGACCGGCTCGAACAGCGCGTGCTTGCCGGGGTGGAGGTTCGCGCTGGGGGCGAGCCCCAGCCCACCCGTGAGCTCGGCGGCCAGGTCGCTCACGATGTCGCCGAAGAGGTTGGACGTGACGATGACGGCGTACCGCTCGGGGCGCCTGACCAGGTCCATGGCCATGGCGTCCACGTACATCGCGTCCCGCTCGATTTCGGGGAACCCCGCTCCCACCTCGGCGAAGACCCGGCGCCAGAGCCCCCCGGCGTGGCGCATGGCGTTGGCCTTGTCCACCAGCGTGACCTTGGGCCGCCCCTTCGCCCGGGCGAACTCGAACGCGGCCCGCACGATGCGCTCCACGCCGGTCCGGGTGTTCACGTCCTCCTCGATGGCCACCTCGTGGGGGGTGCCCTGCTTGAACACGCCTCCCAGGCCCACGTAGCACCCCTCGGTGTTCTCCCGGAAGATCTCCAGGCGCACCGGGACCTTCACCCGCTTCAGCGGGCAGAGGTCGGGAGCCAGGAGCACGCAGGGCCGGAAGTTGACGTAGAGGTCCAGCCGGAAGCGGAGGCCCAGGAGGATGTCCCGGGCGTGCTCGTTTCCAGGGACCCTCGGGTCGCCCAACGCGCCCAGGAGGATGGCATCATGGTCCTCCGAGAGGGTCCGGAACTCCTCGTCGGTGATGGTCACTCCCTCGCGGAGGTACCGGTCGGCGCCCAGGTCCCATTCCACGAGCTCGACGGAAAGCCCTTCGGAGGCGGCGACGGTCTCCAGGACCCGGCGCGCCTCCCGAACCACTTCCGTGCCGATACCGTCTCCCGGGATGAGGGCGATGCGGGGCATGGGCGGGGGGTGAAGGTGAGGGTCGTGCAGCCTGGTCAGATTAGCGTCTGGGAACCACCACCACCACCCCGCGGGCGGTGGCTCCGTTTCCCTCGACCAGGAAGGGATAGCGCCCTTCGGGAGCGCCCTCGAAGGAGAGGACGAAGCGCTGGTCCGGCTCCACGAGAGGCGGCGACGCCACCTGGTCCGAGCCCTCGAGGAACGCCCGGGCGGGCGCCTCCAGGCTGTCCACCTCGAAGCGCACGGCGTGTACCCGCCAATCGGCGCTGACGAACTCCACCCATTCGCCTTCCGCCACCTCGACGGAGGCCGGTTCCACCCTCTCGGTCTCTGCGCCCCGCAGGGACATCCGGTGCACCCTGTCGGCGTCGGACAGCCCCAGCTCCGCGCGAAGCAGGCTGTCGGGGCGGAGCGACGGGTCCGGATCGCCCTCGCGACACCCCGTGCCCAGGAGGAGCGCCGCCCCAACCACCGCCGCCCGGAGAAGCGTCAGGTGGCGACTTCCGTGCCGCACGAGATGCAGAACCTCCACTCGGGGTCCAGCTCCTCGCCGCACCCGGGGCACGGCACGATGTGCACGTCCGTGCCGCAGAAGGGGCAGAAGTTGAGGTTGGCCCGCCGGGGAAGCTCGGCGCGGCACCACCGGCAGGAGTCGGGGGTCGGGGCCGACGCCGTCGGCGAGGCCACCGGCGCCGCGGCGCGGGGCGGGGGCTCGGGAGCCAGGGACTCCATGGACACCGCCTCGGCCCGCGGCGCGGGGTCCTGCGGTGTCGACGGGCCGCCGGGGAGTCGCGTCGGGTTGAGGCGCACGTCCACCGCGGCGTACTCGCGGTACAGCCCCGTGTTGGGGTTGGAGGCCTCCAGCTCCTCGCGGAGCACGCGCAGCGCGGGGTCGGACTCGAGGACCAGGAAGCCTCCCTCGCCGGCCAGCAGCCGGAGGAGCGCGTCCTCGTAGTCGCCGTTCATGTCCACGCCGATGCGGTCCCGGTGCGTGCCGTAGGGAACCAGGTTCTGGTAGATCTCGGCCACCGTGAAGGGGGCGTGGAGGTACTCGGGCCGGCGGGCCAGGATCTCCTCCACCAGGGCGCCGTGGAAGCGCGCCAGAACGTCGCTCGTCTCCGTCATCGTCATCCCTCGGAGCCTCCCTCCACCTCCAGGTGCACGAGTCCGGCCGACACGGCCGCCCGCAGGAAGGACTCGGGGTCGGTGGAGGGGATCTCCACGCCGCTCTGCTCGTGCCACCGCTCGGCCATGCGCCGCATGTATTGGCCCAGGGTCTCGTGGGAGAACCCGGCCTGGTCCCGCATCTGCCGGACGATCTCGTGCCAGGTGCCCCGGAACAGGTACCCGTCGGAGAGCCTGACGGCGTGGCCGCCGGCGTCACGGGCCTCCCGCTCGAAGAGCTCGAGCTGGCTGGGGTCGTAGGAGGCGCCGGGACCGCCGCCGCCCATGACCGCCTCCACCTCGCTGAGGAGCCGGTCGATGGGGTCCTCCAGATCCTCCAGCTCCCGGAGCCGCTGCTCCCACGGGGAGAGGCGGGCATCCCCCGCCTCCATGTGCCACAGGGCCCGCTTGAGCTCCATGAGGCGCCAGACGGCGAGGCCGTCCCAATGCTCCTGGGGCGGAACCCGCTCGAACTCCCGCAGGGCCCCTTCCCAGTCGCCCCGGTCGTACAGGAGGTGCCCCAGGTACACGCGGGCTTCGTGGAGGTCGGGGTCCAGGCGCAGCGACCGGCGGATCTGGCGACCGGCGCCCACGTCGTCGCCCAGCCGGTGGAGCGCGTACCCCAGGGAGGCGGCCGCCTCCGCGCTGTCCGGGCGAGCCGTGGCCGCCTTGGCGAAAACGTCGCGGCACTCGGCGTACATGGCCTCGCGGTACAGGGCGCGGCCCATGGTGAGCATGAGCTCGATGTCGTCGTCGTACCCCATGTCGGCCACCTGGCCGAAGAGGGTCAGAGCCTGGGAGCGCTCGCCGAAGCGGAGGAGGGTCTCGCCCAGCCCCACGAGGGCGTCCTCGTGGGCGGGGTCGAGGACCGCGGCGCGCTCGAAGGCCTTCCTCGCCCAGGCGTACTCCTCCCGGGCCAGGCGCGCATACCCCAGACCCACGTAGAGCTCGACGGCGTTCGGATACAGCGAGAGGCCCTCTTTGAGCATCTCGAGGGCCCCTTCGTAGTCACCGTCGTTGTAGAGCTTGTGCGCCTGCTCGTCGTATTCCTCGGAACTGAGGAACCCTTCGGGCATGTAGGAGCTCCTTGGGAGGACCTGGAAGCGGGCACCGGAGCCCGCCGAGCGGGATCAAGAGCAATGTAATGTTCCCCCCGGGGCGGTACCACCCTGGCTTTGGGACGCGCAGGCGACGGACGGGTAACCGGCCAACGCCGGCTACACCCTTCCGTAGGCGATGCCGCACAGGGCGCAGACCAGGTCCTTTCCCGCCCGGAAGAGCCTGTTTCCCTGGCCATGCCGGGGGCAGTCCGGATCCTCTCCCCGGTCCTGGACCCCCTTGACGTGAGCCCGCTCCGTGCGCGTCGCCTTGGCCAGGTGCATCTGGTAGCGCAGGGAGGACGCGCTGCACTCCAACAGCGCGACCGCGCCGCCACCGTCCGACGACCGAACACCCAGGAGCTGGAGGAACCCTCCCATGGGGGAGGGCATTTGCTGGCCCGCGTAGTAGGCCTTGAGGAGGATCTTGTCCTCCTCGAGGATCATGGTGCCGTCGGGTCCCATCCTCGCCTTCGGGCGGTAGGGCCGGATGGCCTTCTCGGGGGGCTTGGCGGAGGCCTTCTTCTTCTTCGCCTTGGTCTTCCCCGCCGGCGGGGCCGGGGCCTCGGGCGGCGCCTGCTTCGGAGGGGCCGCCTTCTTCGCCGGGGTGGCCTTGTCCTTCGCCGGGGTGGCCTTCTTCTGGGCGGGGGTCGCCTTGTTCTTGGCCGGGGCCGCCTTCTTCTTGGCCGGGGCCGTCTTCTTCCTGGCCGGAGCCGCCTTCTTCTTGGCCGGCGCCGCCTTCTTCCTGGCCGGAGCCGCCTTCTTCTTGGCCGGAGCCGCCTTCTTCTTGGCCGGCGCCGCCTTCTTCTTGGCCGGAGCCGCCTTCTTCTTGGCCGGGGCGGCTTTCTTCTTGGCCGGGGCGGCTTTCTTCTTGGCCGGGGCGGCCTTCTTCTTGGCCGAGGCGGCCTTCTTCTTGGCCGGGGCGGCCTTCTTCTTGGCGGCCGTCTTCTTCACGGGAGCCGCTTTCCTCTTGGCCGGAGCCGCCTTCTTCGCCGGCTTCGCCTTCGCAGCGGTGGACTTCCCGACCTTCTTCTTTGCCTTGACGGTGGCCATGGAGGCTTCTCCGGAAACGCGGCGTTCGCTGAGATTCCGCCCAAAAACGGGCCGAAGTATAGGCGCACAAAGCCGATACGCCAAGCCAACGCCCTCACTTGCCGCGTCCCCGGGCCCGCGTCGGCCCGAAGAAAAGCTGAAGGGCGGGGGGCCGCGTACGGCCCCCCGCCCTTTCAGCTGTCACCCGATGGGGACGGCAGCGGGGCTCACGCCACGCCGGCATCCTCCATGGTCATACTGATCTTCCGGCCGTGGGCGATGGCCGGCTTGCAGAACCGCATCCCGATCTCGTACAGCTGGCCGAGGTCGGAATCGGCGAGATCGGGGTACCGCTCGCCGAGGTACTCGATGGTCTCGTCCATCCAGTGCTTCTGGTCGTCCTCGGCAGCCTGCAGGACCCCGCAACGGTTGATATGGCTGAAGAGCTCGTCCCGAGCCCGATCCATGAGCTTCTCTTTACTCAAGCGTTCCTCCCCTTATCCTTCGGACGCATCGCGGACGCAGCGCGCCACCAGTTGAATTCAGCCTAGTAAGCTAACGGAGATTCCGCTTCTGGGAAACCGACCCCCTGTGAGCCCCGCCCAAGGCCCCGACGCCGTCTCCCTGGAGGTCTTCCGCCACCTCTTCACCGCCCTGGCGGAGGAGATGGGCGCGGCCCTGAAGCGCGCCTCCTTCTCCCCGAACATCAAGGAGCGGCGCGACTACTCCTGCGCCCTCTTCGCCCCCGACGGCGCCGCGGTGGCGCTGGGGGACCACATGCCGGTGCATCTTGGCGCCATGCCCATGAGCGTGTGGGCGGCCCTGGAGGAGCTGGGCGACCTGGCCCCCGGGGACGTGGCGTGCCTCAACGACCCCTTCAAGGGCGGCACCCACCTGCCCGACATCACCCTCATCGCCCCGGTCCTCTCCGACGAAGGACGGCTCCTGGGGTACGTGGCGTCCCGGGCCCATCACTCCGACGTAGGCGGGATGACCCCCGGCTCCATGCCCCTGGCCCAGGAGATCTACCAGGAGGGGCTCCGGATCCCTCCGGTGCGGCTGTACCGCCGTGGGGAGCGGAACGAGGACCTGTGGCGCACCCTCCTGGCCAACGTCCGCACGCCGGTGGAGCGCGCGGGGGACCTGGACGCCCAGCTCGCGGCCCTCCACGCCGGGAGCGTGCGCCTCCGCGAGGTCGCGGCCCGCCGCGGCGCCGACGAGACCCTCGCCGCCATGGCGGCCCTGGTCGCCTACGCGGACCGCCTGGTGGAGGCCGGGCTGGAGCGGATCCCCGACGGCCTGTACCGAGCCGAGGACTTCCTGGAGGACGACGGCTTCGGAAGCGGCCGCGTGACCATCCGCGCCGCGCTGGCCGTGTCGGGACGCTCCCTCCGCATCGACTTCACAGGCACCGACCCCCAGGTGGCCGGGGGCATCAACGCCGTGGCCGCCATCACGTCCTCCGCCTGCCGGTACGTGGTGCGGTGCGTGGTGGAGGCGCTGCTGGGCGAGCCGCTCCCCGCGGGCGGAGGATCCATGAGCGCGGTGGAGCTGGTGCTCCCCGAGGGGAGCCTGGTGAACGCCCTCCCCCCGGCCTCGGTGGCGGCGGGGAACGTGGAGACGAGCCAGCGCATCACGGACGTGCTCCTGCGCGGCTTCGGGACGGCCCTGCCCGACCTCATGCCCGCGCTGTCGCAGGGCACCATGAACAACACCACCGTGGGCGGGGTGGACCCCCGCACCGGCCAGGTGTTCGCCTACTACGAGACGGTGGGCGGGGGCATGGGCGCCGGGCCGTCGGGCCCCGGCCTCTCGGGTGTCCACGTCCACATGTCCAACTCGCTCAACACGCCCGTGGAGGCCCTGGAGCACGCCTATCCCTTCCGGGTGACACACTACGGCATCCGGCGGGGGAGCGGCGGCGCGGGCACCCACGGTGGCGGCGACGGCCTCCGGCGAGACCTCATGATCCTGGCCCCCGCCCGGGTGGCGCTCCTCTGCGAGCGGCGCGCGGTGGGGCCCGCCGGGGCCCGGGGCGGGGAGGACGGGGGCACGGGCGCCAACGTCCTCATCCGTGACGGCGTGGAGGAGCACCTCCCCTCCAAGACGACCTTCTCCGTCCAGCCCGGGGACATCGTCAGCATCCGGTCGCCGGGCGGCGGCGGCTGGGGCCCTCCTTCAAAGAGGCAGTGATGCACGTCCTGCTGATGACGTTCTGCGAGCACGCCACGCTCCGCCCCGACGGCAAGCTCGACGTCCGGGGCGCCTTCAACGACCTGGCGGCGCCGGGCTTCCCGGCGAAGCAGGACGAGATGGTGCTGGTGGTGGCGGTGGAATGGGCCGCCGGCGACGCGGGGCGCTACCAGTTCAAGGTGGAGCTCAAGGGCGACGCGCCGAAGCCCTCCTTCACTGTGAACGGGGAGACGGAGGTCCACCCCCGGGCTCCGGGGGAGCGCCCGGGTCGCACCTACCTCATCATGCCCCTCCAGGAGATCGTCTTCCCCCAGCCCGGCGCGTACCAGCTCGAGCTGAAGGTCAAGGGCGAGACCGTGCGGGGGCCTCTCCTCCACCTCTGGGAGGTGGACGACGGGGCCATGAACTGATGTCGGACCGGTAGTGTCCCTCCTCCCCCGCGTCGTCTCACCGGTGGGCCCCGTCCTCCTCCCCGGGGCGGCTCCCCGGGAGGTCTGCATCGTGCTCCTGTCGGGCCTCGGGGACGTGGTCCACGGCCTCCCCCTGGCCCTGGACCTGAAGGGGCTCGACCCGTCCATCCGCGTCACCTGGGTGGCGGAGCCGGCTCCCGCCCAGATCCTGGAGCACCATCCCGCGGTGGACCGGGTGGTGGTGTACCGCTCCCGGGACGGGCTGTCGGGCGTGCGGGCGCTGCGCCGTGACATGAAGGGCATGCGCGCCGATCTCACGCTCAACATCCAACGCTACACGAAGTCGGTGTGGCCCACCCTCTTCTCCGGCGCCCCGGTGCGGGTGGGGCTCCCACCTTCCAAGACCCGGGAGGGGGTCCACCTGTTCTCCACCCACGTCCTGGAGGAGGGGCCCTGGAAGCACAGCCAGGACCTCTTCCTGGACTTCCGGTGGGCGCTCGGCGTGCCCCGGGACGCACCCGTGCGATGGGAGATCACCCTCTCAGCCGAGGAGGAGGCATCGTCGCGGGCGTTCTTCGGCGGGCTGGACGGCCGCCCCGTGGCCGCCCTGGTCGTGGCCTCGGCCAACCCCAAGAAGGACTGGCCCGCGGACCGCTACGCCACCCTCGCCGACGCCCTCGACCGGGACCTGGGGTTCCAGGTCCTGCTGCTGGGCGGGCCCTCTCCCCGGGAGCGCGCGGTGGCCGACGAGGTGAGTCGCCGCGCCACCACCGGGCCCACCGACGCCCTCACCGGGTCGGTGCGCACGCTCATGGGTCGCGTGCGGGGCGCCGCGCTGGTGGTGGCCCCCGACACGGGGCCCCTCCACATCGCCCACGCCATGGGAGTCCCGGTGGTGGGGCTCTTCGCCCACACCAACCCCTGGCGCGTGGGTCCGTGGCGCGACTTCCGCGACCTGGTGGTGGACCGCTACACCGAGCCGGGAGACGAGCCGGACCCGGCGGGGTATCTTCCCAAGGACGGGCGGATGGGCGCGATCACCGTGGACGACGTCCTCGAGAAGGTGGAGGTGGCCCGATGGCGATACCTGTGACGGCGGCCCCGGGCGGGTTCGAGCCGGTGACCGGGCGTGGCGGGTGGGCCTTCGCGTTGCCCGCGGCGCTGCCGTGGCTCCAGGACGTCATGAGCTCGGCGCACACGCTCCACGGCTGGGCGGCGGCCCACCCCGACCGCAGGGAGCTGGCCGGGCGGGGCCGGGTCTGGTCCGTCCCGGCGGAAGCCCCCGGACCCGACGACGCCTCCCGCTGGGTGGTGCGGCATTACTACCGGGGGGGAGCGGTGGCCCGGTACCTGGACGACCGGTACCTGGCGGTGGGGGATCCGCGCCCCGTGCGGGAGGCCAGCGCCGCCGCCGAAGCCCGGGATCGCGGCATCCCCACGCCTTCAGTGGTGGCGGGCGCCGTGTACCCGGCCGGCCTCTTCTACCGCGCCGACCTGGTCACCGAGGAGATCCCCCGGGCCGCCGACCTGGCCTCGGTCCTCTTCGAGTCCGAGGAGCCCCTCTTGGACGCCGAGACCGCCCTCGCCGCCGCAGGCGTGCTGGTGCGGCGGCTGGAGAAGGCCGGCGTCTTCCACCCGGACCTCAACGCCAAGAACATCGTGCTCCAATCCGTAGAGGAGGGCGCCCGCGCCCACCTGGTGGACCTGGACCGCTGCTGCCCGCGGGTGCGGGGCGTCCCGGCGCCGGCGTACCCCATGCGCCGCCGGTTGGAGCGGTCGCTCCGGAAGTTCGAGGCCCGCGCCGGGCGCACCCTGCCCGCGGGGGCCTGGACAGCCCTCCACCGGGGCTTCGGGAGCCTGTGAGCGAAGCGGACGCGGTGCCGTCGCCGGGGGGTGGCGCCGGCTGGGAGGGGCCGCCCCCGCGCGAGGTCTGCATCGTCATGCTGTCGGCCATCGGCGACGCGGTGCACGTGCTCCCCGTGGCCAACGCCCTCAAGCGGGCGTGGCCGGACACCCGCATCACTTGGGTGATCCAACCCGTCCCCCACCTGCTGGTGAAGGATCACCCCGCCATCGACGATTTCGTGCTCTTCCGCCGCCGGCGCGGGCTGGAGGGGTGGAAGGGCTTCGCCGACTTCGCGCGGGACGTGCGGCAGCGCCGCTTCGACCTTCTCCTGGGCCTGCAGGTGTACTTCAAGGCCGGAGTGCTCACCGCGCTGGCCCCCGCAACGGTGAAGCTGGGCTTCGACCGTGAGCGCGCCCGGGACATGCAGTGGCTCTTCACCACCCACCGCATCCCGCCCCACGAGCCACAGCACGTGCAGGACCAATACTTCGAGTTCGTGCGCTGGCTGGGGATCGACCCCGAGCCCGCAACGTGGGACATCCGCCTCACCGACCCCGAGCGCGAAGCCCAGTCCGCCTTCTTCGCCGGCCTCGACCGCCCCGCGTGCGCCGTTGTGGTGGGAACGAGCAAGCCGGAGAAGAACTGGACACCCGAGGGCTTCGCCCGGGTCCTCGAGGTGGTGGAGCGGGAGCACGGCCTGCGGCCGGTGTTGGTGGGCGGGCCCTCCCCCGTCGAGCGGCGCCTCGCCGACGAGATCCTGGCGCGTACTTCGGCAGGGGTGGTGGACACGCTGGGCAACGACCTGCGCAAGCTGGTGTGGATCCTGGAGGGGAGCGCGCTCACCCTGTCCCCGGACACCGGCCCCCTCCACATCAGCCGGGCGCTGGAGACGCCGGTGGTGGGCCTCTTCGGCTACACCAACCCCCTGCGCTCCGGCCCCTGGCGCCTCTACCAGGACCTGGTGGTGGACGGCTACGCCGCCTTCCCCGGCGAGCCCTACCCCGTGGAGCACGCGTACCGCGACGGCATGAAGCGCGTCACGGTGGACATGGTGCTGGAGAAGGTCGCGCTGGCCGTGGCGCGGTACGTGCGGTGAGGGCGGAGCACGCCGTGCGCCCCCTGCGCCCCTCCGACCGGGCCGCGGCCCTCGCGCTCTTCGACTCGAACGTCCCCGACTTCTTCCGCGAGGAGGAGCGGGCGGGGTACGTCGCCTGGCTCGACGACCCTGGAGGGCCGGCGGTGGCCCTGGAACGCGAGGGAGTCGTGGTGGCCGCCGGCGGCGTGGCCCTGGAGGACGACGGCGTGACCGCCAGCCTGTGCTGGGGGATCGTGCGCCGCGACCTCCACGGCTCGGGGCTCGGCACGGCGCTCCTCTCGGCACGCCTGACCGCGGCGGCGCCTCGACACACTCGCCTCCACCGCTGGGTTCTTCGCCCGGGCGGGCTTTCGCACCGTGCGGGTGGAACCCGACGGCCACGGCCCGGGAGCCGACGCCTGGGAGATGGAGCTGGTCCTCACCGACGAGGTGCGGCGGAGGCTGGAGGCGGGGCGCGTCGGCTAGCCCGGCCCCAGGGACGCCTCCAGCGCCTGCTCGACGTCGGCGACGATGTCCTCCACGTCCTCCAGCCCCACCGAGAGCCGGATGAGCCCCGGGGTGATCCCCACGGCCAGCCTGTCCCCTTCGCTCACCTTGGCGTGGGTGGTGGACGCGGGGTGGGTGGCGATGGTACGGGTGTCGCCCAGGTTCGCCGTCAGGGAGCAGAGGCGCAGGGCGTCCAGGAAGCGCCGCCCCTGCTCCAGGCCTCCCTCCACGGTGAACGTCACCAGGCCGCCCCCCGCCGACATCTGGCGGCGCGCCACGTCGTACCGGGGGTGGGACGGGAGGAAGGGGTAGCGCACCGAGGCCACCCCGGGGCGCCCCTCCAGCCGGCGCGCCACCGCCAGGGCGTTGGCCGAGTGGCGCTCCATGCGCACGTCCAGCGTCTCCAGGCTCTTGGAGAGGACCCACGCGTTGAAGGGAGAGAGGGAGGGCCCGGTTGAGCGGGCGAAGGTGAAGATGCGCTCCACCAGCTCGCCCTCCCCCACCACGACGCCTCCCAGGACCCGCCCCTGCCCGTCCATGAACTTCGTGGCCGAGTGCAGCGAGAGGTGGGCGCCCAGCTCCAGGGGGCGCTGGAGCACCGGGGTGGCGAAGCAGTTGTCCACCACGAGCACGACGCCCCGCTCCCGGGCCAGCGCGCCGAGCCACTCCAGGTCGATGACGTCCAGCGCGGGGTTGGTGGGCGTCTCCACGAAGATCATGCGCGTACGCTCGCCCAGCGCCTCCTCCCAGCGCTCCGGGTCCGCCGCGTCCACCCAGGTGTGTTCGATGCCCCACCGGGGCAGGATCTCGGAGACGATCTTGAGGGTGGACCCGAACACCGAGCGGCACACCACGAGGTGGTCTCCGCTGGAGAGCAGCCCGGCGAACGTGGCGAAGACCGCGGCCATCCCCGAGGCCATGGCGTGCCCCGCCTCCGCCCCCTCCAGGCGGCGGACCTTCTCCACCAGCTCGGCGACGTTGGGGTTGGTGAAGCGGCTGTAGATGTTGCGGTCCACCTCGTCCGCGAAGGCGGCGCGCATCTCCTCGGCGTCGTCGAACACGAAGGAGGACGTGAGGAAGAGGGGCACGGAGTGCTCTCCGTGCTGCGAGACCTCCGTCTGGGCGCGCACCGCCCAGGTGCGCGGCTTCCACGCGTCCATGGTCACTCCGCTCCGGGGGGGAGCGCTCCCTCGTTCGACTCCCTCGACACCAGCCTCCTGACCTCCCCGTCCAGCACCTCGGTGAGGACGGCCAGGGTGTCTTCCTCCTTACGGTAGCGCCATCGCCAGATCTGACGGATGGGGAGGACGGACAGGAGGCCCGCGAGGGGCAGGATGCCCACGCCCACCACCTCCTTGAGCCCCAGCGCCGCCATCACCACCGTCAGGGCCATGGCGAGGCTCATTCCGCCCACCATCGCCGTCAGCGCCATCCCGTCGCGGAAGTTGCCGTAGACGCGCAGGCGCGTGGTTCCGCCCTTCGGCAGCACCGAGACGTAGCGCCCTCCCATGGCGTCCCGGGCCTTCCACTCAAACGCGCCCAGCTCCGCCTCTGTGATCCCCCTCCGGCCCAGGACCTTCCGGATGGTGGTGACGAGCTCGGCCATGTCCGCCTCCTTCACCTCCCCGGACACCTCCCGCTCGAACTCGGGGGTGACGGGCGTCCCGAAGAAGGGCACCCGCGAGCCGGCCCGGTGCAGGACCAGGCGGTGGGCCGCCGCCTCCACGGCCGCCGGGTCCAGTCCCACCTCGACGGCGATGTCCTTGATCTGCTCCAGGGACAGGCCCTCCGAAGCGCCCCGCCGCCCCCCCTCCCGGGCCTCGGAGGCCTCCCGGAGGATGAGCGACATCTCCTCGTCGCTGAAGCGGCGCTCGGCCATGCGGTTCTCCTGCCTTCGGGGGGACCCGGTGAAGATACGGTGGGCGCGGCGGGATCCGTCACGGCCGCGCCTTGCTCCACCCAGGATGGGTGCCTACGGTGTCCTCTCCCGACACGAAGCACAACCGGAGGATCCCATGATGCCCCGTGCGCTCCACGCAGTCCGCCGCGGTGCGGCCGCAGCGGCCCTGCTGCTCTTCCTGGCGCTCCCCGCCTTCGCGGCAGCCCAGGCCATCCCGTCCCCCGAGGAGTTCTTCGGCTTCCAGATGGGCGCCGACCGCAGGCTCGCCCGGTGGGACAAGCTGGTGGAGTACTACCACCTCGTCGACGCCGCCAGCGACCGGGTCCAGGTGGTGGAGATGGGCAAGAGCACGCTGGGCAACCCCTTCCTGGCCATCTGGGTGTCGGCGCCGGAGAACCTGGCCCGCCTGGACGCCTTCCAGGCCATGAACGCCACCCTCCAGGACCCGCGGGGGAAGAGCCAGGCCGACGTGGACCGGGCCATCCAGGAGGGGAAGGTGGTCTTCGTCCAGTCCTACGGGCTCCACTCCACCGAGGTGGCGGCGAGCCAGACGGCGGCGGAGGTCCTGTACGAGATGGCCACGCGCACCGACGCCGAGATGACCGGGATCCTGGCCAACACCATCTCCATCCTCATCCCCTGCTTCAACCCCGACGGCAACGTGCTGGTCACCGACTGGTACGACCGCACCGTCGGCACCGAGTACGAGGGCATGGGGCCGCCCACGCTGTACCACCACTACATCGGGCACGACAACAACCGCGACGCGTTCATGCAGAACACGGTGGAGTCGCAGTACGGCGCGAAGATCATCTTCCGCGACTGGACGCCCCAGGGCTACATCGACCACCACCAGATGGGGGGCTACACGGCGCGCATCTACCTGCCGCCCTACGCCGAGCCCATCCGCCCCGAGGGCGACCCCATCGTGTGGCGGGAGATGTCGTGGTACGGGGCCCACATGGCGTACAAGATGGAGGAGAAGGACCTCCCCGGCGCCGTGAACGCCGCCATCTACTCGGGGTGGGGGCACTTCGGCTTCCACTGGATCACGCCCTTCCACAACATCGCGGGTATGCTCACCGAGTCGGCGTCGGCCCGCCTGGCCACGCCCCTCTACGTGCACCCCGACCAGCTGGGCGGCTCGCGCCAGCTCCCCGAGTACGAGGCCCAGACCACCTTCCCCAACCCCTGGAAGGGGGGCTGGTGGCGCGTGCGCGACATGGTGGAGCGTCAGAAGGTGGCCACCTTCGCCCCCCTCGAGATCGCCGCCAAGAACCGGGAGATGGTGCTCCGCAACGCGTACCTCAAGGCGTCGCGCCAGACGGAGCGGGGGAGGGAGGGGGAGACGAAGGCCTACGTCATCCCCGCCGAGCAGCACGACCCCCTCACCATGCAGAAGATGGTGAACAAGCTCCTGGCCCAGGGCGTGACGGTGGAGCGGGCCGACGCCGCCTTCACCCACGAGGGGCGCGTGTACGGCGCGGGCACGTACGTGGTGTCCATGGCCCAGCCCAAGCGGGGCGTCATCCGCTGGCTCCTGGGCCAGACCTACTACCCGGACAACAGCTACACCCGCGACGCCCAGGGGAACCCCATCCGCCCCTACGACATGAGCACGGACAACATGGCCGAGTTCATGGGTGTGCGCGTGGACCCGGTGGGCACCTCGGTGGGCGCGCCCCTGGCCCGGGTGTCGGGGTGGGTGGAGCCCCGGGGCGCCGTGACCCGGGGAAGCCACGGGTACCTCCTGGAGGGGCGACTGAACGACGCCTTCCGGGCGGTGAACCTCCTCTGGGACGAGGGGGTGGACGTGCGCCGCTTCACCGAGAGGCACGGACCCCACGTGCCGGGCGATTGGTGGATCCCCGACGCCCCCGAGGCCGTCGTCCAGCACGTGGCCCAGGAGACCGGCGTGACGTTCCAGGCCATGGACGTGGACGGCGGGAGCGCCGCTTCGCCCGTCACCCGCGAACGGGTGGCGATGTACCAGCGCTACTACGGCGGGAACATGGACGAGGGGTGGACCCGCCTCCTCCTGGAGCAGTTCGACTTTCCCTACACGTCCCTTTTCGACGCCGAGCTCAAGGCGGGGAACCTGAACCGGAAGTACGACGTCATCGTGATTCCCGACGACAACCTGGGTGCCCTCACCGGCGGCGGTCGTGACGAAGACGACCCCGACTACCCGCCCGAGTACCGCTCGGGCTTCGGCGACGAGGGGATCCGGGCGCTGGAGGCCTTCGTGGAAGCCGGCGGCACGCTGGTGACGTTCGCCCGCGCCGGCGACCTGGCCATCGACGGCTTCGGCCTCCCGCTGCGCAACGCCGTGGGCGGCCTCCCGGGCCGGGACTTCTGGTCGCCGGGCTCCACGCTCCGCGTGAAGGTGGACGCCACCCACCCGCTGGCGTACGGCATGCCCGAGGACGCGCTGGCCACCTTCCTGGCCGGGAGCCAGGTGTACGAGACGCGGCCGTCGCCCAACAGCCAGGCCACCGACCGCCTCGTGACGTACGTTGACCGGGACGTCCTGCGGAGCGGCTGGCTGCTGGGCGAGGAGCACCTGGCCGGGAAGGCGGCGGTGGTCTCGGTGGAACACGGGGAGGGCCGCGTGGTTCTCATTGGCTTCCGGGCGCAGCACCGCGCCCAGACCCACGGCACCTTCAAGCTGCTCTTCAACGCGTTGGTGAGCACGGGAGCGATGTAGTTCCTTCCATGTGCAGCATCCTCGGCATCCTCGACATCCGAGCCGACGCCCAGGGCCTGAGAGATCAGGCCCTGGAGCTTTCCCGGCGCCAGCGCCACCGTGGCCCCGACTGGTCGGGCGTGTTCGCCCACGACCGGGCCATCCTGGCCCACGAGCGCCTCTCCATCGTGGACGTGCTCCACGGGGCCCAGCCCCTGGGCGACTTCACGACGGGGCCGGTGCTGGCGGTGAACGGCGAGATCTACAACCACAGGGAGCTGCGGGCCCGCTTCCCCGAGCACCTCTTCAAGACCGACTCGGACTGCGAGGTCATCATCCCGCTGTACATGGAGAAGGGGGCGGCCTTCCTCGACGACCTGAACGGGATCTTCGCCTTCGTGCTCTACGACCCGGCTTCGGACCGGTACCTGGTGGCCCGGGACCCCATCGGGGTGATCCCCCTGTACACGGGGCGGGACCAGCACGGGAACCTGTACGTGGCCTCGGAGATGAAGGCCCTCACCCCAGTGTGCCGCTCGGTGGCCGAGTTCCCCCCGGGGCACTACCTGGACAGCGCGGAAGGCGCCGAGCCCGTCCGGTACTACCAGCCCGGGTGGCGGAGCTTCGACGCCGTGGGGACGGAGGGCACCGGCGCCGCCGACGTCCGCAAGGCCCTGCAGGAGGCGGTGCACCGCCAGCTCATGAGCGACGTCCCCTACGGCGTGCTCCTCTCCGGCGGGCTGGACTCCTCCATCGTGTCGGCGGTGGCCAAGCGGTACGCCGCCCGGCGCATCGAGGACGACGACTACACCGAGGCGTGGTGGCCCCAGCTCCACTCCTTCGCCATCGGGCTGGAGGGGTCGCCCGACCTGAAGGCCGCCGCCGAGGTGGCGAAGCACATCGGCACGGTGCACCACGAGTTCCACTTCACGGTTCAGGAGGGGCTGGACGCGCTCCGCGACGTCATCTACCACCTGGAGACGTACGACGTCACGACGGTACGGGCGTCCACGCCCATGTACCTCATGGCCCGGCGCATCCGGGCCATGGGCATCAAGATGGTGCTGTCCGGCGAAGGCGCCGACGAGGTGTTCGGCGGGTACCTCTACTTCCACAAGGCGCCCGACGCCCGGGCGTTCCACGAGGAGACGGTGCGGAAGCTGGACCGCCTCCACGCCTTCGACTGCTTGCGGGCCAACAAGTCCATGGCGGCCTGGGGCATCGAGGCGCGCGTGCCCTTCCTGGACCTGGAGTTCCTGGAGACGGCCATGCGCCTGGACCCGGCGGCCAAGATGGTGGGCCCCGACGGCGTGGAGAAGCGCATCCTCCGGGAGGCCTTCGCCGACCACCTCCCCGACGTGGTGCTCAAGCGTCAGAAGGAGCAGTTCTCCGACGGCGTGGGCTACGCGTGGATCGACTCCCTCAAGGCGCACGCCGCTTCCCGGGTCTCGGACCAGGACATGGCCAACGCCAGGTTCCGCTTCCCCCACAACACGCCGGACACGAAGGAGGGGTACCTCTACCGCTCCATCTTCGAGGAGCACTTCCCCCTCCCCTCCGCGGCCGAGACGGTCCTCGGCGGCAAGTCGGTGGCGTGCTCGACCCCCGAGGCGCTGGCGTGGGACGCGTCGTTCCAGACCATGAACGAGCCCTCCGGCCGGGCGATGAAGGGCGTGCACAAGGACGCCTATTCGTGAGGAGGGCGCCCGGGGGGCCGGCGGCGGTCCTCGCGCTCCTGCTGGCCTCGGCCTGCGGCGACGCCGGCCCCACGGGCCCCGACGGCGTGGACGTGACCATCGCCGGCCCCGACCGCGTCACCGTGGTGGTTGGGGACACGGCGCGCCTCACCGCGACCACCTCCGACCCGAGCGCCACGGTGACGTGGAGCTCGTCGGCGGAGCGCTTCGCCCGGGTGACGGCGGGCGCCGTGGTGGCGCTGCGCCCGGGCACCGCCCGCGTGGTCGCGGCGGCGGGCGGCGGCGCCGACACGGTGGAGGTGAGGGTGGAGCCCCGCCCCGGTGGGTACACCGCCGACGAGGTGGACTACTTCACCGAGATCGCCCTGGGCTTCGAGTTCGGCTCGGCCAGCCGCGTGGTGCGGCGGTGGGGCCAGCCCGTGCGCTTCCGCGTCAACGGCGATGCCACGGAGGCCGACCGGGCGCAGCTCGCCAGGGTGGTGTCGGAGATCAACGCCCTCACCAGCCTGACGGACATGGTGGAGGTCGAGGCGGACCCCCTGGTGGAGATCCACTTCGCCCCGGTGAGCCGGTTCTCCGAGATCCTCCCCGGCTACGTCCCGGGCAACATCGGCTACTTCAGCGTCTGGTTCGACGGCGCGGGCCACTTCACCCGCGCGGTGGTGCTCCTCGCCAGCGACCGCGAGCAGGAGGTGCGCGACCACCTCATCCGCGAGGAGGTGACGCAGATCCTCGGGCTGGGGCGGGATTCCGACCTCTACCCGGAGAGCATCTTCTACCAGCCGTGGTCCCTGGTGTCCGAGTATGCTCCCGTGGACCGGGCGCTGGTGGAGATGCTCTACCGCCCCGAGGTCCGGCCTCTCATGGACGAGGAGGCGGTGACCGCGGTGCTCCGTCGGCTCACCCGGGGCGTGGTGGCCGCGTCGGCCGCGGCGGCCGCCGAGCCCAGGGATGCGGGCGCGACACCGCTGGAGGTGGGCACGGCGTCGGGGGGAAGCCGGTAGCGCTCCACGGACTCGAGTCCCAGCTCGTCGGCGAAGGCCGCGTAGACGCCGCGTGCGCCCACGGTGAGGATCCGGCGCCCCGCCGGGAGGGAGAAGGTGCGAAGCCGCCGGCCGTCGGCGCCGAAGACGTCGTAGAGGACCGGCTCCCCAGGCGGCCCCGCGCGCCTCACCCAGACCCGGTCCCCCGGCGCCGCGGTGGGGGTTCCCTCGAACCAGGGGTGGACCTCGGCGAACTGGGTGGTGCGCACGAACCTGGCCACCTCGGACTCGTCGGGAGCGGGCGTGTGCCCCAGCCCCCCGCCCTCACCCCGCCCGCTCGTGGGGCTCGACGCCATGAAGTCCACGACGAAGCGCCGCTTGTCCTCGTCCGTCACCGGGCGAGGGCGCCCGGCGTTGGGAGGGCCCACGGTGCGCCGGCCGTCGGCGGCGACGACCTCCACGCGGTACTGGGCTCCGCGGACGATGGCCATCGACCCGCCGGCGAGGAGCGTCCAGGCGTCCTGCCCGGCGTACCCAACCACCGGGATGCGGGGCTCCCGGGAGGGACTCCCGGCGTCGCTCCGCATCCTCGAGCCCTGGACCACCGCGACGGCCCGGGTGGTGCCGTCGGGGGCGTGGCGCACCACCCGCACCGAGTCGTCGGGAAGGGGGTCCGACCCCGACGCCCACGCCGGCACCGCGTACCAGAGCCCGCCTCGTGCGTCCACGCCCCGCACCCCCGTCATTCCCGGGCGCTCGGCCCGGACGCTCCGGACGGCCATCCCCGAGGGGCTCAGCACCGTGAGGCGGCTGTTCCCCAGATCCACGACCAGCGTGGAGTCGCCGGCCATGGGGATCAGGGCCGAGGGGAGGCGCACCTCGTCGGGCCCGGGCCCCGAGCGCATCACGTCCGTCACCGTGCCGGCGTCCAGGTCGACGAGCACCACCCGCTCCTCGATCCAGTCGGCGAGGAGGAGCCTTCCGCCGGACAGCTCCCGGGCGCCGCGGAGGGAGGAGAACGCGTCGGCGAGGACGGCTTCCGGCCGTCCCAGGGAAAGGACGGCCTGCTGGGCCGGAGCGATCTGGGTCGAGGACGCGAGCAGGACGGCGGCGGACAGGGCGGTGCGTCTCATCGGAGGGCTCCCGGCGGGCAGGTCGTGGAGCCCCTTCGACACCGCGGGCGGCGCCGCGGGTTGCCTCGGCGGGGACGTCAGCTCAGAGCCCCAGCCACCACTTCCCGCCGAGGAACGCGAAGCCCACCAGCGCGCCGAGCGCCGCCTCCCACTCACGGTTGCGCTTGTATTGCGCCCACGTGAAGCCACCCCCCTCCACCCCCGGCTCCCGCCAGGGCGTGAGGCGGGGCGCCACCGCGGGGACGTTGGCGGCGTAAGCCCGGTAGCGGTCGCCGAAGAGCCCGGTGAGGAGCTCGCGCTCCCCGGCCATGGTCTTGCCGTACACTCCGGCGTAGAAGGCCACGAAAAGGGCGGGCCACGCCCAGTGCCCCCCCGCCAGCGTGATGCCCAGCCCCAGGAAGAAGCTCCCCACGTAGAGGGGGTTCCGGGTGAAGGCGTAGGGGCCGGTGGTGGTGAGCTCCTTCTCCTTGTGGATCGTCCCTGCCGCCCACCCCCGCACCGCCAGTCCCACCACCGCCAACACGACGCCCACGCCCAGGAGCAGAGGCGTGGGCCGGGCGAGCCAGAGGAAGGGGAGGATGAGGAGCCAGACCGCCTTGAGGCGGACCTTCCGCATGTTCACGGCCACGGCAGCGTGTCCGGCTCCGGAGGCTCGCGGTTCTCCCCGCGCAGCGCCCGGTCCCGGGCCACCGGGTGGAGGGGGAGCCCCTCCCGGATGGACTGGAGGTGGAGCGTGAGGGAGCCGGGGAAGTTCTTGATGTCCGACTTCATGTAGACCAGGATCCGCCGCTCGTCGTCGGTGAGGTGGAGCTCGGCCTTGCCGCCCTGGAAGAGGCCCCGCGTCCGGATGATGGGGCGGACCACGAGGGTGTTGAACGTCCCCGCGTCGGTCTCCCTACGGTCCCTGCGGAGCACCTGGATGGACACCGGGTTCCCCTCGCCCTTGAAGTAGCGGTCGAAGGAGTAGGTGCGGCCCACCTCCAGGGGAAGGGTGCGGATGAAGTAGATGAATGCGATGTCGTCCAGGGGAAGGAGAGACCCCAGCTCCCCGAACTCGTCGTTGTCCTCCCGGTCCCACAGCTTGCGCTCGGGATAGAACTCGTAGTGGCGGAAGCTCCGGTAGTTCACCTCGTGGATGTCCTGGATGAACCGCCAGCTCTGGAGCGTGCGGATGTCCAGCCACGAGTCGTAGCGGTCGTTGACCCGGGCCGGGCCCAGCCCCCCGTTGATGGCCATGTTGATGTGGTAGGCGTCCCGGCCACGGACCGTGTCCACCTCCGGGATGGCCATGTGCCCCTCGCCGGCGTTGAAGATGCCGATCTTCACCTTGTACGTGAGGAGCTCGCCGGGGCCGAAGGGGGCCCGGGCCACGGTGGAGTCGGCGGCGTAGGCCCGGACGGTGGGCCGGGGAACCGGCGCCACCTGGGCCGCGGCGGGGGGTGCCGCGGCGATCCCGGCGGCCAGCAGGCCGGCCGCCCACAGGGCGGTCCGGCTCGGGCCGGCCCCCATCACGCTCATGCCGTCTCGGGATCGAGACCCGTCCCCCAAACGCCGCCGCGCTGGCGGAGGAGGGAGCGGAGCGTCGGGAAGGCCCGGAAGCGGGACGGGCGCACCTGGAGGTCGTAGCGCATCTCCAGGGGGACCTCGGCGATCCTGCGGGCGTGGGGGACCAGGAGCCGGAGGAGCTCAAGGTTGGCGGCCCACCCGTCGGCGCCGACGATGGGCTGGTCCTCGGGCAGGTCCCGCAGTGCCTTCTTGAGGACGATGACCCTGTAGGCCCGGAGCCCGCTGAGGGGGTCGGAGACCGGGGCTTTGCGCCACGCGGCGCCCAGGAGGAAGCGCGCGGCCTTGCGGGCCAGGCGCACGGGACGGGGAAGGCGGTCCATCTCGGCGGCCAGCGACCCGGCCACGATGTCGGCGCCTCCCTCCAGGATCTTGACCAGGCCCACCACGTCCTCGGGGCGCTCGGTGAAGTCGCCCTGCAGCACCACCGCGCAGTCGCGCTTGGGGTAGGGCGCCTCCGCCACCACGTGGCGCAGGAGGCGGTCCACCGAGCGGGAGTACCCCAGCCGCTCCTCCGAGTGGAGGATGGTGAGGGGCAGGCTCCTCCGGTACCGGGTCAGTACCTCCTGGGTGCCGTCGGTGGACGCGTCGTCCAGGACCACGATGCGGTAGTCCCGCCCGAACTCACCCATGACCCTGCGCACCTTCCACATGAGCACACCGATGGTGGCGGCTTCGTCGTGGGCGGGGATGCAGACGTAGATCACGGGCTGGCTCGGCGTTGTTTGTGGTCCCTTGCGACGTCGACGGGTGATACCGACGGCGCCGGACCCGGTTCCTGGCGGCGCCCTGGGCGCGTCAGCCGGAGGCCTCGCCGGGAGGCCGGGTCTTCCATCGCTTGTGCTGCCAGAAGTACTGCTCCGGCGCCGCCCGCACCGCGTCTTCCAGCGCCGCGGTGTGGGCCCGGGTGAGGCGGACGATGTCGGCTTCCAGGTCGCCGGTGGGCTCCGGGTCCAGCCTCCGCAGGCGCACCCGGTACCGGTGGGGGCGCCCCGGCTCCCGGAGGCAGACGCCCAGAAAGATCGGCGCTCCGGTGCGCAACGCGAAGAGGGCGGGACCCGGGAAGGTGGCGGCGAGCTTCCCGAAGAAGGGCACGAACACGCTGTCGGGCCGGGCGTTCTGGTCGGCCACCAGCCCCACCACGCCCCCGGCCTTCAGCGTCCGCATGCACGTCCGGGACGCCTCCGACATGTCCACGATGCGCATTCCCAGGCGCTCCCGGGACGCCACCAGGTCGGCGCCGAAGCGCCGGTTGGCCATGCCCTTGGCCACGGCGTCCATGGGCGTGCCCCGGGCGGTGAGGGCGGCACCCCCCAGCTCCCAGTTGCCCAGGTGGCCCGTGACCAGCACCACCCCCTTCCCTTCGGCCACGGCGGCCAGGAACGCGTCGTGGCCCTCCACGGTGGTGCGCGCCACCACGGCCCCGGCGTCCATGGCCGCCATCCGGAACGTTGCCACCGCCTCCCGACCCAGGTGGGCGTAGCTCCCCCGCGCGACGCGTGCGCGCCACGCCGCGCTCTCGTCGGGGAAGGCCTGCAGGAGGTGGCGGTCCACGTCGGCGCGGCGGATGCGCGGCACCACCCCGGCAAACCACCCCAGCGCGCCCCCCAGCGCCAGCGCCGGCCGCTCCGGGAGGGCGAGGAGCACGGTGGTGAGCACCCGGAAGAGGGCGTACTCCAGCGCGTGGCGCACCCGCTTCCCGTTCATGCGTCCCCGGGCGGCGGCCCCTCGAACTGGAGGCGGTGGAGGCGGCTGTAGAGCCCGCCGCGGGCCAGCAGGGCGGCGTGGTCCCCCTGCTCCACCACCCGCCCCCCGTCCAGGACCACGATCTGGTCGGCGCGCTGCACCGTCGAGAGGCGGTGGGCGATGACGAAGACCGTGCGCCCCCGGAGAAGGCGCTCGATGGCCGCCTGCACCAGACGCTCCGACTCCGTGTCCAGGGCGCTGGTGGCCTCGTCGAAGATGAGGATGGGCGGGTCCCGGAGGATGGCCCGGGCGATGGCGATGCGCTGGCGTTGCCCCCCCGACAGCTCGGTGCCCCGCTCGCCCACGAGCGTGTCGTACCCCCTGGGCATCTGGGCCACGAAGTCGTGGGCGTTGGCCGCCCGGGCGGCCTGCTCGATCTCCGCGTCGCTGGCGTCGGGGCGCCCGTAGGCGATGTTGGCCCGCACGGTGTCGTGGAAGAGCACCGTCTCCTGGGAGACGATGCCGAGCTGCCCCCGGAGGTCGGCCAGGCGCAGGTCGCGGACGTCCACGCCGTCCAACGCCACCCGCCCCTCCGTCACCTCGAAGAAGCGCCCCACCAGGTCCACCAGCGTGCTCTTCCCGGCGCCGGACGGGCCAACCAGCGCCAGGACCGTCCCCCGGGGCACGGTGATGGAGACGTCCTGGAGCACCGGCTCCCCCTCACGGTAGGCGAACGACACGTGCTCGAAGGAGATCTCCCGCTCGAGCCCGGGGAAGGGCCTGGCACCCGGCCGGTCGCGGATCTCCACGGGCGCGTCCAGGAACTCGAAGACGCGCTCGGCGGCCACCAGCCCCGGCTGCGCCGTGGCGGGGAACTTGGCCACGTTCTTCACCGGAGCGTACAACTTCAGGGAGAGGCCCAGGAAGCCCACGAAGTGGGCGCCGGTGAGCTCTCCGGCCACCACCAGGCGCGCGCCGTACCAGAGGAGGACCACGGTCCCCGCAGCCGCCAGCATCTCGGTGAGAGGCGCCGCCAGCGCCCGAGCCAGCTCGGCGCGGAGGAAGTTGCGGAAGTAGTCGCCGGTGAGGCGGTGGAAGCGGGAGCGCTCCCGGTCCTCCGCCGACGACGCCTTCACCAGCCGGATCCCCGAGAGCGTCTCCTGGATGTGCGCGTTCACCTCGCCGCCCAGGTTGAGCACGCGGCGATCCCGGCGCCGCAGCACCCGCACCAGGGGCCCCCAGATGATCATGGCGCCGGGGATCACCACGAAGGCGGCCAGCGTGAGCTTCCACGAGATGATGACCATCATGGCGAGCGCCGCCGCGAACTCGAAGACCGCCGAGAGGAGCTTGGAGAGCTCGGCGGTGACCACGGTGCGCAGCGTCTCCACCTCGGTGGTGAGGCGGCTCACGATCTGCCCCATGCGCACCCGGCCGAAGAACGCCAGGTCCAGGTCCACCAGGTGGTCGTAGACCCGGTTGCGCAGGTCCCGGTTCACCGCCTGCTCCGCCCGGGCCACCAGGTACGCCCGGGCGAAGAAGAAGACGTTCTTCACCGCGAAGACGACGAGGATGAGCACGATGATCCGGCTCACCGCGTCCAGGGGGTCTCCGGAGAGGTCCACCCACCGGTACACGGTGGCGTCCAGCAGGCGCTCCATGACGTTGGGCGCCTGGGCCCGGGTGGCGCCCCCGCTCACGAAGAGGGCGTCCACGAAGGGGATGAGGAGGACGTACACCGCCGCGTCCAGGAGGGCGAAGACCAGGGTGGCCGCCACCGCCGCCAGGAGGAGGGGGGTGTGGGGCCTGAGGAAGCCCAGGATCCGGAGGTACAGCCTCACGTCAGGTGGCGGGCCGCCCGCGCGGCGTGAGGCGGGACACGGGGACGATCATCTCCTCCGGGCTGATCCCTCCGTGGAGGAAGGAGTTCTTGTAGCGCGCCTGGTACTCCCGGAGCTTGGTGGGATACACGAAGAAGTGGTCCTCCACCGCCAGCACGTAGCTCTGGCCCAGCCGCCCGCCGGGGAGCCGCAGGTCCTTCTCGTCCTTGGTCAGGAACGCCGTGTTGGCGTGCTCCACGCGCAGGTCCTGGCCGAACTTGTAGCGCAGGTTGGCCGTGGCGTCGCGCCGGGCGTACACCGTGGACGGCCGCTGGCACAGGATGGAGCCGTGGTCCGTGGTGAGGATCACCCGGTGCCCGGCCCGCGCCGCCCCCTTCAGCACCTCGAAGGCGGTGGAGCGCTCGAACCAGGACCGGGTCAGGCCCCGGAGGGCAGCCTCGTCCTTGGCCACCTCCATGAGGATGGGTGACTCGGAGCGCCCGTGGGTCATGAGGTCCACGAAGTTGAACACCAGCGCGATGACGCCCCCGTGGGTCTTCACCGCCGAGTTGACCCGGGCCCGGACCTGATCGCCCTCCCGGTCGGAGAAGATCTTCTCGTAGTGGACCGGCACGTTCCGCTTCGTGAGGCGCCGGAGCTGGTGCTCCAGGAGCCGGTCCTCGAAGGCGTTGAGGCTCCCCTCGTCGTCGGAGGCGTCCCACCACCCCGGGTTCTTCCGGGCGATGTCGTCGGGGAACTGGCCGCTGAAGATGGCGTTGCGGGCGTAAGGGGTGGCCGTGGGGAGGATGGAGTAGTGGTAGTGCTCCTCGATCTCGAAGAAGTTGGCCAGGAGGGGGGTGATGGACCGCCACTGGTCCAGGCGCATGCAGTCCAGGACCACGAAGAAGACCGGGTCGTCCCCCAGCCAGGGGAGGAGGAAGAGCTCCACCAGGTCCACCGACAGGACGGGACGCTCACGGGTGCGCCGCATCCAGAGGGGGTACTCCCGGACGATGAAGGTCCCGAAGTCCCGGCGCAGGTCGGTCATGAGGGAGTGGACCGTGTCCAGGAGCCCGTGCTCGCCGGCGTGCTCCAGCCGCACGTGCCAGTCGGTGAGCTCGGCGAAGGTACGGGCGTAGTCGTCGGCGGAGGTGGCCTCCTGGACGTGGCGGGACAGCGCCGCGAAGCGGGCCGCGAAGTCCTGGGCCACCTGCTGCTGGCGGATGGACGAGCCTTCGAGGATCCGCGTCACCACCGAGAGCACCTGGCGGGGGCTGGTGGGCTTCACCAGGTAGTCGTCCACCCGCCGGCCGATGGCTTCGGTCATGGTGAGGTCCTCCTCCGACTTCGTCACCATGACCACCCGGGCGTACGGGTCGTGGCGGCGGAGGATCTCCAGGACCTCCAGCCCCCGACGCCCCGGCATCTGCTCGTCCAGGAGCACCAGGTCGTAGGGGTTCTCCCGCAGCAGCGTGAGGGCGTCGTCGCCGTTGGAGATGGCGTCCACGTGGTAGCCGCGCGCCTGCAGGAAGAGCAGGTGCGGCTTCAGGAGGTCGATCTCGTCGTCGACCCACAGGATGCGCTTTGCGGTGCGTGCGGTCTGCGTCATGGCTCCGAAAGCTACACCCTGGACGCGTGAGGGGTCGAGAAGCCGCGCCGAATCAGGCCCCGAACACCACCGACAGCCTGCGCAGCAGCTCGTCGCGGACGTCGCGGAACGCCTGGAGCTTCTCCGCTTCGGTGCCCTCCACCGCCGCCGGGTCGGGGAGCCCCCAGTGAAGCCGGAGAGCGGGCCCCAGCCACGCCGGGCACACCTCCTCGGCGCACAGAGTCACCACCGCGTCCACCGGGCGCTCCACCTCGTCCATCCCCCGGGAGCGGTGGTGGGCGATGTCGACGCCGATCTCGGCCAGGACGGCGATGGCCTGGGGACGCACCGACGTTGGCTCGGAGCCCGCCGAGGACACCTTCACCCCTTCAGGAGCGAGCGACCGGGCGATGCCGTGGGCCATCTGGCTCCGGGCCGAGTTGGCCACGCAGAGGAAAAGGACGTGTCGGGGCGCCGCGGCGCGGAGGCGCTGGGCTTCGGGCATCCAGTCGTGGAGGGGCATCAGGCGCTCCAGGTGTCGTCGAGGACCCGCACCCAGTTCCCCGTCCCGATGCGCTCCAGGTCGGAGGCGCCGAAGCCGGCGTCCCGGAGCGCGTCCACCAGGCGGGGCAGCGCCGCGCAGTCCGGGAGGTCGTCGGGCATCTTGGCGCCGTCGAAGTCGGAGCCCAGCGCCACGTGCTCCACGCCGATGCGGTCGGCCACGTAGCGGGCGTGGCGCGCGATCTCGACGACGGACGTGGGTTGGTCGGCGTCGCCGTCGGCGCGGAGGAAGCCCTTGTGGAAGTTGATCCCCACCACGCCGGCGCTGGCCTGGATGGCGTCGAGCTGCGCGTCGGTGAGGTTCCGGGGCGAGGGGCACAGCGCCCAAGCCCCCGAGTGTGTGGCCACCAGGGGCGCCTGGGAGAGGCGGGCCACGTCCCAGAAGCCCTTCTCGTTGAGGTGGGAGAGGTCCACCATCACGCCGAGCTGGTTGCAGCGCCCCACCAGGCGCTTGCCCGCCGCGGTGAGGCCCGGCCCCGTGTCGGGCGAGCGGGGAAAGTCGAAGGGGACGCCGTGGCCGAAGGCGTTGGGCCGGCTCCACACCGGCCCCAGGGAGCGGAGCCCCGCCGCCACCAGCACGTCCAGCGTCTGGAGGGACTTGTCCAGCGCCTCCACCCCCTCCACGTGGAGGATGGCGGCGAAGGTGCCGTCGGCCAGGCAGCGCCGCAGCTCGCCGGTGGTGCGCACCACCTTCATGGCGCCGCCCGCGTCCTCCTCCCAGCGCAGGAGGTCGGAGACGCACGACAGGGTGTAGTCCAGCGCCGTGCGCCGGTTCAGCCGCGGGGGGAACGGGACGGTGCGGCCCCCGGGGACGTCCTTCCCGTCGGGTCCCTTCATGGGGAGGACCGTGCGCTCCCACGAGGGGTTGTGGGCGAAGACGGCGAAGAAGCCGCCCGCGAGCCCACCTTCCCGAGCGCGGGGAAGGTCGATGTGCCCCCTGTCGCTCCGCTCCAGGAAGGAGCGGCCCTCCTCAGCGGGCGCGTTCCGGATCTGCGTGAGGGTGTCGTTGTGCCCGTCGAAGATGGCGGTGGTCATGGAAGTTCCGGTGGGTGGGCGGAGCGGTCCCTCCATGCTAACCACCCCGGGCCCTTCCGCCCACCGCCGGCCCGGGGCTTGGCGCGCCGGGCGCGTCCGTCCCACATTGGCCTCTCGCGTCCCGGGCCCCCGGGCCCCCCTGCCGGAGGCATGCATGCGCCCCGTCCTCCTCCGCCTTTCCGTGCTCCTGGCGGTCCTCGCCCCCTCGCCCGCCCGCTCCCAGGCCCAGCCCCGCACCTCCGACCGGTACGAGATCACGGACGTCCTGATCCCCATGCGGGACGGCGTCCGGCTGAACACGAAGATCCTCCGGCCCCGGGACGTCTCCTCGCCCCTCCCCTTCGTCTTCAAGCGCACGCCCTACGGGATCTCCGGCGCCGCGGGCCAGCTCGACGGCTCGTTCCGGGAGCTGGCTGCGGAAGGGTACGTCTTCGTCTTCCAGGACATCCGCGGGCGCTTCGGTTCGGAGGGCACGTTCGTCATGCAGCGCCCCGCCCTCGCCCCCGGCGCCACCGAGGGGATCGACGAGGGCACGGACACGTGGGACACCATCGAGTGGCTCCTGGAGAACGTGCCCGGCAACAACGGGCGCGTGGGCATGCTCGGCGTGTCGTACGACGGCTGGACCACCATCCAGGGGGCGCTCCGCCCCCACCCGGCGCTGAAGGCCATCTCCCCCCAGGCGTCCCCCGCCGACATGTGGCTGGGCGACGACTTCCACCACAACGGGGCGTTCCGGCTGAGCTACGGCTTCGAGTACGCCGCCATGATGGAGACCTCGAAGGAGACCGAGCCGTTCTCCTTCGACCGCCACGACACCTACGAGTGGTACCTGCGCCTGGGCTCCCTGGCCAACGTGAACGAGCGGGTGCTCAAGGGGCGGATCCCCACGTGGAACGACTACGTGGCCCATCCCGACTACGACGCCTTCTGGAAGGCCCAGACCCTCGTCCCCCACATCCGTGCCACCACCGTCCCCACGCTGAACGTGGCGGGCTGGTGGGACCAGGAGGACTTCTACGGGCCCCTGCGCATCTACGAGGAGTTGGAGAAGCACGACACCGCGGGCATCAACCACCTGGTGGTCGGGCCGTGGAACCACGGCGGGTGGAACCGACGCCCCGGCGACAGCCTGGGCCCCATCCCCTTCGGGAGCGCAACGTCCGACTTCTTCCTCCGGGAGGTGCAGGCTCCCTGGTTCCGCTACTGGCTGAAGGGCCGGGGGGAGCTGGACCTGCCCGAGGCCCTCACCTTCGAGACCGGCTCCAACACCTGGCGCCGGTGGGACGCCTGGCCCCCCCGGGAGGAGACGGTGGATCGGAACCTCTACTTCCGCGCCGACGGCCGCCTCTCCTTCGACGCTCCCGACCCCGCCGACCCCGACTCGGTGGACGCCTACGTCTCCGACCCGGCGCACCCTGTGCCCTACCGCAGCCGGCCCATCCAGGCCACGTACGGCCCCGGCTCCACCTGGAGGACGTGGCTCACCGAGGACCAGCGCTTCGTGGACGACCGCCCCGACGTCCTTTCCTACGAGAGCGACGTCCTGGAGGAGGACGTCACCATCGCCGGCGAGGTCGTGGCCAACCTCTTCGCCGCCACCAGCGGCACCGACGCCGACTGGGTCGTGAAGCTCATCGACGTGTTCCCCGAGGACCACGCGTCCCAGGGCGAGCTGGCCGGGTACCAGCTCATGGTCTCCAACGAGGTCTTCCGCGGACGCTACCGGGAAGGCTTCGAGACCCCCCGCCCCCTGGTGGCCGACTCGGTCCTGGACTATTCGTGGTCCCTCCATACCCAGAGCTACACGTTCCGGCGTGGACACCGCATCATGATCCAGGTCCAGAGCACCTGGTTCCCCCTCATCGACCGCAACCCGCAGACCTTCGTGCCCAACATCTTCCTTGCCCGCGACGAGGACTTCCGCCCCGCCACCGTCCGCGTGCACCGCGGGCCGGGGCACCCCTCCCACGTCACCGTCCCCGTCGTCCGCAGGCCCGTCTCATGATCGAGGACACCCCCGCCATCCAGGACTTCTACCCCGACGACGCCGCGCACTGCTACGGGTGCGGGCGCCTCAACGAGGTGGGGCTCCGCCTCCGGACCCGCTGGGACGGCGACGAGACCGTGACGCGCTTCACGCCGGCGCCGCATCACACGGCGATTCCCGGCTCCGTGTACGGAGGGATGGTGGCCTCGCTCCTCGACTGCGCCGGCACGGGAAGCGCGTCGGCCGCGGCGCTCCGCGCCGAGAGCAGGGAGATCGGCGACGGACCGTCCCCGCGCTTCGTCACCGCCGCGCTGAAGGTGGACTTCCTCAAGCCCACCCCCCTGGGCCCCGAGCTGGAGATCCGGGGCCGCATCGTGGAGATGAAGGGGAGGAAGGTGGTGGTGGAGGAGACGCTTTCCGCCGACGGCGTGGTGACCGCCACCGGGCACGTGGTGGCCGTGCGCATACGTGACGACCAGACGACCCCCGGGGTGCCCTCCCCGCAACCCTGACCGGAGACTCCCATGCCTTCCGACGACTTCAAGCGCAGCCAGCCAGAGACCCTCCGTCTCCGCGCCCTAACCCCCTCCCTCACCGTCCGCGACCTCGAGGCCAGCCTGACCTGGTACCGTGACGTGGTGGGCTTCCACGTCGCGCAGGCCTGGGACGAGGGCGGCGTGGTCAAGGGATACGAGCTCATCGCCGGCTCGGAGCAGATCTTCCTCTCCCAGGACGACTTCTCCAAGGGGAAGGACCGGGTGAAGGGCGTGGGGATGCGCTTCCACCTGGAGACCGCCCAGGACATCGACACCCTGGCCGGGCACATCCAGGCCCGGGGGGGCACGCTGGAATCCGGGCCCGGGGACACGCCCTGGGGCACCCGGGCGTTCACGGTGGTGGATCCGGACGGATTCCGCTTCACCATCAGCTCGGCGGGTTGAGCGCGCGCGTGCCGCGGGTCCTCCTCGGGGCCGCCCTCGCCCTCCTCGGCGGCGCGCTGGTGGCGGCGCCCGCGGCGGCGCAGCAGAACGGCGACGGGGGCAACCCCGAGGGCCTGCCCCGCCCCGTCCTCTCCGTGACCCCCGGCCGGGGGATCCGCATCGACGGACGCATGGACGAGGCGGCGTGGCGGGCCGCGGAGCCCATCACCGACTTCATGCAGTCCGAGCCCGACGCCGGAGCGCCCGCCAGCCAGCCCACCGAAGTGCGGGTGACCTTCGACGACGACTATCTCTACATCGGGGCCGAGCTGTTCGACGCGGACCCGGCGGGGATGGTCTACGGGGGCATGGAGCGCGACTCGCCGGGGATCCTCTTCGAGGAGATGGACGCCTTCGGCGTGACGCTGGACACGTACCTGGACCGGCGCACGTCGTTCATCTTCTTCGTGAACCCCGCCGGCGGCATCAAGGACGGCCAGGGCTTCGACGACGGCCGCTCCCGGGACTACGGCTGGGACGGCGTGGTGGACGTGAAGACCACGACCCACGAGCGCGGGTGGACGGTGGAGCTGGCCATCCCGTGGCGTACGCTCCGCTTCGACCCCACGCTGCCCGACCAGACGTGGGGGATGAACCTCATGCGCCGCATCCGGCGGCGGAACGAGGTGTCGTATTGGGCGCCGCTGGACCGGCGGAACCGCGTCTTCCTCATGTCCAAGGCGGGCACCCTCACCGGCCTCGGACGCCTCCCCGCCGGCCGCAACCTGAACGTGAAGCCCTTCGCGCTGGCGTCCCGGGCCTCCGGCGCGGGGCTGGGCCCCGAGGCTCTGGGCACCGACGGCGACGGCGGCATGGACGTGAAGTGGGGCATCACGCCGAACATGACGCTGGACCTCACCTGGCGCACCGACTTCTCCCAGGTGGACGTGGACCAGGAGCAGGTGAACCTCACCCGCTTCCCCGTGTTCTTCCCCGAGCTGCGTCCCTTCTTCCTGGAGAACTCGGGGACCTTCACGTTCGGCGACGTGGACGGAGGCCCGGGGGGGCCTCGCCTGGGGTCGTCGCTGAGGGACATGACGCTCTTCCACTCCCGCCAGATCGGGCTCCGGGGCGGAAGCCCCGTACCCCTCCTGGGGGGCGCCCGCCTCACCGGCCGCGTGGGCGGCATGGAGGTGGGGCTCCTCAACGTGCAGGGGGAGGAGTTCGGCTCGGTGCCCGCCGAGAACTTCAGCGTGGTGCGCCTGCGGCAGCGGTTGCTGGGGAGCTCGGACGTGGGCGTGATCTTCACCAGCCGGAACGCCACCAGCTCCGACGCCGCCACGAACCAGGCCTTCGGCGTGGACGCCAACCTCAACGTCTTCGACAACCTCTTCGTGAACACCTACGTCGCCGGCACCCGGGAGGGCGAGGAGGACGGCCGGGCCGCCCGACTCTCCGTCGGCTGGCGCGACCGGTTCTGGAATGCCTCGGCGGCGGTGCGCCGCGTGGGGGAGGGCTTCTCCCCCGGGGTCGGGTTCGTGCGACGGCGCGCCATCCAGGAGAGCTACGCCACGCTGGGGATCCACCCCCGCCCCGGCGTCCCCGCCCTCCTGGAGGTGAACCCGTACGTGGAGTGGACGTACACCACGGACCTGGCGGGCCGCCTGGAGTCGCGGGAAGAGCGCGCGGCGCTGGCCTTCAGCTTCGTGGACCGTTCGTCCCTCAACCTCTCGTACACACGGAGCTTCGAACGCCTGGACCGGCCCTTCCGGGTCCAGTCCGACGTGAGCATCCCGGTGGGCGACTACACCTTCGGCCAGGGCTCGGTCTCGTACCGCTCGAGCCAGGGGAAGGCGCTCTCGGGGAACGTGAGCGTGTCGGGGGGCGGGTTCTGGGACGGGAACCGCTACACCGTGAGCGGCGGCGCGCGCTGGCAGCCCGACCACCACCTGGTGCTGGACGTGGACGCGCAGCACAACGCCGTGGACGTGCAGGGCTCGTCGTTCAGCGCCGACCTCTACAGCGCGCGCCTCCAGTACGCCTGGACGACGACCCTCAACTTCTCGGGCTTCGTGCAGTACAACGCCGACGCCGACGAGGTGGTGACCAACCTGCGTCTGGCGTACATCCACGCGCCCCTGAGCGACCTCTTCTTCCTGGTCACCGAGCGGCGATCCACGGTGGGGCTGGGCGTGCTGGAGCGCTTCTTCACGGTGAAGGTGACG